>JBIOJG010000003.1:0-216572 GCA_044450645.1 Binatia bacterium
CAGCGCCACGATCTCGACCCCGGTGAGGACATGGGTACCCCAAACACCAGCGTCTCCGTCGCGTCGTTCATGCTCTCGCCGCTGCCGGCGCTACACTAAATTCGGATGCCGACTGTCTCACTTTCATTGACAGGCTCCGGGGATCGACATTGGAGGTCCAAGTACTGAAGGCGCCGGTAGCGAGCGGACAACTGGCGGAGAGGAGACCGAAGAGCCAGAGGATTTCTTCTTTCCGAAACCGTTCAACGAGGAGCAAATCGCCATCATCAAGCGGCTTGAGACGGCGGATGGGATGGTAGTCCAGGGTCCACCCGGTACAGGTAAGACCCACACCATCGCGAACATCATCTGCCACTGCTTAGCAACCGGGAAGCGCGTCCTGGTTACCTCCAAGGCTGCCGAGCCGCTCGTGGAAGTACGCAACCACATCCCAGAAGGTATTCGTGATCTCGTAATTAGCTTACTCAGTACCGAGCGCGAGGGCTTGAGGCAGTTGGAGCAAGCCGTCCGCATCCTGTCGAACACGGCTGTGCGGGCGGACGTGGACCAGCTTAAGCGAGAAATCGTCGCCGGCCAGCGCCGCGTCGTCGAACTGCGCGAAAAGATCGAGAAGATCGATCGAGAGCTGCGTACCTGGGCTGAGAAGCACCTCACGAAGATTGTTTTGCGCAATGAGAAGAGCGAGGACGGGTTGATGCCGGCGGAACTTGCCGAGCATGTGGTTCGTGAGCAAGACAAGCACGCATGGCTGCGAGACGAGTTGGATCTCGACGCGAAGCACGAGCCCCGCTTTACGGATGAGGATGTGGCAGCGGGTCGCAGCGCGCGAAAGGTCCTCGGCGCTGACTTGGTCTACCTGGGTAGAGTCCTACCCAGCGTATCCGACCTGCCAGACACGGCGACCATCACGGGGTTGCACCAGGACTTGGTCAGCGCCGCAAACCTGGAGCAACGGATTGCTCGCGAAAGCTTAGCCGCATTGTCGATGACTGCACGCGACGCGCCGACCCGGGCAGAAACGCTACTGACTGTCATCGAGCAAGTCATCGAGTTCTTTGATGCCGCCGACGATAAGCGTTGGCTGGCTCGACTCTTCGAGCTGTGGCGACGCAATGGCCTGGATGGTGACAGCACTCGGCTGTTCAACGAGTTGATCCCAATCATGTCCGCAATTGCCGATCGCCGCCCAGACATGCTTCGCAATGCAGTGCGCATCCCGCACGAGGCGGACGGTCATCTGGAGGTGGCGGAGGCCGTTGAGAGGGCGGTTCGCGGCAAGCGGCCGTTCAGTGTCATTCCCTTCGGCAAGACGGAGGCGAGGGATTTGGTGCAACGGATCGAGGTCCAAGGCCGGCCGCCAGAATCCACCGAAGATTGGCAGAAGGTGGCCGCATACCTCGCCTGGCACCGTGAAATCTCGGAGTTCACTCGCAAGTGGACAGCGATCAGAGAGGAGTTTGACCTGCCACCGCTGGATGACGAAGGGGACTACACCGGCAAGTGGATCGCTGACACATCGAGCCTTCTGCACAAAGCCTGGTGCATTCTCCAAGAACACGGGCCACGGATTTCTTCTGAAGTGAAGGGGCTATTCCCCCAGGGAATTGACGCGCGCGCTGTTCTCGAGTCGAAAACCAGCGCCGTTGCGGCGGCGGAAGCCGTTAGGCTGAATCTCTCCAGAATCCGCCTTGCTGGTTCACGCGCTACGCGGGCCGATCTGATCAAGCGCTTGGCCGTCTGCTCCGGCGCCGTGGTCGAACAGATGGGCACTTTCGCTGAGACGGACCTTGGGAATCCTGATCTGAACGCGCAACAAGTTGGTGACCGATGGGAAGCTCTATGCCGAGAGCTGACCCGGATTCAAAACCTCAGACCGCACCTAGCGGAAGCTGGACGGGTGGCGGACCTGATCCAGGAGTCGGGTGGAGTCAAATGGGCTCAGCAGCTTCGGACTCAACCTGCCGGCGACACGGATGATCCATTGGCGCCGGGAGCATGGCGGCAGAGCTGGCAGTGGGCGCGCATCTCGGGGTACCTGCGCCAGATCGACGGTCGCGACCGTCTCCGCGAGCTGTCACGGCTGCGACTCGAATGCGAAGATGATTGCCGAAAGACCTTCAGCGATGTCGTCAAGCTGAGGACCTACCTCGGACTCAGGCGAAACCTCACCGATCGCGTGCAGGCCGCCCTTGCGATGTTCACACACGCGCTGAGCAGCCTCGGTACTGGAAGAGGGAAAAGAGCGGCTCGCTTCCGTGGGGATGCTCGCAAGGCCATGGAGAATTGCTACTCGGCGGTCCCCTGCTGGATCATGCCAACGTGGCGGATATCCGAGCATCTGCCCGCCGAGATCGGCTCGTTCGACCTGGTCATTGTCGACGAGGCCTCGCAGTCAAGCATCGAAGCATTGCCCGCGTTGATGCGCGGCAGGCAGTTGCTGATCGTCGGCGACGACAGACAGGTCAGCCCCACTGCGGCCTTCGTCGAGGAGCGAAGAATCCTCCAGCTCCGGCACAACTACCTGAAGGAACAGCCCTTCGGGCAGTTGCTTCTGCCCGGAAGCTCTCTTTACGCGTTGGCTAGCGCGGTGTTTCCGGGCACACGAATCATGCTCAGGGAGCACTTCCGCTGCGTCGAACCGATCATCCGTTTCAGTTTCCAGTTTTATCCCGAGCCGATCATTCCACTGCGCATTCCAAAACCATCGGAGCGCCTGGACCCTCCGCTGATCGATGTCTACTTGCCGCATGGCCGGAAGGACAGACGCAAGATCAACCGAGTCGAAGCAGAAGCCATTACGGACGAAGTTGAAACGATCGTGAAGCATCCCCGCTATGCCAACCGCACGATCGGAGTCGTGTCTCTAATCGGCGCACAGCAGGCGCACTTCATTCAGCAGCTGCTGCTCGACCGCATTGGTGAGGAGGTGTTTCATCGCCACAAGATCGCCTGCGGCGACTCCGCAACGTTCCAGGGCAAAGAACGCGACATCATGTTCGTCAGCATGGTGTCGAGCCCCGGGGACGGTGCGCTGACCGCCCAAGTTTATCAGCAGCGGTTCAACGTTGCTCTGAGTCGCGCCCGGGACCGTATGTACCTTTTCCGTTCGGTTGCGGAGGAGAGTCTGAGAAACCCACAAGACCTCAGGCTGAAGGTCATCCGCCACTTCAGGGATCCGATGCCGAGAGCCGAGCAGCCAGCAGGTGACCTTATTGATCGGTGTGAGTCAGGCTTCGAGCGGGACGTGTTCACGCGTCTTACCGGGCTCGACTACTGTGTTACGCCTCAGGTCGGGGTCGGCAGCTGGCGCATTGACCTTGTCGTCGACGGCGAAAACGACCGGCGCCTTGCGGTCGAACTGGACGGCGACAAGTGGCATCCGCCCGAGAAGTGGCTCGAGGACATGCTTCGCCAGCGAGCGATGGAACGTATGGGCTGGCGCTTTTGGCGCTGCTGGGCATCGAGCTTTCGGCGTGATCCCGATGGCTGCGTGGCCGACCTTGTTAGCATGCTGACCGCTCTACGCATCGAGCCGATGGCGCGAGAGGCCCGGAAAAACATCTACACCGAGCACCGCACTGTCGAAGTCACCGAGCCCGGCACCTCAGACACTGAGCCCACATCCACCTCGACGGACCCCGTTGTTGAGATCGGCGACCGCGTACTGGTGTCCTACGACGATGCGCCAGTCCACCAAGCCACGCTTGTGGTTGCAGCCGAGCAACATGATCCAAGTATGGGCGTCTTCAAATCATCGAGTCCCACAGGCGTGGCGCTCCTGGGAGCAGGCATCGACGACGAGGTGACCATCTCGGTCGGTGACACGTCGATGCAGGCTACTATTCTGGCGATCGACAAGGAGAAAATACCGAGGGCCAGCAATGAGACCCCCTCGGCTCCTGAACGTATGGTGGTCGAGCGGGGCCCTTCGCACGAGAGCATCATTGCAGAACCACCGATGCAGCCGCTCGCTGCACCGAGGGCCGATGATCTCGCTCCCGAGACAACGCGCACTGCGAGCCACCGAAACAGTCGGTCGGCGCAGCAAGCAGAGACAGCGGGTGATCGAGTCTTCGAAGAGCTGCGGGCTCTCGACAAGCGATTCGAAGACCCGCGGTGTTCTCAGTGTGGTGGCGCGGCCGATCTGGCCATCAACAATCAGGGTTTCGTGGTCAAGTGCGCCAAGCTCGGGTGCGAGAAGGTCGAGCGTGTTGACGTGCAGACGCTACAACGCCTTGCGGAGCGTCTTTCCGCGACCTGTTACCAGTGCAAAGGCACGAACCTCAAGAGCACGGGTGGACCCTTCAGCAACTACCTCAGGTGTCGAGACGATGGGGCGAACAACTCGTGGCAGACACTCGTCGAGCGCATTCGCATTGCGCCGCCGCGGTGATTCCGACCAGGGGCAATGCCTGTGCACGCGCCTCGTCCACTCGAAGCGACCGACTGCCGTCACCAAGGAGCCAGAGGTGTCGATTCCAAATCGCCGATGCTGGGTGAAGCTTGAAGCGGGGCGATGCCCGGGGTACAAGGTGACATACGATGAAAGTGTTCATGAGCTACGTTCAGGCGGACAAGCAACGGGCGAGGGAACTCGCTGAACGCTTGTCGGAGGCGGGCTTGGATGTATGGGACCCCAACCAGGAGCTGTTTCCCGGTGACAACTGGTCATTGGCGATTGGGAAAGCGCTGCAACAGTCGCGCGCCATGGTTGTGCTTGTGTCGCCGGACTCGGTCGACGCGCCGTCGGTCCGCCGTGAGATCGAGTACGCCCTTGGCTCCGCCAATTTCGAGGGGCGATTGATCCCTGTGATGCTGCGGCCCACGAAGAAAATCCCTTGGATCCTCCGAAAGCTTCCCCAAGTGAAGCTGAACAACGACCCGGAAGAAGCAACCGAACGTATTCTAGACATTCTAAAAGCACCACGGACTCCTGCCAGGCCTAGCCGTCGTGCCGCTGCCCACTGAGGCTTTCCTCTCCCACTCGGATCAGAACCGGGCCTTTGCGACGAGGCTTGCCGAGGTGCTGGCTGACCACGGGGTTCCTGTCTGGTACAGCCGACGGAATATCCGCGGGGCAGAACAGTGGCATGATGAGATTGGGGCCGCTCTGGACAGGTGCGATTGGTTCCTGCTTGTGCTTTCTCCAGATGCCGTGAAATCCAAGTGGGTAAAGCGTGAGCTGGTTTACGCCTTACAGGAAGCTCGCTACGAAAACCGAATCGTGCCTCTTTCCTACCGGCCGTGTAATCACAAGCCACTTTCTTGGACACTATCAAGCTATCAGCAGGTGGATTTCAGCCACGATTTCCACGCCGGCTGTCGCGAATTGCTGCGTATCTGGGGCGTGGGGTACAGGGCACGGTCATAATGTCTTGTGCCAGACGGCGGCCCTCGCTCCAGCGGCACTGAAACAGCGCAAGGTGGATGCGTGTGCCATTTCGTCGGCGTAGGATGGGGGCACGGTATGGAACGCCTCCGGTACTTGCTGGAAGAGAAGGGCGGACTGTTCTCGGAAGAACTCGGCATCGATGTTGCCCGCCAGCCGTTCAAGTGGCTGCTGGCGGCCATGCTGTTCGGCGGCCGGATCAGCGAGCGAGTCGCGAAGAGCACCTACAAGGCCTTCGCGCGGCACCGGCTGCTGACCCCGCAGGCCATTCTCCGTGCTGGGTGGGAAGGGCTCATCCCGGTGATGGGCGAAGGCGGGTACGCCCGCTACGACAACATCAAGTCCACGTCCATCAGCGAAATGTGCCGCAAGCTCCTCGATGAGTACGACGGCAAGGTGGAGAACATCCACGCCCAGGCCGAGAGCAGCGCCGATCTCGAAGCCCGGCTCCTTGCCTTCAAGGGCATCGGCCGAGTCACCACGAGTATCTTTCTGCGCGAGTTGCGCGGAGTCTGGGACAAGGCCGATCCGCCGCTCAGCGACATTGAGCTGCTAGCGGCGCAGGTCCTGGGATTGACGAAATCGAAGAACCCCGAAAAGGCCCTTGAAGACCTCAGGGCGCTGTGGAAGCGAGGCCGGGTTGCCGGACATGATTTCCGACACCTCGAAGCCGCCCTCGTACGCGAGGGGATCGAGCTGCGGAGAAAACGCCGCCGGGCCGCATGGGCTGCGCCCAGCGTCTCTTCGGCGGGCCGCTCCCCGTCGGGTCGCTTTACGCGGCGTCGCGCGGAGCTCGATTGAGTGCGAGAAGGGAAAAAGCCGCAATTCAGCCGGCGGCCTGTAGTCCCTCGTAACACCCGGCTTCCTTCAGGACGGCATCGAGCGCGGACCTGTCTGCCACCGCGGCGTAGCGGGTCCGCAAGACGGCCAGGGATTTGGCGTGGTACTTCTGGGTCTCCTGCGTGTAGGGCTTGCCGGCCAGCGTCATGGAGAACTCCTTCTGTCCAGCGGCCAGCGCTTTCGCGTTGGCGATCGTCCACGGGAAAAAGATGGCGCCGATCTCGTCCTTGAGCAGCGCCGTCAACGTCGGCTTGAGCGCGTCCCACGTTTCGAATCCGCCGTCCTTGATGGGATCGAGCATACGCTGGATCCACGCGAGGACGTTGGGCGCACTCGCGCGCATGATGCCGCCGGGCGTCGGATCGGTGGAGCACTGATAGAGCTGCGCGTAGAGCCCGAAGTCCCCAAACGCCGGGCGCGCGCCGAAGAGATACCGCCGCCGCGCCAGATGCGCATTGAGGATTGCGAGTTGGCGGAAGAAGGAGCCCTCGATCTGATCCTTGGTTTCCGCGCGTGAACCGACGAACTTCAGGCGTGGGATCATGCGTCCCTTCACCATTTCGACGGCCTTCGGTACCTCCGCCGCGGACAGACCCGGCATCATGCTGCGGGCGATGCGTTCGGCCCCCGACTGCTGATCGGGCTCGTACCACCAGCGATAGTGGAACATCGGCTTGTTGCCCCACTCGTCCCCGTACTCCTCGATCAGCGCGGAGAGGAAGGCGAGCGTGGGATCATGCGGGTGGATCGACGGCTCGGGATACAAGGTCTCAAAGTGCTCGATAATCGGTGTCGAATCCTGGATGCCCTTTCCATCCGGCGTGACCACCAGGGGGATCAGCGGCAGCTTGGCGTACTGTTGAAACTCCGCCTCCGTTTCCGAGTTGCGAATCAGCCACTCGTGAGGGATCCGCTTGTAGCGAAAGTACGAGCGAACTTTGACCGAGTAGGGTGACAGTTCGTTGCCAAAAATTCGATACGCGTTCGACATGGCGGCATCTCCCCTTGCAGTCGTCAATTCCTTCGCGTAGCCCGTTTTCAGCCGCAAGTCGACCGGGCGGGTCTGGTCAATCGAGTACCGATCCGTTTCGCGATGGTGTATCAGGCGGGGAACGCTCGGGGGACTGTTGAAAGCGCAACTCAGGAAGGAACTCGCGGGCCGCGACGCGTTCGCGGCCGGCGACCACGTGACCGTCTTCCACGCCGGGGCGTTCCGTCTGCTGTTCTTCTGCCTCGTCTGCGTCGGGATGGGGCAGTCGATGCTGTTCTCGATTCTGCCGCCGGCGGCGCGGGTGATCGGGCTGTCGCCGTTTCAAGTCTCGACCATCTTTGCCACCTCGGCGTCGATCTGGGTGTTCGTCAGCCCCATGTGGGGGCGGCGCAGCGATGTCACCGGCCGCCGCAAAGTCATCCTGATCGGTCTGCTTGGTTTCGCCCTATCGATGACGTTGCTGGCAACGGTGATCGAGATCGGCATTCATCAGCTGCTGCCGCCCCTCGTCGTCTATCCGCTCATGGTGGCGTCGCGATCGATCTTCGCTCTGGTCGGTTCAGGTACGGGTCCGGCCTCGCAGGCGTACGTCGCCGATCGCACCAGCCGCATGGAGCGCACCGCCGGCGTGGCCCTGGTCAATGCCGCCATGGGCCTCGGTGAAACCGTCGGGCCAGGATTGGGTGCGGCGCTCGCGGTCATCGGTCTGCTCGCGCCGGTGTACTTCTCCGCCGGGCTCGCTGTCATCAGTGCCCTCACCATTTGGCACTTCCTGCCGGAGGATGGTCCGCCGCTCGACAAGGATGTGGAACGGCCGCGCAAGTTGAAGATCCGCGATCCACGCGTGCTGCCGTTCCTTCTGGTGAGCACGTCGTTGCAGGCGGTGCGCGCCACCACGGTCATCACGCTGGCCTTCTTCCTGCAGGACACGTTGGGACTCACCTCGCAGCAAACCGTGCAGTACTCCGGGATCGGGTTCGTCACGCTGGCGGTAGCGGGGCTGTTCGCGCAGCTGGTGGTCGTGCAGCGTTTCCAGCCGTCACCGCGCTGGCTCATGCGCGTTGGGACGGCGATGATGGTTGCGGCGTTCGCCCTCTTCGTGACCGGCAGCGGTTACGGTGCGGTCGTGGCTGCGCTGGCGTTGCTCGGGCTCGGCCTCGGGTTTGTGCGGCCCGGCACCGCCGCGGGTGCATCACTGTCAGTGACGCCAAGTGAACAGGGTTCGGTCGCCGGCGTCGTCGGAGGCGTGGCGGTGATCGGCAACGTCTTCGGGCCGATGCTGGGGACGTCGCTGTACGAGCTGCGGCACACCGCGCCGTTTCTGCTCAACGGCGCGATCATGGCCGTGGTGCTGGTGTACGTTTTCACCAGCCGCCGCCTCCGCAGCGTCAGAGCGTGAGGTCGGCCGGGGATCAGCGGGACAAGGCGGAATGCCGCACACTATACGGCGAGCTCCCTTGCCACCTGCTCCGCGCGCAGCGGCGCGCCGATCGCCGTGAACAGCTGCTGTGCCTCCTGCAGCTCGCGCCGGCGGCCGGCCTCATCGCCCCTGAGCCGTGCCAGCTCAGCCCGTTCGACGCGGATGAACGGCTCCATGCTACTGGCGCCGGTTTCCTCGACAAGAACGAGCGCCCGCGCCAGGGCGCTTTCGATCGCGCTCACGGCTTGCACCCCTTCCGTGTGCAGAAGGACCCGCGCCAGCGTGAGTCGGGCGTAACACTCCGCCACACGTTGGTACCGACTGGCGAGTGCGACGGCCTCTTCCGCCGTCGCGCGGGCGAGCGTCTTCTTGCCTTGATGCAGGTACACCTCGGCCAGACCAGCGACCTTAAAGGCTTCGTCCGCGATACCGGTGCGACTCTCCCGGGTGATCGCCAGCGATTGCTCGCATGCGGCGGCGGCTTCGTCCCATTGCTGATTGAGGCGGTGCGCCCCGCCCAGCGCCCCATAGGCCTGCGAACGCGAAAACGCGCTGCCGAGCGCCTCGGCAGCCTCGACCGCCCGACGCGCGTGCTCCATGGCCGGGCCTATATCGCCCGTGAGCCATGCCAGATCGACATAGGCCTGATGCGTCACGGCCAGTATCTCGAGCTGGCCATACTCCTGGGCCAGTGCCGTGGCGTGATCCAATGCGCGCGCTGCCTCCTCGATCCGGCCCGTATGCCGGAACAATTGCGCGCGGAACATCAGCAGCATGATCAAAGGGCTGAAGCCGAAGATGTCGGTGCCCAACTCGGGGGCCGCCGGTGTCCCCGCAAGCGCTTCATCAATGACTGCCAGCGCCTCACGCAAGCGTCCACTGAAGAAAAGTGCGAGCACGAGGACGGCCCGCAGGGCAAGCTTCAACCCGGCGTCGTCGGTTTGATCCGCCAGGCATGCCGCCTTGCGGAGGGGTTCGATCGCCTCTTCGGCCTGCCCGCTCATGGCGGCGGCCGCAGCCGGTGCAGCCAGCAGCGTTGCGAGCAGGCGTTGGTCCTGGTTCTCCTCGGCTAGGGCCTGCAGCTCAGCCAGGAGTGCGGCCGGTTCCTCGCCGGACGTCCCGAGCCGGATACCCAGGCTGAAGATTTGCGCGCTTGCCGTCGCGCCGAGTTCCCGCGTCTCGGCCGACTCCGGCAGTTCCTCGACGAGGGACCGGACCTTGCGCCAGTGCCGCAACGCTTCGGGGAAGTTGCTGAGGCCCACCCATTCTGCCGCCCGCCGGCTCCACCGCGCCGCCTCCAGCGCGTCGCCCGCTGCCTCCCAGTGATGCGCCAGCAGCGCCGCGCGCTCATCGAGCTTGCCGGCGTAGATCTCCGCGATCACACGCGCCGCGGCCGCGTGCACGCCCATCCGGCGCTCCCCGAGTTGAGACTTGTATGCCATCTCCTGCGTGAGCGGGTGCCGAAAGGCGTACTCGGCCTCTGGATAGAGAGCACGCTCGTCGAGGAACTCCGCGGCCACGAGGTCACGCAGCGCCGCCGCCAGCTCGGGCTCGGGAAGCTCCGCCATCCGCCGCAGCACCGGTTCGGCGAACGCCTTGCCGATCACCGCAGCCGTCTGCAGCACCTGCTTCTCGCGTTCCGCCAGGCGGTCGATGCGCGCCGCGAGAACGGCTTGCACGGTGCTCGGAATCTGAATCTCGTCGACGGGCCGTGCAAGGACGACGTGGGCGGTCGCTCCTCCCCCAGCCTCGCGCGCCAACACGCCTTGATCGAACAACGCCCGTACCACCTCTTCGATGAAGAAGGGATTGCCGCCGGTCCGCTCGTGGATGAGTTGCTTCAGATGCGTCATCGACGTGTCTGCGCCCAGCAGATCGTGCAGCAACTCGGTAATTGCCTCCGGTCCGAGCGGCAGCAGCGGGAGCTGTTGGTAGTATGATTTCTGCATCCAGCCGGCGTGATACTCGGGCCGGAAGTTGACCAGGAGCAGCGTGCGTGTACCGGCGACCGACTCCGCCAGCCGTTCGAGAAACATCTCGCTGGCGGCGTCGATCCAATGCAGGTCTTCGATCAACATGACCACCGGCTCGTGCTGGCTGTGGGCGTGGATGAGACGTCGCAGGATGCCGAACAAGCGTCGCTGGCGTTCGTCCGGAGCCAGGCGTGGGGCCGGCCGGTCCGGATCGGGTATGCCGAGGAAGTCGAAGAGGAAGGGCAGTGCGTCTTCGAAGTCGCGCGCCAGCAGCAACAATCGTCCGGCGATCTTCTCCCGCGCCGTGCGGTCGGCATCCTGTTCGGTGATATCAAAGATGCCGCGCAGCAGTTCGAGCACCGGAAGGAACGGGATCGACTTCCCGTGTGCGACGGCGTGCGCCTCGGTGACCACCAACCCACGTGCCCGGCAACGCTCGATGAACTCGAAGCAGAGCCGGCTTTTGCCCGTGCCCGGCTCGGCCACCACACCCACGACTCGACCCTGTCCCTGGACAGCGTGTGCCAGCGCCGCCTCGAGTGTGGTCATCTCGTCCCCACGCCCGACGAAACGTGAGAGCCCGCGGGCGCGGGCGACATCGAAGCGCGTGCGCAGCCGGCCCACGCCTTCCAGTTCGTAGATGCGGAGCGGCGCGCTGACACCCTTCACCGCCGACTGTCCGAGATCTCGGAGCGCAAAAAAACCCGATATGAGCTGCGCGGTGTGTTCCGTCAGCAAGACCTTGCCGGGCTCGGCCAATTGCTCCATGCGTGCGGCGAGACCGACGGTATGACCCTGTGCGGTGTAGTCCATGCGCAGATCGTCGCCGATCTTGCCCACCACCACCTCGCCGGAGTTGAGGCCCATGCGGACTGAGAAGCTCAGCCCTTTCGTCACTCGCAGCTCGTCGGCGTAACGGCGCAGTTCGTCCTGCAGATGCAACGCGGCGTAGCAAGCGCGCTGTGCATGATCCTCGTGAGCGATCGGTGCCCCAAACAAGGCCATGATGCCGTCGCCGGTGTATTGATTCACGGTTCCCTCAAAACGATGGACGCCGTCAGCCAGGACCTGGAAGAAGCGGTCGAGGATCTTGTGCCATTCTTCCAGGTCCACCTGCTCTGCCAGCTCCATGGAGCCCTTTACGTCGGCGAACAGCACGGTCACCTGCTTGCGCTCGCCTTCGAGCGCGGCGCGCGAGGTGAGGATCTTGTCGGCGAGGTGGCGCGGCGTGTACGCCGCCGGTGAGCCGGTGGTCGGAGGACGTTCGGCTATCGACCCCTCGACCCTCCTCAGGGCAGGTTGTGGGCTTTCGACGATCGAGGCGCCGCATGCGTCGCAGAACTTCGCCGCATCTCGCGGCTGCACGCCGCACACTGGACAGGCTCGCCGCAGTGCGGCGGCGCACTGTTCGCAGAACTTGGCTGCCGCTCGGTTGTCATGACCGCAAGCCGGACAGGTCATGTCACGTTGGCCATGTCATCCTTGATACAGCAAGGAGGGCATCCTTATCCAGTCGCTCTCCGCCGCGTCACCCCCTAGCGTCAAACGCGATCTCCGTCACGATCCGCTCCAACGGCGTGCCTACGCTCTCGGAGTGGAGCGGGATCGTCTTCGCCGGCCTTGCCTCCGCCTTTGTCCTCTGGCAGGTGCGGGGACGGCTCGACGTGTCGTAACGGAGCCGCCGTTTCTGCTTCCTTATGCTCTTTCCTCCTCCGCCACAGTCCCAAGAGCCCGCCGGCAGACGGCCACCAGCTTGAGTTGCGGGCGAACCCGGTTCCGTCGTTGACAAGGCGATCGGATTCGTGCGTTAAGATCCCCGGGCGGTGGTTCTCGGCGCCGTCAATTTGCACTGCGGTCCCCAAGCAACTGTGGGTCCTGCCGTAGGGGCTTGGTGATGACGGCAGATCACATCCTTACGAACTTGCTCGACATGAGATTGGGTGGTCAGCGTTGCTCACTCGGGCTGGTTGCGCTTGCCTGCGCTGCCATGCTGGCCGTCGCGCCGAGTCATGCGGCTGATCTGCCGAGAGCAGCCGCAGCCTGGCGTGGTAAGATTCATCCCCGCGTGCTCGCCGACACGGCGGCCGGACAGCACGCGTCCGCCGTCGTGTTGCTCGCTGACCAGGCCGATCTAAGTGCCGCGTACAGCATGACGGATCCCGACGCGCGCGGCTGGTACGTCTACCGCACGCTGACGGCGCACGCCGCACGGAGCCAGGCACCCCTGCGCCGCTGGCTGGAGGCGCGCGGGGTTCGGTACCGCGCCTTCTGGGCAGCCAGCATGCTGGTGGTTGATGGCGATCTCGACCTGATCGAGACGCTGGCGGCGCGCACCGACACGTCTGCCATCGAGTCAAACGCAGCGATTCGCTGGGTAGAGGACCCCGCGCCGCTCGTCCAAGCGGACACGGCCGGCACTGCCGCCGTCGAATGGGGCGTGAGCAACGTCAACGCCCCGGCGCTGTGGACCATGGGATACACGGGGCAGGGCATCGTCGTCGCGGTGCAGGACACCGGAATGCAGTGGGACCATCCGGCGCTGAAGCCCCACTACCGCGGTTGGAACGGCAGCACCGCCGACCACAACTACAATTGGCACGACGCGATCCACGATGCGGTTGGCAATCCATGCGGTAATGATGCCCCCGCGCCGTGTGACGATCTTGGACACGGCACCCACACCACCGGTACGACCTCGGGCGACGACGGCAACGGGAATCAGATCGGCGTTGCGCCCGGCGCCCGCTGGATCGGGTGCCGCAATATGGATAGCAACGCCGGCACGCCGGCGCGCTACACCGAGTGCTTCCAGTTCTTCATCGCGCCCACCGATCAGAGCGGTAACAACCCGGATCCGACCAAACGCCCACACGTCATGAACAACAGTTGGGGATGCCCGCCCAGCGAAGGCTGTGCTGCGACTACGCTCGAAACCATCGTCAGCAACACGGAAGCGTCCGGCATTTTCGTCGTGGCCTCGGCGGGAAACTCCGGTACCGACTGCAGCAGCGTGAATGACCCGCCGGCGCTCTACGCGGAGGCATTCTCCATTGGTGCGTACGACAGTAGCAATACGTTGGCGGCGTTCAGTAGCCGCGGGCCGGTGACGGTGGATGGCTCGAATCGGAGGAAGCCTGACATCGCCGCCCCGGGCGTCGATGTCCGGTCTGCGTATCCGACTGACACCTACGTAAGCATGCAGGGCACCTCGATGGCCGGTCCGCACGTGGTCGGTGCCGTCGCGCTGTTGTGGTCGGCGCGGCCGCAGCTCATGCGCAACATCGCCGCGACCAAAGCCATTCTGGAAAGCGCGGCCAACCCCGACATTACGGTTAGCCCCGCGCAAGTGTGTGGAGGGATCTCCAACAACACCATCCCCAACAACTCGTTCGGGTACGGTCGTGTCGATGCGCTGGCCGCCGTCAATGCCGCGCCGATCGACTCGCCGACGCCGACGACTACTTCGACCGACACGCCGACCGCGACACCCACCCCGATACCCACGAGCACAGGCACGGCGACACCGACCGGGACGCCGACGAGCACTTCGACCGACACGCCGACAGCGACACCCACCCCGATACCCACGAGCACAGGCACGGCGACACCGACCGGGACGCCGACGAGCACACCGACCGACACGCCGACGGCGACACCCACCTCAACACCCACGAGCACGGGCACGGTGACACCGACCGGGACGCCGACAAGCACACCGACCGACACGCCGACAGCGACACCCACCCCGACACCCACGAGCACGGCCACGGCGACACCGACCGGGACGCCGACAAGTACGCCCACCAACACTCCAACGAACACCCCGACAGGTACCTCCACTGCAACGCCAACGCCTACGGCGATACCGAGCAGAACCCCGACGACTACGCCGACCGACACGCCGACAGCGACACCCAGTTCAACATCGACGGTTACGCTGACTCAAACCTCTACGAAGACGCTCACGCCGACGCCGACCAGGACCCCCACCGCTACTCTGACACCAACGCGAACGCCTACGGCGACACCGCCCGGGACGCCGACGAGTACACCGACCTACACGCCGACAGCGACACCCAGTCCAACATCGACGCTTACATCGACGAGTACACCCACCCGCACTCCAACCAGCACCCCGACAGCTACTTCCACTGTGATGCCAACGCCTACGGCACATGCGACGTGGACTCCATCCTCCACGCCGTTGCCGAGCAGAACTGCGACGGCAACGGCAACCCTGACGGGAACGGCGACGCCCAATCCGACGTGGACTCAGACCGCGACGCTTGTTCCCACGCTGACGGGGACCGCCACGGCAACTCGCACTCCCACCATCACGCCGACGCCGTCCAAGACACCGACCGCCACTTCCACGCCCACTGTGACGGAATCTCCGACGCCCACGCTCACAGCCACCCCGACATTGACTGCCACGGAGACCCCCACCGATACACCGACACCGACACCGACGATCACGCCAACGCCAACCAACACCCCGGTCGATGCGAGAGATTGTTGTCAGTGTCCCGATTATTGCGCGGCGCCTCTCGACGGTACGTGCGGTAGCTGTGCCGTGGTGACCGATGCGACCTGCATCAACGCGCTGCAGTGCATTCGGCGACCGCCGACAGCGACGATAACTCCAACCAACACGGTGACGCCAACACCGACCGATACACCGACGGCGACGCTCACTCCGACGCAAACCCCGACGCCAACGGTCACTCCAACACCCACCGACACCGCAACGCCCACGGAGACCGCAACACCTACCGATACGGCCACGGTCTCGCCGACCGCTACATCCACGGACACTCCAACCGGCACGCCAACGCCAACTCAGACGGCGACCGCTACGTTCACCGCGACGGAAACGCCCACGCGGACGGCGACGCCGACACCGACGCCGACGCCGACGGTTTCCCTGCCACCCTGTATCGGTGACTGCGGCGGCGATGGCCAGGTCACGGTCGACGACATCCTCACCATGGCCAACATCGCGCTCGGCACGGCGTCCGTTTCGGCGTGCAAGGCCGGTGACGCCAATCAGGATGGCAGGATAACCGTGGATGAGATTTTGACGGCGGTGAACAATACCCTCAACGGTTGTGCTCGCACGCCGACGGCGACACACCGACCTGCCGTAGGACCGAGGCTTCAGGGTGGAATTCGGCCCCGGCGCGCCGCTTACCTGCCACGCTTCTCGATCTTTGCCCAGGCGTCCTTCAGCCCGACGATGCGGTTGAACACGAGGGCGCCGGGTTTCGAGAGCTTCGGATCGACACAGAAGTAACCTTGGCGCTCAAACTGGACCCGGTCGCCGGGATGTGCGGTGGCGAGTGATGGCTCGAGCTTGCATTCCAGCAGGACCTCGAGTGAGTTGGGGTTGAGCGCGTCGAGGAAATGCTCTTCGCGGTCCGGAAATTCCGCGGCGAACAGCCGGTCGTACAACCGCACCTCCGCATCGATGGCGTGTGGTGCGGAAACCCAGTGCAGCGTGCTTTTCACCTTGCGCCCATCGGGCGCATCGCCGCCGCGAGTGGCGGGGTCGTAGGTGCAGTGGACCTCGGTCACCGCACCCGTGTGCGGGTCCTTCACGACGCTCTGACAGGTGATGAAGTAGGCGTAACGTAAGCGCACTTCTTTCCCGGGGGATAGCCGGAAATATTTCGGCGGTGGCGTTTCCCGAAAGTCATCCTGTTCGATATACAGGACCTTGGAGAACGGTAGCCGACGCGTGCCGGCGGAAGGGTCCTCCGGATTGTTGACCGCTTCGAGTTCCTCCGTCTGATCGGCGGGGTAGTTGTCGATCACCACCCGCAGGGGTTTGAGGACAGCCAATACGCGGGAAGCCCGTTTGTTCAGATCCTCGCGGATGCTGTGTTCGAGCATGGCGACGTCGACGGTGCTGTTGGCCTTGGCCACGCCGATTCGGTCGCAGAAGTTGCGGATCGACTCGGCGGTGTAACCGCGCCGGCGGTAGCCGGCAATCGTAGGCATGCGCGGGTCGTCCCATCCCTCGACCAGTCCGTCACGTACCAACTGCAACAACTTGCGCTTACTGAGAACCGTATAGGTCAGGTTCAGTCGGGCGAACTCGATCTGCCGCGGGTGGCAGGGCACGTCGAGCTGGTCGAGGAACCAGTCGTACAGCGGGCGGTGATCCTCGAACTCGAGCGTGCAGATCGAGTGCGTGATGCCTTCGATGGCGTCGGAGAGGCCATGGGCGAAGTCGTACATCGGGTAAATGCACCACGTGTCGCCGGTGCGATGGTGGTGGGCCTTCTTGATGCGGTACACCGCCGGATCGCGCATGTTGATGTTACTCGACGCCATGTCGATCTTGGCGCGCAGAACGCATGCGCCTTCCTCGAGCTCGCCGCGCCGCATCGCTACGAGCAGTTCCAGGCTCTCTTCGATCGGACGGTCTCGGTACGGGCTGTTCCTTCCCGGTTCGGTGAGCGTGCCCCGGTAGGCGCGGGTCTCCTCCGGCGTGAGCTGGCAGACGTACGCCTTGCCTTTCTGGATCAGCTCCACGGCGAACTGGTAGAGCCGGTCGAAATAATCCGAGGCGTAGAACAGCTTGTCGGCCCAATCGAAGCCCAGCCAACGCACGTCTTCCTGGATGGATTCGACGTACTCGACATCCTCCTTGGCCGGGTTCGTGTCATCGAAGCGCAGGTGGCAGACGCCGCCGAACTCGCGTGCGATGCCGAAGTTCAGGCAGATCGATTTGGCGTGACCGATGTGCAGGTAGCCGTTCGGTTCGGGCGGAAAACGGGTGCACACCGAGGTATGCTTGCCGCTCTTCACATCACTGGTGACGATCTGGCGGATGAAATCGGATCCCGCCGTTGGCGGCGTCGCTTCGGGTTTCGGGCTCTCACTCATTGACGCGGGTCTCCTGTTCGGATGCAATCCGATGGATAAACAGCTTTCGTCGTGCTTGCAACGGCGGGACGCGGTTTGGGACGCATGCCACGAGGCGCAAGAGCCTCGCTCCTACGCGCGGTCGTTCCCAAGCCTTCCCAGCAGCCGCAAGAGACCATCCAGGATGGTCACCGGGTGCGGCGGGCAGCCGGGAACATAGAGATCGACCGGCAACACGCTGTCCGTACCGTTGTGCACTTCCGGGTGATCGCGGTGCGGGCCTCCGGAGATCGCGCAAGCGCCCACCGCAATGACGATCTTCGGCGCCGGCACGGCATCGTACGTTTTCTTCAGCGCCAGCTGCATGTTCCCCGTGACCGGTCCCGTCACCAGCAACCCATCGGCATGGCGCGGCGAGGCCACGAACTGGATGCCGAACCGGCCCAGATCGAAGACTACCGTGTTCAGCACGTTGACATCCGACTCACAGGCGTTGCAGCCACCAGCACTCACCTGACGGAGTTTGAGCGAGCGGCCAAAGAGACGCTGGCTTTCCTCACCGAGCGCCTGCGTGAGCTTGACCGTCTCGCCGGTATGCATCAAGTCGTCGCGTGTCCGTTGCGCCAGCCGGTATTCGGCAGTGTATTGGATGGCCCCCTCGGGGCACGCGTCGCGGCACTCCGTGCAGAACAGGCAGCGACCGAGGTCGATTCGCACGCCGTGCTCGTCTGCCATAATCGCATCCGTCGGGCACACCTCAACGCACCGGCTGCACCCATCGCGGCACTTCGTCCGATCTACGGTGGGGAGGCCACGAAACCGGCCTGGTAGCGTCGGTTCCTGACGCGGGAACGAGATCGTGCGATGGCCCTGTTGCAGGCGCGCGACGAGGACTTTCAACACGCCTGCTCCTTACAGATCATGTCCGCAGTACGAGAGGTTGAAACTCTTGTTGCAGAGCGGGAAGTCCGAGATCTGCTGATCGCGCAGTGCCAGCGCCAATCCCATCCAGTTGTGAAATGAAGGATCGACCACCTTGTAGCGCGCAAAGCGTCCGTGCGCGTCGGTCACCGCGACGTGACAGATCTCACCCCGCCAACCCTCCACGAGCGAGACCACGAGCCGGTTGGCGGCTCGCGGCCCGCCGTCGACTCGCGTCGGTCCGCGGTCCAGGGTAGCAAGCTGATCGCGGATGAACGCCACCGAGCGCTGCACCTCGAGCCAGCGGACGTAGGCGCGCGCCATGACGTCCCCACTCTGCCAGGTGGAGACAGGGATGTGTGCAAAGCGGAAGATGCCGGATGGGAACTCCTGCCGCACGTCCCGCTCGACACCGCACGCACGCGCCACCGGGCCGACCAACCCTAGTGCCTCGCAGTCCGCGCGTGAGACCACCCCGGTTTGTTCGAACCGTGCCGCCACGGAAGGCGTGTCCCACAACAGACGGACCGCGCTGGTCACGTCCGTGAAGGCCGTCTCCAGGCGTTGTGACAGTTGAGCGATGCCGTCGTCCTCCACATCAAAAGCAACGCCGCCAGGGCGAATGAGACCGCGGCCAAAGCGGCTGCCGCAGATGAGGGCGGTCATGTTCAGAAAGTCGCCACGGATGCGCCCGCAGTAGGCCGCCGTGGGCAGATAACCGACGTCGCCCGCGAGCGCCCCGAGATCGCCCGTATGATTGGCGAGCCGCTCCAGCTCGAGCGCGATGGCGCGGAGCACCTGGGCCCGCGCCGGCACGCGCCAGCCGGCGAGCGCCTCCAAGGCTTCGCAGTACGCGGTGGCGTGGCCGACCGAGGTGTCGCCGGCGAGCGTCTCCATATAATGAATTGTCCGCTTGTCCGGCCCGCCGATCAGCGCGCGCTCGACGCCACGGTGCTGGTAGCCCAGCGAGATCTCCAGGTGGAGTACGCGTTCGCCGTGGCACTGGAAGCGGAAATGGCCAGGTTCGATGACGCCTGCATGTACAGGCCCTACCGCCACCTCGTGCACCTCTTCGCCCCGCACGCTGAAGAAGTCGGTCACCCCTGGAACGGTCTCCACGTTCTCAGCAGGTGCCGCACCCCGAAAATCGGCACCGTACGGTGCGTGAAAGCGAATGGGCTTGAGCCACGGATGCCCCTCCGGCCGCACCCCGAATTGCTCGGCGACCTCGCGCTCGAACCAGTGCGCCTGCGGGCACTCCGGCGTCAAGGCTGGGTAGGATTCACCGACATCGGTGGTGCCGAGCGAGAGCGCTCCGGTGTCGCTGTACGCCAACACCGCGATCAGCTGGACTCCTGTGGCGATCGGGCAACCAAAAAGGGCAGCGATGCGGCCGCCCGCCGTGACCCCCTCAACGACCGCCTGTCTGAATGCCGCCACGGAGAGTCGTGGAACTCCCGACAGTTCAACCGCTTCACCATTGCGAACTGAGCACAGTGCGTTGCTAGACATACCGATTATCCGAGCGCCCGGGCGGCTTCCACAATGGTGTCGCGCAGGATCCCGGGAATATAGAGCCCCAGGAAGAGAACCAACAGCGCAAGGATTGCAGGTGGCACGATGGCCAAAGCGGGCTCGCGCGCCGGCAGCCGCTGGGGCTTGCCCAGCGGCAGGCCTTGCGCCATGCGGAGCACTGCGCTTGCCATGCCCACGAAGATGACCGCCAAGAGTGCGAGGTATGTCACTGCCAGCGCGCCCCGGCCCTGATCCAAAGCACCCTTCAGGATGGTCAACTCACTCAAGAATGGGCCGAACGGCGGCGAGCCGGTGATCGCCAAGAAGCCCATGACCCACAGCACGCCGGAGACCGGCAGCACGCGCAGCACGCCGCGGACGTCGGTGGCCGACTTCGACTGATATGCCGCCAGAATGTTGCCGGCGACCAGGAACAGCATGGCTTTGGTGAGCGAGTGGTTTACCGCGTGCAGCATCGCCCCGAACGTCGCCACCCCACCGAGCCCGACTCCCAACGCCAGGACGCCCATGTGCTCGACGCTCGAATACGCGAGCATGCGCTTGTAATCGGACTGGCCCGTAATGAAGACGGCGGCAACCGCCATGGAGAGCAGCCCAAAGCCCACGAGCAGGTCCTTGCCGAAGGCGCCCTGGCCCGCCGCCACACAGACCTGTTGCACCCGCAGGATCCCTAGGAACGCGCAGTTCAACAGGGCGCCGGAGAGCAATGCCGAAACGACCGAAGGGGCTTCGCTGTGTGCGTCGGGCAGCCACGTGTGCAGCGGCGCCAACCCCATCTTGGTGCCGTACCCCACCAGCAACAGGAGGAACGCTGCTTTCAACCATGGCACATGCAGTTCACTGGCGCGCCGTGTCAGCTCGCTCAGGACGAGCGAAATCTGGCTGTCGCCCCCATGGCCGGAAGCCGCAACGGCGAGGAAGAAATTGCCGAGCAGCGCCAGGGCGATGCCAACCGAGCAGATCAGCAGGTACTTCCAAGTGGCTTCGAGCGAGCGGTGATGGCGATGAAAGTAGATGAGCGGCGCGCTCGCCAGCGTGGTTGCCTCGATGGCCACCCACAGCAGGCCGAAACGGTGGCTGACGGTCACCAGCGTCATCGCGGCGAGAAAAAGCAGCAGGCAACTGGTGAACGTGGCTTCGGGTGCATTGGCGAAGACGAGGTTTTCCTCGAAGTCTCTGCGCACGCCCTGGCTTTCGCGCCGCAAGTAGCCGACGCTGTAGAGCGCGGCGGCCAGAAACAGTGCGCTCGTGATACTCAGGAACAACCGTCCGAGCGCATCCAAGAGCAACCAGCCACCCAAGAGCGACGTCGGCGGGAGCATCCATGTCGTTGCCGTCATCGCCGCATGCCCCGCGGCGGTCAGAATCAACACCGTCCGCCGCCGGGCGTCGTGCTTCATGAAATACGTACCGACCGCAGCCAGCGCGGGCAGCAGGAGCAGAGCCAACAGCATCACGCCGTCCAGTCCCGCAGCATGGTGAGCTGATCCGTATCGATGTGGTCGAACTCCCGATTGATGTGGAAAATAGCTATGCCCATGACGAACACCGCAACGAAGACATCGAGCAGGATGCCCAGTTCGACGAGCATCGGCGTGCCCTGCACCAGGCCGACACCGAACACGTAGATGCCATTCTCCAGCACCAGATAGGCGAGCACCTGTGTGAGCGCCGTGCGCCGGGTCACGATCAGGAACAGCCCGGCAAGCGTCGTGAACAGCGCCACTGGAACGACCAAGGCGGAGATCGCCGGCGTGGGAAGGGGTAGCCGCGCACTCAACCAGAAGGAAACAGCCAGCGTCAACGTCGCGAGCAGCAGTGAGCCGATGTATCCGACGAGGGGTTCGACCTCCCGACGCACCTCGGCGCCCTGCAGCACGCGCGCGAGCAGCCGTGGGAACACCACGCCTTTCAATCCCACAATTGCCACCGCCATCAGCAGCGTGCGCAATGACGGTTCGTGCTGATGCACCGCCAACGTCAGGGCGCCGAGGAGTACACCTTGGAATGCCACGATGCGAATGCACCGAGTCAGTCGGCTCGAAGCGACCAGCAGCAGGCTGGTCAACGCCATCAGCACCAAGGCCGTGTCAACCCAGACGGTCATGCGGTCACCGCAGCACCAACACCAGTGCGAGTGCGGAGAGGACGCAGGCGCCGACCAGCAGTTGCGGCACGCGCAGCAGGCGCCAGCGGGCTGTTGAGGATTCGATGAGGCCGGTGAGGATGGCTAACCCGAGCAGACCCGCCATCGCGGCGATCCCGTCGATCCACGGGTTACCGCTGCGCATGGGCACGACCAGGCCGACGAGGAGCATCCCAAGCAGCGACAGTTTCAGCGCACTGCCGTACAAGATGAACGCCAGATCCGGGCCACCATGGTCGAGCACCATGACCTCGTGGATCATCGTCAACTCGAGGTGCGTGGTCGGGTCGTCGACCGGAATACGCGCGTTCTCGGCCAGGAACACTACCATGAGCGCGCCCGCGAGCAGCGTCAACACGGGGACAGCGCCTGCCCAGGTCGCGAGGCTGACTCCGGCATACATCGTCGAGAGCGACAGGCTGCCGGTCTGGCGCGCCACCGTCGCCAGCGCGAGCAGCAGCGCGGGTTCAGCCAAGGCGGAAAAGGTGACCTCGCGACTGGCACCCATGCCTTCAAAGCTCGAGCCGGTATCGAGCGCGGCAATGACGGTGACGAATCGGAGCAACCCCAGCAAATAGACGAAGAAGATCAGGTCGCCGGCGAATGCTACCGGCGCGGATGAGCCTCCGAACGGGACCAGCGTCGTGGCAACCAGCAGCGCCGCCAGGCCGACCACGGGCCCGGCCCGAAACACCCACGTCGTGCTGCGGCTGTACACCGCCCCCTTCCTCAGCAGCTTCGCCAAGTCGTAATACGGCTGCAGCAGGACTTGCCCGTCGCATCCTGCGACTATCGCCTTGGTGCGGTTGATGACGCTGAGCAGAAGCGGCGCGAGCACCAGCGGCAAGGCCGTGTGAATGAGCGGCGCGATGCGCATAGGCTAGCCGAGCTTCCAGATCAAAAGAACCAACAAGGTGAGCGCGATGTACAAGACGTAGAGATGCACCCTCCCGTGTTGTAACCACCTCAGCGACGACAGGCCGCGACTGATCCCCGTGAACAAGGGCCGGTACAAGTACTCGCTGCACACGTCCGGAGTGTCGGTGGCCAGCGACGCACGGCGCGGGAAGAAGCCCGCGGGCGGTACGACGCGGTAGCGCGTCTGCAGCAGGAGGCCGAAGAGATCCGTCAGTGGCTGGGCGAAGGAGGAAGCGGTGTATTGCATGCGTGGCGAGGGCTGCGCGTACCCGCAATCCCACGTGGGGCTCTCTTCCACGCGCCGATCTGCCAGCAACCAGCGACGCCATCCTGCGATGAGCGCGGTCACGACGGCCAGCCCGAGCGTACCCAAGACGACGAAGAGCAGCGGCCGCATCGCCGGTGCGAGGTTCGCCCGAACAGTTTCCACGGGTAACCCAGTCGCCGTCCCGATGACTGGTGCCAACGCGGCAACGATCCACGGCGCGAAGCATCCGATCAGCACGCAGGCCGCGGCGAGCACGACCATCGGCAGTCGCATCGCCGCCCCGGGCTCGTGGGCGTGCCTGGCGTGATCACTCCGGGCTTCGCCCAAGAACACGATCCCGAACGCTTTCGTGAAACAGGCGGCCGCCAGGCCCCCGATCAATGCCAGTCCAGTAATGACGCCAAGAGCTGGGACCGCCGTGGCACCGCCGGCGAACGTCACTCCCCAGAACGCTCCGAGGTAGATCAGCAACTCGCTCACGAAGCCGTTCAGAGGTGGCAGCCCCGAAATGGCCACGGCGCCAATCAGGAACGTGGCGCCCGTCCACGGCATGCGCTTGAGCAGGCCACCGAGATGATCGATCTCCCGCGTGCCGGTCGCATGTGCAACCGCGCCCGCGCCAAGGAAGAGCAAGCCTTTGAAGACGGCGTGATTCACCACGTGCAGGAGCCCGCCACCGAATCCCAGCACCGTCAGGGTGGGACTCCCAGTGCTGACGCCTAAGACGCCAACACCGAGGCCGAGCGCAATGATGCCGATGTTCTCGACGCTGTGGTAGGCGAGCAGACGCTTCAGGTCGTGTTGCGCCAACGCAAAAAGAACTCCGAACATGCCGGAGGTCACCCCAACCCCGCACAGCAGCCATCCCCACCATGCCGGTGGCGGACCAAGAACGCTGAGCATTCGCACCAGGCCGTAGATGCCGGTCTTCAGCATCACGCCGGACATCACCGCCGACACGTGGCTCGGCGCGGCGGGATGGGCCTCCGGCAGCCAGACGTGGAACGGCATGAAACCGGCTTTAGTGCCAAAGCCGACGACCGCAAGCAGAAACAGCAGACTGGCTTCCGCGGGCGCCGCGGCCAACCGGTCAAAATCGAGCGAGCCGCTGCCGCGCCCCAACAAAAGAAAGAAGGCGAGCAGGAACGCCGTGCCGAGATGCGTTGCCACCAGATAGGTCCAACCTGCTTCCCGAACATCGTCTGTCTCGTCTTCGAATGTCACCAGAAAGAACGACGCCAGTGCCATGACCTCCCATGCCATCAGGAAGAGCATGCCGTTGCGGGCGACCACGACCAGTACCATGCTGGCCACGAGAATGTTGTAGAAGAACCACGGCGGACCGAGCCACTTCTTCTCACGGTACACCAACAGATACTCGCTGCCGTACACCGCCGCGAGCGCCGATAGTCCCAGAATCGGGAGTAGAAAGAGCGCGGACAGTGCGTCCAATTGTATGAAGAACGAACCTCCGGGGATCTGCCAGGCCAGCCGCACCGACGAACTCGGCGCACCGAGCAACGCGCGCGCGACGGGAATCAACCCGAGCACACATCCGCCAACAGCGCCTCCCGCCCCCACGGCGCTGGGCCACCGGGATGACTGCGGGATCAGGAGGGCGGCACAGCCGCCAGCGACCAGCAAAACCGTCGCGGCAAGCAGAAGAACCATCTATTCCTGCTTGCTCTGCCTGCTGCCATCGCCAACGGCGCTGGGTGTGACGGCTGCTTCAACTAGCCGGGCCTCTTTCAGGATCTCGTCCCGTGAGGCCTGACGGAGGACGGCGCTCTTGAACCCGGCGTGGTTGAGCCCAAACGCCAGGCGCGAGAGTAACCGCAGATGCGCGCGTACCGTAGGACTGATCAGCGAAAATAGCGCGAACACGGGCTTGCCGTCCAAGGCGTCGAACTCAATCGCGTGTTCGAGGAATCCGAGCGTGATCATCGGGCGGGCCACGTGCAGCACGATGGGGTTGCGGACGTGTGGAATGGCAATCCCATCGCCAATGCCGGTTGATTGCAGGCGTTCCCGAGCGAGCAGCACCCGCAATACGAACTCCCGATCCACCTCATCGGGCAACCGCATGTGCTCGACCAGGCTGCGCAAGGCCGACTCCTTGTCGGTGCCGCCCAGGCGGTAGAAAATCCCGCCGGCCTGCAGTGCTTCGACCAGGCCAGGGATGGGCGTGGCATCACTTTCCGGCTCGTCGAACAACTCGGCCGAGACGTTCATCTTGCGCGCCGTCGCCCACTCCAACAGCTCGGCCCGGTTGAATCGGTATTGATCGCTTACCCGGTACGCCGGCAGGATCCCCTGATTGATCCAGCGATAAACGGTTTTCTCCGAAACTTTGAAGAGATCGGAAACGTCACGGACAGTCAGTTGCATTTGCCCCGGTCGATGCTCATTTGTCTTGTTTATGGGACACTATGGGACAAGTCAACTTGGTTGATCATGATTGTACCATTGCGCCCGCTTTGCACATAGAGTCGCATCCAAGCGGGCACGCTTCGAGACGGCCCCTGAAGAGACGGGGCCTCCTCAGCGTGAGCGGGAGAAAACTCTTGAGCGCCAAGAACCAACCGCTCGCCGTGAGGAGCCGCCCTTTTCTGGCTGCGTCTCGAAGGGCGCCCGCTGGGACTTTATGTGCAAAGCCCATTGCGCCGGATTTGCACAAAGAGTCCGGTAACCGGCGGGCACCCTTCGATACGGCCCCTGAGGACCCTTCGACACGGCGCGAAAAGATTGCGCCTGCTCAGGAGGGGCCTACTCAGGATGAGCGGAAAAAGGGGGGACCAATACATACCCAACCGCTCGCACTGAGCCGCGCTCTTTTGGCGGCGTATCGAAGTGCACCCGCTGGGAGCTTTTGTGCAGAGCCTATCGTGCGTGGAGACAGCGCCATTCCGTCAGGCGGCGACCACGGCGGCGGCTTCGTCGAGGTGATCGACACGCGGTCCGGCCGCCAGCCAGGAACGCGCGGTACGCCTCCCCGCCGCTTGCATTTCCGCAAGTATCCCGCGCTCGAAGTAGAGGTACGAGCCGGCATTGAAGCAGCCACCACGGGCGGGACGGACTGCCTCATAGAGCGTGACGTCACGGTAGGCGCCGGCTTCGAGCCGCGCCAGGCGGTTGCGTTCAAGCAACAGCTTGCGGTCCACGTTGTAGGCGTTTTCAAGGAGGCTATCGATCGTGCGTTCGACCGCGCGCCCGAAGTGCGCAAACGGCCCCCGGTCAAAGTCGGGTTGTTCGGTCACCAGTACGGTGATGATTTCATCCGCACCCATGGCGACAACGGGCGCCAGCGGTGTGTTCACCAGCAACCCGCCATCCCACAACAGGTGCCCGTCGATCTGCACGGGTTTGAATAGCAGGGGAATGGCGGCGCTGGCCAGCACCATGTCGACGGTGATCGCGTCCACGATCACATAATCAGGCGTACGCGTCACCGGCGTATCGGCGGTGACATACCGCACCACCTGGCCGGTATGCGCGTCAACCGTGTTGATCGCCAGATGGATTCCTGCGCTCGGCACGCGCTCGCCACCGAGCGCCTCCACCAGCCGCTGACGCAACGGCGCGATGTCGGCGAGGAAGGGCTCGCGAATGCCCTCGAGGAAATGGCTCACCAGCTCAAAGCGCGCCGTGAGCAGGTGTTCGACGCACAACGCCAGCAGGCTGCCACGATGTGGCGGGAAGTGGTTGCGCGCGCGCTGTATGAAGGTGTGCCATCGCCGTCCCGGAACCAGCCAGTGGATCGCTTCGTCGAGCGTCAGGCGCACCAGCGTCCGCAGCGCGCTCTGAAAGAAGAGCGGGCTGGCCGTGACCGGCGGGTTGTCGGCGATGCCGTTCCAGAAATCCATCATCTGCCGGGGAGATTTCCCCGCGGCGATCAGTGCGCAGTTGATGGCGCCAGCCGATGTGCCCGAGAGCACTGCCGGTCCGTCCGCGAAGCGCGGGTCGCGCAGCAGGCGCTCGTACACCCCGACCTGGAAGGCCCCACGGGCACCCCCGCCCGACAGCACGAGGCCCAGTCTTCGTCGCCTGCTTCTTCCGTTTCGTATCCGTGACACAGATATCCTCCAAACAGTGGCGGCTTCCCCAAGCATACCCAACTTGAGCCTACTGCGGTTCAATCATGTGCTTCAAGAGGAAAGTGCGCCGGCGGACAGGGCAAGAGACTCGGTCGTGATGCGATCACGGGGCGGCCGACACGAGAAGATCGCACCCTCGGTCAGGGGGCGCCGGCGGAGAAGCTATTTCTCCGCGACCTCACGCAGGATCGCCTGGACATGCTCGCGCAGCGATCCGTGGCGGGAGCCGTAGCGGTTGCGCGTTGCCAGCGCGACTTCTTTGCCGACGATGTCGGCGGTAATCAGATCGCTGATGAACTGACACATGACCGCGTGCCGGCGCTTCCGCCGCACGCGGGTGCGGGCAACGCGCTGGCTGTGGTTGAGGCCTTTCTCGCGCGGATCAGGGAGGGTGTCGGCAAGAATCTGCTTCAGTACTCGCCGTAACCGGAGCTCCCAGCCGGGGGGCAGGGTCACCAGCAGTTCCCCGCTCTTGGCGCCAGGTTTCGTTGTAATGGGGTGCGGCCGCGCCATGGTCTGCGTGCGGGCGTTCAGAAACCTGCGCCGCTGTCCACTTTCCCCGCAGCTTTTTCCCGTGGCTTGATGTACTTGCCGACGATCATGTCCTTGTAGCCCATGCCCGGACCGACCATCGGGTACACGTGCTCGTGCTGATCGATGATCACTTCGAGAAAGGCCGGACCGCGGAAGGTGACGAATTCCTCCAGGGTTTGCCGCACCTGCGCCCGCTCCGAAACCCGCTTCGCGAACTCGAACCCGTCGGCCTGCACGGCGCGGACGAAGTCCTTCTTGTGCAGGGTCTTATCGGTGCCGGCATAGCGCTGGTCGTGAAAGAGATCCTGCCACTGGCGCACCATCCCGTCGCCGAAGTTGTTGAGCAGCAGGACCTTGACCGGGATGTCGTAGTTGGTCAGGGTTTCCAACTCGCCGTAGTTCATCCGGATGCTGCCGTCGCCATCGATGTCGATGACCAGCTTGTCCGGGTTGGCGATCTGGGCGCCGACCGCCGCCGGCAGACCGAATCCCATCGTCCCCATGCTGCCGGAGGTGATGAAGCTGCGCGGATGGACGAAATCCAGGTACTGCGCCGACCACATCTGGTGCTGGCCGACGCCCGTGGTGACGATGGCTCCTCCCTTGGTGATCTCATTCAACACCGTCAAGACCTCTTCGGCCTGAATGAGGTCGGAGCTGCGGTTGTAGTTGAGCGCGTGCTCGACTTTGAGCTCTTTCACATGCGCCAGCCAGCGGCTGAAATCCTTTTTGAAGGACTTGCCGCCCTTGAGCAGCTGCGTCAGGCCGCGCCTGGCATCCGACACGTGGAACCAGTCCACGTTCTTCACCTTGCCGATTTCGGAGGCATCGACATCGAGGTGGGCGATCTTGGCCCTGGGCGCGAAGTCCTTGACCTTCCCGGCGACACGGTCATCGAAACGGGCTCCGACGGCAAAGAGGAAGTCGCAATCCTCCACGGCATAATTCGCGTAGGCCGTCCCGTGCATCCCCAGCATGTGGAGTGACAGCTCGCTCTTGGTGTCCAATGCCCCGATTCCCATCAACGTCGTGACCACGGGGATTCGAAAGCGCTCGGCGAACGCCCTCAGCTCCGGAGCGGCGTTGCTGTTGTTGATGCCGCCGCCAGCGTAGATCAGCGGACGCTCCGAGTCGCCCAGTAAACGATAGAAGGCGTGGACTTGCTCGTCAGAAATGGTCGCATGGTTCAGGGTTTCGAGTCGTTCCTCATAGCCACGGAGCTGCAGGAGGCCGCTCCCTTGAAAGACGCCCTCATACCTTTGCACGTCCTTGGGAATGTCGACCACGACTGGTCCAGGCCGGCCGCTGCGGGCCACCTCGAACGCGGTCCGCATAGTGGCCTCGACCTTGCTCTCGTCGGTCACCAGGAAGACATGTTTGGCGCAGGCGGACATGATGTTGAAAACCGGCGCCTCTTGGAAAGCGTCGGTCCCGATCGCCGCCCGCCCCACCTGGCCGCAAATCAGCACGATCGGAACGGAATCCGCATGACAGTCGCGCACGGGGGTGACAGAGTTGGTTGCTCCGGGGCCCGACGTCACCAGAGAAACGCCCACCTTGCCGCTCGAACGCGCGTACCCGGCGGCCATAAAACCGGCGCCTTGTTCGGTCGCCGGTACGATCAGCCGGATCTCTTCTTCTTTGGGATGGCTTTCGTTGTAACGGAAGACCGCGTCATAAGTGGGGAGAATCGCTCCTCCACTGTATCCAAAGACGGCCTCGACACCCTCGTCGGCAAGCACCTGCACAATCATCTCGGCACCACTCATGGTGGTACCAGCAAGGGGGTGCTTCGAAGGCCGTTTGGTGTCTGCAAGAAGGGTCATCGCTCCTCTTTCCTTCTACTGTGCAGCGTACCGGGTAGCATTATCGGCGCGTGTGAGTAAAGGACCTTGGCGTTACAGTACCGAGTGCCCGCCAGCCACGCCGCACAATTTCTGAATTAAGAACAAGTGTATAGCACAGATGCCAACTGGGGACGAACGGAGCAGGGCGCAGGCGCCGACAATCTCGGCGCAATCGGCCCGACCCTGAGTTGACACGACCGCTGATTGTCGGGATAGCTCGTTGCGGAAACAATGCCCCGCACGCGCTATCTCAACAAAAAATCGCTGGCTGAAACGCTCGCCGTGTTTGTCGACGCCCTGGCGATCCGCCGGCGTGCGGCGGAGTTGATAGCGGTGGAGGAGAGTCTGTCCCGCATCACGGCGGAGCCGGTCTTCGCCCGTATATCGGCGCCACATTACCACGGCGCGGCGATGGACGGCATCGCCGTCCGGGCCGAAGACACATTCGGAGCCAGTGAGGCACACCCGCTCGAGCTGGCGCTTGTCCCCGAAGGACGGGCAGGGACGCCCGCCCTACTCGGATTGGGACGGACAGGGACGCCGACGCCGCTCGGAGGGGCGCGGACATTCTCGTACGTCGATACCGGACAACCGCTGCCGCCGTGGGCGAATGCGGTGATCATGATCGAAAATGTCTATCCGGCAGGGCAGGGCAAGGTTACTATCCAGCAGGCTGCCGCGCCCTGGCAACACGTACGCCTGGTGGGGGAAGACATCGTGGCGACCGAACCGCTGTTGTCGCGTGGGCATCGGATCCGTCCCTTCGATATTGGCGCGTTGCTGGCCGCAGGCCACGTGACCGTGGCGGTGTCGCCGCGGCCGCGCGTGGCCATCCTCCCCACCGGGAGCGAGCTGGTCGAGCCGGGTACGGAGGTCCGGCCGGGCGCCATCATCGAGTTCAACTCGCGCGTAGTGGCCGCGTTCATCACCGAATGGGGCGGCGAGCCACGTCGGCTCCCACCCGTGCGCGACGATCTGGATCTGATCAAGGCCGCGGTGCAGGCCGCCGTCGGGGAGCATGACATTGTGGCCGTCATTGCCGGCTCGTCGGCAGGGGAGCACGACTTCACGGTTACCGCATTGAGCCAGCTGGGGACGCTCCTGGTCCACGGCATCGACATCATGCCAGGCAAGCCGGCGATCTGTAGCACCGTCGGCGGCACACCGGTCCTCGGCCTGCCCGGGTATCCGGTGTCCGCCGTCATTGTGTGCCAGCAGGTGCTGCGACCGCTGATTGCCAAGTTCCTCGGGCACGCGGCCGAGCCTCCGGAAACCGTCCGTGCAGTGGTGCCGCGCAAGCTGCCGTCGCGGCTCGGGCTGGAGGAGTTCATGCGCGTCACCCTCGGGCAGGTGGGTGACCGCATCGTTGCCAACCCGCTCGGGCGTGGCGCCGGGGTCATCAGCACCCTGGTCAAAGCCGATGGATTCCTCCGCATCCCGTCGCTTTCCGAAGGCATCAACGCCGGCGAGGAGGTGAGCGTCGAACTGCTCCGCCCGCGCTCCGAGATCGCCAACACCATCGTCTTCAGCGGCAGCCACGATCTGTCGATCGGCTTGCTGGAAGATTGCCTGAAACGGGCCCACCCCCACCTGAAGATTTCCGCGACCAACGTCGGCAGCTTGGGCGGCCTGCTGGCAATGAAACGGGACGAGGCCCATGTTGTCGGGACGCACCTGCTCGATCCGAAAACCGGCACCTACAACCTTCCGGACATCCGGCGCCACCTGCGGCACAGCGATGTCGTCGTGGTGAACCTGGTGGTGCGTGAACAAGGCCTGATTGTCGCCAAGGGGAATCCGAAGAACATCCGCCGCCTGCAAGACCTGCGGCGTGCGGATGTGCGCTTCGTCAACCGCCAGCCGGGCGCGGGCACCCGCGTGCTCCTGGACTACAAATTGGCGAAGCTGCGACTGCAGCCGGAGCGCATCCACGGGTACGAACGTGAAGAGTTCACCCACATGGCCGTCGCCGTGGCGGTGGCCAGCGGTCTTACCGACTGTGGCTTGGGAGTCCGGTCAGCGGCCAACGCCCTCGGCCTCGATTTCCTTCCCGTCGACAAGGAGGACTACGATCTCGTCTTGCGCCGCGACTTTTATTCGAGTGAAGCCGGCCAGGCCTTGCTTGCAGCGGTGCGTTCCGAGGATTTCCGCCAGGCGGTGATGCGCCTCGGCGGTTACGATGTCAGCCGGACGGGAGAAATGAAGCTGGGGGGTGAAGGCGGAAAACGGAAGGGCGTAAAACGTAAAACGTGAACCAGGCTGTGTGACGGCTTCTTCTGGCTTTCAACTTTCGGCTGGTGTGGTCAGCTTGGTGAGTTCCTCGCGCAGCACCCGCGGCAGGCGGATGACGCTCTCCACCATGCGGATATCGGGGATCAACTCTGCGAGTTGCGCGCCTTCTCGTTGCACTGCTGTGCGGCCGCGCAGAGCTTCAAAGGCCTGCAGAACCTGAGGCGCCATCGGGGCGACGGATGTCCCGCGCATGGCCAAAATGCGATGGCTGGGCGCCGCCAATGCCAGATAGGCCGCGCCGTAGGTGCCACCGCCGAGGATGCTGACGATGGGATGCCCGCGAAGGCGTGCGGCCACCATCGCCCGCAGACATTCCGCCAGGGCACGATGCAGACCCAAGCGTTCTTGCGTCGAATTCACCACGTGTCCCTGGCAGAAGAGGAAGGTCAGAATCGCGGCGGGTGTGCTGGTCGCCTGTTGCACCGCACGTCCGATCATGCCGGTGACGACGGCGGCCTCCTCGATGCCGACCCCGCCACCTGGGATCTGCTCCGGGCCGACGATGAACCCGAGCGCCGGATGATTCCCCAGCGTCCCCAGGGCGGCATGGATGAGGCCGCGGTGTTGGACCGGCTCGGCCGGCTTCCATTGCCCGCGAAAGGAATAGCGCAAGAGATCGCGGTGGTGTGTCTTGCCGTGGCGAGAAGGCGGATGCCACGAAGGATCCGACTGTAGGCGGGCGTCAAGCGCCGCGGCGGTCTGCTCACTGCCGATGATCCAGTCTTCCAGCGGCCGGACGGTGCGGCCGGTCTTCGCCTCGGCCGCAAAGGCGCGGAGTGCGGAGCGCACTGCTGCGGCGCTGTCGCGCACGACGAGATGCGCGTCGCCGTTGCCCAGCCTGTTTGCTGCCGAAGTGGCGGCCAATGCCTCTTCCTCCGGTCTGTTCCCATCCGCAAGGCCGCCAAGCAGCTTGGGGCCGGTGAGGCCCCAATGGGCGTCGGCTGTCAGAATGATGCGCTCAGGCAGCGCCGCCATGACTGCCGGTGCGCCGAAGCACCCGCGCGGACCGCTGATGACGGCGGCCAATCGCACGCCACGCAAGGTCAAACGTGCCAGCGCTACACCGACCGCCGACGCGGCCGCCAGTGCGATCGGTCCTTCCTCGACCCGCACGCCGCCGGTATCAAAGCCGATGATGAGCGCCGTCGGCGGTTTTCCGCGGACGTAACCCGTCGTGGCCATGTCGGCAAGCCGCGCCAGAATGCCAGACTCGCGCATGCCGATGGTGCCCCCATGGACGTGGCCGTCGGTGAAAGCGACCAGCACGGGGACACGTCCAAGTACCCCTGAGCCGGCGACGATCGGCGTGTCGGAGGTGACGGCACTGAGCGGAACAAACGTGCCGGCATCCAAGACGGCCTCGGCGCGCTGCGCCGCACTCATGGCAGAGAACGCGCCGCGCCTGCCCATACGCCCATTACGCCGGATTTACCGCGGCAAATCCAGTGGAGGGTACGCGGGTCAGCCGGTACGCCGGCAAAAGACACCGCTCCTAACAAACAGGCGCCGGCAGCTGGCCTGTGCCCCTCGATACACCGGCCCAAGAGACGGGCCGGCACTCGGGGCGAGCGGGTGGGAAAGCATCAGATCGAAGAATGGCAGATCCGTTTACCCCGAGTAGGCCCCTTCTTCTCAGGGGCCGTATCGAGGGGTTGGTTGTGTTCGGCCGGTTCGCAGTTTCTTCCCGACAGGTGGCGCCCAAACGCCTGACAGTGCTACTCAGAACCTGTGTCTTCCGACTCGGGACTCAGGACTTCTCAAGCAGCCGGTTGCGCGGCCACACCACGGCGTTCAGGCCGCGGCGCCAGCTCGAGTGCACGCCGCAACGCATCGACGCGATCGGCGCGCTCCCAAGTGAAATGGCCCGCTTCCGGCATGCGGCCGAAGTGCCCATAAGCAGCCGTGCGCCTGTAAATCGGCCGCTTCAGATCCAGGCTACGGATGATGCCGGCCGGCTTCAAATCAAAGTGGTCGCGGACGAGAGTTGACAGCCGGTCGTTGGCCACCACGCCGGTGTCGAACGTGTCGATCAACACCGACGTCGGTTCGGCGACGCCGATGGCGTAGGAGAGCTGCACCTCACATTTGCTGGCCAGCTTTGCGGCGACGATGTTTTTGGCGATGTGGCGGGCCATGTAAGCGGCGCTGCGATCCACTTTCGTCGGATCCTTCCCGGAAAAGGCGCCGCCGCCATGGCGGCCGTAGCCACCATAGGTATCGACGATGATCTTCCGTCCGGTCAGGCCGCAGTCGCCTACTGGGCCGCCGATGACAAAGCGCCCCGTCGGGTTGACGTGATACTTGATGCCCGCATGCATATACTCGTGCGGCACGACCTTCTTGATGACTTCTTCCACGATCAGCTCACGCAAGGTCTCGTATTGCACATCGGGGCTGTGCTGTGACGACACGACGACCGTGTCGACGCGGTATGGACGCCCTGCGCGGTACTCGACGGTTACCTGTGATTTCGCATCGGGACGCAGAAATGGGTAGGCGCCGCTCTTGCGAATGTCGGTCAAATGTTTGACCAGCTGATGTGCCAGCACGATCGGCAGTGGCATCAACTCGGGCGTTTCGTCACAGGCGAACCCGAACATCAAGCCTTGATCACCGGCGCCCTGCTCCTTCTGCTCACCTTCGTCAACGCCTTGCGCAATGTCCGGTGACTGGCCCTCGATGGCCACGATGACGGCGCAGGTGTCGGCATCGAAGCCCACGTCGGAGGAGTTGTACCCGATATCACGAACCGCCCGGCGCACGACCTCGGTGTAGTTGATCTGGGTCCGAGTCGTGATTTCACCGGCCACCACGATCATTCCGGTCTTGGCCAAGCACTCACAGGCTACGCGGCTGTTCGGATCACCCTCGAGGGCGGCGTCGAGGATGGCGTCCGAGATCTGGTCGCACATCTTGTCGGGATGACCCTCGGAAACCGATTCCGACGTGAAGACAAAATCTCTTAGAGCCATACGGCCTCCTTCGCCACGGCGCGGTGGCCGCGTGAGAAAATTCGCATTCGCATTTCAGGGCACAGCCTTAATCAACGTAGTATAGGGTCCAGGCTGCCGTCAAGGCGATTATTCCTCGTTGAATTTCGCGTCCACGAGCCGCTCGATCGCCTCGAGGGCCTGGGCCGCCTGCGGTCCGGAGACGTTCACCTCGATGGAGGTTCCCTGGGCCGCGGCCAGCATCATCAGGCCGATGATGCTCTTTCCATTGACGACCTGATCGTCTTTTCCCACGGTGATCTCGGCGTCGAACTGCGACGCCATTTGCACCAGCTGGGCGGCGGCACGAGCGTGCAGTCCCAGCCGATTCTTGATCTCGAGGCTCTTGGAAAGCGCCACCTCGCTGGTGGGTGCGTCCGGAGGCGTCATGGCTTGCGATTTGCCTGGCGCTGCAAGCGGGCGTTACGGCGGATTTCACGGTCGACCATGTAGGTGAACTGCCGTGCCGCATGCTGGCCACGCGTCTTCAATGTCTGGTTGCGCGCGGCGACCTCAATCAGCATCGCCAGGTTGCGGCCCGGCCGCACCGGCAGACGGATCACCGGTACCGAGACATGGAGGATGGTGTGGCGCTCGTCTTCCAGGCCCAGCCGATCGACGTCAGCGCCCCACTCGACCAGTTCCACGACCAGGTCGATCTGCTGCTCTTCAGTCGTGGCCAGGGTACCGAACAGCTCGCGCACGTTGATGATCCCGAGGCCGTGGATTTCCATGTGGTGCTGGGTCAGGTCCGGGGAGCGGCCTTTGAGCGCGAGCGGCGACACCTCGGAGACCTCGACGACGTCGTCGGCCACAAAGCGATGGCCGCGGGCGACCAGATCGAGGGCCGCTTCACTCTTGCCGATCCCGCTCTTGCCGATGATCAGCACGCCCACGCCGTACACCTGGACCAGCACGCCATGGACGGTGACTCGCGCCGCCAGCTTTTCCTCCAGCCAGCCGGCGACCGCTCGGATCAGCACGGCGCTCTTCAGCGACGTGCGCAACAGCGGCACCCGGTACTTGTCGGCCGCGCGGCGCAGGACCGGAGGCACGGCGGCATCGTTGGTGACGATGAAGCAGGCGATATCCTCGGCGCAAATCCGCTCCACCGCACGGCGCGCGGCCAGGGGCGCCATGCTCTGCAAGTACGACAGCTCGGGCGTTCCGATCACCTGGACCCGCTTGGGGTGGATCTGCTTGACGTAACCGGCCAGCGCCAAGCCCGGCTTCTGGATACGCGGCGCTGCGATCTTGCGGTGCACACCGGCTTTGCCGCCCACCAGCTCCAGATTCCACTGCGCGCCCTCATCCGCGAGGAGGGCGGCAACTTCAATACCGGGCTCGCGCTCGTGATCAGTACTTCTCATCTTCGCGACGAATGGTCTCGTAGAGATCGTGGCGGTCGGCGGCGACCATCAGCTGGTGACGGAAGGCCTGGTCCTTGAGCAGCCGCGACACGCGCGCCAGGGCCTTCAGGTGGAGGCCGACGGAATCCTCCGGCGCCACGAGCAAGAAGAAGAGTTTCGTGGGGTTGCCGTCCAGCGATTGGAAGTCGACGCCGTGCAGATGGCGGCCGAACGCGGCCAGCACCGTCTTGAGGCCGGGGAGCTTGCCATGCGGAATGGCGATGCCGTCGCCGATCGCCGTGCTGCCGAGCCGCTCGCGTTCCCACAGCACTTCCAGCAGCCGCCTGCCATCGACCTCCGAATGCCCCTCGGCGAGATGCGTTGCCAACTCACGCAGGACGTCCTCCTTAGTCTGTCCCTGCAGCGCGGGAATCACCAAGGACTCAGGTAGGATGTCAGTAATCCTCATGCCGATCCGCTCGCCTGGCGCTCCGGAGACTGTCGATAAACGCGAAGGCGTGCTTCGAGAGCCTCAGCACGAACGGTCTCAGAGTCCATCAAATGAGGGTTTTTCCGCTCACCGTGAGCCCTTCGACGTTGCTCAGGACATGCTTGTCGAACGGTGCCTTCAGAGAAAATCGACGGACTCTCCGGGAGCGGATGAAGGTGAGGGCACGTCACGACGGCTCCGGTTCGATCAGGCCGTAATTGCCGTCTTTGCGGCGATAGATGACGCTGAGGGTCTCGTTCGCGGCATTCTTGAAGAGCAGGAAATCGCCTTTCTGCATGCCCAAGTGTATGACCGCTTCGTCCACGGACATCGGTTTGACCGCGACGCGCTGGGTGCGGAGGACACGCCCGGTACGCTCGCCTGCCGCGCCCAGCGCGTCGGCGGTCGCGGCGGTGTCCGCACCCTTATGCGCCTTGTGCTTGGCGACGTGCTTCTTGATCTGGCGTTCGAGTTTGCTCATGGCCAGATCGATGGCGGAGTAGAGATCGCCGGTCTCCTCGGTGGCGGTGAGATTGAGATGATTGGCGCTGATCTGCACCTCGGCGACGTGCCGGCGCTTGACCACCGACAGAATGACGTGGGCCTCGATGGGGCGACGCAGGAACTTGTGCACCCGTTGGAGCTTGTCTTCGGCGTACTGGCGAAGAACATCGGTAGGTTCGACATGCCGAAAGGTGACCATCACTTGCATGCAACTCTCCGCGCGCCGATCAGAACGCCTGGCGCCGTTTGGACGAGGGCAACACGCCCATGATGCCACGGTACTTGGCCACCGTGCGCCGGGCAATCCCGACGTGCTCGGTCGACAGCATCTTGGCGATGTGCTGATCGCTGTAGGGGTGCTGATGATCCTCCGCTTCGATGATCTCGCGAATGCGATCCTTGACGCTTTCCGCCGACACTTCTTCGCCATCTGCCCCCTGCAAGCTCGAGGTGAAGAAGTATTTGAGCTCGACGGTCCCTTGCGGGGTGTGGACGTACTTGTTGGCCGTGGCGCGGCTGACGGTGGACTCATGCATGCCGATGTCCATGGCCACATCTTTGAGGACCAAGGGCTTCAAGTGCGCCACGCCCTTTTCAAAGAACTCGTGTTGGAAGCGGACGATACTCTGCGTCACCAGGTACAGCGTCCGCTGCCGTTGTTGAATGCTCTTGATGAGCCAAGCGGCGGCGCGCATCTTCTCCTGGATGTAGCGCTTCGCTTCGCCGGTGCCGGTGTCGGACAAGACCTGGCGATAGAAGTTGCTCACGCGCAGGCGGGGCAAGCCGTCGTCGTTCAAGCTGACCACCAGTTCGTCGCCAATCTTCTGCACGAACACGTCGGGGGTGATGTAGCGGATGTCGCCTTCGCCGAAGTCGCGGCCCGGTTTGGGTTCGAGCGTGGCGATGTAGTTGGCCGCCGCCGCCACCTCCTCCATGGGCGCCCCCAGGTCCTTCGCGATCTTGTCGTAGCGCTTGCTTTCGAGCAGCGCCAAGTGATCGCGGACGATGGCTGCCGCCAGCGAGTCTTCCTTGCCCTGGCTGCGGATCTGCAGCAGCAGGCACTCGCTGAGATTGCGCGCGCCGACGCCGGGTGGATCGAGATCTTGGATGCGCTTGAGCGCCCGCTCCACCAGATCGAAGTCCTGGCCGCTCTGGAAAGCGATATCCTCGATGTCCACCTGCAGGTAGCCGTCCTTGTCCATGTTCCCCAGGATCAAGACCGCCACCGACTCTTCCACCGGGGGGATGCCGGTCATGCGCAGCTGCCAGACGAGATGCTCCTGCAGTGAGGGCGCTCGCACCAGCGTGTTTTCCAGCGTGTTGCGTTTTTCGTCGTCGTAGTCGGCCGCCGTGGTCGATGAGCCGTGCCAGTCGTTGCGATAGTTGTCGAGGTACTCCTTCCAGTCGATCTCGCCCATGCGTTCATTGGGCTCGATCTCGGTCGTCGTTTCGCGCTGTTCGTGCACCTCCTGCCATTCCTCGCTGCTGTCCGGGCTGGACTCGAGGGGTTCTTCGGTGCGCGGCCGCTCCTCCTCGACCTGCTCGATGCCCTCCTCGAGCACGGGGTTCTCCGACATCGCCTCGTCGATCAAGGTTTCCAGCTCCATGCGCGAGACTTGGAGGATCTTGATCGCCTGGCGCAGCTGGGGCGTCATCACCAGCTGCTGGCTGAGCCTCTGATACAATTTGGTTTCGAGTGCCATCGTCCTACAGCGTAAAACGCTCCCCGAGATAGAGTTCCCGTGCCTGTGGGCTGGCCGCGATTGCCTGCGGCGTGCCTTCCTCCAGCACCGCTCCGTCGTTCAAAATATAGGCGCGGTCGCAAATGCCCAAGGTCTCACGCACGTTGTGATCCGTGATCAGTATGCCGATATGTCGCTCCTTCAGCTGGGTCACGATGCTCTGAATATCCAGAATAGCAAGTGGATCGATTCCTGCAAAAGGCTCGTCGAGGAGCATGAACGCCGGCTCGGTGACCAAGGCGCGGGTGATCTCCACGCGCCGGCGTTCTCCGCCCGACAGGGAGTAGGCTTTGTTCTTGGCTAGGTGGGCGATGCTGAGTTCCTCCAGCAACTCGGCGAGCCGCTCCCGCCGCTCCTCGCGCGTGAGCGGCAGCGCCTCTAGGATGGCGAGGAGGTTCTCTTCCACGGTCAGTTTGCGGAATACGGACGGTTCCTGCGGCAGGTAGCTGATGCCTTTGCGGGCGCGGATATACATCGGCTCGCCGGTCACGTCGGCGCCGTTCAGCAGCACCTTGCCGCGGTCGGGCCGAATGAGGCCGACGATGGCGTAAAACGTCGTCGTCTTCCCAGCCCCGTTTGCTCCCAGCAGTCCGACGACTTCGCCGGCGTGGACCTCGAGGGAGACGGTGCGGAGAATCTCGCGCCCGCCCAGCCGTTTGCACAGGCCTTCGGCACGCAACACGTTCTCGCCGCCGTGACTGCCGTTGCGCTTCACGGCGTCTTGCCCTCGGGGGTGGGCAGCGCCTCACCCTGCGACGGAAACAGCACGGCCCTGACCCGGCTGTTGTTGCCGCCTTCGACGACGCTGCGCTCCTCGTTGAGATACACCACGACACGGTCGCCGTTGATTTGGTTGGGGCCGTCGTGCAACTCGGCCTTCTCGCTGAGCACGACGGTGTTGTTTCCCTGGTCGAACACGGCGTGCCCGCCGGTGGCCCAGCGCGAACCCTTGGACAGGCGCACGTTGCCATTGGCCACCACTTCTTTGACCTGGTTGTCGGCGTGCTCGTCCAGCGCCACGGTCAGACTGGCGCTCTCCAGTTTCATGTCGCCCTGGGTCACCACGACTGCGCCTTTGTAGGTGAGCACCCGCGTGCCGTAGTCAAATTCCATGGCGTCGGAGGTGATCGAGATGGGCTCCCGCTTCGAGCTGAACGACAGCGCGCCCAGGAGTGATTCCGGCCCCCGGGGCGCCTCCGTGGCGGAGGGCAATCGCGTTGTGGCCCGCGCCTCCTCACCGGAACACCGACCGACGACACCGCCGACCGTGATCAGCAGGAGCGCCGCGGCCACGCATAGTTTACAGCGGTGCGTCGTGTTCTCCTCGCGGCAGCAATGCCGGCTCCAGGCGCATCGACACGTTGTGGACCAGGGTGACCCGCTCGGTAGCGACTTGCACCTCCATTTGATCACCGTGCAACTGCAGCGCTCGTCCTGAAATCTCCACCGCGCCCGCGGTGGAAATGACGTTTCGGACGTGATCATACGTTGCTTGTTCGGTGCGGACAACGTAATCGGATGCCGTCATCTCAATAGCGCCGCCCAGCTCGACACGCCTGACTTCACGCCCGTCGAGTATGATGCGCGCCTCGTTGCTCTTGAGACCGATCGTCCGGCCGTCGCGCCGATACAGCGCCATCATCGCATTGCGCACCACCACCGTGTTGTCTTCTTGGAAGTACTGCGCATCCTGTGCCGATATTTCCCAGACCTTTTGCCCATTCTGGACTTTCACCCGATGAAAATCGCGGATGTGCTGCGAAACGCCCGGCAAGAAATCCAACCCTTGCTGCGTGAGGTCCTGCCGACGCTGCTGCCATACGCTGCGCCCGACCAGGAGACCCACCGCGGACAGCAGCAACACCACGGTCAGCATGATGACAAAGCGAAGGCGTTTTTTCATAAAAACCGTGGCGTCAATCTTACGTGGGCAAGAACCATACCATCGGAAAAACTGGGAGTAAAGGTGACCGGCCGCAGCTGGCATTGTCACCTGTTTTTTTGTTGCACAAAAGCGCGCGCACGTGATATGAGGGCACCGAGTTTCGAGGCGAAAGGGTCAGGAAGGTCAAGGTACAGCGGGCACCAATCGGCATCAACTGCGCTCCAGCTGGATTCGGAATCTTTCGGCTTTCCCTGGAAAACACACCGCGCAGAGCAGAAAAGGGGGACTGGCAGTATGGTTCAAGGCACGGTTAAGTGGTTCAATGGCCAGAAAGGCTACGGCTTCATCACCAAAGACGATGGTCAGGATGTCTTCGTTCATTATTCAGCCATCGCCGGCCAAGGCTTTCGGTCGCTTGAAGAAGGCCAGCGCGTAGAATTTGAGATCACGCAAGGGCCGAAGGGGTTGCAGGCCGCGAACGTCTCGAAGATCTGACCGCCCGAGGCAGCAAGGAAAAGGCCTCGGCCCCACCGGGACCGGGGCTTTTCTTTTTGCCCACGTCTCCACCCCCGTCGTGAGGCTCGCACGCCCCTGCACCGTGTCCGCGGGCCCGTGCGGGTTGTCAGCCGCCGCCGCGGCTGGTGTGAAGTTCAGCTCCGCGTAGGAATTGAGAGGCCGATGACGCCCATTCTCGCAGCCTGGGGAGTGCACCTGTACACCGCCCTGGGTGCGGTGGTTGGATTCTTTGCGCTCGACGCGACGTCGCACGGCAACTACGGTCTGGCCTTCGTCTGGATGGCGGTGGCCACGTTCATCGATGCTACCGACGGCACTCTGGCACGCCGCGCGCGCGTCAAGGAAGTCCTCCCCGGATTCGATGGCTCCAAGCTCGATGATATCGTCGACTACCTCAACTACGTCGTCGTCCCCGTCGTCCTCGCCTACCGTGCCGGGCTCATTCCGCACGGCGCCGGCGGCCTGGCCCTCGGTGCGCTCCCGTTGCTGGCCAGTGGCTACGGATTCTGTCAGACGCAGGCGAAGACCGCGGACCATTTCTTCACCGGCTTTCCCTCCTACTGGAATATCGTGGTCTTCTACTTTTTCGCCCTGGCCACCCCGCCGTGGTTCAACACCGTCATGCTGCTGCTGTTTTCGGTGATGGTGTTCGTTCCGATCCGCTATCTGTATCCGAGCAGAAACCCGGTTGCGCAACGCACGACGCATGTGCTCGGCGTGGTGTGGGCCCTCGGTGTCGTGGTGCTGCTGGCGCAGTTCCCGACGCCGTCGCGCACCTTGGCCTGGCTGTCGCTGTATTTCCCGATCTACTATTTCGCCGTGTCGTTCCATGTCCACTTCCGCAACCAGGCGGCGTGAATCTGTGGCTTGACCCGCAGACATGCGGTGATAATGGTCGGTTGGGAATGATGCGTGACGCGTGACGCTGAGTATCAAGTCCTGTCACGGATCACGCATCACGATTTCTAGGAGGCAGACGATGAAGCTACAGAACGCGGTGGCACTGGTGACGGGCGGCGCATCCGGTCTCGGCGCAGCGACGGTGCGCGCTTTTCTCGGGCGCGGCGGCCGTGCGGCCATTCTCGACCGGCCCAACTCTCCCGGCGAACAACTGGTCAAGGAACTGAGCGGGCAGGCGGTCTTCACCCCGGCCGATGTCACCGACGCCGAGCAGGTGACGCAGGCCCTTCAACAGACCGTTGCCGCCTTCGGTGGTGTGCACGTCGTCGTCAACTGCGCCGGCGTGGGCTCGGCAATGAAGATCGCCGGCAAGCAAGGCCCCATGCCGTTGGAGATGTTCGAGATGGTGATCAAGATCAACCTGATCGGCACCTTCAACGTCACCCGCCTCGCCGCCACCGAGATGCTGAAGAACACCCCGAACGAAGAAGGCGAGCGCGGTGTGATCATCAACACCGCGTCGGTTGCCGCCTTCGACGGCCAGATCGGCCAAGTGGCGTACTCGGCGTCCAAAGGCGGGGTGGTCGGCATGACGCTGCCGATCGCGCGCGACCTGGCGCGTGACGGCATCCGCTGCGTGACCATCGCGCCGGGAACCTTCGACACGCCCATGCTGGCGATGCTGCCCGAAGCGCAGCGTCAGGCGTTGGCGGCGCAGATCCCGTTCCCGTCGCGCCTCGGGCGCCCGAGCGAATACGCCGCCCTCGCCTGCCACATCGTCGAGAACGCGATGCTCAACGGCGAGACCATCCGCCTCGACGGTGCCCTCCGCATGCCGCCGCGGTAAGGGACTGTCGATAAACGGGAGAGAGACCCTTCGACAAGCTCAGGGTGAGCGGAATTCTTGTTTGAAATTGAATACCCAACCGTTCGTGCTGAGCTTGTCGAAGCACTGTTTGCGAGAAGATCGACACTCCCGTAAGGGGGGTGGCGGCTGGCCGCCGCTTTCGATCACGTGCGGCGCAACCGGTGCACTGGGCAGCATATGGCTGATAGCAGATTGCGTATGGTTTCTGACCATAGGCCATATGCGATAAGCGCGAGACACGCCTCGTCAGTCTGAGGTGGGCCGCGCCAGTGAAGAGATTCTCCTTGATTTTTGCTTGTAATTGGCGAATGCCTGTACTACCCGTAAGGTTATCAGTTTCAGGATGACAGTGCGGCGAGTAAGGGGGGACGTGCCAGTGTTGCAGACGTGCAGGGTCGCGGCCAGGGTGCTACGTCTCGTCCGCGGCCGTAATGTCAGCGCCAACGTTGTCCAATGAGCCACGCGGCACAAGCGGCGGAATCCGTGCCCAGGTCACACCAGTCGCCCGCACCGTGGCCGAGCGCCCAGCCGCTGGTCTCTGTCGTGATCGTTCACTGGAACAGCCCGTACCTGCTGGGCTGCCTCCGCTCCTTTCTGCAACCAGACATGGAAGGGGTCGAGGTCGTGCTGGTCGACAACGCCTCCACTGACGGTTCGATGCGGGAGGTGGCGGCAGCGTACGACGGGCACGTCCGCACGCTGCTCACTCCGGAGAACTACGGCTACACGCGTGGCGCGAATATCGGCCTGCGACAGGCCCAAGGTCGCTATATCATCTTACTGAACAACGATACCGAAGCCGCGCCGGGATTCATCGAAAGCCTGGTAGCGGCCGCTGAAGCCGACCCGCGCATCGGCATCTGTTGCCCGAAGATCCTCAGCGCCAAGGACCACCGTTTGATCGACAACGTCGGCCATTGGGTCTATCCGGACGGCCTGAGCCGCTGCCGTGGCCGTTTCGAAGAGGACTACGGGCAGTACGATACTCCGGAGGATGTGCTGGTGCCGAGCGGCTGCGCCATTCTGGTGCGGCGCGAGATGCTCGATGACGTCGGGCTGCTGGACGAGGACTTCTTTTCGTACTGCGACGACACCGATCTGGGGCTGCGCGCGCAGCTGCGCGGCTGGCGGTGTGTGACGGTGCCCAGTGCGGTGGTGTACCACTGGGGCTCGGCGCCGTCGCCCCTCAAGGCGTTCCTGGTCGAGCGCAATCGGCTCTGGGTCGCGGTGAAGTGCTTGCCGCTTCCCCTTCTGCTGATGGCACCGTTTTTCACCTTGTTCCGGTTTGCCTTTTTGATCGCTGCAGTGGTTCTGCATCGGGGGCCGGCAGGCCGCTTCGTTCGGGGTGACGCGACGGCATGGGTCCCCAACGGGTCGGTCAACGGAATGAAGAATGTGGACTGGCTGTCGCAAGCCGGCACACCCTTTGCGCTCGCAGGCATCTTTGCGCGCGCCATCGTTGCCGGCTTGCGTGGCCTGCCGCCGATGTGGCGCAAGCGCCGCAGCATCCAACGCCGGCGCCAGGTGTCGATCTGGAAGATGGTGCAGTGGTGGCGCAAGCACGGCATAGGACCGCGCGCGGCGGCCTGGGTCGACTGAGCATGGAAGCTCCGGTTTGACGGGGGTCCTGCTCTTGCGATCGGCATCCTCACTGCTTGGCAGTCCGAACATGACACCCTAGGAATACAGGAGCATTTGTTCCCATGTCCCGCCAGCCGGGGTCCTATCCGCTGACGATCATCCATTGGTTTGTCGTCATCTTTGTCCTCCTCCTGTTGGTATTTGTGGTGGAAGCCATTCGCCGCGGCCGTCTCAAGGAACGCTACGCGCTGCTGTGGCTCGGTGCGGCAGGGGTCATGCTCCTGCTGGCGGCATGGCGGTCGTTGCTCGATCGTATCGCCGTTTTTCTCGGCGTGTTGTATGGCCCTTCGCTGCTGTTCCTCGTCGCCTTGCTGTTTCTGTTCGCCATCCTGCTGCATTTTTCGTTGGTGATCTCCGAGCACCGCGATAAGACGCGCCGGTTGACGCAGCATCTGGCACTGTTGGCGTACGAGGTGGAGCGCTTGCGCGAGGAGATCCTCCGCAGTGCTCCTCCGACATGAAGGCGCTCCCTGGGGGTGGCCCTGACTGAGGGTCCGTCGGCTCTCGACCGCGGTTCACAGACACGGTAAAGGCGTGCCGTGCGGACACTCATCATTATCCCGGCGTACAACGAAGCACCCAACATCGCGGCAGTGGTTGCTGATATCCGCACGGCGTTCACCGGCGACGTGCTGGTGATCGATGACGGCTCCGATGATGCCACCGCCGCCGAGGCGCGCCGTACCGGGACGCAGGTGCTGCGTCACTCCTGTAACCTGGGCATTGGCGCGACTGTGCAAACTGGATTCTTGTACGCCGTCGCTCGTGATTACGACGTCGTTGTCCGTTTGGATGGCGATGGCCAGCACGATCCCGCATACATCCCCAAGTTCCTCGAAACTCTTTCTGCCGGTACGGCGGACATCGTGGTCGGCTCACGCTTCTTGGGGCGCAAAGGCTACCAGTCAACATTCGTACGTCGGATCGGCATTCTCATCCTCGGTATGCTCAGTGCCGCGGTCGGTACCCGTGTGACCGATCCGACCTCCGGCTACTGGGCGCTGACCCGTCGCGCCGTGGAGTTGCTGGCACGCTTCCAGCCGGATGATTACCCCGAGACCCAGGCGCTGGTGTTGGCCACCCGCGCGGGATTGCGGATCACGGAAATCCCCGTCCTCATGTACGCACGGACCACCGGCCGGTCGTCGATCTCCGGAGCGCTACACGCGGGCTTTTATATGGTGAAGGTCATCTTGGCCGTGCTGATTGAGCGCATACGCAGCCGCTAACCTGGATGCCCGACGCCTCGGCCGGGTGCTGCCCCAATTCTGGCAACACTGCGGTCAGCTGTCAGCTAAAGGCACCGGCCTGTAAGGCGCCGCGCGCGCCGACAACCGGCGTTTCTTGTTGCCGCATCTTACCTTGACTTTGGCTGTTTCTTGACGCTACGGTTTCTGACACATGACGCTGAGTGCTTCGTGTACGGACCGTAGCCCGAATGGGCAGGCGGAAACGGATTCCGAAACCATTGCCGTGGTGTCGGGCTTGCCGCGCTCCGGCACCTCGATGGTCATGCAGATGCTGGCCACCGGGGGGATGCCGATACTGACGGACAATATCCGCACGGCCGACGAGGACAACCCCAAAGGGTATTACGAGTTGGAAATGGTGAAGCGGATCGAAGACGAGAGGGCTTGGCTGGCTGACGCACGCGGCAAGGCGGTGAAAATCGTCTCTCCGCTGCTGCGTTACTTGCCTGCCGGGTACCGCTACCGGATCGTGTTCGTTCACCGCGCGATCAATGAGGTGCTCGACTCGCAAAGGCAAATGCTCCTTCAACGGGGGCAATCACCGAACGGCGACGTCGACATGGCGGCCGTGTTTCAACGGCACGTCAACCGGGTAAAGGCATGGCTGTCCGAACAGCAGAACATGGAAGTGTTGTCGCTCAGCTACGATGCGGTTCTCCGCAACGCGCTCGAGGAATCACGGCGCTTGAACGCATTTTTTGCGCACCGGCTCGACGAGCAGGCGATGGCGGCAGTCGTTGACCAACAGCTGCATCGGCAACGGCGGAGTCAGTGACCGTCGCTCCCAGCCTACGCGGCGGTGCCGTCATCGCTGCCGTGGCGGCGTGGGCTGTCCTCGTCCCGGCGGCGGCGCATGCCTACGTGGGGCCGGGCGCCGGCTTCGCGTTCGTCGGCTCCTTCTTCATCCTCTTGTGGGCCTTCGCGCTCGCGGTGTTCACACTGGTCTCCTATCCGTTCCGCGTGCTCTGGCGGGCGCTGCGCCGCCGGCCGTTACCGTCGGGCGCGCCGCGCCGGGTGATCGTGATCGGCCTCGACGGCATGGACCCGGTGCTCACCGAGCGCTGGATGGCCGAGGGCAAGCTGCCGAACTTTGCGGCGCTGGCGGCCCAGGGTGGGTTCCGCCGGCTCGACACGACGCATCCGCCGTTGTCGCCGGTGGCGTGGTCGTCGTTCATGACCGGCGTGCATCCGGCGCGGCACGGCATCTTCGACTTCCTGGCGCGCGACGCGCGCAGCTACTTGCCGTTTCTCTCCTCATCGGCGATCGAGCCGGCGGGGCGGACGCTGGCGATCGGCAAGTTTCAGATCCCGCTCGGCCGGGCGCACCTGCGCTTGTTCCGCAAGGCGCCGCCTTTCTGGCAGATCCTCGGTGCGCACGGCGTGTTCTCTTCCGTGATCCGCGTCCCCGTCACCTTCCCGCCCGAGCGCTTTCGCGGCACCTGCCTGTCGGGGATGAGCGTCCCCGATCTGCGCGGCACCCAAGGCAGCTTCACCTGCTTCTCGGAGAGCGCCGGCACCGGCGCACACACCGGCGGCCTGCGCGTGCCGCTGCAACGCGATGGGACGCACCTGCGCGGCTGGATTCCGGGCCCGGACCATCCGCTACAGCCCTCCGCCGGAGCGATGCGCATCCCGCTCGAAGCCGAGATCGAGGACGGCGGTACGGCGGTACGGCTCCGCATCGGTGACGAGCACCTGGTCCTGCGGCCCGGCGTGTACTCCGAGTGGGTGTCACTGGTGTTCAACGCCGGGCTGGGGATCAAGCCGCGCGGCATTGCGCGTTTCCGCATCACCAGCATCGGGCCGCCGTTCACGCTCTACATGACCCCGATCAACATCGATCCCGAGCATCCGGCGCTGCCGATCTCGCACCCGTCCTACTACGGCACCTATCTCGCCAAGCTGTGCGGACGCTTCGCCACCCTCGGCCTCGCCGAAGACACCTGGGCGCTGAACGAACGCGTCCTCGACGAGGACGGCTTCCTCGAGCAGGCGTACTTGATTCACGCCGAACGCGAGCGCCAGCTCTTCGATGCACTCGACAAGACCCGCACGGGCGTGGTGATCTGTGTGTTCGACGCGACCGATCGCGTGCAGCACATGTTTTACCGCTACACCGACCCGGATCCGCGCGCCGCACGGCCGGGCGACCAGGCGCGCTACGCCCGGGTGGTCGAGGATCTCTACCGTCGGATGGACGAGATGCTGGGCCGCATCCGCAACCACGTTGACGACAAGACCGTGCTCATGGTGCTCTCGGATCACGGTTTCGTGTCCTTCCGCCGCGGCGTCAACTTGAACGCCTGGCTCCTCCGCGAAGGCTACCTCGCCCTGAAAGCAGGGAGGAACGGCGATGCGGAGTATCTGCGCGACGTTGACTGGTCGCAGACACGCGCCTACGCGGTGGGGCTCGCCGGCCTGTACCTGAACGTACGCGGCCGCGAAGCCGCGGGCATAGTAGCCCCCGGCGCCGAAGCGGAAGGGCTCAAGCGGGAGATCGCCGGCAAGCTGGCGCTGCTGCGCGATGCGGACGGCGACCGCGTGGTGGTGCGAGAAGCGGTCGACGTGACACAGCGCTATACCGGACCCTATCTCGATCAGGCACCCGATCTGATCGTCGGCTACGCCGACGGCTATCGCGTCTCGTGGGAAGCTGCCGTCGGCAAAGTCGCTGGAGCCGTCGTCGCCGACAACCCGAGGAGCTGGAGCGGCGACCACTGCGTCGACCCGAGCCTGGTGCGCGGCGTGCTCTTCTGCAACCGCCCGATGACGGCTACGGCGCCGTCGATCGTCGACATCGCCCCGACGATGCTCGGCCTCTACGGCATCCAGCCGCCGCCGCACATGGAGGGCCGTTCGCTCGGCATTGCGGGCGCCGCATGAAAGTCTGCGCGCTGATCGCCTGCGCCGCGCTGCTCGCGGGGTGTGCGCAGCCCGCGACGCCCGCTCCGGCCCACCGCGTGTTGGTGCTGGGGTTCGACGGCATCGATCCCCAGCTGCTCGACCGCTTCATGGCGGCCGGGCTGTTGCCGAATTTCCAGCATCTCGCCCGTGCCGGCGATTACGTGCGCCTGGACACCACCATCCCGCCGCAGAGCCCGGTGGCGTGGTCGACGTTCATTACCGGTTTGGATCCCGGCGGGCATGGCATCTACGATTTCGTGCACCGCGACCCGGCGCCACCCGACGGCAACGCCGTGCTGCCGTTTCTCTCGACCTCGCGCGTCAAGGAGAACACCCACCGCCTGAAGCTGGGACCGTACGCCCTGCCGCTGGGCGTCGGTAAGACGGAGCTGTTGCGTCATGGCACGGCCTTCTGGAACGTGCTGGCGCATCACGGTATCCCGGCCACCGTGCTCAAGATCCCCGCCAACTTCCCGCCCGAGCCGAGCACGGCACGCAGTCTCTCCGACATGGGGACGCCGGACATCCGGGGGACGTACGGCACGTTCTCATTCTACAGCTCCGATCCCGCCGACGGCGGCGAACGCAGCGTGTCGGGTGGCCTCTTCCACGCCGTGCAGGTCACCGACAATCACGTGTCCGCCGTCATTCCAGGCCCCACCAACCCCTTCCACAGCGATGATGAGCGCGCCGGCTGCGCCTTCGACGTCTACCGCGATCCCACCGCCGACGCCGTCAAGATCGCCGTCGGCGACACCGAGGTGCTCCTGCAAAAGGGGGAATGGAGCGACTGGGTGCCGGTCGACTTCACGCTGTTCGCGGGGATTGCCACGGTGCACGGCATCGTCCGCTTCCACCTCGACGCCGCGCATCCGCACCTGCGCCTGTACAGCAGCCCGGTGAACATCGATCCCGAGATCCCGGCGCTGCCGATCTCCAGCCCACCGAGCTACACGCGTGATTTGTTCGGGCACCTGGGCTACTTCTACACGCAAGGGCTGCCGGAAAACACGGCGGCGCTTGCTGCCGGCGTGCTCGATGACACCCAGTGGCTGGTCGAAGCGAACGACATCTACGCCGAACGCCTGCGGATGCTCGACCTCGAGCTCGGTCGCTTCCGCAGCGGCTTCTTGTTTGCCTACTTCGGCGGCGTCGATCAGGTCTCGCACATGTTCTGGCGCACGCTCGACAGCGGCGGCCCGCACGCCGACGCGATCCTCAACGCGTATCGCCAGCTCGATGCCGCGTTGGGACGGGCCACGGCGGCGATTGCCGGAACCGACACGACACTGCTCGTCATGTCGGACCACGGTTTCGCGCCGTGGACGCGCTCGGTCGAACTGAACAGCTGGCTGCGCAGTGAGGGGTTCCTGGCGCTGCGCTCGGACGCCACCATCGGCGGCGAGCTGTTCGCCGACGTCGACTGGGCACAGACGCGCGCCTACGGGATCGGCTTGAACGGCCTGTACGTGAACCTCAGCGGCCGCGAGCGCTTGGGCACGGTGGCGCCGAGCCAGCGCCAGCAGCTGCTGGCGGAGATCAGTCGCCGCCTGCTGGCGTGGCGCGACCCGGCGACCGGCGGGCCCATCGTGACGCACGTGTACCGTCGCGAAGACGTGTACAGCGCGGCGTACCGCGATCTCGCCCCCGACCTCATCATCGGCTACGCGCGGGGCTATCGCGTGTCGAACGGCTCGGCGCTGGGCTCCGTCCCGGCGGAGTTGATCGAGGATAATCACAAGAAGTGGAGCGGGGATCACTGTATGGCCGCCGACGCGGTGCCGGGCGTGCTCCTCTCCAACCGGCCGGTGGTGTCGCGCCCGGTCGGCTTGCAGGATCTGGCACCCACGGTGCTGCGCGAGTTCGGGATTCCGGTTCCCACGGAGATGGTGGGGAAACCGCTCCTGGGAGGCGGGAGTTAGGGGGTATGCGGGTGGGGATCGGTCGACACCGATCCCTGGAGGGCGACGATGTTCAACACGAAGAAGATCGTTGTGGACAAAGCGCTGTACGAGCGCATTGCGAAAGCGGCGGCGCAGGCCGGCTACGCCTCGGTGCAAGACTTCGTGGCGCACGTCCTGGAGCAGCAGGTGCGCCACCTCGAGGAGGCGAAGGACGAAGACGCCATCCGCAAGCGGCTCCAGGGGCTGGGGTACATCGGCTGATGGCGACGCTGCAGCGCGGCGTGGCGCGTGTGTGCGCGCTGCTCCTCGATCCGTTTGCGGCGCTGCCGCCGCTGCTGGGCCTGACGCTGATCTCCGCCGTGAGCGGCGTGCTGCTGCTGCTCGGCTTTCGCGCCACGTCGCAGCCGCAAGCGATTCGGGCGGCGCGGCAACGGGTGCAGGCGCACCTGCTCGCGATCCGTCTATACCGCGAGGATCTGGTGGTCGCGTTCCGCGCCCAGCGCGCCCTGCTGGCGGGGCTGGTGGCGTACGTCGGCCGCATGCTGCCGCCGTTCGCAGCGCTCCTGCTGCCGTTTGCGCTCCTCTTCGCACACCTCGATGCGCGCTACGCGGCCCGCGCCCTGCACCCCGGTGAAGTGGTGTTGGTCAAGGCCAGGCTGGCGCAGCCGGGCACCGATCAGTGGCAACTGGAAGGCTCCGCGGGCATCGCGGTTGACTCGGCGGCCGTGCACGTCGCGGCGCGGCACGAGATTGACTGGCGCGTGCGCGCGGTGGCGCCGGGGCGGCAGGCGATCACGCTGGTCAACGGCACCCAGCGCGTCGCCAAGGAAGTGTGGGTGGCCGTCGCGCCGCAGGGGGCGGGGCCGGTGCGAGCGGTCGCCGGCATCACCGCGCTGTTTACCGCTCCGACCGAAGCGCCGATCGACGCGGCAGCCGGGGTGCAGAGCATTGCCGTTGCCTATCCGCCGCTCGCCTTGTCGGTCTGCGGGTGGCACGTGCACTGGATCGTCGTCTTCTTGGCCGTCTCCACCATCGTGGCGCTGCTCTTCCGCAAGCGCGCCGGCGTCGCGTTCTGACGCGTCACGCAGTACGTCGGGTACTGCGAGATGGTCTTCAAGGCGCGCAAGCCAGTCGCGGCGACGCCGGAAGAGCGAAAGCGCGCCGGTATTCCCGCGTTCCGGCGTTGAAGCCATCGAATGGTTGATTTTGAACCACGTCAGGCAGCGGATGAAGAGACGGCGCAGCGCAGAGACGCGCGGTGCCGATGGCCTCAGACGACTTCGCGCAGGTGGGTGACCGTCGCGCTGCGCTCGCTGCGTCCGGGGATGTCGAACAAAGCGCCGGGAGCACCGAGCACGCGCTCGGCCTCTTCCAGCAGCTTCAGCCAGCGGATGTTGTAGTAGCGAGGGTTCTCCAGGTCGCTGATGCTGAGCCCGCGCAGCCGCTCCAGGCTTGTCGCCACCGACTCCTCGATGCCGATGACCGGCCGGAAATCGAGGACGGTCTCGATCTTGCGGGAGGAGACGCGGTAGTTGCGAACCCCTTCGTAGCCATAATCCGGCGTGATGGACACATCGATGCCGTGCTTGGCGAGTGTTTCCTTCACACGCAGCGCCAGCTCCGAGATGCGCATGTTGCGATAGGTGACGTTGAAGATCTGGCCGCGCACCTTGTGCTCATCGGCTTCCATGCAGGCGATGTAAGCGCGCGCCACATCGCGGACGTCGACCAGCGGGCGCCACATCTCGCCGCCGAAGTGGATGGTGATGCGCCCGCGTGTCAGCGCATCTTTCAAGAAGGTGTTGACCACCAGATCGAACCGCATGCGCGGCGAGTAGCCGTACACCGTTCCCTTGCGCAGCACGACCGGGCAGAAGTGGTCGTCGGCGAGCGGCAGCAGCCGCTGCTCGCCCTCGAACTTGGAGCTGGAGTAGGCGGCGCGCGGGCTGACACGCGAGGTTTCGTCCAGGATGAGATCGGCCTCGGCATCTTCCACGCCTTGGTCGTAGATTGAGCAGCTCGACGCAAAGAGGTAGCGCTGTACGCCGGCCTGCTTGGCCAGCTTCGCCGACTGCTCGGTCGCCACGGTGTTCATCTCGTAGTTCGCACGCGGGTTGAACTCCGCCGCGGGGTCATTCGACAAACCGCCGAGATTGACCACCGTGCTGACATCCGCGAGCACCGCCGGATCCATGGCACGCATGTCCCCGACCACCAGCTCGACGCGATCCCGCACTCCCTGCACGCCCTGGTCGCCGTAAATCAGACGATCGAACACCTTGACCGCGTAGCCGCGCTTGAGCAGCTCCTCGACCAGCACCGACCCGACGTATCCAGCCCCGCCAATAACCAAAACCTTCTTGACCTGAGATGGCATCTCCGGCTCCTTCCCGTTCGGCGTACCGGTGAACTCTTGCAACGTAAATGAATCGCGGACAGTCTGTCAACAACTTTTTGCCCGACCCGAGTTTTGTCCACCGCTTCAGAACAACCGGCCAGCGACCGGGCGCGCCCATTGGCTGGCGTCTGCGGGCGGCTTTTGCTACTGAAATGCTCCATGCCCCACATCGTGATCCTTGGCGCCAATGGCCAGCTGGGCACCGATCTCCAGTCGACGCTGAAAGCCCTGCGGGTCACCCCGCTGACGCATGCCGACCTCGACGTGTGTGATGCGGCACGCGTGCGCACGGTGATCGGGACCTTACGCCCGGACGTGCTGATCAACTGTACCGCCTTTCACAAAGTGGACGTGTGCGAAGACGAGCCGGCGATATCCTTCGCGGTGAACGCCACCGCCATCTACGAGCTGGCGCGTCTGGCGCGTGACCTCGACTGCACGTTCATCCACTTCAGCACCGACTACGTGTTCGACGGCCGGGCGTGCCTCCCATACACCGAGGATGCACTGCCGAACCCGCTCAGCGTCTATGGGGTATCGAAGCTCGCCGGTGAGTGTCTGGCGCACAACTTCTGCCCGCGCCATTTCATCATCCGCAGCACCGGCCTGTACGGCGTCGCGGGGTCGAGCGGCAAAGGCGGCAACTTCGTGGAAACCATGATCCGCCTCGGCAAGAGCGGTAACCCGGTACGCGTGGTTGACGACCAGGTGATGACGCCGACGGCGACGGCGGACCTGGCGGCGGCAGTGGCGGGATTGGTGAAGCGCGACGCGCACCGCGAGGTTCCCTACGGCTTGTACCACGTGACCAGCGCCGGCCAGTGCTCGTGGTACCACTTCGCCAAGACCATCTTCGAGCGGTGCGGCCTGCGCGTCGATCTCTCTCCGATCACCACCGCCGAGTCGGGTGCCAAGGCCTGCCGGCCGGCCTATTCCGTGTTCGACCACGGACGCTGGATCCGCGCCGGCTTCCAGGAGCTGCGGTCGTGGCAAGAGGCCTTGGGCGATTATCTGCGCGCCAAGGGTCACATCGCCGGCTAGTGCGCCGCGTCCGAAATTCGGCGCAGCGCTGCTGGCAATCGGCAAGGCCCTGCGCGGACTGACATGCACTCAGGTACCGACGCCGCCGACTGGCCGCCCGTCGGCGTGGTGGTGTTGAACTGGCATGGCCGGGCGGACACACTCCAGTGCCTCCGGTCACTGGCCGCGCTCACCTACCCGCAGCGGTCCGTCATCCTCGTCGACAACGGGTGCCAGGAGTTCTCGCCCGACGAGGTGGCGGCGCTTGTCCCTGGCGCCCAGTACCTGCGCACCGACACCAACCTCGGCTTTGCCGGCGGCGCGAATCTCGGCATGCGGGCGGCGCTCGCCCGCGGTGCCGCGTACGTATGGTTTCTCAACCACGACGCCCAACCCGAGCCCCAGGCCCTGACGGAGCTGGTCGCCGCCGCGCGGGCGGATGCGACCCGCGGGGTCGTCGGGCCGAAAATCGTGCAGCAGCGCGACCCGCGCCGCCTCGATTCGATCGCCCTGCGCATCGACCTGTGGCGCGGGCGGATCTACCTGGTCGGGCACGACGCGGTGGATCAGGGGCAGTACGATGGACTGGCGGAAGTGGACGCGGTCACGGGCTGCGCGATGCTCGTAAGCCGCGTCGCCTGCGAACGTCTCGGCGGATTCGATGAGCGTTTCTTCGCCTACCTGGAAGACGCCGATCTCTGCTTGCGTGCTCATGCCGCAGGCTTCCGCGTTTGGGCCGCGCCACTCGCGCGGGTCCTGCACAACCGCGCCCCAGCCACCCATGGCCGGCAGTCGGTGTCCAGCCTGCGTTACACGACGCGAAACCATCTGTTGCTGATGCGCCGCCACAGCCCGTGCACCGGGGCGCGGCGCGCCCTACTGGTCGGGGCGGTGGTTGCGCTCAACCTGGCGTATGCCGTCCGCGCCGGGGACGACGTGCCCGCGCGCCTGCGGGCGGTATGGCGCGGTGTGCGTGACTACGCTCGCGGCGCAGTGGGGCCGGTCGCCGAATAGACCGGGCCACAGAGGGCTCCAGCAGAACGGAAGAGGCATCCGCATTACGGCGCTTCGAGCGCCAAGTTGATGCCCGCGACGCTACGCGTAGCGAGAGTGTTGCGAGCGCGGATCGGCCAGCCACTGCGCCAGCGTCGGCGCCTGGCGGTCCTTCTCCGAGACGATCGGCGGGATGTCCGGCCACTTGATCGCGAGCGCGGGATCGTTCCAGAGGATGCCGCCTTCGCGTCCCGGCCCGTGCTCGCTGCTGCATTCGTACAGCACGATCGAGTCGTCCTCGAGCGCGATTGTTCCGTGCGCGAAGCCGGGGGGCACCCAGATGACCTGGTGGTTGCGTCCGCTGAGCTCCACGGCGAGGTGATCCCCGAGCGTCGGCGAGCCATGCCGCACATCGACCACGACGTCGATGATGGCGCCGTAGATACAACGCACCAGCTTCCCCATCGGCGGCTTCCATTGGAAATGCAGTCCGCGCACGACACCGCGCTTGGAGTAGGTCTGGATCGCCTGCTTGAACTCCGACGGGATACCCAACGCGTCGAGGTCTTGTTTCACCCACGACTGCAGCAGGAAGCCGCGCTCGTCGTGGAAGTGCTTGGCGGTGATGATCTTGACCGCAGGAATCCGGCTCGGGTCGGCCTGCATGGCATCCTCCAGCGCTTGCGTTCAGTGTGCGCGGGACGGTATCGACCAAAGATGCTTCGGCGTCAAGAGCCGCGTGCCGGCCACGATTGCCGGCTGGCGCTATGCCCTGGCGGTCTCAGTGCGCCGTCCGCCTGGTCGCACTCACCTGCGGCGTCGTCCTTCACTGCTGCATCCGCCGTCCCGCGGACCTCAGGTCAAACGCCATCCAGAAGGCGCCAGTGCCCGTTCCCCTGCGTGCTGTCCTACGCCGCCGCCTGCGCCACACTTCCCTTGACCGGGAGCAGCGTTCTGGGTGACACTGCGCGGAAATGTAACTCCGAGGTGGTCTATGAATCGGCTTTCGTGCGTGCTTGCTCTGTTCGGCGGTATGTCGAATTGCCCGCTCATGCGGGCTATCCGCATCCGCCGCGCAACCGGCAGCTTGATTCGACACGGCTACCCATTTGATTTCCGAGGCGGCATCTGGTGATGCGAGTCGAAGAGAACGCCCATGTCGCCTGAGACCCCGTGGATCACTCGGCTCGCGACGCAGTGGAAGGAATTCACACTCCGTCTCCCCATTTACATCAATCAGCTCCACCGGCTGCTCACGCTCCCGTTCTCCGTTTTCTTCCTGACACTTTCGGTGAGAATCGATCCTGCATACGGGCTGACTCCATGGCGGCGCGTTCTTCTGGCGCTGCGGTTCTTCTGGAACAACACGCGCGTGACGTCCGCGTCGTCGTACCGGGCGCACCTCGTAATGGCAATGAAGCTGCTGGAGATTCCGCCGAGTGTCCTGGGGGATGTAGTGGAGTGCGGTTGCTACAAGGGAGCGATGACCGTCAACCTGTCGATTATCTGCAAGATCGTGGGACGTAGGCTGCACGTGTACGACTCATTCGAAGGCTTGCCGCCGCCGGCCGCCCGCGATTTCTGGCCGGAGAATGTTCCCTTCATTCCGGGCGTCTTCAAGGGCAGTCTCGAAGAGGTCCGCAGCAACGTCGAGCGCTTCGGCGTGCTGGAGGTCTGCGAGTTCCACAAGGGATGGTTCAAGGACACCTTGCCGCAGCACAGCGGCGACGTCGCCCTCGCTGTTGTCGATGTCGACTACCATTCGAGCCTCTACGACTGCGTGGTGAACTTGTGGCCTCACCTGATCGACGGGGGCTTCTTCTTCATCGACGAGTATGTCTTCATCGACTACTGCGCGCTCTTCTACTCGGAGAAATTCTGGAGCACGCACTTCCACTGCGCTCCCCCGGGCTTGATCGGGGCGGGGTCAGGGGTGCAGGTCGGTGAGTACTATCTCGGGCCGTGGAAAGATGTCACCACGTTTCACAACCCGGCCAGCATCGCCTACACGCGAAAGGGGTACAAAGCTCTGTGGGACTACTATCCTGCGGAGCGCGAGCACCGGCGGGAAAACGGCTCATGTGGCTAGAATCTGCATTTGGCAGCAAAGAGGGCGATGTGAAGGGCCAACGGCGGTTACCGAAAGTGGTGGTGATCATCCTGACCTGGAACGGGCTCGATGATCTCGTCACGTGTCTGGAGAGCTTCTCGTGCGTCGAGTACGCCGACCATGAGGTCTTGGTGGTCGACAATGCTTCCGAGGACGACACGGTGGCGACTGTGCGTGCGCGGTATCCGTGGGTATCCCTGCTGGTCAATGACGGCAATTTGGGTTACGTCGGCGGCAACAACGCCGGCATCCGCTGGGCGCTCGACCGTGGCGCGGACTACGTGTTCGTCCTCAACAATGACACCAAGATGACTCCGGACGTCCTGTCCCGGTTGGTGGGAGTCATGGAGACGGATCCGCGCATCGCCGTGTGTGGAGCCAAGAACCTCCTGATGGACGACCCATCCTACACGTGGGGCAAGTACGGCAGGATCACCTGGGGTCCCATGCTGGTGAAGACGGTGGGGCGCTTCGAAAAGGACCGGCCCGAGCCATCGCCGAAGGACGTCGAGTGGGTGATCGGCAACGGCTGTCTGATGCGCTGCCAGGCATTGGAGGACGTCGGCGTCTTCGACGCAGCATTCTTTCAGGCGAACGAAGACGTCGATTGGTCGGTGCGGGCGCGGCAGCGTGGCTGGCGCGTCGTGTACGTGGATGACGCGGCCATTCTTCACAAGGGCGGCGCGAGCGCGGACCGGCGCAAGGAGGTGTTCTTCAGTTACAACTACCTCCTCGGTCGCAATGCGATCCTGTTCGCCCGCAAACATGCCGATCCGCTGCAGTGGGCCAAACTGTTCTCCTTGCTGGTTGTCGGCGTGCTCCTGCGTACCTCGATGCACGCCGCGTACTTGATGTACCGCACCGGCCGCGCACAGATTCAATTCGCTGCCGGCGCGATCGACGGGTTTCGCCACCGCTTGCAGATCACAGACCCGGAGCCGGTCACCCGCGCGATGCCGCTTCTCGATACGCCGATTGGCCGCCTGGTGCGGTGGCTTGAAGGATCATGACGGTGGGCCAGCCTCGGGTGGTCGTGGTGATCGTCTCGTGGAATCGGGTCGATGAGCTCAGTGCGTGTCTCGAAAGTTTCGCATCGGTCGGGTACGCGAATTACGAATTGGTCGTCGTCGACAACGCCTCGCGGGACGCGACGGTGGCGACGGTGCGCGCCCGTTTCCCGCACGTCACCGTGCTGGTGAACGAGCGTAACCTCGGCTACGCCGGCGGCAGCAACGTCGGCTTCCGCTACGCGCTGGCGCACGGCGCCGAGTACGTGCTGCTGCTGAACCAGGACGTGCGCGTCGCTCCCGACCTGATCGAACGGCTGGTCGCCGTTCTGGAGGCCGATCCGCGCATTGCCATTGCGGGGGCGAAGAACCGCCTCATGGAGAACCCCGCCTACACCTGGGGCCGCTACGGGAAGCTCAACTGGGGGCCCATGCTGGTGTACACCGTGGGACGCTACGAGCCCGATTACGACGAACCGACGCCCAAGGATGTCGATTGGGTCATCGGCAACGGCTGCATGCTGCGCTGTGCCGTGCTGCGTGAGATCGGACCGTTCGACGAAGAGTTCTTTCACTTCAACGAGGACGTGGAATGGTGCACGCGCGTTCATCGCGCCAACTATCGGGTCGTGTACGTTAACGACGCCGAGCTGTTGCATCACGGCGCCAGCAGCACGGATGAGCGGCAACAGTTCGTCTCGACCTCCGCGTACCTTCTCGGGCGCAGCGTCATTCTCTTCGCCCACAAGTACGCATCCGGCTGGCAGTGGCTGCGCCTGCTGTTCAACATCGCCCTCGGTCTGTGTCTGCGTACCGCGTGGCACTGGGTCGCGTCGGTGATCTACGCGGTTCGCTTTCAACGACTGTTCGTGCAAGGTTTGCTCGATGGCTTCAGCGGCCGCCTGCAACACGACAAGGTCACGGTGCGCCAGGCGTCCGGAGCCATCGAGCGTCGCTTCAGCCGATGGGCCGCCGAGCGCCGCTTCCATCGATTCGTGATCTGGATCGGCGCGTGAGCCGGCACATGAACCGGCAGGCGTCGGGCGCACGCGGCTTAGCCCGCTTATTCAGTCCGCGCCCCTCGATACGCCGCCAAGAAAAGGCGGCTACTCGGGGTGATCGGGGTTTTCTTGGTGCACAAAGCATTTTCCGTCCATCCCGAGTAGGCGCGGTCTCCTCACGCGCCGTATCGAGGGACGGATCGGCATTGGCGAGCAAAGCCGGCGCGGGCTCGACGGGCCGACGCCGGCTTGGAACGCTTGCTGCCGTCGCCATCATCGTAACGTACTACCTCGTGCGCTTCCGTGATTGCATCCTGAATTTCTTCTCCTTGGACGACTTTTGGATCATGCGGGATGCAGCGCAGATTCACATGATGTCTCCGTGGGACATCACACAAATCTTCTACTTCAATCACAACGGTTTCCTATTATACCGGCCCCTTACACAGGGGGGGTACTTTTTCGTCCTCCGTCAACTCTTTGCGTACGACGCCAGTGCGTACCACGCGGCCCACTTGCTGGCGCACATACTTGCCGCGCTCCTGGTCTTTGGCATCGCTCGGCGGCTCACCCAATCAACCATCGTCGCGCTCGCCGCGGCCCTCATCTACGCTGCCGCGCCGGGGCATATCTCCGCGGTGTATTGGCTCGCCGCGTTCAGCATGACCGGATGCGCACTCGCGGTTCTCACTACCCTCTATCTGTGGCTCCGGCTCGAAGGCACCGTGCGGCTAGTGGCCTGTACGATTCTACAGGCGGTCGGGCTGCTCGCCGGCGAACATGCCGTCGTGGTGCCGGTCTTACTCCTCGCGTTGGAACGGTCCCGGCCGCGGTCGAAACCCCTCGGTGGTCTCGTTCGTGACCTTGCGGCACCGACGGTGTTGGCCGGCGTCTATCTGTCGCTGAAGATCATCTATCTCATCAGATTTCCGCCAGCCCCTATCGAGCACGGATACGCTCTGAGTTTTGATGCTCTGGGTTGGCTTACTCGCCTGGGCCGATATGGGGCAGGCTGCTTCAATCTGTTTACGCTTCTCTCCCCACACGAGCCCGCGCTCATGGCAGGCGGTGGTGTGGTGCTCGGGGCAGCGGTGCTGGCGACATGGCAGTTACTGCGCGGCCGCCAGCGCTTTCAGTTGCTTGCGCTCGGGAGCGCCGTGTTCGTGGTGAGCTTGCTTCCCGTTCTGCCGCTACGCGAGCATCAATACGACTACTTCGTGGGAGTTGCCGCTATGGGTGCCGCGCTTGCGGTGCTCGGGCTCTGCCAGGCAGTGGGCGTCGCGTGGCGGAAACTAGCGGTCATGGTGGCGTTGGCGATAATCACGGTCGACATCGCGACCGCAGGACGAGCCGCCCGTTCCGCAGCTCTCTTGAAATTGGTTGTGGGCGACGGTGACGCATCGGCGTCGTGGGTGATGAGCGTCCAGCGTGCCGGTCTTCTGGTCCCGGGTATCAACGACGTGCTGGTGCCTGCGGATAAGCTGACGCAGTTCCTCTTCGTCGATACGCGCGCTCAGGAACACTTCCCTCCCATGCCGCGCGTGGCATTGTACGATCGCGCCCGACCGCCGGCGCCCGTTGCCGGGAGCATTGCCTTGCGGGCACCAATAGTGGTGCGCAGGCGCAACGACCCGCTGCCGGGCTGGCGCGAGCGTTGGGCGTGGCTGCGGCGTTGCGCAAGCACAACGTGGCCGTGAAGGGGGAACACCTTCTTCGATTGCAGCGGTTTTGGTGGCGTCGTACGACGTCACCAAAACCGCTGCCCGGCTGATGAGGAAGATCACCTACGGAGGCCCCGTGTGCCGCCATTGCACCCGCGAGCGATCTTGGGATACCAGGAGAACCTATGGCGTCAGGCTCAGGACAATTCACCGGCGAGCGCCCCGGCTGGGGTGAAAACTTCGACTACGACGAGGCCCGCCACCTCGCCGCGTACCGTTACGCTCTGACCCTGGCGGCCGGCAAGCGGGTACTCGACGCCGGCTGCGGCGAGGGCTTCGGCACCCAGCTGTTGGCCGATGTCGCCGCGGCGGTAGTCGGCGTGGACTACTCCGCGGACGCCATCGCGTGCTGCCAGCGCACTTGGCTGAAGCCACATCTCTCCTTCCTGCAGCTCGACCTCACACACCCCGGTGGTTACGCGGACACCTTCGACCTGGTGATCAACTTTCAGGTCGTCGAGCACATCCGCGATGAGATCCCGTTCCTCGAAGGGCTCAAGGCCCGTCTTGCACCCGACGGCCGGCTGCTGCTCACCACTCCCAACCGACTCAAGTCGTTCTCGGAGAACCCGTACCACGTCCGTGAGTACACCGCGCCGGAGCTGGAGGCGCTGCTGCAGCGTGTCTTCGGTGCCGTCGTTCTGCTCGGCATGCACGGCAACGACAAGGTGACGCGCTTCGACGTTGCACGCGAGCGATCGGTCAAGCGCATCCTGCGGCTCGACCCGCTCGGGCTGCGCAAGCTGCTGCCGTCCCGGTTGGTGAACTTCGCGTTCGCCAAGCTCGCCGTGCTGGTCCGGCGCCAGGCGCGGGCCTTGAGCAGTGCCGAGCGCATCCGCCCGGAAGACTTCTCCGTCGGCGGCGAGCGCTTGGACGACGCCTTGGATCTCGTCGCCATCTGTCGACGCTAGTGCCGTGTGGTGGCAAGAACACGGTCGCGCGGCACCCGTCCCCTTGTCCCCGTCCCTTGCACCCGCCCCCGGTTTGAGGCTATTCGAAACCCGTTCCCCTTGGTGTGTATGTACAAAGCGCGCCGGCATTCTCGCCACAGTTTCGCCGCTTGCTTTTCAGGCCGCGGCAACCTGCTCGGCCTCTCCCGGATTGCGGAAAGCCAACGGCTGTTCGGATGATCGGTTCGATGCATTTCCACAACCCGGCGAGTCGTCCACGCTCAGCCTCAGCCAGTCGTTGGGTTCACCGGTCGTCGCGAGGGCGCATCGGGATCAATGCAGCCGCCCGGCTACTCACCGCGACATTCCTGGGGCTGCTGGCGTCCTGCACGCACCGGAACGGACCAAACGTCGTACTCATTACCATCGACACGCTGCGCGCCGACCATCTCTCCTGCTACGGGTACACCGCGTTGGCCACACCGCACATCGACCAACTGGCCGCTGACGGCGTCCTCTTCGATCACGCGTTCTGCGACGTCACCTGGACCACCCCGTCGATGTGCTCGGTGATGACCGGGACCTACCCAACCATTCACGGCTTCAAATCCACCGACGTCAATCAACTGAAGGAGGGTGCCATCACCCTCGCGGAGGTGCTTCATAACCACGGATACACCACCGCCGCTGTCGTCGGCTCATTTCCGCTCGATCATATCTACGGCCTCAATCAGGGATTTCAGGAGTACGATGACCACTTCACCGCGCCGCTTCTCACCGGGAGTAGCACGCCGGTCCAGCACGTCCCCAGCGTGTTTCACAAATCAGGGAAAGAGCTAGAAGATTTTCGGGCTCTTAAGGTCCGGAACGACAGCTGCCGTTCCGACCCCGAGGTCACGGCTGCCGCGACGGCGTGGCTACAGCAGAATAGCTCGCGCCGCTTCTTTCTCTGGGTGCATTATTTCGGTCCACACGACAAGCCCGATCTCCGACGGTCGGCCCAGGAGAACTTCCAGCACCACCTCGACACCTACGACTCCGACCTCGCCGGAACCGACGCAGAGGTTGGTCGCTTGCTCCAGCAAGTGGACGATCTCCAGCTCACCGAGAAGACGTTGGTGATCATGCACGCCGACCACGGGGAAAGCCTTGGGGAGCACGACACGATCGGCCACGGCACCGATCTCTACGAGCCCACGTTGCAGGTTCCCTTGATCATGCGGTTCCCGCGCAGGCTTCCAAAGGGGGTGCGGGTCCAAAAGCTCGTGCGCAACGTCGACATCTTCCCGACGGTCCTCAATATGCTTCAGATCAACTTCGACCACGAATTAAGCGGCGAGAGCCTGCTCCCACTGATGCTCTGGAACGTTAGCCGCAACATCCGCGAGACCTACACGGAGACCTATTTCCCTGCGCACGGTCTGTTTGCCACCGAAGCGACGTTGGCCGATGGTTCAAAACGCAAGGTCGGTCTAGTGCGGCGTGGCGTTCGCACCACGCGGTGGAAGTACGTCCGGACCGAACCGTTCCCCATCTTCGGCTTCGAAGACTCGGCGCGCGACGTGCCTGCCGAAACTTTGAACTCCCTGAAGACCGAGGAATTATACGACCTGGCGACGGATTCGGCTGAGGCGCACTCCCTCGCGGCTGAGCGTCCCGACGTGCTCAAGGAACTGGGCCGCCACCTCGACCAGTACCTCGATGCCGAGCGCCGGGCTCCGGCGGCGCCCCGGGTTGAGATCGACGCCGCCGCCAAAGAGCGCCTGCGGAGCCTCGGTTACAGCAACTGACACCCGATGGGGGAATTCGCCGCCACTCTCAAGGCCGCTGGGCCGACACCGGGAACGGTAGCGGCTGTTTCACCGGGTCTGCGGCGCCCCTTCGTTGCAGTGTTGGCAGGCGTCCTCCTCGCCACCCTGACGGTTGCGGTCCAACTCACTTTCTACGACCGCGGTGTCGTCCCGATGGACGAGGGGCAGCTCGTGGCGATCGCTGCTCGCCTCCTCAACGGCGAGGTACTCTACCGCGACGTCTACACCGGCGTCTTCCCGGCCATCTACTATCTGACCGCGGGGCTGCTGGCCGCGGTGCGGGCTGACGTCATCGTCACGCGCTGGGCGCAGCTGCTGATCAACACTGTGACGGCACTGCTGTTGTTCTCGCTGGCGCGGTGTGCAGCGCCACTCCGTTGGGCGGCGATCGCGGCGCTACTGTACGTGGCTCTGATCATCGTGGACTTTCCGGGACTGACGATGTTCAACTATTCGCCCCTGGCATTGGTCTTCGGCCTCGGGGCGCTGCGTCTCGCCATAGGTTACGTCGATTCCGCCCGTTGGCTCGACGGCGTACTGGTGGGCGCGCTGACGGCGGGTGCCGTGCTCAGCAAGCAGAACTTCGGGGCGCTCGTCCTCTTGGCCATACTGGTCAGCGTGGTGCTCTGTCGCCCCGGGAGCGCGCTTGCACGCCGCTCATTGGTCGGGGCGCTGCTGCCCATTGCCACCGCTGGGCTCGCGATCGCAGTGCCGGTAGCCGCCTACTTCGCGCACGTGGGGGCACTGGGAAGCCTCGTCAACGATACGATGGTCGGGATTTCCGGCCCACAGCTCACGTCGTTCAATAACCCGATCCCCCCGCTCTTCACGCGGCTCCCGCTGGACAACGGTCGATTCAATTTTCTCTATACCCCTCCAACCCTGTGCAATTATCTGCTGCGCGGTGAAGCCTTGTGGGGCGTTCCGATGTCGCCACTCGTGCGGACCCTCGCCATCAAGGCATCGTATGGGCTCGCGCTCGGGACGCTGTTTGTCGCCCCGCCGCTCCTCTGGGTGACACGGCGAGCGCGGCCGGCCAGTGAACGGCGCACGGCATTGGCAATCAATGTCTTCGCGCTGCTGCTATTCTTTGGGTTGTTCCCTTCCGCAATCTGGCCGCACCTGGCATTCGTGGCCGCGCCGCTGCTGATCCTCGCGGTCGTCGCCGCGGCACGTGTCGAACGAGTCCTGACAGCTTGGTCTCGTCAGGCCGGGCGTGCGTGGCAGGCGGCGTGGGCAGTGATGCTCGTCGGCCTCGCGCTACTGAGCATTACGCTAATAGGTGCCATCCGCCGCTGGAACCCTGTGCCGCTCGGACTCGAAAGGGCAACGCTCTTCGTCTCGGATGAAAATGCCGCGCTGTTCCGTAGCGCCACTGAGTTCATTACGGCCCACACCGCACCCGGGGAGCCTATCTTTGTCGCGCCGACAATGCCGCTGTTGTACTTCTTGACCGATCGTCGCAATCCGACCCCGTACGATCTGACCGTTCCCGGCGACGTCCGCGGGCCGGTGATCGTCGACCGGCTGGAAGCCACGCGCACCCGCTATGTCGTCTACAACCCGCAAATGTACATCGAGTTCCCGCCGTTCGCGGCCTTGTTTCCCGAGGTGGACGAATATCTTCGAACTCGCTATCAACCCACAGTCACTTTTCGTGGTGGGCTGACGACGTGGATGGGACTAGTTCGTGCAGACGCGCGCTAACAGACTGACGACCGGCTCCGGCATCAGCGCGACGGCTGCTGGTTCCCCCTGGCTCTGGGCGACATCGGCGGCGCTGCTCGCGTTCGTCGTTGCCTTTCCGCTCGCGCGCCGCTTCATCGTGCTGTCGGACGAGGGCCTGTTGTTGATGCAAGCCCTCGATATCCTCAAGGGCAAGGTGCTGTACCGGGACATGGATGCATTCGTCACGCCCGGCATTTGGTACCTGCTCGCCGGCGTTTTTGCGGTGGTCAAGCCCACCGTTCTCGCGGGCCGCATGGTCGCACTCATCGGGTTCGCCTTGATGGCGCTGGTATGTTTTCGGGTGACCGACCGGCTGGCCCCACGAATCTACGCCTGGGCCGCTGTTGGCGGGCTTTTGGTCACGTACGTTTGGGCGTTTCCCGCGTGGACCTTTCCCTTCTACTCGCAGTATGCAGTCCTGTTTGCGCTTGCGGCGCTCGATCGCGTGTTGGCGTGGCGCGCGGATCTCCGTGCCCGAGACCTGTTGCTCGCCGGCCTCTGCGTTGGGCTCTCGGTCGCGTTCAAGCAGAACTACGGCGCGCTCACCCTTGCCGGCCTCGGGGTGGCCCTGATCGCCGTGCAGATGGAACGCGGGGCCCCTGGCTTACGAGCCGTCGCGCAAGCCCTACTCGCCGGTCTATGGGTGGGTTTCGGCGTCATGGCCGTCATGCTGACACTGTTTGCGTATTTCGCGCAGGCACACGCGCTGCGGGCGGTCTGGCAAAGCCTGTTCGTTCACCCGTTCACTTTCGGCAGCGATCAGAGCATCGCGTATCTCTCCCCCGCTATAGCGTGGCGGCCGGAGGATCTGGTGGGCACGGCCCGCTACACCTATGGCGCTGTACCGTGGGCTCAGGTCGGCAGCCCGGGGGACTGGTGGCAGAACGCACCACTGAGTCTCTCCGGCATTGAACGCTTGCACGTGCTGCTGTACTGGTTCCCCCCGGCAGCCTTCGCGGCAGCCTTCGTGTTGGCTTGGTGGCCCCGCCGGAGCGGGCAGCCGATCGCGGGCGACTTGGCGTGCGTGAGCCTCGTTGGCAGCGCCGTGTTCCTTGGAGTCTTTCCGCGCGCCGACTTCGCCCACCTGATGAACGTCTATCAACCGGTGATTCTGATCACGACGGTGCTGGCGCACCGGTTGATCGCGCACGAGAAGGCGCGCGGTCCGCGCTGGTGGGTACGTCTGCGCATCGTGCTCCCCGCCGGCGTGCTGGCGGCGTACGGGTTCACGGGGCTCTTCTGGTACAACCGGCTGCGCGTGCACTTCAACACACCGCTTGTCAGTGAGCGGACGGGCATGCTCGAGGACTCTCTGGGGGCGCGCCTGCTTGATGAGGAGGTCGCGTTCATTCAGAGGGTGACCCAGCCAGGCGACGCGCTGCTGACGGTTCCGGATCTGATCATGTTCAACTTCTTGGCGGATCGGGAAGTCCCGAGCTATTATTACAACCTCTACGAGCACCACATAGCGCACGATGCCGGCGCCGCAGTCGTGGCCGGAGCCGAGGCGCATCACGTGAACTGGATGGTGACGCGCTACGACAATTTCTTTTCGGACTCGGTCCCGCTGCGGAAGTATGCCCCCACGCTGTGGACATATTTGCGCACGCACTTCGAGATTGCATTCACACGGCCGGACGACGCCTTCTTGTTCTTACACCGGCGTCCCGAGCCCTTACCAGCGAGCGCAGTCACCGACGTGTTGGCCAACTGCGACCAGCCGGCAGGGCGCGACGCGCCGCAAGTCATTGGCGATCATCTCCTGTTCACGACCCTGGACCAGTATTCGGATCCCAGTCTCCCATTTGTTGGTACGCGCTGCACCGTGACGGTGCCGGATCACGGGGATCTCGTAGTGGGCGTCGGCTACACCAGGCCCGCAGAGGTGGAGATCGGCGCGGAGCTGGTGGCTGACCTGTGGGTGCTCAGCTTCGAGGGCGCCGCGCATTTGCTCCACGAGACTCTTCCCATTGTGCCTGCGGAGGGCTGGATAGATCCGCGCTGGAAGGAGCATCGGTTCGATCTGGGCCGCTATGCGCGCCAACGCGTGACCCTGGTCTTCCGTGTCACGCAGCACGGCGCGGCGGACGCGGACCCGCTCGATATGCGCGGTTTCGCGCTGCAATGGCTCGACCCGCACATCGAGTCACCGCGAACGTTCGTTGTTCCGGGTGTGGACTGAGCCGACGTTGGACACGCACCCAGCGGATAGCCGTCTCCTCGAACTCGACCTGCTGCGGGGGCAGGCGATCGTGGCAGTCGTTACCCTCCACGCCGGCACGCGCTTTTACGTAGCTGCAGACTCGGCAAGTGTCGACGGGCTGTTCGCCATCGCCTTGCGCTGCATTGCGATCATCGGCGTGCCGGTATTTCTCATGCTCTCGGCGGCGACGTTGACGCTCGCCTACCCGACGGCAATCCACTCCCCGGCGGCACTCGCTCGTTTTTTCACTCGGCGCCTGCGTCGCGTCGTCGTTCCATACGTCAGCTGGTCCCTGCTTCTCCTGGTCATCTCGGGAGCGTCTGCATGGAGCCTCGGGGGCGTCGCCCGCGCCTTGGCCACCGGCAGCGCGAGCTACCAATACTACTTCGTGCCGCTCATTTGCCAATTCTACCTGCTATTCCCACTCTTCCAGCCACTGTTTCGACTGAGCGACCGACGCGCGGTCGCGCTACTCCTGGCGGCCGCTTCCATGGTCACAACGATGCTGTGGTGGCGGTACCGACCCGCCTACTTCTGGGAGCCATTTTGGCTGTCTGCATGGCTCGTCTATCCCTTCGTCGGCGGTCTGCTGGCTGCACGACTAGCAGCTGCACGCACGCTGGCGCGGCGCCGGTCAAGGGTCTGGCTCGTAGCGACCGGCGCGGCCTGGCTGGTGCTCTTAGCGCTCTCGAGCGATCAGTCCGTTCGCGAGCACACGGTTTTTGCACCGACGATGTACCAGCCACTCGTGGTCGCATTATCGCTTGCGGCGGCAGCGTTGTTGTTCGGTATCGACACACACGCCACCATTCATGCGCGTGGGATCGCGCATATGTTCCGGGAGATCGGCCAGCATTCCTACGGTATCTTCCTCGTCCACGCGCTCGCCCTGAGAGGCGTTTCCTTCTGCACTGGTCGCTGGTTTGTGTCCGGGCTCGGCAGTGCCATCGCACTTGTTGACCTCACCGCCTGCCTGGCGCTGAGCTATCTGGCGATCCGCACGTTGTCACGGATTCCGGTCGCGCGCACCCTGCTGACCTAGCGTATTCAATCGGACTCCGCCAGCAACGCGAGCGCAGCAACCGTTAGCAGCAGCCAACCCCACGTGACACATTCATAGCGCTCCCCTAGAACGTGGAGCCACCAACGAGCCGTCCTGACCGCATCATCACCGTTCTGTAGCCCTTGCCTATTCGACGCAGAATGGTACTGAAAAAACGTCAGAGATATCACACAAGGGCGCTGCCTTCGGCAACTCCTCCCGTGCTGCAACATACCCTTGTCATAGGATTCCAATTGCCCAATGATCATGGCTGCCAGACTGACACTGTCTCGATGCGAACCGGCGCGGCGCCTAGTGCTGCCGCCGCCTCGTCTCCGCTAACCGAAAGCCTCATCGATACCGTCCCACTGCGGGACAGGCGGGCGTTGATCTGGTAATCGCCAAAGCTCTGCGGATCGATCTTCACCTCGCCCGCGACGCGCTCGTCGAGATAGATCGTAACTCTCGGCGCTGTTCCTTCGGCAGCCGCGCGCACCGTGATCAAGACGACGCCTCGCTCCAGGTACAACCGAAGCTGCAGTCCGCCACTACCAGAGAACGTGACCGACCCTGAAGGGTCGGCTGTGTACACCCCCGTCGGGTTCATCCCCGCCGGCGCGAACCGCAATGCAGCGCTGGGCGGCCTAGAACAGCCTACGAACGTCACCCCAATCGCAACCACAAGCGACATGGAGCGCGCGGCCATGGGTGCTTCGGTACGGTGCGTTCGGCTTCGTGTCAAGTGCTTGTACTCGTTTCAATCTGGCCGACTTGTGCTCGTCGCGTTAGTCTCGGAACGATCAGCAGGGTGCGGTAGACGTGGCGCCGTCGCCGAAATGAAGTGTATCCGCGGGCCACAACTCCGCTGGGGACGCAACCCTCAACACGACCGTAGCGAGAACGCTTCGCCTGATCCGCCTCTAATACTACTGTGTCACAAGACGCAGGGAGCCGCGTGGCCGTTGGTTTTCCGAGACGCACAATCGGGCCGGTAAAATCGCGGAAATCCGCCTGGGACAGGGCTTTCATGAGATTTCATGACACAGTAGTACTAACAGCTTGGCGAAAAACCCCACCCAATGCTTCGACGAGCTCAGCATGAGCGGATCCCCTCCCCGATTTCATTGCGTTTTTCCGCTCACCCTGAGCTTGTCGAAGGGTGCTCAGGCCCTTTTTCAGCAGCCTGCTAAACAGCGCGTATGCTGCGTTTGCGTTCGAAAGCAACCGGCGGCTAAGAGTACAGGATGTCGGTCGACAGCATCGCACGCCCCGGAGAGGCATCCCTCTCATCGGCGGATGCGTTGAAGCACCCAATCGAGTCCTCCGACCGCAAACACACTCCGTGGTGGCTCTGGGGCACCTTGCTCTTTGCTGGCGCCCTCTGCGTCGCCCAGAGTCTTTACTTCGAGTGGAAGCTCGACGATGCCTATATCGCCTTCGTATATGCTCAGAACTGGGTCCATGGGCACGGCCTCGTCTTCAACATTGGTGAGCGAGTCGAGGGTTACACCTGCTTTCTGTGGGTAGCTCTGTCGGCTCTGGGAATCCAACTGTCAGGCGATGTCATCTCGTGGGCCACGGCGCTTGGCATCCTCAGCGGCCTGGGGACTATCATCGCCACCTGGCGCCTTTGCGGTTCACTATTGGCGGAACGCGGCAGTGCCGCGGCGATTCTCGCTGCTGTCCTGGTGGCTGCGTACCCACCGCTCGCCTGGTGGGCCGGATCCGGGATGGAGACCGCGCTGTTTACGTTCTTGATCACCCTGGCGCTCTGGCGCCACGTGCGGCACGAGGCGCACTCCATTGCTGGGCCAGTGAGCCTCGCTTTCGCTTCGATGACTCGGCCGGAGGGTTGGCTCTTGTCTGCGTTACTCTGCCTAGACGCGGCGCGGCGCGGCCCGTGGCGAAAGGCCGCACGCTACGCCTGCATATTCCTAACGATCTTCGGCCCGTACTACGCTTGGCGTTGTTTGTACTACGGCTATCCTTTTCCCAACACCTTCTACGCGAAGGTCGGCGCGACTCCGGCTCAAGTGGGACGCGGCCTTGTATACCTACGAGACTTCCTGCTGACAGGCGGCGGGGTATGGCTTCTGATCGGGTCAGTTTCCGCGTTGTCGTTGCGCATACGCCGGCAGGCCTCAGTCATCTTTCTTTTCCTGGGCACGTACTTCACCTACGTCGTACTTGTCGGAGGCGATGCATTTCCTTTCTATCGTTTTCTCGTCCCGATCGTGCCCGCCCTTGCTGCGCTGTCGGTGGCCGCGATACTCCTTGTGGCCCAGTGGTCGCCGAAACCGCGAATCGTCGGGCCCGCCGCCTGCGTGGTGTACCTCGTAGGGTTCTTGGTGGCGTGCGTTCCCGTCTTCCGGCTGCAACAGCGGCAGTCACAGACTCAGCGCATGTCGCAGCGCTGGAAGGAGGCGACGTGCGCGCGCATAAAAGCACTCACCGACCCTTGCGATATCATCGCGACAGGCGGCATCGGCTTCATAAAGTTTTGTAGCGGGCGGCGAGTCATTGATATCTTGGGCTTAGCGGACAAGCATATTGCTCACCAATACATTCGCGACATGGGACACGGCCTTGCAGGTCACGAGAAATACGACTCAGAGTACGTGTTGGCTCGGTGGCCGAAGTATATCATTCTGCCCCCCGAGGGTGCCCCTATTCGTCCCGCTGCAGCCGCCGATTTGTGGAAGCAACCGGTGCTGATGCGGTATTACGTTCCCGACGCATTTGGCTACCGGCGGATCGATACAGCGAGCTCGGGTGCCGAGCCCCAGTAGAGTTCTGAGGCTGGCCTCACGATGTGAGGAACCACACTTGGGCTCCCCAGGTCGGCTATGCGGCGTAAATCATGCCGCTACTGGTCCAAAGGTTGCCTTCTACCCTCGTCAAAACTCCGTATAGATCTGCTCTTTCCTCTGGTCCAGCGTCTATTTCTCTGGTACGAGGGATCAGGCGCTCCTATCCGCGCTGCTCACGCAAATGTTGCACACACTGTTTCAAGCGCGACTCACGCCCGCGCAGACCGGGCCAGTACCGGTGACTGTCATGCTGGGCGCTGATGTCACCGCCTACCTGGCGCTAAGCTGCCTGACGATCCGCACGCTGTCACGGATTCCGATCGCCAACGCGCTACTGACGTAGGAGAAGAAAGTGTTGCTGCGACCGCGAAGCCAGACGCTCGCACCGGGAACCGATGCTGATTGCCGGCCCGCACCACTTGGCCAGAGGCCGGCAGCGGACCCGCCCCGTCCAGTTGGCCTTGAGAGAGCTGTCCATTCATTGCATATGCCTTCCCACCACTGTCCGACAAGCTGGCCTCCGACTTGGGAAATGCACCGACTGGATGCGGCGTTCGTTGCGGTTTCCTCCCCTCACCGGTTTCAGCTTCGCCCTGTTCCTTCGAGCGGGAAAAGTTTCAAAGATTCGCGCCGATCAAACCCGCTCTCGAAACATGTCGGGTGGCAGTGATGCCTCTTATGCACGGTGACTTGACCCTCACCGTAATCGTGCCAGTTTTCAACGAGCGCGTAACCGTTCAGAAGCTGCTCGACCGCGTGCGCGCCGTACCACTCCGGAAGGAGATCATCGTTGTGGACGACGCCTCCACGGACGGCACCGCCGACATCATCCGTGAGTTTGTCGCCACACATGCCAACGACCCGATAAACCGCATCTGTGCCGTGTTCCAGGAACGCAATGCTGGGAAAGGCGCCGCCATCCGAACTGGCATCGCGCACGCCACCGGCGAGGTCACGATCTTTCAGGACGCCGATCTCGAGTACCGGCCAGAGGAATACCCCACACTGATCGAGCCGATCCTGAACGGCGAGGCGGATGTCGTGTACGGCTCGCGCTTTCTGGGAACCCCGCGGCGCGTGCTGTTCTTTCGACATGCGGTCGGCAACAAGCTGCTGACGCTCCTATCCAACCTGTGTACCGACCTGAATTTGACGGACATGGAGACTTGTTACAAGGTCTTTCGCACCGATGTGTTACGCCGGCTGCACTTGGCCTCCAATCGGTTCGGAATCGAGCCTGAGATCACCGCCAAGGTAGCCCGCATGGGCTGCCGCATTTACGAAGTACCCATAAGCTACCACGGCCGGGAGTACTGGGAGGGAAAGAAAATCGGCTGGCGGGACGGTCTGAGCGCCGTCTGGACCATCTTGAAGTACGCCTTGATCGACGACCAGGAGGACATGGATCCCGGCTACAAGACTCTCCAGCGACTCAGGCATGCCAGGCGTTACAATGAGTGGATTTGGGATCGTTTAGCGCCCTACGTTGGAGATCGGGTGCTGGAGGTTGGGTGCGGCGTCGGCAACTTCACCCGATTCTTAAGCAACCGGAGCCACGTTGTCGCGACGGACAATAGCGAACACTACCTTGCGTTCCTTCGTCGGACTCTTGAGCACCGTGACAATATTGAGATCCGTCACGTCAATTGGGAGGATCCCAACCTGGACGGGCTGCGTGCTCAGCGCTTCGACACGGTGGTGTGTCTGAACGTGCTTGAACACATCGAGAACGACGACGCCGCGCTCGCCACGTTCGCCAGCCTGCTGGAGCCCGGAGGGCGGTTGGTGTTGCAGGTACCGGCGCTCCACCGTCTCTATGGCGAGATCGATCGCGCGATCGGGCACTGGCGGCGATACGAGCGCGATGAGTTGACCGCCAAGCTCACCGGACATGGGTTGGCCACGGAAGAAGCGAGCTACTTCAACGTGCCGGGCGTCCTGGGGTGGTACGTGAACTCCGTGCTGCTCAAGCGCCGCAGCGTGCCGGGTCTCCAAGCTCGGTTGGCCAACCTGCTGGTCCCGTGGTTACGGCTGGAGCAACGCTGGCAACCGCGTCGCGGGATGGCGTTGATTGCGGTTAGCCGCAAGGTACGTCAAGTGGACGAGGCTGCGGAATCATTCGTCATGCCCGACACGCCCGACGCGCCGTTCTAGCTAACCGGGCGGGTGGGATGCCAAAGAGCTGAAACGGGTTCCACAAGGGCACACGGCCGGCCCGGAGTTCCCAGAAGCTGAACTCGAGCAGCAGAGAGTATTGCCCGTAGACATCGCCGTTGTTCAGCCGGCTAAACTCGCTGGTGTCGGCAACGATCCGAAGGCGTGCGACCCCCAGGAGCACGGCCGCCGCAACACAGCCACTGCGGAATGCAGCGGCACCCGAGAGAGCGCACGGTTCACCGCCAATGTTAGCGCGTATCAGCAGGAATGACGGCGCCCAGCGCGCCGGTTATGCATCATGATCACGAGCAGGCACCGGTCTCTCTCCACGCAGTCAGACATCGAGAATAGAAGCCAGCACCGTTTGGTGCGCCCTGATCCAGTCGAAGATGTCGCGTACGATGTCCTCAATGCTCCGCGTTGGTGTCCACCGGGTCACCGCTCGGATCTTGGAGATATCGGAGATGTACAGCGGAACGTCCGCGTGCCGGTCTTGCGGCACGCGGTCGATATGGATGCGGTTGCCGGTTACGCGCTCGCATATGTCGGTCAGCTCCAATAGTGAAATCGAGGTGCCAGGTCCGCCGCCCACATTGAGCACCTGCCCATCGAGTGTCTCGAGCTGCGCGATCTGCAGCGCCACCAATTCACACAGATCAGCTATGTGCAGCACGTCGCGCACCTGCTTGCCGCTCCCACTAAAGCCGATGTAGCTCAGGGCACCGCCATAGACATGGCGCGCTACCCAGAGCACCACGACGCCCTGGTCGACCTTCCCCATCTGCCACGGGCCCGCCAGAACGCCGCAGCGGTTGATGACCGCCCGGATCCCATAGGCCTCGCGGTACTCCTCGATGAACAATTCCGACGCCAGTTTGGTGGCGCCATAGAGCGACCGGGCGCCGGTGAGCGGAAAGGCTTCACCGACCCCCTGCGCCGATATCCCTGGGCATGCCTGTTCCCGCGCAATTTCGAAGCGCGCCGGCCCTTCCAGCAAGCGGATCGCGCGCAGGAGTTCGAGTGGATACACGCGACTGGTCGACAGGAAGAGCAGCGCGGCCTGCTGGCGGCGGCAGTACTCGAGCACATTCAGTGTGCCCACCAGATTGGTGCGCAACACGTATTCCGGCGACGCGGCGTATCCTGCCAACACCGATGGCTCTGCGGAGCATTCGATGACCAAGTCGGCCGGCGGGAGATCGAGGTCCTCCGGGTTGCGGACATCCCCGTGGACAAACTCCACCCCCGCCGCCTTGAGGCGGGGCAGGTTCAACTCCCCGCCCCGCCGGCGCAAGTTGTCGAGGGCGATGACTCGTGTCGCAGGTCGTTCGGCCTTCAGATGGAGCGCGAGAGTTGCCCCCACGAAGCCCGCTCCCCCCGTCAGCAACACCGTCTTGGGAACCATGCGATTACTTTCTTGCCGGGGCACGCGGCGCGTCTGGTTTCCGCGCCACGATGACGAACTGCTTCCCCAGAATGCGCCAGAGCGGCGGGCAGCGCAGGTACCAGCGGACGAAGAACGGGTGCTTCGGCATGCGGCTCTTGGTGGTGTAGGGAATGAACCGCGGGATCACCGTCTCGAGTTGAAGGCCGCAGTTCTTGAGTAGCTCGGCGCAACTCAGATGGCTGAGTGGAATCAGGTGATCGTAGAAGTCCCAGTAGTCCGAGCCGACGTACTTGATGTTCGGCTGCATCAGAATGAAGCGTCCCCCGCCTCGCAGCACGCGCGAGACCTCATGGGTCACGCGGGTGAGCACGGCCTTATTCGGCAGATGCTCGAGGAGGTTCGATTCGAACACCACGTCCACAGATCCATCCGCAACACCGCTGAGGTCCTCGCACGAGCGCAGGAAGAACTGCACATCCGGCCTGAGGTATGCACGCACGTCCGGATTCAGGTCGAACGCCAGCCGCTGCTTGCACCGAATCGCATTGATGAATTCCCCGTACCCGCACGCGAGGTCGAGCACGATGTCAGTTGGCTGCACGTAGCGGCTGAAGAACTCTTCACACAGCGCTTCCCAGATCCGTTTCCTGGCGTCCTGCTCCGTCGGGGAAAAGCGACTACGGTAGAGCGCGCTGAGGTCGGCCAGAGTCTCCTCAGCCATTGCGGCTCACCGCGTCGTCGGAGAGTCCGCCGACCGGCGCGCCGCGCGCGACGATCTCATGCGCCACTGGGTGCGTCCGTCCGTGCGCCGCTTCAGCGATGATATCGTCGGCGATCAGCAGGCGTTCAAACCAGATCTTGAGCAGCGTCGCCAGGTAGCGCCGTCCCATCTCCCGAAGCTTGAGATTCGACACGCCCCAGGTGCGACCATACCAGCTAATGGGAATTTCGGCGATGCGATAGCCGCGGATGACGCACGACAGCGACAGCTCGATGGTGATGTTGAAGTGGCAGGCCTCCAGCGGCCCCAGTCCATCGAGCGCCCCCCGCCGGTACATCTTGAAGGCGTTGGTGAGATCGTTGAAGGGCGTGGCGAACAGCACCTGCAGCAGCTTGTTGACGGCGCGGTTCACGAACAGCTTCACGGGTGGATAGGAGACGACGCGACTCCCCTTCCGAAACCGCGAGCCGAAGACGCAATCGTAGCCTTCGAGGAGCTTCCGATAGCACCGGACAACGTCTTCCGGATCGTCAGAGCGGTCGGCCATCACGACCGCCACCGCGTTCCCCGACACGCTGCGCAACCCGGCGCGAATCGCCCGTCCGAATCCCCCCGGTGGGCTGTTGTCGACCAGGACCAGCTCGGGATCACGTCGCAAACGATCGAGCACGAACGAGCGGGTATTGTCGCGACTGTTGTCGTTGACGATGACAATTTCGAAGGCAACCCCCTCTCGGCGCAGCACCGCGATGAGCCCGTCGAGGGTTTGGGGGAGGTTGTGCTCCTCGTTATAGGCAGGAATGACGACCGAAAGCTTCATGTCGTCTGGCGTACAGCGCTCTGCGGGGTCGCGGTCCGGCCAGTCGCCGGCATCGCCGCCGTACGAGGCGGCGCGGCGACCAGCTGTTCGACGATCTGCTCCAGGCTCTTGGTGAGTTGCCAGCCGGGGTAGTGCGAGCGGAACTTACCCAGGTCGGAGATGTAACAGATGTGGTCGCCCTTGCGGGCCTGGTCGCGATATTCGGTCTTGAGCCTGCGGCCGGTGAGCCGTTCGACCATTGCGATGCACTCGAGGACGCTGGCGCTGTTCGCCCGCCCGCCGCCGAGGTTGTATGTCTCGCCGGGACGCGGATCGCGCGCAAACGCCCAGAACGCCTGGATGACGTCGAAGCTGTGAATCTGGTCACGCACCTGCTTTCCCTTATACCCGATGATCGTATAGGTCTCGTGGGCCATGGCCACCGCGACCAAGTAGTTGAGGAAGCCGTGCAGTTCGACGCCGGAGTGGCTCGGGCCGGTGAGGCAACCGCCACGGAAGATACCGGTACGCAGTCCGAAGTAGCGACCGTATTCCTGCGCCATTACATCGGCTGCCACCTTGCTCGCGCCAAAGACGCTGTGCAGACAGTGATCGATCGACAGGGTCTCCTTGATCCCCTCGTAGTTGGTCGGATCGGCGTAGTCGTAGCGCGTCTCCAGTTCGACAAGCGGCAGCGTGTTGGGCGCGTCCCCATAGACCTTGTTCGTACTCATGAGGATGAACACCGCTTCGGGCGTGAACTGCCGGGTGGCCTCGAGCAGGTTCACCGTACCGAGCGCGTTCACCTCGAAGTCATCGAGCGGCCGTGCCGCGGCGAGATCGTGGCTCGGCTGCGCGGCGCAGTGGATGACGAGCTCGGGCCGGTAGTCCTGCCAGAGCTTGAAAATCGCCGCCCGGTCGCGGATGTCATGCGCCACGTGGGTAAAGCGGCGCGTCTGCTCCCGCAGCCGCGTCAGCATCCACGTCGTGTCACCCTTCGGCCCGAAGAAGTCGCGGCGCATGTTGTTATCGACACCGAGGACCGTATGCCCCTCGCCGTCGAACCACAGGACGGCTTCAGACCCGATCAAACCGCTGGAACCTGTCACCAGAACTCGCATCGTCGCCAATCTACACTCTGCGGCAACTCCCCTGATGCCGGTGGGACACAGCTAGGGTCGAGAGCGCTCAAGAGGCCATCAGGGTAGTCACTCTTCCGTACTTTCAACGACGCGCCGCCGCAGAGAACGGTTCAGGCTTACCACAGCCGCTGGCGAACTTTCAATGCGAAACTCGGGGGGATCCCCTGAGCCGCCAGCGAGAGGGATGGCCAGCCGCCGCTGCCGGAGAGCGCGGCAGTGGATCGGCGCGGCCGCCTGGAACGCATCGCCGTGGTGTGTTACCAAGCGCGTGAGTCGTGAGCATACCAGGTGCGTCCAACAACGGCCCCGCGTCGGGCGAGGGGTGTAATATGTGCATCATTGACCGTTGCCGGTCCGCAGTATCTACCGGCGCTACGCGTCCGGCCTCTGGCTGATCGGGACGGTCCTATTGTGCTCGTGCGCCAGCCACGCGTGGCACAACCCCACGCAGAAGACTGGATGGCGTGGATTTGCGGGGAATGCTAAATTTCGAGTCCATCCATGGCGGCACAGAAAATCAGCATAGTCACCCCTTGTTTCAACGAAGAAGACAACGCCGAAGTCTGCTATCAGGCCGTCAAGGACCTTTTTGCCGGACCCCTTGCTGCCTACGATTACGAGCACATCTTCTGCGACAACGGATCGAGTGACTCTACCCCGGCAATCCTCCGCCAACTTGCCGCTCGCGACCCGCGCGTCAAGGTCATCCTCAACTCCCGGAACTTCGGACCCTTCCGCTCCGTGTTCAACGGCATCCTCTCGACCAGCGGGGACGCGGTTGTCCTTTTCCTCCCCGCCGACCTCCAGGATCCCCCTGAAGTCATCGTCGAAATGGTCCAGAAGTGGAAAGAAGGTTACAAGATCGCCTTCGGCGTCCGCGCCAACCGCGAGGAGAGCGCCCTCATGCGTTTCATCCGTCACCGTTACTACCTTCTGGTGAAGCGCTGGGCCGCGGTCGATATTCCAGCCGATGTCGGCGAATTCCAGCTCGTAGACCGCCAGGTCGTCGACATTCTCCACCGATTCGACGATTACTACCCCTACATCCGCGGCATGGTTGCCTCTTGCGGTTTCAAGTCCATCGGCATTCCCTACGTCTGGCGCGCCCGCAAACGCGGCTATTCGAAGAACCGCCTCTACCACCTCGTCGACCAAGGCCTCAACGGGCTCATCTCCTTTACGATTGTCCCGCTGCGCCTTTGCCTTTTCTCTGGAATGGTGATCGCCTGTCTCGCGCTCCTGTATGCCATCGGCAACCTATCCATCACCGCGGTCCGTATCCTAGCCTTCCACAGCGAAGTCGCCTCGCCGGGCATTCCCACGGTCATCGTCGCTCTGTTCTTCTTCGCCGGCGTCCAGCTCTTCTTCATCGGCGTCCTCGGCGAATACATCGGTGCCATCCACTCCCAGGTCCGAAAGGGTCCCCTCGTCATCGAACGCGAGAGAATCAACTTCGACTCAACAAATATTCGCCAATTGTAGCGCTTGTGTTACCAGCGCTACACTGATTATCTAGCGGCCGCCTGCAGAACCACTTCGCCCAAATCACCCATCAACCGCCGCAAATACCCTTGGCTCCCGATATCGTGCGCCAGTCGATCCGCGACACCGAACCGCTTGAACCGCGCTCGCAACCCCTCCGCCTCCGCTAGCACCTCCGCAACGGCCGATCCCAGCCCTCCCGTCACGCTGTGCTCTTCTGCTGTCACGATCACCCCTGTCTCGCGTGCGGCCACCAAAATTGCCTCCGCATCGATCGGCTTGACAACAGGCATGCTCAGTATCCGCACGCTCAGCCCCTCCGTGCGAAGTCGATCCGCCACGGCCACCGCGGTCTTCAGCATTCCGCCGGTGGTAATGATCGTCGCATCCTTCCCCGGCCGCACGGCTAGCGCCTTTCCGAACTCAAACTCCGGTGTCCCGTTATGCACGCGTGACTCGCCAGCCTTGCCGAGTCGCAAATAGGCCGGCCCCGGCCGCACCGCCAACGCCCGCGTCACTAGATCAGTTTCTAGCGGGTCTCCTGGCGCTGCCACTGTCATTCCAGGCAATGCCCGCATCACGGCCAAATCCTCCACTCCGTGATGCGTGTACCCGTGCGTTCCGTACGTGAACCCACCACCGACTGCCACGATCTTCACGTTCGCCTGGTGATAACAGACATCGTTGCGGATCTGCTCGAAGCAGCGCATCGTCGGGAAGTTGGCGATCGAATACACGAAGACCGTCTTGCCCGACATGGCCAGCCCGGCAGCTATGCCCATCATGCTTTGTTCCGCCACGCCCGCATTAATGAACCGCTCCGGAAACGCAGCAGCAAATTTATCCAGCACACCATACCCCAAATCTCCGCAGATCATCCACACTCGCTCGTCCGCCTGCGCCAGCTCCATCAACGTGTCAATGAACGCTGTCCTCATTCACCCCCTCCCAACTCCATCAGCGCTTGCTGCAACTGCTCTTCGGAGGGGTTGCGGTAGTGCCACAGCAACAGGTTCTCCATGAACGACACACCCTTGCCTTTGATCGTATGCGCGATGATCGCCGTCGGTCGGCCCGGTTCCAGCGGCACGTCGCGTGTCGCCTCGAGAATCTCCCGGTGATTGTGTCCGTCAATCTCCCGCACCGCCCACCGAAATGCCCGCCACTTCTCCGCGAACGGCGTCAAATCGAGCACCTCCTTTACCGTCCCGTAGCTCTGAATTTTGTTGTAATCGACGATTGCCACGAGGTTGGCCAACTGGTGTTGCGGCGCGAACAACGCCGCCTCCCACACCGATCCCTCATCGCACTCCCCGTCGGAAAGCACCACGAACGTCCGCGCCGTCCGCCCATCACGCTTCGCCGCCAGCGCCATGCCGACACCGATCGGCAAACCGTGTCCCAGCGAACCGGTCGATACCTCAACTCCCGGCACACCGTAATGATGACTGTGGCCCGCCAACGGTTGCCCGTCCTGCCCGTACCGCTCCAGCCAGGCTTTCGGAAAAAACCCCCGTTCGGCCAGCACCGCATACAAAGCCGCTGCCGCATGCCCCTTGCTGAGAATCAGCCGGTCCCGCTCGGGATCATCGGGCCGAGCCGGATCTACCCGCAAAACCTGCCCGTACAGCACCGCCAGCAGATCCGTCACACTCAGGCAACTCCCCACGTGTGACGCTTTCGCTCGCGTCACCATCCGCAACACCTGCCGGCGGACCTGTCGCGCCAATTCGATCGTATCGCAGGGAGCAGCGGCGCCTATCGCCATCGACTACTCTCTCACAAAGGACGTCTGTTCGCGGAGAAACCTCATCAGGAATCACCTTACGGAAACCACTCACGTCTCCTGATCTTCAGCGCTGTGGCTTTGCGGCTTTGCGCGAGAGTTGTGTCTCATCAGGGTTGGCGGATGCACGGGCGGCCCACGCGGCCGTCTTGCGGATCGCGCTCCGGAGGTCCACGTGACAGGACAGTCGCAGCTCGGCCTGCGCCCGCGCGGTCGAGGGAATATACCGCTCCGCCGGCTTGCCCGGCACGGCGGCCTGTGCGATCTGCACCTTCACGGGTCCTCCGATCACCTCCGCTGCCAAACGTGCCAGGCCGCTAATCGGCAACGCCTCTTCGGAGCCCACATTGTACGGCACCGCGACAGCCCCGCGGAAGAGAATCGTCCAGAGCCAAATGGCCAGGTCCGCCGCATACAGGTAGGATCGATAGGGTGTCCCATCGCCGCGGACCACAATCGGGCCGCCGCGCAACGCATCGCGAATGAAGTTGCCTATCGCGAGGTGTCCGTCCAGTGGCAGGTACGGGCCGATGAAGGTAAAGCAGCGTGCGATAGTTGGCTCCAGGTGATACTGCGCCGCGTGCAAGGCGCAGAGAAGCTCCGCCGCCCGCTTCCCTTCGCCGTACGCGCTTCGTACGCTGACTGCATCCGGAGCGCCGGCAAACGTCTCGCTGAAGCCGCTCAGCTCCGGCGGCTGCGGGCCGTAGACCGCGCCCGAACTGGTCAGGAGGATTCGCTTCGTCCCGCGCCTACGTGCCAGTTCCAGCACCCGATGTGTCCCTTCGACGATCGTATCAAACATCGCCAGCGGGTCCCGCTCCTGCAGCGTCCCGGTCACCTCGGTGGCGGCATGGATGATGTGAGAGAACTCGCCGGCGGGCACATCAAAATTGCGTACGTCTCCGGTGTGGAAGGTAATCGCCGGATCCTTCGCCAGATGCGGAGCCTTGCGCGCAAACGCCGCCGGGTTGCGCGAGAGCACGACGGCCTGAGCCTGCAGTGCCAGGTGTCGGTTGGCCCACGCAAAGGTTTCCAGCAACCAGCAGCCGACGAATCCCGTCCCACCGGTGATGAAAATCCGTTGACCACGCAGCTCTTCCCATAGCCCGCGGGTATGGTCCAGCACGTGATCGAGATCGTCCGCCAGTGGATGACTAGACCCGCGTGTCATAAGGCTTTCCAGATGGTTTTCACCGCTTGCGCCTGAGCCCGCAGCATTTCCTCCGTGAGTCCGGGATAAACGCCGAGGAAGAGGCCGCCCAGCGCGATCGTGTTCGTGTTTCGCAGGTCGCCGACCGTGCGATGCCGCACGTTTCGATACGCCGGCTGCCACAACAGGTTGCCGCCGAACAGCCGGCGGTTGCCGATCTTCTGGGCGTCGAGCCCGCGGCACAACGCCGTGAGCTTGTGGTGGCCGGGCTCCTTCATCACCATCGGAAACCCGAACCAACTCGGCTCGCTCTTCGGCGTCGGCGAGATGAAGTGCCAGTCGCACTCCAGCTCCGACAACAGTTCCCGCATCGTCGCCCAGTTACGTTTGCGGGCGGCAATGAACGCGGGCAGTTTCTTGAGCTGCTGGCGGCCGATCGCAGCCTGAATATCCGTCGGCTTCAAGTTGAAGCCGAGATGGCTGTACACGTACTTGTGATCGTACCCCTGTGGCAGGGCCTCGTGCGGGTCAGCGCAATCACCGCCAGCCGACTCGGCCGCCGACCGCGGCCAATCCCACTCGAAGCGTTTGCCACAGGTGTTGTCTTTGCCGGATGGGCACCAGCAGTCGCGGCCCCAGTCGCGGTAGCTCTCCACCAGCCGCCGCAGCAGCGGGTCGTTCGTGTAGACCGCGCCGCCTTCGCCCATCGTGATATGGTGGGGCGGGTAGAAGCTGGAGGTGCCCAGGTCGCCGAACGTGCCGGTGAGTTTGCCGTCGTACCGGCTGCCCAACGCGTCGCAGTTGTCTTCGATCAAATAGAGGTGGTGTTCCCTGCAAAACGCGGTCACGGCGTCGAGGTCGAACGGATTGCCGAGCGTGTGCGCGATCATGACGGCCCGCGTCTTGTCGCTGCGCGCCGCTTCCAGCTGAGTCACGTTGATGTTCGCCGTGTCCAAATCGACATCCACGAACACCGGGACACAGCCGTACATGATCGCCGGATTCACGGTCGTCGGAAAACCCGCGCCCACCGTAATCACTTCATCGCCCGGCTGAATGGGGCGTTCGAGCTTCGGGCTCGTGAGCGCATAGAACGCCACGAGGTTCGCGCTCGACCCCGAATTCACCAGCGACGCGTGCCGGAGTCCGAGAAACGCCGCAAGTTCCTTTTCGAACGCTTCGCCCTCCGGCCCGAGCGTCAGCCAAAAATCCAGCGACGACTTCACCGCCGCCTTCACTTCGTTCTCGTCGTACACCCGCCCGGCATAGGGTACGGTGGACTGTCCCGCCACGAACGGCGTCTGCCGTGCGGTGCGAACGCGGTGGAGTTCCCCGGTCAGACGGAGAATCTCCGCCTCTATCTCCTTTTCGCTTCTGTCGCTCATCCCATCACGCAGCAGTCGGCTGCGCACCCATGAACGCTTCCAGATCGGCCAGGCACACCGTGCGCATCGACTCGGTGGGCCGCTCGTAGAACCGGCGATACCACGCGGCTGTGCGAGCGACCGTCTGCGCCAGGTTCCACATGGGTTGCCACTGGAGTTCCCAGGCAGCCTTGTCGATGCTCAGCCGTAGGATGCTCGCCTCGTGCGGTTGTTGCGGATCGCTCACGTCTACCCACCGTCCGCCACCCCACGCCTGGCAGAACCGTTCGACCAGTTCCTGCACCGTCGCTTCACCTCCCGCCCGCGGCCCGAAGTTCCACGCCGCGCAATACTTCATGCCGTCTGATAGTAGCATCCACGCCGCCAGCGACAGATACCCGGATAATGGTTCGAGCACGTGCTGCCAAGGCCGCACCGCCCGTGGATTGCGCACCGGCACCGGCTTGCCCTGAGCCAGGTGTGTCACCAAGTCCACGACGATCCTATCCCTCGACCAGTCGCCGCCGCCGATCACGTTCCCGGCCCGTGCGGACGCCAGTTTCACCCGATGCTGGCCGAGTTTGTCCGGTGGAAAGAAGGAGTGCCGATACGACGCGACAACGAGTTCCGTGGCCCCCTTGCTGGCGCTGTACGGGTCATGCCCGCCCATCGCGTCTTTCTCGCGATACCCCCACACCTGCTCGCGGTTCGCGTAGCACTTGTCGCTAGTGACGACCACCACTACACACGGCTTGGCTTGCCGGCGAAGCACCTCCAGCAGGTTCACCGTCCCCATGACGTTCGTGTCGAACGTCTCTAGCGGTGCCGCGTAGCTCTCCCGGACCAATGATTGAGCGGCCAGGTGGAAGATCACGTCCGGGTCCGACTGGTCGATCGCGGCATGCAGCGAGGCGATGTTCCGGACATCCGCCTCATAATGACCTTCGAGAACATCGCGCACCTGCGAGACGACGAAGTTGCTTGGATCAGTTGCTGGCGCGAGACCGTAGCCTGTAATGCGCGCACCGAGGCTGTGTAGCCACAGACTCAGCCACGAACCTTTGAATCCCGTATGGCCGGTGACCAGTACCTTCCGCCCGCGGAACGCCTGCGTTATGAACGTGCCGTGCATCACCACATCTTCCACGGCGCCTTGCCCGAATTCCACAGGTCGTTGAGCACCTTGTACTCGCGATACGTGTCCATCGCGTAGAAGAACCCGGTGTGGCGATAGGCTACCAGTTGCCCTGCGTGGGCGAGTTTCTCCAGTGGCTGATGTTCCAGGATGCAGTCGTCCCCGTCAATGTAATCCAACACCTTGCGATGAAAGATAAAGTAGCCAGCATTGATCCAGCTATCGGCCTGGGGTTTTTCCGCGAAGGCTGTTACCTGGCTGGCGTCCGACAGCTCCAGCAGGCCGAAGCGTGAGATGGGTTTATACGCCATCACGGTGGCCAGTTTGCCGTGGTCTCTGTGGAACTTCACAAGCTCGCGAATGTTGACGTCCGCTACACCATCGCCATAGGTCACAGCAAACAGATCATCATCGATGTATCGCGCGACGCGTTTCACCCGCCCGCCGGTCATCGTCTCCAGGCCGGTGTCCGCCAAGGTGATGCAGAAATCCTGCTCGTTGTGGGCGTCGTGATAGACAACGCTGTGGCTCCTCCCGAGGCGGAGCGTCAGGTCGTTGGTCATCGCCTCATAGTTCAGGAAGTACTCTTTGATCATTTGCCCCTTGTATCCCAGGCAGATGATGAACTCATGAAAGCCGTAAAGCGCGAAGGTCTTCATGATGTGCCAAAGGATCGGCCGCCCGCCGATTTCCACGAGCGGCTTGGGGCGATACTCGGTCTCTTCCCTCAGGCGAGTGCCTTGGCCCCCTGCTAGCAGTACGACTTTCATTCTCTGCTCCTGTGATTCGGAAGGCCCCCGCAGGCCGCACGACGAACCCAGTTGATCGTTATAGTAGACTCCTGTCTTGCTGCATCCAAACCTTCGCTATCTCGCCGCCGTGTCTGTGGCGAAGCGAAACCTTACGGCTCTGCCGTCGGCTCCGCCCACCCGACCGCCACCGGAATCGTCATGATATGCGTCCCCTTGTCATAGAACTGCAGTGCCGGAAAGGACAAGGCGGTCGTCTTGCCGAGATCAATGCTGGCGGGAATCGCCAGGTCCCATGCCTCCGGGGATGCTGGCATCGGCACTGCCGCCGTATCGATGTTCATCGGCAATAGCTTCTGCCCAGCCCGATCCAGCAGAATGGCGCGCGTCTCCGGATCGCGAGCCGCCGTGTCTGCCAGCATCCCGCGGCTTAGCAGGTCGATCAGCCGCACGTGCGTCACCTGTCTCCCCAGATACGCTCGTGGTATCGACAGTCGCAGGACCTGCATTCGCACCGTCCTCGGATCATTCATTGCCGCGGCCTGCAGCACGAGCCGGCGCGCCGCTTCGTCCGTCACGCGCCAGGCACAACTGCGCAGCCGCACATCCGTGCGCTCCGCCCGCGCCATGATGGTATATCCGTCGAGCCGCGCCACCGGCCGAAACGCCTCGTGCACATACTCCAGGAACGGTGTCATTTTGTTCGGTCCGAACCATCCAGGGTGCTCGATGAAGATCAGTCGCGGTTTGAGCCGGTTCAGCGTTAGCAGCTCCGTCTGCTCGCTCTCATCTAACAGGTTCCATGAATTTCCGATGACCACGGGGGCCGCCGGAAGCGTGTTCGACCACACATACAGGCTGTTCAAGCCCGTGCTGCAGACGAAGGTGTCCGCCGCTGCCGCCACGCTATCCGCTAGACACTGATACAACGCCGCTTGCCCCTCGTCCATTCGCGTCAATCGGGAGCCGGGAAGATGCACGGGCACTTGGCGCTCGAACCGTTCGTAGGCCTCCGCCGTCGACGCGACAATCACCCAGATCGCCAGGAAACTCACTCCCCAATGCACCGGTTTGAACACCCCGCTCAGCCCGCACGCCTCCGCAGCCTGCTCGAGAGTCTCAAGTGAGTCGCTGACCCACACCATCAGCACGAGGATGATGGGCGCCGTACCGACGATCATCTGCGATCCCGGCACCGGGTACATCTGGAGCACTTGCAGCGCGCCGACGAAGCAGAGCAGACGCCGCATGAAAAGCTCTCTGGAACTCGGCTCTCGATGCCCCGGTGCCAGCAGTGTCAGCCACAGGAAGCCCATCGCATAGTGCAGCGGCCACACCTGATCGCGCAAAGGATCGATCCCCGCCAGCAAGCGATATCCCCAGTGCTGCGCCAGACTCGCCACGACCAGCACTAGCTTGCACGACGGGAGGACATAAGCCTCCATCACCGTACGCAAACGGCCCCGTGCGGCCAGGTACGTGAACGCCAAGGCGGCTCCCGTACCGCTCCAGTACAGCGATGCCCACGGCGCTCTGATCGGCCAGCCAAACCCCGTACTGAATCGAGCCGGTTTGACAATCAAGCTCACGGCCATGCCACCAAGCGAGCTGCCGTGTAGCAACATGAATCCGACCGCCACGATGGTCAGTGCCATTGCACCCGCGGTGAACATCCCCAGCTGCCGCAGGCTGGTTCTCATTCCGCGTTGATCGCGCGAGCCGACCACCCAGCACAGCAGCACCCCGAGCACGACCGTCGCACAGAACCGCTGGGCCCACGCCTCCCGCAGATGGGCCTTCATGAGTACCGCGGGCAGCAACAACGCCGCCGCCAGCAACACCCAACGCACCACACTCCAGCCCATGCGATGGGGCGCATTGAGGACCAGCGCCAACAATGCTGCGACGCAGAAGAACCCCCCGATATTGACCTTGATGAGCACCAACCCCGCCGCCACTGCTCCGAGGGCCCCCATCGCCCAACCGTGACCTGCCTCGGCAACGAACGATCCGGCCAGAAGTGCCGTCGGCACCAGAAGCAGCACCAACACCTCGGGATGCCCCGGCTCGGCGGTCGTTCCCAGCGCGTGCATTATCCAAAACACTGGCAGGAGAATTGTGATCCCCTGGCCCAACCTCGCCGCCGGTATCATCCGGACTACCGTCCAGGTGGCAAGCGCTGTGCTCAAAGCTAACAGGATAAGCGTTCCGATCCGTGCGCTGTCGTTCCCTAGCGGCACTTGCAAGACGCCATGGACCAGCCATGCAAATATGTAATACACTGGACCGTATGGAATGTGTACATCGTCGTAGAGTCTCTTACCATCCAGTAGGTGCCAGATGGTAGTGAGCATGTACCCCTCGTCGTCGTAGACCGCGAATCGACTGAAGATTGTGAAGTAGGTACAGAAGCCCACCCCCGCCGCCACGGCTGTCAGCAACGTCGCCTGCAGTGCGCGGCGGCCCCACGCGGATTTCTCCGCCAGCCAGATCGCGCCGGCCCCCAGTGCAATCAATAACGTCGCGTACATGCTCCGGATCGGATCGGCTGCGGCTCGCACCCGACGTGCGCACCAAGGGTGCACACGTCGCGGTACCGGGTTGGACTCAGAGAAAGCAACCGCCCTCGCATCGGTGCATCCTCTCGTACGACGACGAGCTTGGCAAGCGCTCCATGTCAGGCACCATCGCGCACGCTGTTTTCAATGTGGCTTCGTCTATGTTACACATCTGCGCCTCATGTCCGACGAGCGAGGGCGGTTCCGAACGGTACTCCCACCGTTGACCGCCTGTGCCGGTGCGGTGCTGGTGTCAGTGTGGGGCACCTGGCCACTCGCGGCTCATTTGCACACGCACATTTATGAGCTTGCTGGAATGTTCGCTTGGCGGGCTCGCTGTGACACCTACCTCACCACCTGGATCCTCGCCTGGGATGTGCACGCGCTCACGACGTCGCCGACGCACCTCTTCGACGCCAACATCTTTTACCCTGCGCGCCTTAGCCTGGCGACGACGGAACATATGCTCGGCGTGCTCCCCGTATACTTCCCGCTGGCCGTGCTCTCTCGGGACCCCGTTTTCGCACACCAAGCCACCTTGCTCCTGACGTTCGCGGCGGCGTTTCTCGCAATGGTGGCGCTGGTCCGGTCATGGACCGCATCGTGGCCCGCCGCCATCCTGGCGGGGGTACTGTTCGCGTTCAGCCCGCTGCGCGCCTCTCATCTCAGCGCTCTGAACCTCGAGGGAAACTACTACCTGCCGCTGATTCCACTGTGCGCTGAACGCACCGTCTCACAACCGGGCTGGCGCTGGCCGGTCCTGCTCGGCGTCGTTCTCACCGTCCAGGGCCTGTGCTCGTATTACGTGGCCTACTTTGCCTTCCTGACCATTGCCCTTCTCTGCGCAACACTCTGGTTGACGAGCGCAGCGGCACGACGTCGCTGGCGCCTGCTGTTGTTTCCCGTGCTCTCGGCGGGTGTCGTCGTCGCCCTTTCGGCTCTGCCGTACCTCGTGATGCAGCGGGCTGGGGCGATCTCGCCGCCGAGCATCGACTCCCTCCGGACCGTCTTCCGGACAGCCTCAGCAGAACCTGGGGATTTTGGCATTGTATCGTTGGCCCTGCCACTGGCGGCTGCGGCGCTGGTCTATTGGCGGTACGGGCTCCGCACGCAGGTTGACCCGGCATGGATCGCGGCCCTGTTTGTCGTTGCGGTTGTCGCTCATCTCCTTGCCCTCGGGCCCGAAATCACCGTCCTCGGGCACAGCGTACCTGGCCCCTACACTCTCGGCGCACGCTTTGTCCCCGGCTTCGGCGCGGTTCGTGTGCCCCTGCGCTTCAACGCCCCCGTCACCATGGCGATCGCCGCACTCGCCGGCATCGCCGTCGCCGGGGCCCGGCGGCATGCGCAGACATGGTTGCCGCGCAGGGCCCGGATCGTCAACGCACTGTCCGGTGCGCTCGTGATCGGCTGTGCGGCTTGGTCGGTGCACCGCTTTGTCGACGGACAACCACTCACGTTACGACCCATCGAGACGCGCGCCACGCTCCCACCCGTCTACCGCTGGCTGGCGACGGCGCCGCCAGGCGCTGTGTTGGAGTTCCCGTTTCGGAACTACGAAGACTTCGGCCTCGACCGTGAGGTCGAGGGACTCCGCCAGTACCGCAGCCTCTATCACTGGCATCCATTGGTGAATGGCGAGAGCTCGTACTCGGCGCCCACCTATCGCTTGCTCGCCGCAATGGCGGCTCGTCTCCCCGATCCTGCCGCCATTCAGGACATGGCACGGCTCGCCGGCGTACGCTACGTTGTGCTGCATAGTGAGGGACTCACGCCTGCACAGCTCGACGCCTGGGCGACGAGCGGACTGCCGGTCCATCAGTTCGATAGCGACACGGTCTATCTGCTGCCGGCCGAGGCGACAACTGAGCCACCGCCCCTCAGCCGGCCGCTCAGCGAGTGGGGTGGACGTACGCCGAACGGGGCGCCACTCCAACCTCTTGGTTGGGACGGCCAGCGCGCTCACTTGTCTGATCCGCAGTTCCCATCAGTCGTGCCTAACGGTCTGCCGAACATTGGGTCTATCCTTGTTGAGAATCGCAGCGAGCGCATGTGGCCGGGCATCGTGCCGCCGGGAGCCCCAGGCGTCCGACTGGTTGTTCGCATCCGTAACTCCGCCCAGGACATCGTCTGGCGCAACGACGCCGCGCCGATCCCGCTGGCGGCCGACCTCGCACCCGGCCAGACCGTTCGCAGTCCCATCTGGTTCTCACCTCCCATATCCCCCGGCGAGTACACGCTTGAGATCGCTCTCGTGCAAGAAGGCATCGGCAGCTTCGACCCGTCGCTTGGCGGGCATTACCGTCTACCCCTCAAAGTGGTGCCATACAGTCCCTGACACTCGCGTTAATCAACCTTACCGTTAGTATCGGCTAGGCCCGGGCGCATTGCTCAGGCCTTTGTCGAGCTCGGTTGGCACTCCTACGGGATCTTTCTCGCGCATGCACTTCTTACACGATTCGCGCCGCATTCCTCTTCACTTCTCTGCCGTATCTTGGTGGGGCGGTCGCGCTGTTGGACCTCGGGGTAGTACTTGGACTTAGCTATGTTCTGGTCCGTACGCTTTTCCGCGTCCGCTTTCTATCCGCGCTACTGACGTAGATGTTGCGCACTGTCTCAAGCACGACTCACGCTCGCGCAGACTGGATCAGTACCAGTGACTGTCAGGCTGGGCGTTTGTCCCATGGGGCAGGCTCACCTATGCCGTTGCACTATTGCTTAGCGTAGCCGCGCTGCTCTTCTGCCTCGACACACGCCCGATGGACCCGGCGCTCGGGTATTCCGCGAGATCGACCAGCATTCCTACGGCGCCAAGCATGGCGGTGACGGTTGGGGTGTCGCTGAATCCATCGTGGGCCGATCGTATATCCTGCGCTAGAATTGGAATTCAGAATTCCGTGTAAATGAATTTCAGGGGCTCCTCCGGGGCGAACAGCACGCAGAGGACGATGAGGAGAACGTAGAGCACCACTTTCCAATTGTCGGCCGCAAAGCGGCGCAGCGCGCCCGCGAGGCGTTCCGCAGGAGAGGGTGGCGGTGGAGCTGCGTCACCTGTCGAAGACTGAGACGGGTCTGCCATCAGACGTAGCTTTGCCATGTTCATCTCCATTGTTCCAGATCCGTCGGTCGACCACATCGCCGATGCTCTCGATCCACACCGCTGCGGCCGCCGCCGAGTGCCTCGCGCGGCTCACCCCAGCCACACCAGTCGGCGGATGATCACCCAGGCCGTGGCGAGATCGCACACGAACAGAACCCAACCGATGCAGACGAAGTGGAACGTGAACAGCACACTCAGGGGGCGCAGCGCCACGTGACTGTCTCCGAGCTTCGGCCAGCCCAGCCGCACCCGCAGCAGCTGGTACGCGCGGTACAGGTTGAGCGCGATGCCGTGGTACATGCCCCAGACCATGAAGTGGAACGCCGCGCCGTGCCACAGGCCGCACAGAGTCATGGAGATAAAGCGGTTGACGTACGCCCGCCCTTCGCCAGTGCGGTTGCCGCCCAGCGGAATGTACAGATAGTCGGTGATCCACGACGTCAGGGAGATGTGCCAGCAGCGCCAGAAGCGCGCGATGTTGGGCTGCAGGTACGGATAGTTGAAGTTCTCCTGTACCGTGTAGCCGAGGAGCTTAGCGCTGCCGATGGCGATGTCCGAGTAGCCGGAGAAGTCGAAGTAGATCTGCATGGCGTAGCCATACACGCCGAGCCACAGCTGCACCCACGTGTAGGCCTCCGGATGGACGAAGACCGGTGTGCACCACGGCGCCACGGTGTCGGCGATCAGCGTCTTCTTCGCCAGGCCGAAGAGGATGCGCTCGAGGCCGTAGTTCACGTTCTGTGGATCGAGCGGTTTCTGCGCGTACTCTTGTGGATTGAACTGCTGGAAGCGCTTGATCGGTCCGCAGATCAAGGTTGGGAAGAACATGATGAAGAGGGTGAAGTCACGCGCCCCGGCCGGCGGGAAGGTGCCGCGGTACACCTCGATCAGGTAATGGATGTATTCGAAGGTGAAGAACGAGATCGCCAGCGGCGCGCGCAGCTGCGGCGGGTCGAGATGCGTGTGCACGCCGGCTACGCCCAGCAACCAGCCGGCGGAATTGAAGAGGAAGCCCTGGTACTTGAAATAGGCGAGCGTGCCGAGGCACAGGGTGGTGGCGAGCGTGAACCACAACCGACGCCCGCGGCCGCCGGCGGGACGGACAAGCCAGCTCAGCCCGAACACCAGGACCGTCATGGCCGCAATGAACAGGGTGTGGATCGGATAGTAGTACCAGTAGAAGTAGAAGCCGAAGCCGATCAGGACGAGCGACCGCCAGCGCACCGGCGCCAGCCAGTACACGCAGAAGGTCACCAGCAGGAACAGGCCGTACACCCACGTATTGAAGATCATCGTGCGCCGTCCTCACGTACTCGGCGCCGGCGGCACGGGTGCGGCCCGCAGCAGAAGCGAGCCTGAGGGCCGGTGGTCGAACGCTGATGGCTCGAAGAGACGATAACTTTCACGGCCACAGCGCCCCCTCATCGAGCGCTCGCAGGAACTGGTCGACCGGCAACACGTCGATGCCATCGCGGCTCAGCAATCGCCGGCCACCGGGCACCACCAAGACCCGGCGGACGAGGCCCTTGAGGCCGGCGATGGCCCGCAGGCCGCGCAGCGCGTCATCGCTCACGCCGGCCGCGGTCTTGGTTCCGATCGCGAGCCACTCGCTGCCGCGGTTCAGAAGAAAGTCGACCTGGGTGCGCGCCGCCTCCGCCGGCGCCCAGTAATACCAATCTTCGAACAGCTCGCGGTAGTCGCGGTAGCTGCGCAACAGCCCGGCGATCCAGCCTTCGAACAAGCTGCCGCGCTCCTCGGCAGCGGGGGGACCGTGCTGACCCTTCAGGGCCCGGACGATTCCGGCGTCGACCCAGTACAGCTTCGGGTGGCGTTTCTCGCGCACGCGCATCCGCGCGGCGTAGGCCGGGAGGCGGAAGGCGACCAAGGTGTCCTCGAGAATGTCGAGGTATCCGGCGACGGTCGTCCGCGCCGCTCCGGCGTCGCGCCCCAGCGTGGCAGCGTTCAAGGTCTGGCCGTGAAAGAGCGCCGCGATCGGCAGAAATCGAGCGAAGCCGGGTAGGTTGCGGACGAGTGCCTCGGCTTGGATCTCCTCCTTGAGATACATGCGAACATAGGCCTGCAGGGCGTCCCGGCGCGACGGGGCTTGCCAGATGACCGGCAGGCTCCCGACGGAGAGGACGGTCTCCAACGAGAACGCCTCGCCAAGCTCGGCTGGCACGAAGGGGTGCATCTCGCGGCGCACCGCGCGCCCCGCCAAGAGGTTGGTTCCTTGCTGCTTCAGCTTGCGTGCGCTGGAACCGCACAGGATGAAGCGCAGCCGCTTCTCCTCGATGAAGCGATGCACCTCGTTGAGCAGTTGCGGCAACCGCTGGACCTCGTCGACGCAGACGGTGGTGCCAGAATGCAGCGCGCGCAGCTCGTCCGCGAACGACCCGATACGCATGAGATACGAGTGGTAGAGTTCCTCGTCGAGCAGATCGATGCGATGCGCGGCCGGGAACCGCGTTCGCACCCAGGTGCTCTTGCCGGTGCCGCGGGGGCCGAACAGGAAGAAGGATTGCTTGGGCGCCACGAGCAAGCGGGGGAACAGGGGCGACATGTCGCCGTCACTTTACGCCGCAAAACGCCGGCGTACTAGTCACCGCGTACGCCGGCGCAGAGCGCCGCGGGTGGCGCGTGCCAGGCGCCGGTCGCACGACCGGCCGCCAGCGCCGCGGCGCCAGCCGGTACAGGCAGGAGGTCACCGGCAAGAACAAGTTGTATACCTAGGCATTGAAAGTCATGCAGGCGCTCGACGACGGCGCTACCAGGCGCCATCCGCGCCGTCGTGGAGCGCGCGTTGCACCGCCTCCGCCACCGGCTCGACGAGCAAAGCGGCGAGCTTCGCGCGTCCCGCTTCGTTCAAGTGGATCGGGTCGCGCAGGCCACCATACTTCGGCTTGCGAGAATCGGCCGGCGTCATCCTAGCGTATGAACTGCCTATACACGGCTGGAGTGTCGTCCAGAATCGTGGCTCCGTCCAGGGAAACGGGCGCTCCGCCGGCATGCGGCTGCTGCATGTGCCATTCCGCCACATGATTGTTCTGTTCCCCCAATGCGGATACGGGGACAGTGCGCGATTCCCAAGGCACACGCCCGCCTCGCCCTATCGCGCCCGCCACTCCTGGGCGATGATTTGTGCAATGTGCGCGGTCAGCTTCTTCTCCCCCAGCTTGTTGGGGTGCACCATATCGTAGAGTTCGAACGGCTCAAGGAAGTTCCGGAGATCTTCGAAGCGCGCGCCGTGCGCTGCGGCCTCCGTGGCGAACAGGTCGGCATACGCGCGCGACAGCCCCTCGTCGAAGTAGGGCTTCGCTTCGGGATCGTGAAAGACGGGGTTCTCTGGAAAGAACAGCAGGACCGTGCGCACGCCTGCCCGCTGTAGCCCCGCAAGCATCGAGTCCAGCGATTTCACGTTCGGGTTCCCGTCCGGCCCGAAGTTGGCCAACGTCTGCGTGCGGTAGGTGCTCAGCATGTTGTCCTTGGCCGAATTCCAGGACAGATAGTCGCTGAACTTCCCGCTGCGCCGCCACCGTTCCCAACCCGCCCACCATTGCGGGGAGAGAACCCACGCCGGAAAAATCTCGTACGCCTCGGGGGGAACCGGGGGTGGAGGCTCCTCAACGTCGGCCGCGTGAGCCCAGGCGGGCAGCCGGCCGGAGAGCGCACCGAGTGCCGTCAGCAAGGCGCGGCGCGCGAAGAAGCGGTACCGGTACAGCTTCCAGATGCGCTTGGCATGTGCATCGAGCACCGCCTCGGCTCCGATCCCTGGCAGAACCGGCTGTTCGGCTGACGAGTCGTAGAAGATGCGAACAATACTGGTGTCGGTGGCCAAGACCCTTGGAAAATCCCGCGTAGTCGCGCCATAGATCACGAGCCACGGGTGCATGCGCAAACTGTTCGAGACCATGATCGCCGTTTCCGTTGCGCTCGCCCCGAAGCTCGCGAGCTGCACTACCCGGCCCAGCCCTTCCCCTTTCAACGCGTGATTGAGCGTCAGCACGTCCACGCCGACGTTCACCACCGAGCTACCGATGATGACCGCGGTCGGTGCATCACCGGGCCCGGCTTCGAACTCATGCGCCGCGGCGAACAGCTGACTCCATTTCTCTATTTCGAAGCCGATGCCGCCGAAGACGGGCGACGTCTGCCACAGGAGCCCGGCGCGAAAGAGCAAGACATCGAGGAGCATCAGGCACAGCAGGACCTTTGCCCACAACCACAGTGGAGATCTCGACGGCAGGAGCGACATTTCGTCAGCCAACCAGGCGCACAGTCCTCATCTCATCTCGCGCGGTGCGGACACCCCGAACCTGACTACGACATTGCGCTACGAGGCACTGCGACATGCAACGACCACTCATACAACGGGCATCTACAATTTTCTATGGCACCCCGCTACCGGTTCTCAGGCAACCGGCACTCCGTGCGCAGGGCCTCTGCGGCCGCCCGCGACCGCGGAGGCCCCTGTGCTCCGCGTGTATTGCCGGCCGCCTCACCGGCAGTTCGGATATTTTTCACGGGCGGGCCACGCCGTCTTGCGCCGCTCCCCGCGAGTGCGTTACACGACATCCACGCCCTATGCGCGAGAACGGAACCGAACAGGATCGTACAACCGATGCGCTCGCCATGGTCGGCATTCTTCTGTTGGCTGGTGCCCTGCGGTGCTGGCGGCTCTCGTGGGGAATCGCCAACGGCTACGTGTTCCCGGACGAGTACTGGTACTCATCCGTCGGCGCGTCGTTCGTACCGCTAACGTGGCAATCGTTCCTTCCGCCGCGACTGTACTATCCGACCCTCTTCGATCATCTCGTGGGCGGAACCGTGGCATTGGCCTACCGGCTCGGGTATCCACAGCATCCTCCCAACCCGCTCTCGACGGAAAGCGTCCTGATTGCCCGGGGCATCTCTGCAGGATTGAGTATTCTCACAGTTTGGATTGTCGGCCACCTCGCCGCGCGCCTGTACGGAAGGCGGGCCGGCGTCGTCGCCGCCCTGCTTCTCGCCGTGGCGCCTCTGCACGTCGTATACGGGCCCTCTGCGTCAACGGATACCCTACTGACGATGTGCTTCGCGCTGGCGATCTGGGCTGGGTACCGCCTCGCACTCGCAGGCGCGGCTTGGCGAGCCGCCCTTACAGGCGGCCTGGCAGGCTGCGCGCTGGCGAGCAAGTACACCGGACTCGCGGCGATCGCCATCCTGGGCTGGGCGGTCGCCGAGCAATTCACGCAGCGACGCAGTCTCCGCTGGGCGCTGCGGTTGACTGTTGTCGGCCTCGCCACGTTCGGCGGCGCCTTCGCGATCGGATGTCCGGCCTGTCTGATCCGTTGGGATCTTGCGCGGGACGCGATCGCGATGCACAGCGCCTTCACGATGAACCCGGCATTCGCCAAGGGGTTCCTCAACAACCACCTGGTACCATTGCTCGGATGGTACGGCCGACCCTACCTTTTCCAGCTCGTGGCGCTGTTCCCTTTCACCCTCGGGTGGCCGCTGTATGGAGCATGTCTGGTCGGTGTCGCAGTTGCGCTGCGACGCCGGACCATTGCCGATCGTGTCTTGTTCGCGGCGGCGATCCCCTATTTCGTCGTCATCGGGCGCGCACAGGTATGCTTCCCGCGATATCTCCTGCCGCTGGTCCCTGCGCTCGTCATCTGGGCCGCTCGTGCTGTGTGCGGGCTCCGGCCGCGCGCCTGTATCGCGCTGGTGGGCGGCATCGCGATCTATTCGGGCGTCCTGTCGATTACCCTCGTCGAGCACTTCTCGACGCAGCAGCACAAAGCCGTCGCCGACTGGATCGCCGAGGCCGCAGCGCACAGGGATGGGCGGGGCGGCGGAGTGATTCACGTGGCGGTCCCGAGCTTGCCGCTCGACTACTTCGGGATTGCACACCAGCTGCAGCTCCTCCGCCGACCCGACATCGCGTATCTGCCGGTCACCGACGGGCACTGGCTCGATCAACGACCAGAAATGTTCGTCCTGCCGGAGTTCTACGATGTCGCCATCCGACGAGATCGACCGGGGAGCCCGGAGGCACGCGAACTCGACAGCCTCACGTCTGGCCGAGCAGGCTACCGAGCGGCGGCGCGATGGCCCGCCCCGGGATACCTTCAGCGCAGCCTCTACACCTACTTGGACCCCGGCCTCGGCTGCGACATCTGGCTCGGGTTCACGGTGTTTGTCCGCCCGGACGTGTTTCCTGGCTGAAGGGTCCGGACGGCTCTTCCGGGCCGCGCCTCCCCGCGCGCGTGAACCTACTCCTATCGGCCCTCCCCCGGATGATTCATAAGCGATCGTCGCGGGAGTGCCACGTGCGCGGCTATTGGGCGTGCGGAACGCTGAGCGTCGAGGAATCGTTGACCGTGGCGTACGCGAGCGCTCACCGAGTTGCCGTGCGATTGGCGCTCGCAGGGCACCGATGCATGGATAGTCCTGTCAGCGCGCCAGTGACGCGGGGGCGGGTGGGATGGTCACAGGAAGCGCGGCCAGCGGCTCCGGAAACCACTCGCCATCCTGCACGACGCCGACCTGCAAGCGATACGACCCCGGCACCTGCGGTGCGACAATGGACAGGACGGCAGGCGACGACTCGCCGGGCGTAAGATCGTAGGGCAGCCGCCCGGCCTGCGGCGCCTCGCTGACAACGCGGCCGGTCGAATCGGTCCACCGGTAGCCCACCATCACCAGATGCTCGGTCCCCAGTGACAAGCTCGGCCACCTCTCCACGGAGTTGTTTGTCACCCAAAGCTCGAGCGGAAAGCCGAGACCCGGAAGGGCGATCGGCGCCACGGGAAGGCGCAGGGAGAGCGCCGCGTGGCGACCGCTGGCCGTCACTGGAGCAAGCGCGGTGCCGAGGAAGGTCGTTTGGCGGGGACCGCTGCGGACCAACTCGTCTCGGAGGTCTGGCGGGGGCGGCTGGACTACCTCGTAGAGCATGTCGGTGCCGTAGGTTCCAACGTGCCGCAGTCCGGCAGGTGCCGACCATAGCCGTCGGCGGTCGGGCGACAGCTCGAACGTGTGCAGGACGATATAGCGGAGCCCCGTCATACGGCCCAAAATAGCCATCGCCCGCGCGTCCGGCAGCGCCCGCGCTAGCGCGAACACCGGGTCGTAGCTCGGGGGCCGGTAACCGCTGTAGCCATTGAGCAATGGGTGCCAGTGAAAGGTGCTGTAGAACATGTATCGGCTCTCGGTCGTCAGAACCATAAGCTCGCCGGGAAAAGTCCCTCCGGGGAGCTCGACCACCGGTCCCGGCGGCAGCGCGGCCAACGCCCGATAGACGCCGATCACGCTGTCGTCCACTAATATCTCGCGCGTGAAGTACTGGCGTCCGAGGAAATCGTATTCGAAGGCCGTGCAGCCCACAGCGACGACGAGCAGAGCGATCTCTGCCGATGTACGACCCTTGGCAAACCACCCTGAGACGCGTGCCCACCCGAGAGCGGCGAGCGGGGCGAAGCCCACCATGACGGCGAGCGCAAAGCGACTGGACACCCGCATCGACGAGAACCCCGGTACAAATCGCACTGCCCAACCATACGGGAGCGGCAGCGCGCGGCCGCCCACTATGAGGAGCGGTCCCAGCGCCATGACATAGCAGGCGAAGCCCGCGCCCAGCGCTCCCGCTCGCGCCCAAGGGACCGCCACGCGGAATCGATCCCGCCGAGGCAGCATCGCGACCATGGCGCAGGCCGCCGCGAGAAGTCCGACGTAGAGAATACCGCCGCGATCCAGCTTCAGTCCGAGGTGCCGGATGAGGCCGGGCGGGTAGAGATAGTTCCGCCACAGATCGCTGCCGGTAGCGTAGGGCCACCAGGACTGATCGTACGTGGAGATGACACCCATCTCCTTCAGTCGCAGGTAGGGCAGGCTCAGCGCAACGAAAAGAACCCCAGCGATGACCGCGGCCGCGAGCGCCAGGCCGACGCCGCGCCGCCGCAGCCGGCCGCGCGTGACCCACAGCACGCCAAGCGCGTAGCCCGTCATCGCGGTCGCCGTCATGTACGCCAGATAGTACGAACACAACATCTGCCAGAGCAGGAAGGCGCCGAACGCCGCGGCATCCGCCGGCCGCTGCCGCGTGAGCGTGCGATCGAAGAACAGCAGCGCGAGCGGCAGGTACTGTCCCGACAACAGCTGCGCGTGGCCGACGTCGTAGGCCCGCACAGGGCAGAACGCATACACGAAGCCGCCGAAGAACGCCGCCGGCGCCGGGACTCGCCAGTGCCGAAGCCAGGCGTACATCGCGGCCCCGCAGAGCGCGAAGGACAGCAGCAGGTTGACTTGGTTGGCGAGCACCGGATTACCGGACAACGCGTAGACCGGCCCGAAGATCGGCACGTGCCCCAGCATGTGCTCCGAGCACGCCAGCGCATCGGGCGCCGGATAAAAGATGTTGGCGTCGAACAGCGTCCACGGCACCGTCGTCAGCGCGTGCCAATCCCACGCTTTCACCCATATATTTAGATAGACATCCGGCATGACCAGCCAGCCGTGTGGCATCGCGAGCGCGTCGATGACGGTGCTGGCGGGATGCGAGAACAGTGGGTACAGCAACACAACCGCCAGGAGAGCGTAGACCCCGGTCACGGCGATGCCCTCCACCACCCACCGCCAACGCCTCATAAGGTATGAAGTGCCGACGCGATCCCAGATCACGGCCGTCGACGCCATCTTTGTCGCTCCGGGTTCAGAATGCTCCGCGTCCGCGTGTTGCATGATCAAGCAGTACTAAGGGGCTGGTAGAAAATATTGTTTGTAATCTAACCGCTTCAAAACCCTTTGCAGCAGGTAGAGAGGCCTGCTGCCACCCTTGATTTCCCTGGGCAGCGCGAACTGCCCCGTGGCAGCAGCCGTCTCTGGCTGCCGTATCAACTGTAGGATTCACTGTTTACCAACCCCTAACCTCGAAATAGATTCCCTGCGCCAGGGCGAGGGCGACGGCCAGCGGGCAGCCAACAACGACCAGCCAGCGCCGCTTCGTGGGCCGAGGTCCGAGGATACTCGGCACGAACGTGTGCTTCGGGGGGGATGGTGAGCCCATTCGATTTGATCGATGTCCCGGCGTCAGGTGGAATCCGCATACTGTAGGCGACACCGTTTCGCAAGAGCGCTACACGCCGGGCACTCACCTTTTCGCTTGCAATGGATGACCCGCTCCCGTTAGAAGGGCAGCGCCGTGCCGCTTCAAGTCATCGCGGTTGAACGACCGCGCAGCGCCGACTGTGACTCGTTGTCGTGATCACCCATGAATGACCTAGCAACAGCGCGCAGGGGAACAGAAGACACCGCGCCAGTCTCGGGTCCAAGCGATAATCCGCCGTCCCGCGTTTTCCTTTTGGCTGCCGCGATCGTCGCCTGCCTACTGCTTGGCGCCAGCATTATGGTCGCACGGCGCCAGTGGTTTGTCGGCGACGACTTCACTTTCTTCACCCTCATGCGGCTACCGATAAACTGGCTGGGAGTCTTCCTTCCGTTGGGTCGGCGGATGTGGTGGAGTTACCGCCCCCTTACAACCGACGTCTTCTTCTCGCTGGGCTTTCGTCTCTTTGGTTACGAGCCCTTTGGGTATCTGGCCGTCAGCCTCGCTGCGCACTTTCTGGCAGCGCCGCTGGTGTATCGCTTGGCGCGGCAGCTGTCCTTTGATTCCCGCGTCGCCATTGTGGCGGCGCTGCTCAGCGTCTCGCGCTATCCGTCGCTCGTGCAAGGGTTTTGGATCTCGGTGGTGCAGTACACCGTCACGATGCTGTTCTTTCTGACGTGCGTCTCGCTGTTCTTCGACTACGCTCAAAGCCGCCGGCGACGATTCCTGCTCGGGTGCTGCGTTGCGCTCGTCCTCGCGCTCCTCTCGAACGAGGTGAGTGCGACACTTCCGGGTGTCCTGCTGCTCGTCTCGCTGTACGTCGATCGGTTTGCGCTGACCGCCGCAAGTCTGCTGCGCAGCCTACGCCGTACCGTCGTGCCGCTCGTGCTTGTCTCCGCTTACCTTGTTCTGCGCATCTTTCTCATCGGGCCGGGACTGCAAAACCCACTCTACACCGTCACGCTCGGGTGGCACGTCCTGAGCAACTACGAACGCGACCTTCTCTTTGTATTCGACAATCAGACGGCACGAGTGCTCGCGGCCGCGCTCTTGGCGCTCGCCGTTCTCAGCATCGCTGTTGGCAGTAGGCGGCTCGGCCGCCCGGCGCTCGCGTGGCTTCTGAGGACCAACCTGCTCTGTCTTGGCTGGCTCTCTGTCGTGCTCGTCCCCTACGTTGGTTTCGGCTACCCGTTTCCCCGCTTCGCCATCCCAGCCGAGGTTCCGGCATGCCTCCTGTTCGCTTCCTACCTGAACGTGCTCTCCCGCTTGGTGCGCGGCAAACTCAGCACGGCCTTCGATCTCGGCCTGATCGCGCTCGTCGTCGGGTCGATACCGTATGCAACGTTACGCGAACGCTTCCAACATCCCGACGGCTTGTCCGCGAAACAGTTCGTCGAGTTGGTTCAGCGCAGCGACCCGCCGCTCCCTCGTGGTGCGACGGTGGTGGTCGCCTACGGCGCTGACGGCCTGGTCGATTCGTCACGGGCGGCGGACTTTTCGTTCCGCGTTGGTCAGGGCGCCGCCCTGCACACGTTTTTTCCAGACAAGCGGCTCAAGCTGCTCCTCTTGGATCTGAGCCAGCCAACTCCGAAGGACCTCCGCTGTCCGCCGTGTCTGGTTCTCGGCCTGAGGCCTGGGCCGAGCGGTGACATTGCCGACTACACCGTGGTGCGCTGGCCGTCCGGTCCACCATCTACGGCCGGCTCGTGACCCAAGCGTACGCTCCGCAGAGACTCACTTCTCTCCGTATTGCGGACGTGCGGCCTGAAGACAATGCCAGTAACTCAAGGACCGTCCACCTCGTGATGTCGGTCTGAGTGGTCAAACACTTTCCAATGAGCGCCCCGAAGGGGCAGAAATCCACGAGCCCAGGGCAACGCCCTGGGAACCGCTCGGGATGCGAGGCCGGCAACGGCTCGCGTATGGCGTCACCGGGCCGCCGTTGATAGATCAACGTGGCATCCCCGGCGACGGCATCAGTTGCTGCACCAGTATCCGCGCGGCCCGTTCATGCCCGCTTGCGCTCGGATGCTGGTCTGGCAAGAGCTCGGGGCAGGTGTTGTCGCCGCACACGGCTTTGAACCCCGCAGCGAGGTCGACGAGTGGCACGCTGGCCTTCCGGGCCGCATCACGGATGACGAAGTTGGCGATTCCGTACATGCTTGAATCCGCAGGATACGTGAGGAAAATGATCTGTGCACCGAAGTCCCGCGCCTGTTTCGCCAGCATCATCAAGTTGCTCTCCAGGTTCCGGACGAGTTGCGAGCGTGGGTAGCCACCACCCTCACGCACGGGCCGCCAGCCCAATTCAAACCTATACGAACCGTAGCGCGCAGTGCCGTGCTCGGACCGGTCCCAGGAGTCTGGGCTGACCTCAAGCGTGGGGGTTTCCACGGCTTTCCGCGCTATATACAGTAGTCGATAGGCCCGCGACACGCGCCACAGCGCCGCCGCCACACGATCGAGCACATTGGGTGAGTCGGCAGCAGTTTCCGGCACGGTCCAGAAATCGTTTACACCGATCATGACGACGACCATGTCAGGTCGAAACGCCCACAGCATGCGCCGCATGTCTTTCACCAGCTTTGAGGAGTTGGTCCCTGGATATCCGAGATTGAGCACCTCGATGGGGGCCTTTCCGGGCTCGGCATTCCACAGGGCCTCAAACACCTTTGGGTAGGCCTGCAACCTATCGACGTATACTCCGTACGTGTTCGAGTCGCCCAGACATAGCACGCGCCGTTTCTCGGTGGCCCACGATCGATCTCTGAATGTGCCGCCAACGAACATGGCGCCAAGCTGTAAGGCCGCTTCCACCACCAGCAACGCCGCGCCGATTCCGAACACCACGAGGGCGACTCGATTCCCGGCGCTCTTGAGTCCGAGCGACATAATCCACCAAGTAAGTACATGACCACACAGCGCTCGGCAACATGGAAATGCGCCGCCAGGGCTCGCTGCGTTCGAGCTTCTTGATCGTACTCGACCATCCCCCGGTTTGACGCCCTCAAGGGCCGGTGTAAGATCACACCCAATGGCACTGGATCCTGCATCGCTGAGACCGCTATTTGCGTCGTATCCGGTGATCGCCGCCTATTTGTTCGGCTCCCAGGCCACCGGCGCCACCACGCCGCTCAGCGACGTCGACATCGCCGTGCTGCTCAGGCCTGACACACCGTCGCCGGGTACAGTGCAGGTGGCGCTGATCTCGGATCTCATGCTCGTGCTGCGGCGCTCGGACATCGATGTCGTTGTTCTCAACACCGCGCCGCCGCTCTTGAAGGCGCGCGCCATTTCCGGCCGACTGCTCTACTGCTGCGACGAGCTTGCTCGCGTGCGCTTCGAGGTCGCCGCACGCCGGGAGTACTTCGACACGAAACCCTTGCGCGATGTCCAAGACCGCGCCCTGCTCGATCGCTACAGCCGATGACCGATCGCGAAGCCATCTGCCGCCGGCTGCATGCGCTCGAAACCTACACCACCGAGATCGAGCGCCTCGCCTCCACCGTGTCGCGCGATAGGTTCACCAGCGAACTCAGCACGCAGTGGATGATCGAGCACGGGCTGCAACTGGCCATAGAATGCGTGCTGGACATCGGTAATCACCTGGTTGCAGGCGAACAGCTCGGGACGCCGCAATCCTATCGCGAGATCGTCGATTTGCTCGGACAACACGGGATCCTCCCCGGGGACTTCGTCACCCGCGTACGCGGCATGCCGGGGTTTCGCAATATCCTGGTGCATGACTACCTGGCTGTCGATCCCACTATCGTTTGGGACTTGCTCCAGGCTGGCCCCGCGCAATTCCGAGAATTCATCCGCCACGTGACCGCTCATCTTCGTAAGAGGTGAACGCCGTGCCGCGGCAGGCCCGCGAGCGTACACCAGCAAGTTCGCGTCGACCGGAATCACCGGGAGTTCGGATTGGCTTCAACCGTGCTCTGTCCGGCCCATGCGCGCCTGCCGGGGTGAGCACTTGACGTATGATTCACGCCACCTCCGGCACTCGTGGCCGCGCCAAATCCGAATTCGCCGAGAGCCGCCGGCTCAGCCGAGCACCGCGCTCGAGCAGCGGCTGCTCGACGACGAGAAGGAGTATCGTTGCCGCAAGCGTGGCAAGAGCGAGCACGGCAAGCGCAAACGGCGCGGTCCCCAACTTCAGCACTCCTGCAGGCCGCCCGTAGACGAGCCAGAAGACCCCGAAAGGATGCACGAGGTAGATGCCATAGGATAGCCGGGCCCATGGATACCACATCCGATGCGCGAGGAGCCGTGAGAACCAATCGTCGAGGAAGAGCCCGCAGAGCACCAAGAGGCTCGATCCGATCGCGAGGATGCTGAACTCCACCACGGCGGCGAAGAATCCTGCCTGCCACACGCCGCCCCAGACATACACGGACCCTATGCAGGCCAGTCCCAACAGCCAGACCATTCGTCCCGAACGCCTCACCCAGTGTTCCAGCGCCGCCCGATGGTACACGTAGCCGTACGCCACCAGCACGCCGCACCACAAGCCCTCACAGTGGGTGTGCGACTCGGGATAGAGGCGGGCAAATACAATCTGCGTCGGGTCACGAACGAACGCGGCGAGCCGAAACACCAGCGGGACGAGCGCCAGCACCGCCAGGACCACGGCGCGCCGCCGCGGCTGCACCGCCTTCCCGCGCCACAGCAGCGTCAGCAGAGCCGGCGCGATCAGGTAGAAGTGCTCTTCGATGCACAGCGACCAGCCCCAGGCCAGCGCGTTCGGGATCCACCAGCCCGTCCCGTAGAGGTAGTTGCTCACGTAGAGATAGTTCGGCACGCTGCGTAGCAGGATCGTCCCCCAGGTGGCCGTCAGGGGCCGGCCGATGGGGACAAACAAGGATACGGCAACGCTCATGCTGAGCACCGCATAGTAGGCCGGGAATATCCGGAAGATCCGGCGGACGTAAAAGCCCCGAAAGTTGATGCCTCCACCTGCCAGCTGCGTGAAGAGAATGCGTCCGATCAGAAACCCCGACAGGACGAAGAAAAGGTCTACCCCAATCCAGCCGTTCCGGACCAATGCCGAGTGAAAGCCGACAACCAGCAACGCGGCGATTGCCCGGAGCCCGTCGAGAGCCGGAAAGTGGTCTTGCCCTCGCTGGAACAACCCACGATGCAGCGTCTGCGCCAGCCCGGAAGCGATCGCCCGAAGCCTTGAGGCTGCATTTCCCATCACCGCACCGAGCATCTCCCTCTCGTTCCTCAGAACGTGTAAAGGAATTGGAATCATTGCTCCAAGCCGTTTGTCCAGAGAACCGGATCGGCGCGGGCACACCGACTTGTTGGGTCAATGAACGGGCGCATAGACGAGGGTTCCTCTTCTGTCATTCCCGCAGTCTTCAAGCGGGAATCCCCTTAGCCGCCCCGCCGGGATGCCCGCCGAAGGATTGCGGGCATGACGAGCCTGGAGGCACAGTCGGTTCATCCGATACGCGCCTGGGAAAGACGGCCTCCTCCGAGGGACCGCCAGCAAGCGGGCGGGCGTGCAAATCGCCCCTCGATACGCGGCCAAGATAAGGCCGCTATTCGGGGTGAACGGGATGGAGACTGGCCGCTGAGCATTCTTTCACACGCTCCTCACTGAGCGGTGGGGGCCGCGGAGTCCCGGTGGCGATGCAGCACCTCGTACAACCCGAAGCGCCGCTCCAGATAGTACCGCCGCTGCAGGTACGCCCAAATGATGCGCGTGAAGTCCCTGCTTTTGACGGCGAAGTAGTCCGCCGCACTCGCCGGAATGACCACCGTTCGCACGCGCTCGTCCTCCAGCGTGCGGATCACCTCGAGCTGCTGGCGGAAGCTGACATTATCGCCGAGAAAATAGTCCTGCCGCGTCGGGTTGTCACGCCCGGTGATGAAGTACACCATCGGCATCGCCGGAAAGGCGAAAATGGGCTCGCCATCGCGCGTCGTCGACAGCAGATAGTCGATCAGCTCACGGAACGCCTGAACCGGCCGCCGCTGTTCGTCGACATACGCCGGGAAGTAGAGATCGGCGCGCGCAAAGCGCAGCCACTCCCGTGGCGGCGTCTCCAGCCGCAGGCCGCCGCTGGCATAAGCCACACGGACGTCGCTGTACAGTCTTGGCGCCGACTCCAGCCCCACGACACCGGTCACCAGTACCACACACGCGACGTTGAACGTCAACCGCGTCCGCCGCGATGGCACACGACTGAATGCGCTTGCCACCGCCGACCGGGCGCGCGGCAAAATGGCCGCCCCCACCACGTAAACAAGGGGCATCGCGCTCATCAGGTGGGCAGCGTCCATGCGCGGGTAGTAGAGGATGAAATTGCAGGCCGCAAACCACAGCACGCAGAGGAACCCCTCCGGCCTGGGGTCCGACTCTCCTAACCTGCCCTGCACGTGCCGCCACGCAACCACCAGGCCGGTCCCCAACACCAGCGGCACGAGGTAGGCCGCCAGATTATCTACGGCCGCGCCCATGAATATGTAAATGTCCCCCAGAATCCCTACGTACACCAGATCCTTCAGGGACCCCAGTCGCGAAGCAATGATCGCGCCCGTGAACCCCACGATCAGTGTCGCGGCCAACGCCACGCGCCGTCGCGAGCGTTTTCCCGCCCCCCAACCGTCTCCCGCCAGCCAACCCCGGGCGCCCCAGACCCCCAGTGCCACGACCACCACGGCCAGGGTGAGCGGCTGCGGCGGGGGAAACGGAACGTACAGGTTCTGCGCCACGTCCGCGCCCGTCAGGAACACCGCCCGCAAAAATGGGCCCAATCCCATTCGCGACGTGAAGTAGATGACCCACGGCGCCGCCACGGCCACCGCCGCCACGCCCACCGCCGCGAGACGAGCGATCAGGCGGTGCCGCGCCATCGGCCCGAAACGCTGGCGCGCCCCGAGCAGGGCCAGAACCGCGCACGGAGCCACAAACAACAGCAGGGTCACCGGCCCAGCGAAGTCGCGCACCAGCACCGCGCAGCTCAGCGGGATCAACGCCAGGTACCCTGCCCGAAGGACACGGCTCACTACCGGCTCGGGTTGGCCGAGCAACGGGCCGGGAACAGGGCAGGAAACGAGAAAGCCAGTGAGTGCCCAGAGAAAGAAGACGCCCGCGTTCTGCTTCGAGAGCAGCGTCAGGGCCCCGCACACCCCCGCGAGCATCAGCCAGCCCACGCGTCGCCACTCCCGTGCGCTCTCCAGAACCCGCAACACCGCCCAGACGCCCCATATGGTAAAGGTGAGCGCCTCCCACGACGGATACGGCGAGTTGTGAAAATCCATGTTGAGGATGTCGCCAGGTTGCATCACCAGAAACAGCGCCGGCGGGATGAGAGCGAACCATCGCGACGCCAGCCGCCGGGTCACCGCATACAGCCCAGCGCAGGTGAGCGCGTTCATCACCCCCATGAACACGCGGGTCGCGGTGATCGATACGCCGCACAGACTGAACAAGGCCGCATGCAGGTAATAGGGCATCGGCGGGTAGCCGGTGAAGAAATCCCGATACGGCAGCTGGCCATGATAGACGCGGAGATAATGATAGTAGAGGACCCCTTCGTCCTCGATGAACCAGCCGAGGCGGCGGAAGAGATAATAGTACCCGAAGGCGGCGAGAAAGACTGCAGCCGGGACCAAGAGGTCGCCAGAAACCGTGCGCTGCTTCACGTGGACGGCGTGCGGTCGCGGGACGTGCCCACCAAGGCAACGGGCTGTGGAGCGTGGTTCTGCAACAAGCCGAGGCGAAGTTTCCACACCGCCCAGATCGCTTCCCGAATAATGGCCTTGGAGAACTTCGTTTCCCCTTTGTCCCGCCCGTAAAAAATGATGGGGATCTCGCCGACACGGAACCCCTGACGAACGGCCCACCACGTCATCTCGATTTGGAACGCGTACCCCAGGCTGTGGATGTTGTCGAGGTCGATGGCTTCGAGTACCTGCCGGCGATAACACTTGAACCCGCCCGTCAAGTCAGAGTACGGCAAGCCCGTGACGGTGCGCGCGTACCAGTTGCCGAAGCTGGAGATGAGCAGCCGCTTCATATCCCAGTCGAGCACGCGGATGCCGCCGACATAGCGTGACCCCAGCACCAGGTCGTAGTGGTCGGTGGCGGCGAGCAGGTCGGGCAGCTGCACCGGGTTGTGCGAATGGTCCGCATCCATCTCACAGGCGTACTGGTAGCCGTGTGCCAGTGCCCACTTGAAACCGGCCACGTAGGCCGGACCGAGCCCTTCCTTTTCAGGGCGGTGCAGGACGTGGGTCCTGGCATCGCTGCGCGCCAAGCCGTCGGCCACATCGCCGGTCCCATCCGGCGAGTTGTCGTCCACCACCAAGACATCGAACTGCGGCGCAGATTCCCGGATGCGGTCGATCAGCCGTGGAAGGTTGTGAAGCTCGTTGTACGTCGGAACAACGACGACCGCTTCGTTCACTGGCTCGTCACGCACCCAATTCCTCCCTGACCCTCCTTGCGTAGGAGGGAGACCGCAGCTTTCCGTCACCCTCCTCTATCAGAAGGAGGGGACTGCGCCACCACTTCTTCGATGATGCGCCGCATCTTCTCCGCCTCGACGTCCCAGTCGAACTGGCGCGCCCATTGGTGCGACGCCGCTCCCAGCCGTGCGCGCAGGTCGGCGTCCGTGAGCAGCTCGGTCATGCGCGCTGCCCATGCCTGCACGTCGGTGTGGGGAACGAGAAAGCCCGTCTCACCGTGTCGCACGGCGTCGCGCAGTCCCTCCGAATCGCTCGCCAGTACCGGCGTGCCACACGCCGCCGCCTCGATGGTGGAAATGCCCCACCCCTCCTTCGGGCTGGGGTAGACCAAGGCGTGCGCCCGATGCAACCAGCGGATTTTTTCGGCTTCCGAGACGTATCCGACGAAGCTCACTGCGTCGGATACGCCCAAGGAGCGCACCAGCGCACGCAGCCTGGGCTCGTCGTCTCCCTTCCCCACCAGCGCGAGGCGGGCGGCTGGTAACGCCTGCCGGGCGCGCGCGAACGCGCGGATGACGATGTCGATCTGTTTGTAGCGCCGGAATCGCCCGACGTACAGGAGCAAAGGCGCGTCGGACCGCTGCGTCGAGCCGGCCGGCAGGCCGTAGGTGTCGAAATCAACGCAGTTGTACACGATGTCCATGCGGCTCAAGCGCACGCCGCGCGACGCCAAGTCCTCAGCCGTGCTCTGACTCACCGCCACGAAACGCAGACCACGATAGCACGATGGGATCAGCTTCTCATACAGCCACGCATACGCGGCGACTAACGGGTTGAGCTGGTAGAAGATGGTGCGGCCGAAGAGGTGGTGCACCACGGGCACGACCGGAATCTTCGTCAGCACTGGCAGCAAGAACGGGAGCTTGCAAATGCTCTCTACGAAGACGTCGACGCGTTCGCGTCGTGCCAAGGCCAGCGCAGCGCGGGCGCCCGTGAAGTTCGCGGTCGCCGTGTTGCCGGCGCGCAGCACGCGGATACGGCCGATCCGATCTTCCGCCTTTGCTCCGGGGTAGCGCGCACTCAACAGCGTGACACGATGGCCATACGCCGCCACTCGTTGAAATATCTCGTTCAAGTACTGTTCCGCTCCACCCGCCTCAGGATGCCGAATATCGCGGTAGTCGAGCAACACGATGTGGAGCGGAGACCAGGCTGCCGGGGCGGCGCGTGCAGCGTACTGCTGGGGGCTTTCCTCTCGCAACGATGACCGCGGCGCTATCACCATCGCCACCCTTGCAAACGGCCGCTTGTCAACAGCACTTCGGGTGATGCGGCTCGTCCATTCGAGCACGCGAACCGCCACCGGTCCCTCTCCTCGCGATGTAGAGTCCACATAGGCAGGCTGTCAGCTTGTAGCACGCGCGAATCCACTTATTCAAGAATTTCTTTCACTGCCAGCGCTCGCAGACCTTTGCGTTTTCGCGGCCGGCTCTCTAAAGTGGCACAGACGGCATGCGGAAGACTGAGCGCCAGCGTTCGGTGGCACTGCGATGAACGCACCCATGCAGCGCGGGCGGGCCGCACGGTTTCTCGCCAGGCGCATCGGCATCCTGGTGTTCATCTCGGCGGCCGGCTGGGTCACCGTGCAAGGGTGTGACCGGCCGGCACGCGAGAACGAAGCCGACTCGGCCGTGCTGCTGCGTAAGCTGACACGCGCCACCACGACAGACGAACGGATTGCTGCGCTCGATGCGTTCTCGACGGTACGTCCAGCGATGTCGCGATCAGACGCGCCAAACCCTGTTCCCGCCCTCCGCGCTTTTCTCACCAGCGAGGACCCTATAGTAGCGGTAAAGGCTGGAGAACTGCTCGCGCTTTGGGACGATCATGATGCGATCCCCGGCCTTGTGGGGCTCCTTCGTCAGCCCGATCCCATGGTGCGGCTTTCCGCGGTGGTGTCCCTCACGAAGCTGCGCGATGCGCAAGCCCGTGGCGCCCTTCTGAACGCAGCGAAGGACGTCAACGGGACGGTCCGGGCCCAGGCCTGTACCGCCTTAGGTCTCCTGCAGCCGCACGACGCTGCAACCGCCGCTACGCTCGGCGAACGGCTCGGTGATCCCGATGCCGCCGTTCGCGCCGCGGCAACAACCGCACTGGCCGAGGCAGGATCTCGCAGCGACGTGCCTTCACTGATTTCGTTGCTGAATGATTCGGATCCTGGAGTGGCCAGCGCCGCAGCGCAGGCACTGGGCACCATCGCTGATCGCCGCGCGGTGGCGCCGCTGCTGGCGCTGCTCGATACGGGGACCGCGGAGATCCGCTGCGCAGCGGCCTCCGCGCTCGGCTATCTCGGTGATCCAGTCGCCGTGGAACCGCTGGCCCGCCAGCTTGCGGACCCGCATCCGCAGCTACGAATCGCAGCGCTCGATGCGCTCAGCTTTCTGGGTGATGGCGCCGCGCTTTCCGGTGTACTTGCAGTCGCGGCCGACTCGAGCCCGAAGATCCAGGATCGAGTGCCGTATGTTCTCGGTCGGCTGTATGTCCCGCGCGATTGGGATATCTTTCTGGCGCATATTCAGGGTCCCGATGCCGGTGTCCGGGCCGCCGTCGCCCTCGCCTTGGGACTCGCCTACGAACGCCGCGCCGTCTCTGCCCTCATCCACGCGCTCGATGATCCCGATCAGCGCGTGCGCGAGAGCGCCGCAAAAGCGCTGGGACTTCTGGGGGCGGATGAAGCCATCGCGCCGCTGCAGCGGCTGCAGCAGCGCGATCCTGCACCTCGGGTCCGCAAGGCCGCAAGCGACACCCTGTCCGTACTCCTGGAAGCAGCCCTGTACCATTAGCAGCCGCTCGCCGCGCCGCCGGACGGCGGACCGAGCCCGACGAACTCCAGGTAGCGCTCGATCATCGCCTCGGCCCGGCCGCTGGCCACGACCCGCCCAGCGTCCAGCATTACGACCCAGTCGCAGAAGCGGCGCACCTGCTCCAAGTCGTGGCTCACCAGCACGATCGTCTTGCCCTCGCGCTTGAACCGACTGAACGTACCGAGGCACTTGCGCTGAAACTCCGCGTCCCCCACCGCCAGCACCTCGTCGAGGATGAGGATGTCGGTGTCGGCCTGCACGGCGGCCGAGAACCCAAGACGCAGACACATGCCGGTGGACAGGCTCTTGAGCTTTGCATCCGCGAAACGCCCCAACTCGGCGAAGGCGATGGCGCGTTCGATGCGGACGCGCCGATCACGGCGCGGATACCCCAAGAGGGCCGCATACAAGGACACGTTTTCGCGCACGGTCAACTCGGCGCTGAAACCGAGACCCAGCTCCAACAGCTCGCACATCGAGCCGTTGACCCAGACCGCTCCGGCGTCGGGCACCAGCAGACCCGTGATGAGCTTCAGCAGTGTCGACTTCCCGGAGCCGTTGCGGCCGATGATGCCGACGAACGTGCCGCGCTCCACCACCAAACTGACCCCGGCAACCGCCGCAAACCGCTCGTAGGTCATCGGCCGGAACGCGCTGAGCACACGTTCGGTCAGGGTGGTGTGGCGCTCATGCGGGATGCGGAAGGTCTTGTACACCTCGCGGACGTCAATCGCGACCATCTACAGGTACTCCACCACGCGCGCCTGGAGGCGGCGAAACGTCAGCGCGCCCGCGACACAGATGCCGATTGAATACAGCGTCGTCAGCACCAAGCCGCGGGCACCGGGCCACAACCCGTAAACGACGGCGCGCCGACTGTCCGTGATGATCCGCCCCACCGGATTGAACCAGATGATCCACCGCCAGTGCTCGGGCACCATCACCTCCGAGTACAGGATGGGGGTGATCCAGAAACCGACCTGCAAGGCGATGCTCCACAGGTAGCCGATGTCCCGGAAGCGCACCTGGATCGGCGCCAGCAAGAGCGACATCCCCAACGTCAGCGCCAGCAGGTCCACCAGCAAAATGGGAAAGCACACGGCCGGCGGGCCCAACGCCGTGCCGGTCAGCCACAGAACAATGAACAGGACCACGAGATTGATCACGAACGTCAGCGCGGCGCTGAGCAACGCCGAGTACACCACGACCTCACGCGGCAAGACGATCTTCGAGAGTAAATCCGCACGCGCCAGCAAGGCTCCGGTCCCACGCGCGGAGCCCTCGGAGAAGAAGTTCCACATTACGACCCCCAGCAGCAAAAACGCCGGGTAGTTGGGAATCTGGAACCGCACGAAGACTGAAAACACGATGTAGTAGACTAAGAAGAAGATCACCGGGTTGATCACCGTCCACAGGTACCCCAGGACCGAGTGCGTGTAACGGATCTTGAAGTCCTTGAGGGCGAACTCCAGGACCAGCCAGGCGTAGCTGCCACGCTCCGGCCTTTGTGGGGCCGCCGCGTCTCGGATCGTTGTCCCTTGCATATCTGCTGCTCAAAGCACAGCCGGTCGGTGTTTGGCAACACTTGCGTTGTGTTCTGGCCTGTGGTCTCCCAGCCAGGCACCAGGCACCAGAACGAGTGACCCTGAGCTTCGCCTCACTTCGCCTTTGCAAATGAGGTCTCTTCCAAACGGGCACGCTTCGAGACAGCCCCCGAGAAGTGTGCTCTCCCTCAGGAGTCTGTCGATAAACGCCGGATAGCCGGCCAAACCTCCCCCCCCGACCTCTCTCCGACGCGGAGAGGGGGACCCATTATCGAAGCTGGTCCCATGGGTTCGAGTCGATTTTCTCTGAAAGCACCCTTCGACAACCTCAGGGTGAGCGGGAAACTCCTTGTTCTATGGATTCTGAGACCGCTCGTGCTGAGGCTCTCGAAGCACGTCTTCGCATTTGTCGACAGTCCCAGGGCAAGGGGGAAGCGCAATACCCCCTTGGTTGGCAGAACTACGGGCCGCCCAGGCCGAGCTGCGCAAACGGAATCGGGCGGCGGCGCAGCGCGTCGGCGATGCCGCGGACAAACGCTCGCTCCGCTCTCCACGCCGTGGCCCAGCGGGTGCGTGCGGGCGCGCTGCCGGCCATGAATTGCAGCAGCCACGCCCGCAGCAGCCGCGCGGCCAGCGCACCGCCGCAAAGGACGGCAAAACGCACGCACTCCTGCCACCGCGCCTGCTTGCGTGCGAACAGTACCCCGTTGCGTCCAAGGAAGTACATCGCTGGGAACGAGTGTTGATGGCCCGCATCCGAACTGGAGCCGCCCTTGTGCACAATCGCTGCGGTGCCCGCATACACCACGCGATAGCCGGCGCGATGGGCGCGCACGCACCAGTCCACGTCTTCGTGGTAGCCGAAGAAGCTCTCGTCGAGCAGCCCGACGCGTTCCAGCGCCGCGCACCGCCAGAGGTAGCCGTTGCCGATCACCCAGTCGACGTCCTTCACCACCTGCCACGCGGCGCCGTCGGCAACACGCTCGCCGAGCGCGCGCACCAGGAAGGGACCGTACGTGAGCACGCCATACGCCCCCCACAGCCGTGTCGGATCATCCATCAGCACGTTGCGACAGCCGACTACCCCGATCAACGGGTCGGACTCTGCCACCCGCACCACTTCGGTGATCATGTCCGGGGTGACCTCGGTGTCACTATTGATGAGCTGCACGTATTCCGCGCCGCACTCCAGCGCCCAGCGGATGCCGACGTTGTTGCCAGCGGCATAGCCGTAGTTCGTCGGATTCTGAATGACCGTCAGCTCCGGATAGCGCGCGCGCAGAGCCACGACGGTGTCGTCCGCGGACGCGTTGTCGATGACCACGGGCACGTAGTTGGGATACGTCAGCCGCTTGAGACTGGCCGCGCAGCGCAGCACATCGTCCCGCCGGTTCCAGGTCAGAATAAGCAGCACGACTTTGGGCCAGGTCCGTTCGGTCATCGCCACGTCAGGTAACACCAGGCCAGGCGCGCCTTGCCCGTCCACGGCAACGGGAGCTGCAGAAACTCAGCCACGAGCACCGCCGCCGGTGCCAGGGGCCGCGACAGACCTCTTGCCAATCTTGCGCCTTCCGGAATTCGCTCCGTTCCTTGGTCGTCACGTGCACGGGTTCAAACCGCTCGATTTCCTGCCGCAGACGCGCTACGAAGGTCAACTCACGCCGATGCCTTTCGCCAAACTGGCCAGTGACCTCATACCCGAGCACATCGAGGAGACGTGGACACTCGAGTCTTCCTGGGCCGGGCGCGCCGCAGGCCGGCGGTACCACGACATCCATCTGTCGACCATCCACGAGCACGAAACCGCAACGCCGATCTTCCAGCGCTGGCTCGGGCAAGGCGGAATGCGCATCCTGGAATCGGGCTGCGGCACCGGCCGCTGGATGGCGTATTTCGAACAGCTCGGCAACCGGCCGTTCGGCGTCGATCACAGTCTCGAGCAGTTGCGCTTCGCCAAGGACCACGCCCCGCAGTTCCGGCTGTGCGGCGGGGACGTGTTGGCCACGCCGTTCAAGGACAGCAGCTTCGATGCGGTGTTCTCGTCGTATGTCGCCGAGCACTTCACCGACGGCCCCGGCCGCGTGCTCGCCGAGGCCTGGCGCGTGCTCCGCCCCGGCGGCCTGCTGTTCGTGGTCGTGCCGTTTGCCAATCCCTGGCGGCGCCTGGTCGTGCACCCGCTGTTCCGCCTCATCTACGCGCTGTTTCCGTTCATCTACCGACTGTGGCGGCGCCGCCGTGCGCGTTTGCGTTTCACCGAGTACCACTTTCGGCGCGCGGAAATAGAGCGCGCCGTGCGCAGCTCCGGCTTTGACGTTCTCGAGTGCCATCCCGACGATTATCGCCCGCCGTGGACGAAGGGCCTCTACTGCGACGTGTGCGATATCCTCGGATTTGTGAACTACGAGCTGCGCCGCCCATTTCGGTTCGGCCGCCTGGGTACGCTGCTGGTGGGTCTCGCCGGTCACCTGCCGCTGTGGTGGTACTGCGAAGGGATCTTCGTAGTGGCGCGCTGCCGAAAATGAGCGCGTCCTGGACTGCTGCATTTTCATTTGTGAGTTGTGATCACGCTTTCGTACAAGGTACGCGTTTGCGCGGCGATGCGGTCCCAACCCAGGTGTTCCTCGACCCAGCGCCGCCCGTCGGTGGCACACGCCGCGCGGCGCGCGGGATCTTCCAGGAGGAGTCGCAGCGCCCCGGCCAACGCCGCCGGATCCCCGTACGGCACCAGCAATCCGCCGCCGGCGGCGCGCACGAACTCGCCGCAGCCGCAATCGTCGCAGACCACCACCGGGGCGCCGCACATCAGCGCCTCGGCCGGGACCAGCCCGAAGATCTCGTCCGCGGACGGGTAGGCCACGACGTCGGCATCGACGTAGGCGGCAAGCTTGTCCTGCTCCCCCAACAGCCCGGTGAAGTGGATGCGGTCGCTGAGCCCGAGCGTAGCCGCCAGGCGATGGATCGGCTGCGCCGGCATCATGAAGTTGCCGCCCACCACCAGGTGTACCGCTGCCGGTAGCTGGGCCAGTGCGCGCACCAGCACGTCGACGCCCTTGCGCGGCGTGATCTTGCCGACGAACACCAGCAGCGGTGTCGACGCGGCCAGGCCGTGCGCGCGCCGGAAGGTCCCACGCGGCGGCAACGCCTGGTATGCCTCGAGACGCACGCCGTTCGGGATTTGCGTGATCCGCCCCGGCGCGACGCCGGCGCGGCGGTAGTGGGCCACCTCGGCTTCGGACACCGCCACGCACGCGGCGGCTCCCTGCAGCACCGCCCGCGCCCCCAACACATCGACGATCCGTTTCACCATGACGTGGCGTTCGATGGCCGGCACGGTGCCGTTGGCGGTGCACACGTACGGCAGCCCCAGCCGCCGTGCGGCGCGGGCGACAAGCAGCTCCGGCACATGGCGGTGCGAATGGATGTGGACGACGTCGAACTGGCGCAGCCGGGTGCGCGCCTGCCGTGCCAGCCCGCGTGGCAGGTATGTTTGCAGATGATACGCAAGCCGGTTGCTGAGGTTGGGGAAGTAGTGGACCTCGATGCCGTCCACCGTCGCCGTGCGCGTACGCACGCGCTGCGCCGCATCCAGAGCGTCGGTGGTCCACACCGTCACGGCCTCACCGGCGCGCGCTAACACCCGACAGAGCTCGTAGGCACAGCGAGGAACTCCGCCATATGCCCACGCCGGGCAGAAGCTTGGTGTAACGTGCAAGATGCGCAACGATCCTTCATATCGCAGCCATGCGACGGACTGCAAGATCGCGTGCTTGTCCCAACAATCCGGGGTTGCCGGGAATTCATTCGCCCAGGTGTCGGCCGCCGTCCCATCCGACCGTTGATCGGACCGCCAGCCGTAGGCTAGACTAACGCCACGAGAGAGTCGACCGTACGTGCTGCCGCCCGCCGGAACCACCCCCGAGCCCGTCCCTGCCTGCCGGCGCCACGGCCTTCCATCTGTGGTTGCACTCATCGTGCTGCCGGCCCTCGTCGTGGCACTGTACGCGCCCACTGCTGATGCACCGTTCCTGTTCGACGATCAGACGAGTATCGTCTTCAATCCCGGCGTGCAGAAGGTGTCTCCGTTGTTGGCGCGCTTCCTCTCCGGCAATCGGCCGCTCACCGATCTGACCTTTGCGCTCAACTACGCGCACGCCGCGTCACAAACCCGCGGCTACCACGCCGTGAATATCGCGCTACACGCTGCCAACGGTCTGCTCGTCTACGCCGTCGCCCGCTTGGCGCTTGGCAGTCCGGCCGTCGCCATGGTGCCCGGCGGTGCCGCGCCCTGGCTGGCTCTAGGTGCGGCGGCTCTATTCGCCGCTCACCCGCTGCAAACCGAAACGGCGGCGTACGTGTCCGGCCGCAGCGAGGCGCTGGCCAGCGGTTTTTACCTGCTCACGGTGCTGTTGTACGCCATTGCCGCACGCACGCGGCAGCGTCTGGCCCGTCTGGCGTTGGTCACGGCGCTGTTGCTCACCTGTGCGGCAGCGCTCGCCAGCAAAGAAATGGCGGCGACCATACCGGCCGGCCTGGTGCTGTATGACTGGTGTTTCGTGGCCGGCGGCAGCTGGCGTGACCTCAGGCGGCGCTGGCCGTTGATCGCCGTGACGCTCATCCCCTTTGCGCTCGGCGTTCCGATTCTGCTGCGGCGCGACTACCACACACCGAGCGCGGGGTTCAACTTCAGCGGCTTCGGTCCGTGGGACTACCTGCTCACGCAGTGGGGCGTCGTGCTGCACTACCTGCGCCTGACGCTCGTCCCAATTGGGTTGTGCTTCGATACCGAGTGGCCACTGGCAAAGACGCTGTGGTCGCCGGCGGTACTGGCGTCGCTGGGGCTGCTGCTCGGCCTCGTGCTCGTCGCCGTCCTCGCCGTGCGCCGGCAGCCGGTATTGACCTTCGCAATTCTCTGGGTGCTGGTCGTGCTGGCGCCCACATCCTCAGTGGTGCCGATCGCCGACCTGGTTGCGGAGCGACGCATGTACTTGGCACTCATGGGGCCTGTGTTGCTGGCGGTTGTGGCCGCGTGGCAGGTCGCCGGTTTGGCCGCGGGGGCGCGGCGCCGGGCGTCTCTGCGCCCGCTCGTCTGTGGTCTACTGACGGTCACGATGGTGGCCGCCCTGTCGCTGCTGACCACGGGCCGCGTGCGCGTATGGGCAGATCCGGTGGCCTTGCAAGAGGATACGGTGGCGAAAGCGCCGACCAACCCCAGGGCACATCTCAATCTGGGTGCAGTGTACCTGGACCGCAACCGCCTCGATGCCGCCGAACTCGAGGTGCTGGAGGCCCAGCGGCTCTACGAACGCGGGGAATCGGTACACACGACCGATCGCATCGGCGGCTATATCTACCTCAATCTCTGCTCTGTGCTGTATCGACGGCAGCAACTCGACGCCGCCGCCCAGCACTGCCAGCGCGCCTTGCAGCTCGGCCGGAGTTTCGTCCCGTTGCGCTCGCTGGCGAATCTGTATCTCGGCCAGATTGCCACCCGCCAACAACAGTGGCCCGTAGCCATCGGGCATTACCGAGCAGCATGCTGGGACGACGTGCCCACCATCCGAACCTACGCGTTGCTCCACCTGGCCGATGCGTACTGGCGCAGCGGCCAATCGGATCTAGCGCGTCAGAGCCTCAACGTGGTGCTGCGCGAGGACCCGAAGAACCCCGAGGCCGTACGGTTGCAGCAGGTACTCGATCGGGCGCCGTAATCCGAGATCCACGCAAGTCACTGACAGTGAGAGAGGATCTTTCTTTTCCTGGAGCCGGCGTGTCCCCACGCCGTCCGGAGGCGGGCTGAGGGCAGCCCGTCTCCAGAAGAGCGATTCGTCACATACAGCCATAGTCGTGCCGGGCGGCCTCCTGCAACTCCTCGGCCGCCGCCCTGTCGTGGGCCTCGCGAAAGACCTCCACCTGTCTCTGGTACGCTTGGCAGATGTGCCGCCGGGCGATCGGGCAGCTGTTGTTGAACCGGTATTCGCCCTCCGCGCGCACGAAGGCGCAGCCACCGGGATCAATGCGCTCATACAGCGTGAACAGCCGGGGCCAGACGTCCTGCCGGGCCTGGTCGAAGATGAAGGTCTGGATCAGGCTGAGGATGGCGTCTTCATTGTCCCCGAGCGCGGCATAGGCCGAGCTCAGCGCCGCATGCACGTCGGCGTTCCGCGGAGCCAGATGCCGCGCTCCAAGTAAGGCTTCCAGTGCCTTGTCGGGTTGTCCGAGCCGTTCGTAAGCGATGCCGATCGCCAGGAGGGCATGCGGATCATTCGCGCTCACACGGGAGAGGGACTGCAACGCCGCCTGCGCTGCCGCGGGATTCCCCGCCGCCCGGACCCGAAGCTGGACCGCTTGGATCCAGGCATCCGAGCGTACCCGGGGATTTCGGCTGAGTCGCGCCAGTTCGGCGAACTCTTCGCTTGCCTCTTGGAAGTGCTTCTCCCTCGAGTAGACCGTGGCTGCCTGTTGGAACTCGGCGAGACGGTACATCAACAAGGTCGGCTCCACATTGTGGAACACGACTTCGCGCTGGAGTACGGCAGCGCCGGTGATGAGTACAAGGAGCGTGACCACCTCCGCTCCGAGGGCCCGGAAACGTCGCTCCCGCACGCGTCGCGCCACCTGTGCTACTTCCATACCCGCGAAGGGGAACAGAAACACGATGAGCGGCAGGCGATACCGCGAGAGGGGTAAGGTGAGCATGAGGCATGCGACAAGCACGAGCGACACGGGCAACAGGGGCTCGATGTCGGTAAACCTGCGACGGACCGTGCGCGCTAACCCCATCACCCCGAAAGGGAAGAGTACGGCGTAGGTCGGAAGGACCCGCAGGAGAGGATCTCTGAGCGCGGCATAGTAGAAGCTGAAATTGTCCGGATTCTCGAACGGAACAACCAGGGCGGCCGCCCGCCGCAAATAGAAGCCCATTACTTCCGTGATCCCGCCTTTGAAAGAGGAGAAACAAAGCCACATCAGATGAACCAGGCTTCCTCCACTGGCCTCCGCGAGCGATGAAAATGAACGAGGAAGAGCATCCAGGAAGAAGAAGGGGCTCGAATCGCCGGCGTTACACATCGCGAAGAACAGTTTGGCGCCGTCGATGGTGAGCCGGAGCGGTGGCGCGCCGACTACGACATTTCTAATCACCAGCGGGAGCAGGGCCGTCGCCAGACCGAAAAGAAACCCACCGGCAAGAATCACCAGCCGTCGGAGGCTACGCGCCCACCAGACAAGCAAGGCGATAACCAGCGGCGGTAAGGACAGGAACCCCTCGTTGAGCAGGAGGGCGAGGCCAACGGCCAGGCCCAGGCGCCAGGCCGCAGCGCACGTGGCGCGGTGCTGGAGACCGATGAGCTGCCAACTCATCAGCAGCGACAGCAGGACGATCCATGGACCGCGCAGCATCACCACGTCGTAGTGAATTACAGGAGCATAAAGGGCAAAGAGGAGGCCGGCCAGTGTGGCGGACGTCGTATCAAACAGACGCTCCGTGATGAGGAAGAGCAGGACGGCGGAAAGAGTGGAGGCAAGAATCTGTAGGATGGCCAACGGCAGCATGGCGTCGCCGAAGAGCGAGCGCAGCAGCGCGATCAAGTACGCATACAGAGGAGCCTTCAAGTAGACCGGCTTGTCGCCAAGCCACTGCCTCCACTTCTCTGCCGGAGCGGCGCGCAGCATCCAGGCCAGCACGGGGGAGTACGGCTGCCGGCAGAGGATGTCTCCTGCGACGATGCGCTCCGCCCACTCGTTGAAGATATACATGTCCGAGTTGGGCCACGTCCGATGATACGAGAACGACGGCGTTGGGTAGATGATGACCAGATGCGCGATGCGCACGGTCATGCTGAGAGCCACGACGGCTGCCAGGAGCCCACGCCGAAACGCCAGGGAATGGCTTTCAGACCCCGCCCCGTTGCTCGCACCGGATCCGTCGGTGGCAGATACGAGAGACCCGCGCTCCACTCTCACCTCGAGCGCACCGGCCAGAGCCGGCGATGGGAAAAGGTTCGCATGATCCTTACCCCCACAAACGCCTCACTCGGCCGATCTGCCGGCACTCATCGGACCAGGTTCGTTCGAGCCACGGCGGGAGAATGCGGGCACACAGCCATAGTCGTGCCGGGCGGCCTCTTGCCACTCCTCGGCCGCCGCCCTGTCGTGGGCCTCACGAAAGACCTCCACCTGTCTCTGGTACGCTTGGCAGATGTGCCGCCGGGCGATCGGGCAGCTGTTGTTGAACCGGTAGTCGCCCTCCGCGCGCACGAAGGCGCAGCCACCGGGATCAATGCGCTCATACAGCGTGAACAGCCGGGGCCAGACCTCCTGCCGGGCCTGGTCGAAGATGAAGGTCTGGATCAGGCTGAGGATGGCGTCTTCATTATCCCCGAGCGTGGCATAGGCCGAGCTCAGCGCCGCATGCACGTCGGCGTTCCGCGGAGCCAGATGCCGCGCCTGGACAAGGGCTGCAAGCGCCTCTTGCGGTTGCCCGAGCCCTTCATAGGCTCTGGCAAGAGAGAGGTAAAGCGGCGCATAGCCAACGTCGAGAATCTCGTCCGGCTGCTTGCCACGGCGCAGCTCGATCTGACGGTGCTCCTCGTTGGCCATACGGTTCCACGCTGCTGCCGACTCGAGAACATCGATGGCTTTTCTGTGCCATGCCCGGCTCGCCGGCAGCGGGCCTGCATGTTCTCCGATTCCCGATCTCGACACTAACACAGCCTTGGCTTCGTAGTAGACGCCAAGGTCTTCAAGCACATGTGCTGGTACCGGCGTCGACGGCGGAACACTCCGCTCCAGTATGGCTTGCGCGGTCTCGGCTTCGGCGATTGCGCGGTCGAGGTTCTTCGCGCCGCTTGCGTAGAGGGTCTGCGCCAACGCGTAGTGCACCCGGAAACTGCGCGGAGAAACTTCCACTCCGCGTGTCCGAATTGTGAGGTCGTCACGCCAGTCGAAGTTGCGGGCATAGGACCGCACGCCATAGGTCAGCGCAACGACCCCGAGGCCTATCCACACTACGGCGCTCGGCCAGGAGCAGTTCCGGCGTTCTCCGTACGAGCCGCCCAGCCTCTGGCTCAGCGTACGCAGCCCGAGCACGACGCCGCCGGCGAAGCCCACCAGCGGCAGATACAGGAACCGTTCTGCCATCACGCATGGGATCAGCAGGATCAAGTTCGAGGTAGGCAGGATCGCGATGAACCAAAAGCCAACGAAGAAAAACAACCGCTTCCGCCGCCGGAAGATCCGGATGGCCAAGACCATGATGCCGATCAGGGCGCCGAGCGCAACGACCGCCTGCCAATCATCCCAATTGCGCAGAGTCCAATGAAAGACCGGCACCGCATCGACGGAGTAATCCCAGCTGAGCCGCATCGGCCACAGCAGCAGCCAGAGGGACTTGCCCAGCAGTTTGATGGCCGTTATCCGCGCCGTCCAGAAATCAACGGCCACGAGGTGGTTCTCTGTGACGTAGATGGGCAAGGGTGCCATCCTACGGTAGATCCACGTACGCGCGCCCCAGAAAAGCAGCAGCGGTGGGATCACAGCCACCCAACCTCCGATGGCGAATTGCCAGAATCGGCGTGCAACGCTGCCAATCGACATTCCCTCCTCGACGTCGAGACGAAAGGTGATGTCATAGAGGACGATGAGGCCGACAACCACGATTGCCGTTTCCCTGCACAACAGGCCTGCCGCTGTTGTCAAAGAGAGGGCCAGCAACCATGGCAGCTTCCGCACTCCCACCGTCTTGTGGCTTCGCACATAGAGCAACAACCCGCCCAGGACCGACCCGGTCGCCAGGAGATCGCCGCGGCCAACGAGGTTCGTCACCACTTCAGTGGTGACCGGGTGTGTTGTGAAGAGCAGCGCCGTGAAGAATGCGGAGGGGATGTGCGCCACCAGGACGAGGGCGACGACGTAGACGAGGATCGCGTTTCCCCAGTGCAGCAACAGATTCACCCAGTGATAGCCCGCCGGGCGGTTGGCGTTGCCCAAAACCGAATAGTTCAGAGAAAAGGAGAGCGTGGTGAGTGGCCGGTAGGAACCGCTGTTCCAGGTCGGCCACCAGTAGTCATGGCTCAGGATCTGCATCACGCTCTCCTGACGGACCTGAAGGATCAGCGCGCCGCTGTCCAGCACGAAGCCGGCATCGAAGGAGTTCCGGTAGGTGGCGAAGGCGGCCGCGCCGAGCACGGCGACGACGACCACATGCAGGAGGATGGGCCGCGGGGCAGGACGGGCGCCCTGGCGGCACTGCCCGTGCGCCGTGGTTGTCGTGGTCCCCGACATTTCTAAAGACCTCAGAACGACTGTGGCCGGCAACCCTGCCTCGCTAGAACCGATATGTCAACCGCATTCTCCCTCAGTCGGTAACCCCTCAGTCGCCGTTACGGATCCGGTCCGAACCCCGTGAGGATTGATCCGATTGACGGCCGCAGGCTACAGTGACGGCTGGAGGAAGCTGCACATGTTGCCGTCTGGAACCGTGGCCGCGCCGCCGCTCCGTCTCTCGCGGCCGTGGCTGATCGCCGCGGCGCTGGCTTTCGCCGCTGACCTCTTCCTCCACCTTCCCGTGACCGACATGTTCGACGCGCTGTCGGCACGCTGGGGATTCCGCCTCTACGATCGCCGCGTGGCGCTGTCGTTCGCCGCGCTCGCCATACTGGCGGTGCTCGTGGTGGCCAGCCGCCGGCAGCGCTGGCCGCTGGTGCTCCCGGCCACGGCGGGGCTGGTGGCGCTGGCCGTCCTGGCGCATCAGCTGTTGCTCGTCGCCAGCATCGAGAACATTCACTACCCGCAGTACGCGCTGCTGGCCTTTCTGCTCGGCCGCAGTCGGCTGTCATTCGAGGCGAGCTGGCTGGACGCGACCGCCCTGGGCGCAGTGGATGAGGCCCATCAGTATCTGTTCCTGCATCGCGGCAGACCGGAGTATCTCGACTGGAACGACATCGTGCTCAACGCGATCGGCGCGGCCTTCGGCATCATCGCCCTGCTACTGTTCTCGGACGCGCGGAGCGGGGTGTCACTGTGCGCGTCGCGTACCGCGGCGGCCATCCTCCTGCTCGTTCTGGCCGGTGCCCTCGTGCTTGGGCCACCGATTACGGTGCCCTTCTTTCATCCGACGAACCCAGGCGGGCGTTATCACGTCTTGTCTCCCTTCGAGGCGTTCGTCTTGATCGGCAGCCTGTGGTTCGGCGTGCGCTCCGTCCTAGAGCGCAACCGAGCGTGCCAACGCGTGTGATGCGGTTGCGCCTCTACCTTGCGATCGTTGCGTCGCTGTTGGCGGCGTGCAGCACGCGGCGCCCGGCCGCTCTTCGGCCACCGCGCTTCCACCCCCCGTTCATCATCACCTTCTGGTGCGGACCGCCCCTGTCCGAGTTCACCGATGCGCGCGCCGCCGAAATCGCGGCGGCCGGTTTCAACTTCGTCGGCCCGCCCTGCGAGGGCGGCCCGAACGATAGTGCCGCCCGCGGGCGGCTGCAGGAGCAGGCGCTGGACGTGGCCGCGCGGCATGGACTGCGTCTGGCGGTCGAAGATGGGCGCTTTGGAAACGATGCCCCGCAGCAGCCCGGCTGGGAGGCGCAGCTGGCGCAGGCGGTGCGGGCGTACCGCGGCCACCCGGGCTTCGGCAGCTACTTCGTTGCCGACGAGCCGAGCGCCGGCGAGATCGCGGCGGTCGCGGCGGTGGTGGCGCGGCTGCGCGAACAAGACCCGACGCACTTGGCCTACGTGAACCTTCTCCCCGACTACGTGAAGCTCGAGAACCTCGGCACCACGAGTTACACCGACTACACGGAGCGTTTCATCGACACCGTGCAGCCGCAGCTGCTGAGCTACGACTATTATCCTTTCCTGGAGGACGCCGACCGCCCTAGCTTCTTCGACAACCTCGCCACCATACGGTCGCTGGCCCTGCGCCACCATCTGCCGTTCATGCTTATCGTCCAGGCGATGCCGCATTTGCACTATCGTGATCCGACCGAATCTGAGATCGGCTGGCAGATCTTTCACGCCCTGGCTTTCGGCGCCCGGGGCATTTCCTACTTCGCCTACTGGACTCCCGTGGCGGTCGCCTCCGCGGACGAGATGAATTTTCATTACGGCCTCATCGAGAACGGCAAACCGACGCGGCATTATTTCGAAGCCATGCGGCTGAACCAGAAGGCCGCCGCCTTGGCGGCGCAGTTGGCCCCCTTTGAGTCCCTGGGGATCGCCGACTCCGCCGGTGAGATCGGGGGGCCCTTTCCCATCGGCCCAATTGTGGCGATCGAAGGCGGGCAGATCACCGCGGGCCTGTTCACCGACACCACCGGCCGCATTGCGGCTTTGCTGGTCAATCGGGACTATCGGTATGGGGCCACCGTCCGCCTCCGTCTGCGCGACGCGGCGGCCGTGCCGGAGCGCTTCGATGTGGCGGCGGGCCACTGGGCACCGCTGACGGACCTGAGCATCACCTTCGCACCCGGCGATGCGCAGCTGCTGCGCTGGGGCGGGGCAGGTGCATGGCCGTGAGCGGCGAGGCATGATCCCGTCGCCTGGGGAAGCATTCTCCCAGTGCGGCTAAGAGGAGCCGGAGTGCAGCTGGGCCAGAACCGCCGCCGCGCGTCGCCCCTCGTCACTGTTGGGACTGAGGGTGATCGTCTGTTCGAGGTGCTGGCGGCCGCCGGGCCGATCGCCCTGAGCAAGGAGAACCTCGCCCAGGTGCCGATGAAGGGCCGCTTCGCGGGGCGCGGTCGAGAGGAGTTCTTCCAGTCGCCGGCGAGCCTCGGCCAGGCGCTGCGGTGCGTCCGGCTTGGCATCGCGGGCGGCGGTGATGGCCTCGGTGGCGCGACACGCTGCGGCATTCTCTTGTGTCGGGGGACTCTGCGGCTGGAGGGACGCAGCGGCGTCCAACCGTTCGCAGGCGCGCGCGAGATCTTGCTGGCCGAGGCTGATCCCGCCGGCGAGTTCGTAGGCGCGGGCGCGGGAGTACGCGCTGCCGCGGCCGGCCATGGCCCGATCGAGGAGGGGCGCCGCCGCCGCAGTGTCTTGCACACGCAAGTGGACGGCGGCCAGGGCGCTCAGCGGAAGCGCGTGATCGGGATTCATGGCCACGACCGCGCCCCAGAAGGTGTTCTCGTCGCGCCAGAGCGTGTTGCCCCGCCAACTCAACACCGCCAGCACCATCATTGCGCCTGCTCCCGCCGCCGTCACGACGCGGCGGTGCGCGGTGCGCCCGACCAGCGGGCCGAACCGACTGGCCAGGTAGATGACCCAGCCGATGGACGGGATGTAGAGGCGGTGCAGCGCCACGGGCGTCATATAGGTGGCGTTGGGGGTCAACGACGGCGCGAGGTACGCCCCCATCCAGAGGAGCGCCACGAGCGCGGCGCGGTCACCCCGTCGCCATGCTGATAGACACTCGGCGGCAAGGGCGATCAGTCCGGCCGTACCGAGCGCCATGAGCGGCGCTCCGGCGGGAAAGGAGAAGCGCTCCTCGAGCGAGACCAACGGTAAGAGCAGCCGTAAGACGTACGTCCCGGTGACGGCGAGCATGTCGCCGATAGCGTTGCCGGCGGCAGCCTCGGCCGAATCGGCCGCGGGCTCGTAGCCGAGCGCGAACCCCGATGCGGCGCGCAGCGCGACGTGCGCCGCCGCCGCCGCGCCGCACGCGAGGCCGACGTAAAGGGGGCGCCGCGAGTGCCAGGCGCGCTGGCGCACGAGCACGCTCTGCAGGGGGAGGAAGAGCAGGGACACGACCGCCGTCTCCTTCGCCAGCGAGGCGCCGAAGACGCCGACGGCGGTTCCGAGCACACACACCGCTTCGCGCTGCGCCAGGCCGGCCAGCGCCGCGGCCACCAGGCCGGCGGCGCACATGACGTCTGTCGCACTGGTGACCCACGCGACCGACTGCCCGTGAATGGGCAGGACGGCGAAGCCGAGACCCGCCCACAGCGCGGGCCGCGTTGATCCCCCACACGCCCTGAAGAGCGCCGCCGCGTAGAGCACGAGCGCGCCGGTCACCAGGCCGTGCCAGGCGACCGCGATGAGGTGGTATGCGAACGGCCGCGCACCGCCCATGCTCCAGCCGACGCCGTACAGGACGACCAGGAGAGGGCGGTAAAAGCCGGCGCGGAAGCCGGGAATCGTTCCCGACGGGTGGGCGAGCATGTCGAGCGAAAACCCACCGGCATGCTGAAACCCCTCGATCACGAGCCGGTCGTCCCACACCATCGCGTTGAGGAGCGCGTTCGCCCGTACGGCAACGGCGAGCACGGCCGCCAGCACCGCGTACGAGCGGTCGCCTGACCATCGCCCCGTCGGTGGAGTCGCCGGGGCAGGGTCTCGGCGTCTGCGTGGGGTACCTCTGGTGCTCATGGGTGCGTCCCGGTGCGGATCGGCGGTGGTGGTAATGGGCTCGCGTGGCGGCGGCGGCGACACCTCTGGAGAGCGTCAGGCGGAGCGCCGGCCAAGAGCTCGCGCAGGGGGATCGCGATCAGCGCCAGCGTCCCGAGCGCCACGGCGCCGAGGACGCCGGCCCGCGCCCAGTCGAAAGCGGAAAATGCACCCAGGTCCAGGGGGAACTGGAAGAGGAGGTAGCCCGTCGTGCTCATGAGAGCCAGGACGTTGAGGGGCAGCAGGGTGCGGCGAACCGATGGCAGCGTTGCCGCGGCGCCTAGCCCGAGCGGCAGCGCGTACACGATGTATCGCTCGTGCACCTGCGTCGGGAAGATGAAGCCCGCGAGGTAGAGGAGATACGCGGGGACCATGAAATTGAGGGTGCGCCCGCGGAAGTAGCGCTGGGTGCCGAGAAGGACCATCCCGAACGCTCCCGCCAGCAACGCGAAGCCAACGGCGCGCGGCGTGAGGCCTCCGATCCAGGGCAGGGTATCTGTGAAAACGGGATGGACGAAGTCGGTCGGGCTGGGGTGCACGATGCCGCCATGCGGCCGTGGTGATAGCACGGCGCCGCGGATCAGCTCGACGACCCACCAGGGGTTGTACGCATTCAGGGAGAGCCGCGGGACCAGCGACGCGTTGTCCAGGTACGCCACCTCCAGCCATAGACGGCCGGTGCTAACCAGGAAAGAGCCTGATCCTACCAACGCCACCGCCGCCGCCGCGAGGCCGCTGGCGAGGATGGTCCGCAGAGAGCCGGTGCGCAGGGCAGCGTAGACGACGACGGGAACGACCCACAGCACCTGCGGCTTGACGAGCAGGCCGAGGCCGCACAGGGCGCTGGCGAGCACGACGGAGTTGGCGTTGAGCAGCGCTACCGCCGCGGTGATGGGCAACGCGCCCATCGCATCGGTTTGCAGCCACACCGACGAGTCCCACACGAGCGCCGGGCAGAGCAGCGCCAGCAGCGTCCATTTCCGCTCTGCCCCTCCTCCAAGGCGCCGAAGCGCCAGCAGGATGACCAGTCCCAGCGCGACGTCGCAGACGATGGCGGGAGCGGCGAAGAGCGCGTGGGCGAGCCGCGTGTCGGGCTCCTGCGTCGGGTCGAGCGCCCGGTGGAGGAGGCCGAGCCCCCAGTAAAGATACGCGGCGAGCGGTGGGTAGTTGAAGTGCGACGGGTGATACGCGACGAAGCGGTAATCGCCCTCGCCCGCGGGGACGGTGAACGAGAGGCGCCCGCCGTCGGGGACGATGGCGATGATCGGCTGGGGCACCTCGCGCATGCGAATGGGCCGCTCCCATTTCCACATGCGATTGGCGTAGATGTTGGTGCCGGTGTAGACGCGATAGGTGCGCCATCCCGGCCGCAGCCGGTCCGCCGGCGGATCGTACAGGCCCAGCGGGCCCCGCTCGACCGCCAGGCTACCCCAGTAGACGTAGCTCAGGTGATCGAAAACGTACGCGGCGTCGTGCAGAGCCACGAGCAGCGCGACGCGAATCACCAGGGCGGCGAGGAGCCAGCCGGTCAGTGTGAGCCACTCGCGCCGCCCGGCTGGCCGTTTCCCGTCAGGCCTCACGGTGACCCCCGACGGCGCCGGCCAACCGCACGGACGGCCCCCGCGCAGCGAAACCCCGAGCGAGCTGCGTCCCTGCCATGCCGGCTACGTATGGCAGACCGCTGAAGCTTTCTCAATGAAGCGGGGCGTGATCCCTATGCCGACGTCCTCGACGAGGTCATCACTGCCGTGAAGGCCGGCGTCGTGTTCCTATCTCACAACACAGCAACTCGCCCTTGAGGATAATACAGCAGGAGAAAAACGCGGTAGCGCCCGAATACCGAGAGTCCCCCGCGACGCTTGACAGGCGGTTCTTCCGCGCCGTATACGACCTGCGCCCGAGGTTTCCGGGTGACACCGGGGCTCTCGGGTGCGTCCCAATGTCGAAGGCCGCTACGAGAGTACCGACTATCCGTCGTTGTTACGGACTATTCGCGGTCATGTCGACGCGCCCTACCGGCGCCCCTGCGAGTGGCGCCGACAGCCACCCCACCTTGCGTGAGCGCTGCCAGCGCCTCGAGGGCGCCGAGGCGATCCTGCCGATCCTGCTCTGGAAGGCCGCTGTCTTCCTGATCATCGTCATCGCCTTCGGGCTGATTCCCTTCCGCGGCAGCCACTCTGCCAACATTGACCCCGATAACCCGCCGCTCAGCACCAGCTTCAGCCTCTGGGACGCCAAGCACTACATTTATCTCGCCGAAAACGGCTACCGGCCGGGCCGCATCGACAACGGTTTCGCGCCCCTCTACCCGCTTGCCATGAGCACGCTGAACTTCGTTACCGGCAGCAGCGTCGCCTCCGGGCTGCTGATCTCCAACCTCGCCTCCGGCGTTGGTCTCTATCTCTTCTACGTTTTTGTCAAGCGGCGCTTCGGCGCAGACAGCGCGATGCGCTCGCTTCTCCTATTCCTGGCCTTTCCGACTGCCTTCTACCTCAACCTCATCTATACCGAGGGCCTGTTCTTGCTGCTGGCGATGCTGTTCTTTCTCGCGCTCCACCGGCGTGCCTTTGCTGCCGCCGCCGTGTTCAGCTTCCTGCTGCCGCTTGCCCGGCCCCAGGGCATCTTCGTCATCGTTCCCTTCGCGCTGTTCCTGCTGTTGGAGGCGATGGAGGAAGCCCGCTGGCGGCGCGCCTCGCCAAAGGACCGGCTCGTTATTCGGTTGACGCCGCGCTTCCTCTACCTGCTGGTGCCGCTGCTCGCCGTCGCCGTCTGGCTGGGCTGGATGAAGGCCGCCACCGGTGACGCTTTTGCCCCCTTTCATGCCCAGGGCGCATTCATCTCGCAGCGAAGCCTCGGAAGCTTGCTCAAGCCCTGGCTGCCGCTGACCAACCTGTTCATCCCCAACCTTACGCTGCACGGTTTCACCACTTCAGTCATCGACCGGGCCTTCTTCGTGGCCTTCGTGGCCTCGTTGCCGGTGGTCTACCGACGTGTCGACCTCGTGCTGTTCGTGTTCTGCCTGCTGATGGGCATGGAGCCATTCCTCGGCAGCTACATGAGCTACACCCGCTACGTCATGCTGGCTTTCCCGCTGTACATCGGCTGGGGCGTCCGCTTTCGAGGGTGGGGCGATTACGCTTTCTACGCCGCCCTCTTCCCGCTACTCATGCTGCAGGCGCTCTTCGTCTCGCTCCACTCTCTCAATTACTGGGTCGCCTGAGGTGAACCGAGGCTATCCGGAACGGAAGTATGCAAGGACCTCGTCCCGAACAAAATGACGAAGGCATCATTCGTGGCTTGCGCGCTGATGCCGCTCAATGCTGGATTGAGTACGACAACTGCAAAGACGACGGGACCAGTTGATGTCTATACCGGGTCGCTAGATACGCAAACAATGGGAAGAACCAAATCTGATGATTGCCATGGATTTCCTTGTACGTCACTTCTATGATGATCAGCAGCAGTGTAAAATGCAGAACGAGAAGGTCGAAATCTAGGGCACGATTGAAGTTCTTCTTCAGCAGAACTAGAATGGCTGCCAATTGCGCTGCCGGAAACAGGTAGTGAAGGGCTTGAGGCGTGATGGAATAGAGACTGGTTGAATCGTAACGAATTTCGAAATGAACCATGAAGACATTGTTCATAACGCCCTTGTAGTCCCATAGCATAAAAGCGGCCAGAGGTATGAGGCCGATACAGCAGCCACGCAAGAATCGCGGTCTGATGTCCCTACGCAGGAATAGAACTAACAAGAACGCGGCAGGCGAGAACTTGGTGGCAAATGAAAACCCCATTGCGACACCAGCCCAAAACCAGAGTTTCTTCTGTACGAGTAACAGACCGATCAACAGCAACATGATCGGGAATATGTCATTGGCACCTTGTCGGAACAGTTCGTACCACAACCTTTCCGGAAGCAACAAGAGCCCGGCGACAATGAAGCCGCCGCTCAAGCGTTGCCAGACATCGGTGCCCGATGGCCGCACATCGTCGATCAGCAACACCAGCGTCACGAGGGTTGCCAAGAGGTATACGAGACTAGTGATGTTGTATCCGATACCCGGAGCGATAGAGGAGAGCGCATAACCAAGAAGCATACCAGGGCCGTAGGGGAAACCGCGGTGCTCGGGGGTTAGCCCGCGCTTCGCATTGATGATTTGGCTCGCATAGGGGTCTTCACCATTTCGAAACAGCAGAATGGCGGAGTTTTGCGTGGTGGAGCCGATATCAACACGCGGCCCGTTCTCTAGATGTGTGAGATACCTTGGCGCCATGACGGCAATGATCCAGACCAATGCCGCTACGGCCAACAGGAATTCGAGCCCATGATAGAACTTACTGGCTGATGGCTGAGCGTTCTTGCTTCTATGCAGTGCTACGAACATGGCAAAGCATGCGGAAAAACAGATGAGTTTGGCAAATGGCTGACCCCAGTCATATTGGTCAAGCAGGGTGTATATGTAATAGAGAAACGAGCCGACAAGGCAGGTTGATGCTATTTCGCGAAGACCGTTTGCTGTCTTCAGCATCACGGACGATGGGGCTAGCGAAGTATCTTCCATCATGAGTTCTTAGGCCACCCTCCTACTATTCAGGGCGATGTAGCTCGGGATCATGTGAGCCGCGGGATTCATTCCCCTTCGGAAGCGGAGCGGTTCAGAAGATCAGCACCTGGCCGTTGGGGTACACCAGCCGCAGCATAATACGGTAGCGTCCGTACTGCCGCCCCGGCAGCGGCGACAGGTCGTCGGTGCGCCACTGGTGGCCGTCGAAGTAGCTGCTCCAACTCTTGCCGCTCAGCGGGTACCGCCGACGCAAACGGAAGTCGCCGTCTGCGAGGTACTTGTACACCGACGTGTCGACGTTCAATTCGGGCGAGACGGGCGACGGGCCGTCGTAGATCGCCGCGCTGTCCAAGGGATAGTCGCCGAAGACCACGACGCTGCCCCCACCTTCGACTCGCGCCTCCACCCGCAGCCGCTGAGCCCCAGCGAGCAGCTGCGGAGCGAGCGCCACCGCATACCAGCCGTGCCACGGACGCGGCTGGCGCCCCTGACCCGCGAAGATCTCGGCGTAGGCCGTCTCCTCCGAAGCGACGGCGTTGTCCAGCGTCGGTCCGCCGGTGAAACGCGCGGCCTCGACTCCGTCGATCATCACCACGAAATCTTGCTGCCCCGCGCTGTATCCCGCGAGGTCGAGCCGGACCTCGGCGCGCGCCGGCAGCGGCAGCGCCGTCGGGAACGCCAAGTCCTCCCGCACGGCATCACCAGCCGTTAACGGACATGTCCACTGGTGCCAGAGGTTGGCGAGCGTGCCACCGACCAGGAAGATGAGCGCGCCCCCGAGGCAGGGCAGGGCGGCGGTCGCCACCGCCCAACGGCGGGACACCATCCCCGCGAGCGGCACCCCCGCCGCCAACAGCGCAAACGCCAGTGCTGCCCCTTCCACCAGGACCAGCACCGTGAGCACACGGTGCAGCGTGTACGCCTGCATCGCTGAGAGCTGGAACGGAGCGGCGGCGAGCCGCCCGAGCGACGCCGCTTGGAGCAGCACCAAGGAGATGACCATAAGACCGCTCAGCATCGCCGGCGCGCGCAGCCGGTTTGCGCGCCGGCAGGCGCCGACACCACGGCCGAGGCGCACAACGGCGACACCCGCGCAACAAATCATCAGGGGAATTGCCGTGACCATGTAGCGCAATTCGATCTGGACGGCGAAATAGGTCGCCCACATGTACAGGATGGTGACCACGAGCGGCACGCCGACGCGCCAGCTCTGCAACGCCAGTGGCAGGCCGAGGGCCGCCAACACCAGCACCGCCTGATGCACCCGGCGCTGCCCCCGGGCACTTAACACAAACGTGCGTAACGAGTCATTGTACGGATGCCGCCACACCACATAGGTCTTGTGCAGGAGCACGGCCGCGCTCTCGAGCGGATGGCGTTCCCACGTCCGCGCCGTCGCCAGCCGGTAATCATCCATGTCCGGTTGGCGATGCCCTCGCTCGCGCAGCACTTCCGGCAATTCGCCGAGCCGATCGCCCTCTAGGTGATCGGTTTGCCAACCGAGATTCTCATAGACGATCCCGGAGTAGGTCTTGTTGCTGGGGTCGAGCGTACCGCTCCATAACGGATGGCCGACCAGGAGGGTCGTGGCCACCAACCGCGGGCCGATGAGGGCGAAAAAACCGGCGGCAAAGGCGGCACAGCGTGTCACCCGCTGCCGCCGGCTCGCCTCCCGCGGCACCAGCGCCGCCAGCGGCAGCCACAGTGGAAAGAGGAACTGGAACGCCGGCCGCGTCAGCATCGCCAGCGCCAGCAACAGCCCGCTGCCCGCCGGCCCCAGCCACTCGCGGTGCCGCCACGGACACACGAACGCCCACAGGGCGCCGGCGCACAAGAACGCGGCCCAGGTCTCGCTTTGGAACCGGCCTACAGCAAAGATGGACGGCGGATACACGGCCGCCAGTGCCAGCGCCACCAGCCCGGCTGCCGGCCCCGCCAGCACCTTGGCGATGCCGTACACCAACAGACACGTCACCGCGTCGACCAGCGCTTGCGCCACGAAGACTGCGCGCCGCTTCGGACCTGCCAGGGCGTACACGGCTCCCGCAAAAGCGTCGTACGCTTCGCCCTTCTGGAGACTCGAATTGAACGCCGCTTCGAGGCTGGCGGCGAACGCGGCGGGTGTGGCCAGCGACTGCCACGCCGCCGCATACGTCTTGGCGTGGAAGTCATAGTACTTCTCATCCCAGTAGAACGGCAAATGAGGGAGATGCAGAACGAACCCCAGGCGCAAGGCGACGGCCACCACCCAGACACCCACCACTAGCACCTGGTGGTTCGGACGACGCCGTGAGGGCGTGCCTGCATTTGGAGACGGGCTGCCCTCAGCCCATTTTCCTGAACGGCGTGCGGGCACGCCGCGTCTAGCAGGCTGCTGAAATACCGCCTGAGCACCCTTCGACAAGCTGCCCATGAACCTCCCGTTCCGATCCGTCATGCCCGCAATCTTTTGGCGGGCATCCAGGGGCGGGGCCCGGACAGGATGGATTCCCGCTTGAAGACTGCGGGAATGACGAAATACGCTGGTTCATGGCCACTGCCCATGAACCTCCCGTTCCGATCCGTCATGCCCGCAATCTTTTGGCGGGCATCCAGGGGCGGGGCCGGACAGGATGGATTGCCGCTTGAAGACTGCGGGAATGACGAAATACGCTGGTTCATGGCCACTCCAAGCCGGCGCCCCGCCGGTTGGGCCTCTCAGGGTGAGCGGAAAAACGCAATGAAATCGGGGAAGGGATCCGCTCATGCTGAGCTCGTCGAAGCATTGGGTGGCAGTTCTTCAGCAAGCTGTTAGAAAAGGGCCTCCTCAGTAGGCGAATGGGAAAACGAGAGCCGGAAATGCAACACCGGCCGGTCACCCGCGCGTCAGTCCGCGTTCGTCTCTTCCTTCTCGCTCGTGTCGCTGGCGGTATCGCTCTGCGTGTCCTGGCCGGTGTCGTCCAGCACCAGCAGACGCTCGGCTTCGAAACGCACGCCTTCATCGATGTCGTTGCGGGCATCGCGGATGGCTGACATGTAAGTGGGATCGTCGGCACTTGCGAGAATGCGCAACGCGGCGATACGCACGTCGGGGTCGCGGTCTGAGAGGGCCCGCATGGCGACGCCCGTCGGTGGCGAGTCGCCCGACGCCCCGGCCACGGCCGTGAGCGCTGCGGCCCGGATCTCAGGGTGGGGGTCGGAGAGCGCGCCTTGCAGAAGGGTGATCACGTCCGCCTCGTCCGCCACCATGCTCACCTCACGAACCGCCACTAACCGTTCGTCCGGATCCAGATCCGGGTCGGACAGCGTCGTTTTCAGATTGGCGACGATCTCCTCCAATTGTTCGCCGTTGTCCCCGGTTGCCCTGGAGCCCATGTTGGCCGCGCGCGATTCCAGCCACTTCGCGATCTTCTCTCTCTGCCTCGCCTCGTTGTCGATCTGCTTCATCGGCTGCAGCCCCACTCGTTTCCCCGCCTCCACGGGCTCCGCGGCGCTGCCGGACGAGGCCCCCGGGGGTGCCGGCATGCGTCGCGCACCTGCCGTATCCTTGGGCGTCTCCGAACCTCGGAACCACCAGAACACCCCGACAGCCATGACGAGCAGCAACGGCACCGCAACCGTCTTGCGAACCTTTGGGATTATCGCCATTTCGATCACCCTTCGCTCAGGACCCGCCGTCGCGACGGTCTGCCGTCACTGATCGGCCGGCCCCCATTGATCATTCTGCCTTCTGCGGTGCTTTGTGCGACACCGCAGGCGGCGGCGGAGAAGGCGCCGCATCCGCTTGCGGCGCATCAACCGCGATGGTTACCTCATGGGCGCCAGACTTGTCGTTCTCCGTCACCTTCACACGAACTTTGTACACTCCGGGTTTGGTGAACACGTGCGTCGGTTCGCGTTTGTGGGACCGTGGGCTGTCGTCGTCGAAGTCCCAGGAAAACCGGGGATGCACCAATTGGAAGATCTCTTCGGCGAGCAGGAGCGAGAAGTGGACGGTCAGCGGTGCAGCGCCGAATTGCGCATCGGCGTAGGCGATGACCGGCAAGTGCCGCGACAGCGCCGCGGCAGCTGGCGGGTTCGCGGGCGTCGGTTGGGCCGCCGACTGGGCGCGAACTGGCGGCGCGGCCGGCGGCGTTTGTGGAAACTCCCGGGCATACGCCATGGCGGCCTCGGCCTCCTGTTGCGTCCGCTTCATATGGCCGAAGGCAAATGCTCCCGCTGCCGGTGCGTAGGTCACCGACACCACTGTGCCCTTCCACAGCAATGAGGACCAGCCGCCCGGGCGCGACTCACCGAAACGGCTGGTGAGGTAGGGGCCGATCTTGTCCTTCTCCGGGCACGCAAACTGGATTTCGTACAGCTCGTTGCGAAAGAAGCGGAATTCCACTTGGCACTTCGTCAACGGCCCGACCGTTTGCTCGTCGAGCGTGGCGGAAGTGAGTGGAAGCGCCAGTTTTGGATCGTCAGGCTTGGGCGCCGGGCGCGGCACCGCGCGCAGCTTCGGATACACCTCTCTGACCTGCGCTATACGCATCCCAAACTTGGCGGCCCCGAAACCGTCCGGCTCTTCGAACGCACGCGCCGGCGTATGCGCCGCGACCGCGAGCATCACGCCAACTGCCAGCCCCCACACGTACCGCCATTCCATCATTCCCAGTACTCTCCTTGTGCAACTGCGGATTTCGTACGTTTACCGGAATACCCACTTCCCTGACGACGGAGGAGCCGGTTTCCTTCAACCGTTTGTCCCCGCCGATGTCCGTCCAATCATACGAGCGTCAGCAACCGGCCATATCGTTTATTCATTCAAATAATTATTCATTCAGCGCGGCAAGTGCAAGCGCAAAATGCGCCCGCGCTCCTGCCGGAACGAACCGCCTTCTGACCAAGGGGCTGTCGATAAATGCGAAGACGTGCTTCGAGAGCCTCAGCACGAGCGGTCTCAGAGTCCATCAAATGAGGGTTTTTCCGCTCACCCTGAGCTTGTCGAAGGGTCTGTCTCCCGTTCATCGACACTCCCCTTGGTAAGGAGGGGAACCTCGACGAACGGTTCATTGGTAGCAAGGTCAAGGGAGGATTTGGGCCAAAAGAAAAGGGATGGGGCGAACCCCCATCCCTTTTCTCCGGTTGTTAACTATCCTTGGATCAGGACCCGCAGACGAGTGTGAATCCGGTAATCGTATCGCCTAGGGTTCCCTTCGTGCCTCCGCCGCTGGGGAAGCTGCCCACCAGCTGAATGCCCGAAAGCTGACCGCTAACGAAATCGGCACAGGTGACCTTCGCACCCGTGACAGGACCTGCGGTCATGTCGCCGATATCGATTGTTCCATTCAGGTCGCATTCGCTCGTGACATTCGCGCATCCCCCTAACGGGTACCCGGACGCTAGAATACTCTGCTTGCATGTAACGCCTCCGTCCCCGTTACACACACCCGCGTAGCCACAACCCGAATTGGCCGTGCAGACGGCACCCTTGTTCGCGCCCTTGTTGCAGTATTTCGGTTCGTTGCCTGGGGCGCCTGTGCACTTAGCGTTGGCAATGACCTGAGTGGCACTAGCAGTGCAAGTGTGTACGCCATCTGCACAGTTGTATGGGGCACCAGTAACACAGTGGAGCGGCCCGATCGGCCCCGTGCAAAGACAGCTGTTCGGCAAGCATACCGGCGGCAGGGTGCAGTCGAACTGGCTCGTGCATGCGGTCTTGCCATCGGGACAGAGACCACCAGCACAGGTGAGGTTACACCCCTTGCAGTCGTTGCCATCGATGCATTCTGTCGCCGCATTACCATCGCACAGCCCATACGGAGTGGCAGTGCCCAGGACGGCGTTATGCATCGTTGACGTCGACGACCCTGTGGTCAGCGGAACGGTTACCGGTGCGCCCGGAGCCTTCTGATCATCCGGGGTGCACGGAAGGCCGTCCGAGCCAAGCTCAGACGGGATCGCAATGGTCAGCTGCTTGAACTGCGTGGTCTCGAGGATCATGCAGTCGCCATTCGCCGAGCCACCGCCGAAGCTCGGTACCGCCGGCCCGACCTGCGTGCCGACGAAGTCGCTGTCCGGGTTGGTCGTAAACCCAGTCACGGGGTTGTTACCGCATTTGTCAGGACAATCGGCATTGCTGGTGCAGGCGGTGCCGGAGACGCAGTCCGCATTGCTGGTGCAGCCGCCGCCACCGAGCGTGCACGTGGTCGTCAGTGTATCGCAGACATCCGTGCAATGTCCTCCCTGGCACTGGCTTGCGAGCCGATCCTGGCAGTACGAGACGTTCTTATTCCCCCCGCCGCCACCACAGTCGCACCACCCTTCCGCGCCGAGCTGATTGACGCAGACCAGAGTCGTACCGGCCACTGAAACCGGCTTCAGCGAGCCCACATCCGAGCCGGTGACGTACACCGTCCCGGGTGCCGTACCCAAGTTCTCGCCGGCCCCTTGGCCGTATCCACGTGAGGCGGTCGGGGCAGTTTGGCAGACGCCCAAGGACTGCTGGCCCGGGAGGAAGATACCCGCGTTCCCGCCACCTAGGCTCCCGGCAGTCAGGTTGCCAAATGACCCGGGCGCGTTGCAGGTGCGGAAGTTGCACTCGGCGTTGAAGGAGCACAGGTTCGGTCGCTTCGTGCCTGCTGTGCAGTCGGCATTTGTGGCGCAGGGCTGTTGCGAGCCGCCAGCGCACTTCGGCGGTGATTGGTCCAGATTGCACACTCCGCAATTGGTAAAATCGCCTCTGTAGCAGTCGAGGTTGCTGGTGCAAGTAGTCAGAGGGCTTTTCCCAGACCCGATGGTGCATTTGCCCTTTGCTAGGTCGCACGTGCCGCCCGCGCTATCTTGCGCGTTCACGGCCAGGCTGACGAGGGCTAACAACTCGGTGTTGGCGCCCACGCCTGCTTGAATCGCCGCCGTTTCTTGCGTCAGCAATTCGTAGTCGGTCAAGAAAGACTCTGTATTGGCGCCGGGAGCAGATGAATAGGGAGCCACACCACCGGAAACCTGGTGGCTCAGTGCCACCAGATCCTGCGCGGTGCATGTGGGCGATCCGGCCACTGGGTGGAACAGAGTATAGATCCCGTTGCGGAAACGATTCTTCGCGATGGTATTTTCGCTGGTCGTGTACGGTTTGGTGTTCGTCACATCGTACACGTTCTTCAGCGCGCCTTCGCATAACCCTGCGGCGATGGTTAACAGTAGCGGGGAGTGCGCCATCTTTGCTCTCTCCACGCTATCAGCGCAGAAGGTCAGGGCCGAGTACACGGAATCGTGATACGATTTGGTCGCTAGCTCGATCCGTGGCTCGCACAGCTGCGGCGACGCGTAGGCGGCACTTCCGACAAGCAAAATACCTCCCGCTGCCGCGCTGAGGAGCCAACCCGCTTTCTTGAAGCCAATCATACGTTCCTCCTTTTGTCCGTTGTCATTGTGTAGCCCCTTGCCGTTCTTGCTCTCGTGCCGGCGGGCTCCGCCCATGATTGGCTCCATGCCCGCTGGCTCCTCCTCTACTCAGCATATCGAAGTTACCCTATTGGTCATCCTTACCCTGATGCGGGAACATTTGTCAACTAGAAATTTAATTATTTGCGAACCTTCCACTGCAAGCGTTTTTCTCATGCATAACGGGGGTGGACCATAGCCTCCCGGGGAAGGACGGCAACCCCGGGAGGTGACACGCAACAAGTGCTCCGCATTCCTTACGCCTACTTCATGAACTGCAGGTTGCTCACGACCGAATCGCCGATAGTCGGTTGATTGAGTGCGGTGAAGGCACCGGCGAGACCCGTTCCGGTCGCGGACGGTGTCGGGGCCGTGAGCTTGGTGCAGTTGATCGCTCCTCCGAACACGACATACGGGCCAATGTTTTGTACCGACGCGTCCCAAAAGTAGTCGTGGAGGATCGTGCCTTGTGCGAAGCCGGTCACCGCCGGCAGCGTCTGCACCGCTCCACGCGAGCTCTGTGGGTCGTCATCCGTACAGAACTTGCAGTCCGGGCCGTACACCGTTCCGGTGCAGTTCGTACCCGAACCGATACACCCCCCGGTGATCTGGCCAATCGCCGTGCTGTTGACGAAGAGGGCCGCGCCCGGGCCACCGCTCGGGCAGCTTTGCGTCAACGGACAGTCGCTGGCGGTACGGCAAAGGCCCAGACAGCTTCCCGGTGTCGGTGTCGGGGCGCTCGGTGTCGGGGTGCCGGGGCCAACCGTTGAAATAGGCACAGGAGGCGTCGGGACGCTGCACACCTGCGTGGTCGGATTGGCGCAGTCGGTAGTCATGTTACAGTTGCACTTGCCGGTCGCCAGGTTGCAAGTGTGTCCGGTGCCGCAATCCGCATCCGAGCCGCACGCGCACGAGTTCCCAAGGGTGAGCGACGCCGGGGTGGCGCCGGGGACCGGGGTGCCCTTCGGGGGCTGCGGTATGGCGAGCTCATCTTGGACGGTGATCAGATTGGCCGCGTCCAAGCTGGTGCACCCTATGAGCCCGCTGCCGGAGTTCCCCGGTCCGTGCACATAGGCGCAGGGTTTTTTGCCGTCGCACGCGTGCACGACGCATTGCTCGCCTGCGGGGCAATCGGCGGCGAGGAGGCAGGCCTGAGTGGTCGTGACGCTGCAGGTACCGGCAACGAACCCCGGAGTACAATCCGCCGCGAACGAGCCGTTCTTCTCCAATATATACCCGCCACAGGTCATTGCCGGCGCGCCGCGCACGCAGGCACAGGCCGAGTTGATGACGTTGATGGCCGCGAACTTGACGGTGTTGGCCTTGATGACGGCCGGGATGATGCCGTTGCGTTGTTTACCGACCACCAGCGTCTGTGCGCCCTGGAGCGGCAGTACGATTTGCGGGGGAATCTGGACGTTGGTGTGGATCAAGGCGAAGCTGGTACCCGGCTTGTGTTGAACAGTACCTGGGTTCAGGGTGAGCGGGACGCTGGTTTCCAACGTGCAGTTCGCGGCGCAGCCGTTTCCACCGAAGGGCCGGCAGCGCGCGCAGCGGCCTGCGGGGGGGCAATCGGCATCGGTATCGCAGACCGTTTGGATATTGAACCCGGAGTCACACACCCCTTGGCCGTCGCATTGCGAGTCCGCCGTGCAGGACGTGCCGGCGTTGGTGCCACCGATGCAGGTTCCGCCGTTGTCGCACTCTTCGCCCGGCGTTTCTACGACGCCGTTACCGCAGATCGGACCGGTTACATGGAGCGTCGGCGTCGGCGTCGCGGTTGCCGTCCCTATCGCCTGCGTGTTGGTCGGCGTTGGGGTTCTGGTTGCGGTCAGAGTCGGCGTCGGCGTGTTGGTCGGGGTCGCCGTATTGACCAGCGCCGTGTTGGTCGGCGTGGAGGATCGGGTTGCGGTCGAGGTCGGGGCCGCCGTGTTGGTCGGCACCGGTGTGGTCGGGGTCGCCGTCGGTGGCGTCGGTGGAGTGTTGGTGTTGGTCGGCGTTGCGGTGTTGATCACCGTCGTGTTGGTTGGTGGCGGTGTGGTCGGGGTCGCTGTCGGCGGTGTCAGTGGAGTGTTGGTCGCTGTCGGGACGGGAGGGCAGCCGGTCGACGGGTAGTTGAGGAGGTCGGCGATGACGCCGGTCAGCTCACCCGCGGTGATACAGCCGTCGCCCTTGCGATCCGCGGCGGTGCATTGCTTGTCAGCCCCGCCGGGCAAGGCGGCGCAGCCGGTGGCGAGACCACCGATCATGGGCAAGGTGCAGGGGCAGTAGTTGATGATGGCGATGATCTTGGTCAGCTCTCCGGAATCGACGGTGCCGCTGCTGTCACAATCGCCCAGGCATGCAGCCCAGGTCCGACCGGCGGAAAGCGAAGCGAGTAAACCGACCACAAGCAGCGTGGTGCGGATGCGACTGCGAATTACGTTTGCCATGGCGACCCCTTTGTGTTGATTCCAACTGCGCTAGTTGCCAACGTCGACCGTGCCCTCCGCAACGAAGGGGCGAGCGACGAACGACATGTCCGAAACATTGCCTTCGGCGTGGACGGGAACCGGACCAGCCGGTGCGCCCGGTGCGGGGGCGAAGGTGCAGGTGAGCACGTCGCTGCCGTCCGGCAACGGCTGCAGCCCGCCGACGACGACGGCACGCACGAGGCCCGGCCTCGGCTCGGCGACGTTCAGCTGCTTGCCGGCGGCGGCTCCCGCGCTACTGACCTCGCACCCTTTCATGGTCAGGCGCGTGGTGTCGTAGTTGAGTTGGCCGACGACGGTGATGATGGTTCCCGCCGTCGACAGCGCGTGCAACGTCACCCGCTGCTCTCCAGCGCCCGGCACCGATTGCGACTGCAGGGCGAACGCGCCTTGCTGCGCCGGTTGCGATACGGGAGCATTGCCGCTGTTGCTGCAGGCAGCAAGCAGCGTGACGATAGCCAACATTCCTATGCGTTGTTTCATGGTGTCCTCGCTGTCATGGTGTCCTCATCATACGCGGTTACTGAGTACGGTGACTGATCCAGAGATGCCGCTGGCCGTGCTGTCGGTCTGACTGGCATCCGACAGGCCCGCCCCCACGAAGGGGAGGGCGGACGCACCCAGCGGCGCGCCGCTGTTGATGGTGAAGCTGCAGTCGGCGACGGTGCCGTCGGAAAACGCGCTCAAGCCACCCCACATCACGAGACTCACATGCCCGCTGGACGGCGAGACCGCGGCGATGTTCTTCCCGTTCACGTCCGAAACGCAATTGCTGAAGGTGAGCACCGTGGGATCGAAGCCGAAAACCGCCGGCGCAATGGTCACGATGCTCGCGCCGTTGTTGTGGAGCGCAATCGATACCGTGACCTGATTGCCGCTGGAACCGCTGGTGGTGCCGATGATGATCTGTGGCCCTGACGGTGTTGCCGTCGGCGTCGGCGGCGTGGTGACCGTGACCGACCCCGAGACGCCGGTCGCGGTGAAGTCGGTCTGGCTGGCGTCAGACATGCCCGCCTCCACGAAGGACAGGGCGGACGCGCCCAGCGAAGCGCCGCCGTTGATGGTGAAGGCGCAATGGGCGATGGCGCCGTCGGGGATGGTCGCCAAGCCGCCGGACATCACCAGGCTCACATGCCCGGTGGAGGGCGTGACCGCATCGACAGTCTTCCCGCTCGTGTCGGAAGTGCAACCGCCGAAGGTGAGCACGGCCGGATCGAAGGTGAACACCAACGGCGCAATGGTGACGATGGCCGGCCCATTCTTGGCCAGGGAGATGAAGACGGTGACCGAGCCGCCCGGTGCGCCGCTGGCCGAGCCGATAGTGATCCGCGGCACCGACGGTGACGTCGTCGGAGCCGGCGTCAGCGTTGACGTCGGAGCCGGCGTCGCGAGGACGGTCACCGCCCCCGAGCTGCCGGTTGCGGTGAAATCGTTCTGGTTGGCGTCCGACATGCCTGCCTCGACGAAGGACAGGGCCGATAATCCCAGTGCCGCGCCGGTGTTGATGGTAAAGGTGCAGTCGGCGATGGTGCCGTCGCCGATGATCGCCAAGCCGCCCGACATCACCATGCTCACATGCCCAGCGGAGGGTGTGACCGCATCGACATTCTTCCCGCTCACGTCCGAGGTGCAACCGCCGAAGGTGAGCACGGTAGGATCGAAGGTGAACACCAACGGCGCGATGGTGACGATGCTCGGCCCGTTCTTGGTCAGCCAGATGGAAACGGAGACCACGCTGCCCCGCGTGGCGCTGGAAAAGCCGATATTGATCCGTGGCACGGATGCTGGCGTCGGTGTGGCGGTCACAGTGCCGGTAACCGTGACCGCTCCAGACGTGCCGGTGGCGGTGAAGTCGGTTTGATTGGCGTCCGACATCCCCGCGGCCAGGAACGACAGGGCGGAAGCACCGGTCGGCGCGCCGACCGCGATGGTGAAACTGCAATGGGCGATGGCGCCGTCGGGGATAGTCGCCAGGCCGCCGGAGACCACCATGCTCACATGCCCGGCAGAGGGCGAGACCGCGTCGACGTTCTTCCCGCTCACGTCCGAGGTGCAACTGTTGAAGGTGAGCACGGCCGGATCGAAGGTGAACGCCAACGGCGCGATGGTGACGATGTTCCGCCCGTTATTGGTCAGCCAGATGGCAACGGAGACCAGGCTGCCCGGCGTGCCGCTGGACGAGCCGATAGTGATGCGGGGCACTGACGCCGTCTCGGTCGGCGTCGGATACGACCCTGAAAACGTCGGCGTCCGCGTCGCCGTCGGCACCCCGGTGACGGTGACCACTCCAGACGTGCCGGTGGCGGTGAAGTCAGTTTGATTGGCGTCCGACATCCCCGCGGCCAGGAACGACAGGGCGGAAGCACCGGCCGGCGCGCCGTCCGCGATGGTGAAACCGCAATGGGCGATGGCGCCGTCGGGGATGGTCGCCAAGCCGCCGGAAATCACCATGCTCACATGCCCGGAGGCGGGCGAGACCGCGTCGACGTTCTTCCCGCTGGCATCCGAGGTGCAACTGTCGAAGGTGAGCACGGCGGGATCGAAAGTGAACACCAACGGCGCGATGGTGACGATGTTCGGTCCGTTCTTGGTCAACGAGATCGCAATGGAGACCACATTTCCCGGCATGCCGCTGGTCGAGCCGATGGAGATCTGTGGCGCGGTTCCGGGGGTTGTCGGCGTCGCCGTCGGTAGCGGGGTGTTGGTGGCCGTCGGCGGTGAGGTGTTGGTGGCGGTTGGCGACGGTGTGTTCGTCGCCGTCGCTATCGGGGTCGACGTGTCCGTCAACGTGGCTGTCGGCAGTGGTGAGCCGGTGAACGTCGCTGTTGGCACCGGTGTCTGGGTTGGGAGCGAGGTGCTCGTGAGCGTGGCTGTCGGCAGCGGTGAGGCGGTGAACGTTGCCGTTGACGCTACTGTATTCGTCGCCGTCGGGACCACGCTGTTCGTCGGGGTGGCGGTCGGCGGCGGCGGCGAGTTGGTGGACGTCGCCGTGGGAATCGGCGTCGAAACGGTGCGCGTGGCGGTTGGCGGCGGTAGGGTCGATGTCGGGGAGGGTGGCATGGTGTTCGTTGGAGTCGGACCGGGCGGACCCAGGGTTGCTTGGATGCTGAGCGCAGCAGTAGCGGTCTTCACGGCAATGGAGTTGAGCTGCTGCGGACTGACGCCGGTGATGCTGCCGGGGAACGTGCGGACGGCGAGCACCGTGGCCTGGATGGTGGCTGGGGGAAAGCTGCAGAGGTTGTCGCCTGCCGAGACCCGGGCCAAGATCATGCGCACCACGGCTTCGCTGGCGAAATCGATATCCACTGGGGCGGTGGTGCTGAACACGAACGCCCGTGTCAGCGTGCCCGTGCCCGCGTCGCCCACCGACACCATCAGGCGGCACGTCGTCGCATCGGGGGTCTCCGGCGGCAGGTTGATCTGGTACTGGCCCTGCGCGTTTGTCAGCACGCTAGTGAGCGGGTCCTCAGCCCCGTTGCTGTGGTGCCAGGTGAGCTGCACCGAGATTCCGCCGGGGACGTGGCTGACATTGCCGGTCAACGCCTGGGCTTCTTCCACGCCGAGGGCGGCGAGGCGTTGGAGGAACGAGGGATCCAGCCGTGCCACCTGCCCATTTGGCATCAGAACGGTTCCGGCGACCGTGTTCGCAGACGGAGCGGGAGTGGGGGATCCATTGATCGGCAGTCTTACGGTCAGGTCCGAATTGCCTCCACAGCCCGCGGTCAGTGTGACCAATACGAAAAAAGGAATAAGGCGAAGACCGATCGCCGTGAGCCGTCGTACCATCCAGTTCCTTTTCAAGAGGTGAACCGCCAGGCTTTGAGAGCTACCACCCCCGTAGACTGTTCGTCAACAAGAAAGTGAAGGGTTTGGAAAATGCAGGAGTCCGCTCGTGCCTACGGCGTTGCCTTCACGCCCCGCCGGCGCTGAGGGCCTGATCCAGCACGGCTTTGAAGTTCTCGAACGGTACGGCGCCTTCGAGCTTCTGGCCGTTGATGAAGAAGGTAGGAGTCGAGTTCACGCCGAGCGCTTCGGCTTCAGTTTCGTCGCTCTTGACCGCATCGAGCGCGGCCTTGTTGTCGAAGCAGGCATCAAAAGCGGTGACATCGAGCCCCGCTTCTTTGATGACGCCTTGCGCCTTCTCTTTGAGGTTGTCCAGAGAAATTTCTTGCTGGTTTTGGAAAAGGAAATCGTACATCTTCCAGAAGCCCGCGGGACTTTGTTTCCGGGCGCACGCCGCGGCCAGGGCGCCGCTCTCCGCCCACGGGTGAATGCTGCTGAGCGGGAAGTTCTTGTAGACCAGGCGAACCTTGTCGCCATACGCCTTGAGGACCTCGCTCTCGATGGTGTTGTAGGCGCGGCTGCAGAATGGACACTGGAAGTCGGAGTACTCCACAATGGTGACCTTGGCGTCGGGATTGCCGCGCATGGGCTGGTCTTTGAGGCTGATCTTCTCCACGACGGCCTTGTAAGGATCGACGGTGAGGTCGACCAGCCGTCCTTGGATGAAATAGCGGCCGTCGCGCGAGACGAGGAGTGGAACCTTCTGAGTGTTGCCGCCGTTCGAAGCCTCCAAGGTGACGTTGAGCATGCTGGGGACCTCCGCCGGCGCCGCGTCGATCACCTTGAGCGTCACCTCCGGAGGTAGGCTGCCGGTCTTCTTGATGTATCCCTCTATGCGCTGCTCGAGCTGACTGATCTCGACCTGGGACAGGGGCGCGGCCGGCGGCGTTTTCTCGCAGCCAGCAACGGCCGCGATCAGCATCAGGACGCAAGTTACCCGGATTGGTTTCATACGCAAACACCCTCCTCATTGGGAATAACGCGCCGGCAGATCGGATCGTGGGCTTAAATCGGGTCGTTCGGGATTTGTCAAGCTTTGGCCACGCGCCCACGCCGAAGCTCTCAGCCCCTGTTTTGTCGTAGGGCTTCGAACAGGAGATCTTCGTAGTAGCGGGCGTTCAGGCCGATGAGGAAAACGCGGTCGCTGGTGCCGCGCTGGGCATAGACGGCGGTGCCGGACGGATTGCGGTTGCCCAGTCGCACCGTGACGGGGGTGCCCGAAGCCGGCGTGAGGACGAGCTGCGAGGCCGGCGCATCGAGCCCGAATTGTGTCAGATCGCCGGGCTTTTCGGCCACGACCTCGACATCGGGGAGTCGGGTCAGGTTGTCGATCAAGCCTGCCACGAGATCGGACGGCACCACACCCTCGGCCGGCTCCACGACCTTCCAGCGTCGGTCGATGCGGCGGCAGCGGACGACACGGTCACCGCGCCGCACCTCGATGGCGTCGATCTGATCCTCGGAGAGGCTGAGAAACGGCGCCCGGGTCAGGTGTGCGGCGGCCTGGCCTGCGGGTTCGCGCTCGACGGCCGCGTAATACACCCCGAGCACCAGAAAACACGCCCAGTAGACTGCCGCCCGCCGCCAAGTCATGGATCAGTGCAGAGTGCGGAGTGCGGAGTCCCGAGTATGGCGTACTGGCGCACCCGCGCGCTCATCCTTTCCACCGGCGGCGCAGGAAGATCGTGGTACCGATGACCAGCACAATTGCCGGCTCCACGATCGTGCCGAGGATGAAGGCCAGCCGCCCTTGCCGCGCGCTGACGAAGAACTGGTTGACGCCGGGTTGGCGCAACTGCGGGCGTTGCCCGACCAGCGCCGGCTCGTCCGCCAGCCAATTGATCGAATTGACCAGCAGGTCTTTGTCTCCGAGGTACTCGAGGAAGAAGTTGTTGGCGAAGGTGGAGTCGCCGAGGATGATGAGGCGCGCCGGCGGGGTCGCCTTGGCTGCCGCCTCCCCGGCCGAAGTCTCGACCAGCAAACTGACGCCCACCGGAAGCGGCCCTCGCTGATCGCGCCCGCCGACGAAGGTGGCGGTGCCGATGCGCAGCACATCGAGGTCTGGGGTGCGCCAACTGGTCGGCGATGTCTGCAGGAACTCGATGCCCTTCGTGTCCGAGGCCGTGCCGGTGAACGACACGGCGCGCGCCTGCGAGAAGAGCGGCGGCGCCTTGAGCGCGGCACTCACCGGGTGGCGGTCGGAAAGGCCGGGGATGGTGATGGTCAAGTAATCGCCGGCGAACAAGCGGTTTTCCGAATCGACGACGACGCCGTCTTCGGCCTTCGCGCCGTAGCGATCCAAAAAGGCGACCAACGCTGGTGTGGCGTTCGGTTCGAGCAGGATGAGCACGCTGCCGCCGCGCGCGACGTAAGCGTTCAGCCGCGTCAGCTCCGGGGGCAACAGATCCTTGCGCGCTCCGGCGATCACTACGGCGCTGGCGTCGGCGGGGACTCCGCCTTCCTCCAGCAAGCTCAACGGCCGGACATCGTAGAACTCGCCCTGCAAGGCGGTGCGCACGCTGGAGTATCCGGTATGGCGGTCGGTGTCGCGCAGGTCGTGCTCGCCGTGGCCGGTGACGAAGTAGATCACTTTGCGGCCGGGCCGCGTCACTTGCAGGATCGCCTCCATCAGCAGGTCTTCCCGTGGATTGGCAAAGTCCTTGCGCCGGCCGTTGCTCTCGACCACCAGGCTGCCGTAGTTGTCGACGCCGTACTGCCGCGCCACGGCCGGATTGCGGTTCACGTCGACGACGGAGTAGCGCACGTGATGAGAGCGGTTGTGGACGCGCTGGAGCAGGTCCTCGATTTCGCTGTTGCGGGCGTCATCGGAGCGCAAGAAGGCGATGACTTCCACGTCGCGGTCGAGTCCCGCGAGCAGCTTGCGGGCATGATCGGAGAGGGTGAAGCGCTTCTCCGGCGTCAGGTCGATGCGCCAGTTGCGGTGTGACAGGATGACCTGTGCCATGAGCAGACTGCCGGCGAGGCCGGCGGTGGTGGCGAGCAACAACAGCCAGTGACGCACGCCTGCCCTCATCGGCGCCCCCGCCACTTGCGCGACTCGAGCACGCGCAGCGTCAGGAAACAGAAGAAGGCGATGAAGAACGCAAAGTAGGCGACGTCCTGGGCGTCGATCACGCCGCGCCCGAAGTTCTGAAAATGATCGAACATCGACAGCCGAATCAGTGCGCGCAACAGCGTCGGGCTGGTTGCCGCCTCGTTCCAGCTCACGATCCAGAAGAGCAACAGGATGCCGATGCTCGCCATGCCGGCGATCACCTGGCTTTCGGTCAGCGACGAGATGAACACGCCGCAGGCGATGAAACTCAGGCCCAGGAGGAAGAGGCCGAGGTAGCCAGCGACCAGCGGCACCCAAGGGAACGGCTGCAAGGCGTAGACGTAGATGGGATAGAGCAGGGTGCCGGCCAGCATGATCGCACACACGACGGCGCAGGCGGTCACCTTCGCCAGCAGCAGCTCGCCGTCACGCACCGGATAGGTCAGCAGCAACTCGATAGTGCCGAGCTTCTTCTCCTCGGCGAACAGCCGCATGGTCAGCAGCGGGATGGACAGCAGCATCACCAAGCGCAGATCGACCAGCAGCAGCTGCCAGAAGTTTTCCAGGATGCTCATACCGAAGCCGAAGGTGACGAAGAAGATGAGGTCGGTGTAGAAGTAGTAACCCGACAGGCAGAGGAAGACCGCGGTCACCACGTAGAAGAGCGGCGAGACGAAGTAGGAGATCAGCTCCTTACGGAAAAGCGCCAGGAAGGTCACGGGTGCGTCGCGTTCGTTTCGTCGTCGGTCACCAATCGCACGAACAGGTCTTCCAGACTCAAGGCCAAGGGGCGGACCTCGGCCAGCCCCCAGCCGTGGCCGACGACGGCCGCGGCGATGGCCTGGCGCACGGGTTCGCCCGCGGTGGAATGGACGACGAACTCGCACACGCCCGCCGCCACCCCGTCGGTCAGCTCGATGTGGTCGACGTGGGGCAGGTCGCGCAGCACCGCCCCCACGGTGTCGGCGGGACCCTCGATGCGCACCAGGGTGCGGTCGCTGCCTTGGACGCGCCGAGTCAGTGCTTCAGCCGTATCTTCGGCGACGATGCGTCCCCGATCGATGATGATGACGCGCTCGCAGGTCATGCTCACTTCCGGCAGAATGTGGGTGCTGAGCAGCACGGTAGTGCGCCCACGCAAGGCGCGAATGAGGCTGCGGATCTCGACGATCTGCCGCGGATCCAAACCGACGGTGGGTTCATCGAGGATCAACACCTCGGGTTCGTGCAGCAACGCCTGCGCCAGACCGACACGTTGGCGGTAGCCCTTCGACAGGGTGCCCATGAGGCGGCCGGTCACCTCCTGCAAGCCGCAGTCGTGCATCGTGGCCTCAAGGCGCTGACCCTTGCGCCTGCCGTTGATGCCGCGCACATCGGCGCAGAATTCCAGGAAGCGGCGCACGCGCATGTCGGGATACAGCACGACACTTTCGGGCAGGTAGCCGATCTTCCGCCGCAACGCCAGCGATTGCTCGGCGGCGTCGAAACCGGCGACGCGGGCGTGGCCGGAGGTGGGCGGGAAGAAGCCCGTCAGCACGCGCATGATCGTGGTCTTCCCCGAACCGTTCGGGCCCAGCAGACCAATGACCTCACCGCGAGCGACGGCGAACGAGACGTCGCGTACGGCGTGAGTGGAGCCGAAGTCTTTGCTGAGGTGTTCGATCTCGATCATGGAACACGTGCAAGCACTTAGCACTCCACAGCCGAAAGTCGAAGTCCGGGCGTTTCCTCCCGACTGTCTTCACCGCCCCGCGCGCTCGACATCGTAAGCGATCAGCTCGATTTGTGACAAGAACGGACCACTGCTGGAAGGCTCTCCGTCGTTCCGATTGGACTGGACGCTGCGGATGAGGCCGACGTTGGGCGCGTACCAGTCGGAGTAGTACAGGACGATCGGGGCGGAATCATACTGGCCGTCGCGTCGGTTGCTGTGCAGGGCCATCGTGTCGACGCGGATGCAGCCGGTGAAACGGCCGGCGGGTACCTCGATCAGGCGAGGCTCGGGCAGGGCGCGGTGTGTTTGGCGCACGTCGTAGCCGTTGCCGCCGCCGAGGTCGTAGGCGGTCGTGACACTGTCCCAGGAGAGGTCGAGGCCCAAGCCGTCGGGAAGGAAGCGCTCCTCCACCGAGCCGAGACCGACGTCGTACACTTCACTGCCGCTGTACAGGAGTGAGAGTGCCCGGTACCAGAAGCCATTCTCATGGTAATAGGCAATGGGATAGATTTCGGCCTTGCCGCCGCCGGCGCTCGACCCCTCCAACTCGGCATCGTTTCCGGCGTAGCTTTCGTCGACCAGACGGCAACGGCGTCGCAGCGACGGCACATAGTGCTCACCGCGGACGCGCACCGTCATGCGGGTGCGCAGATTACGCAGGGGACGCGCGACCTCGTAGATCCAGGTGTCGTCGGCGTGCAAGGGGAAGAAGTCGGTCGCCGAGCCGTCGCCATTGCGAAAGGTGCACCCCGCTGTCGGAACGGTCAACACTCCTGCGAGAAGGCCCGCGCAGGTGCGGGCGCACAAGCGGTTCATGGTGGCACGGCCACGGCCACTGACGCGAGAAGGGTAGGGGAAGGCCGGCGGCGAGTCAATTCACCCGCGTGTGCGAGGATAGCGGCGAGCCGGTACCCTACCCGGAACGGGCTTCCCCGAGGGCCTCGGTGACGAGGCGGTCCAGTGCGCCGCTGGCGTGCAACTCGCGGACGATGTCGCAGCCGCCGATGAACTTCCCGTTGACGTACACCTGGGGAATGGTGGGCCAGTTGGAGTAGGCCTTGATGGCTTCACGCTTCTCCTGGTCCTCGAGCACATTGACGTGCTTGAAGGGGCAGCCAAGCTCCTGCAGGACTTCGACGGTGGCGGCGGAGAAGCCGCACATCGGGAACGTCGGCGTGCCTTTCATGTACACCACCACCTTATGGGCGGCGATCTCGTCGCGGATTTCGTTCATGATGTCGCGCGGCATGTGTTGGTCCTCCATTTCGGTCGATTCCGGCGAGCGCAACGCGTCACTGCGCCGTGCCCCACTCTTCCGGCGTGTACGTTTTCAATGAAAGGGCGTGGATACGGCCCGCCATCGCGCCTCTGAGACTGGCGTAGACCAGCTGGTGGCGCTCCACCAGGCCTTTGCCGGCAAAGGCCGGCGAGACCACCACCGCTTGGAAGTGGTCGCCGCCACCCGTTTCGTCTACGACCCGCGCCGTAGCGCCGGGCAGAGCCTCACGAATGAGCCCTTCGATGTCATCAGGACGCATGGGATCCCTCACAGTGATTTGCTTGCCAGAAGCATAGCAAGTCTCCGCGCTACGGCAAGCGACGAAAAGGACGGCGGCCGGAGCAGCGCTATTGCCGCAGCGCTGCGGGATTGATGCTGACGGTGTATGCGCCCCGGTCTGCCGGGGTTTTACCGCCCACTCGCAGCAACGCGGCGAGATCAGTTCCGAACGAATACATCTGCGTCGGATCCTCGACAAAGGAGGTCCCGTTGAGCCGACCGGAGCCGTACGCGTCTGTCAGCGCGCTCGCTACAGAGAAACTGGCGGTCACCGTTCCAGACACCCCCTGGCTGAACCGTACCAGGTCAGCGGGTGCCTTCACCAAAAACCAACCAGCGGGAGTACCGTCGGCGGCGGTGCAATTGCTCGGCGTCAGCGATCCGTTGCCAATATCTCCGAAGGTGAGCAGCGACAGGGGGCAGTTGGTCAGCTGTGCCGTATAAGGCCCGCGTGCAGCAGGATCAGTGGCGGCAATGATGAAACCGTAGGTTTGGTTACTGAGGGTTGGAAAGTCCATCAAACCGGCGCTGCAGCCGCCATCCGGTGTCTGCGCTCCTTCGGCCAAGAGGGCAACGGCACAGCCATTACTCGGCGGCAGCATGCTTGCGGCCCGCGGAGTCGTGGCCGGCGTAAACCCGAAGACATCAAACGGCGTGCCGTCGGTCGCCTGGCAATCCGCATCGGTGAAGGCGGCATTGATGGGTCCCGGTGTTACCGTTGTTGCGGGGCAAGTTTGAGCCCCAACGGCGAAAGCAGGCGGAGAAAAAAACGGGACGGTATCGACTCCCCCGTTGGTGGACACTTCGACGAAGTAGGTGCCGGTTGCCGGTAAAATCCGGTTGACCTGCGCGTCAGTCGTGCTGCTACTGGCGAGCAGGTCATCGTTGTTCACTACGACGCTACCGTCAGGTGCGAACATGCGGATGAACGCGTTGACGTCCGTCGAGATCATTCCCGCGGCGACGAATTCACCAGCCGTGCCAGTAAAGCTGTACGTGCGGTACGGGACGCCCCCAAAACCGACACAATCAGAGTCGGAAAACGTTTGGTGCAGCCAGACTCCGGTACCGAAAGGGACTGTCCCACGGACCGGGCATTTCTGTACAAGCAGCGTGTAGTTTACGGCTGGGTCAGTGGGTTGCAAGGCGTTGTTATTGGCGGCGACGATGGTGTACGGTCCCGGCTGCACCAGCGTCGCCGCCAGCTGGGCGTCAGTGCCACCAAGGCTGTTGTCGTCTTGTGCGACTAGTTGATTGCCGGGTGCCGGACCAAGCAGGTACAGGTGGGCGTCATTATCTGAAGTCATGCCGACGCTGATCACATCCCCGGCGGCAGCGGTGAAGGTATAGAGGTCGGCGGGGCTGCTCGGTACAGCCGGCGCAGAATCACTGATGCCGGGTATGGGCAGCGGCGCCGCACAGCTCGTGGTGCTGGTGTTGCCGGACAATGTTCCCGCGCAACCCGGGCCGGACTGACCGGGGCACGTCAAGGGCCCGGCGGACGGGATGCTGGATAACGCTTTGACTGCTTTGCAGGTTGGGGAAGACAATTGCAGCGAGTATTGGCCGATGCCGCCGGCGGCGATGATCGTGTACTTGCCTGGCTGCAGCGCCAGGAATCGAGCCTGTGCACAGAGAAGAGTGCTCGTCGATGGCGTGCAGTCAAAGTTGTTGCTTTGCGTCACCAGCTCGATGCCGTCGGGGTTGAGGACCGAGAAAACGGGAGTGATGGTGTCGGTTGCGACGATCTGACGCATGACGATGGCGATGTTCATCGGCACGCTCGGCACCTGAAAGGTATAAACGTGTGCGGGGTTCGATGGCGCGCCCGGGTCCGGGCAATCGGTAGCCGTCAGGGCCTTGGTTACCGACCCGGGGATTGTCAGGGCGATGGGCGTGGGACATGGAGATTGAGTCAAGGTGAGTTGGTACGGCCCGGTCTGCTGCGACGTCGAGGGAGCAGAGGTCACCACGATCTTGTATGGCTGTGAAGTGCTGACGACGAACTGGATGGGGGGGGCGCCTTCAACCTGAAAGAACTGACCATCCGGGTCGACCACCAAAACATATGGCGCGAGCGTCGGAGAAGGACCGGTGGCGGTCAGCTGAACGGTGATCGCCTGTCCGGGCGAGCCCGTAACGGTGTATACATCGGTGTAGCGTAACTGGTTATCGACCCGCTGTTGACAATCATTAGCCGTCAACGCGCCGTTCGTAATTCCAAGCGGTGCCGGGAGGACGACGCACGTGGGCGTCGGTGTTTGGGTCGCGGTAGGCGTCGGGGTGGTTGTCGCTGTTTGCTGAGGCGTCCCCGTTACGGTTGGGCTACTAGTGGGGCTGACAGTTCCCATTGTCGGTGATGTGGTTGGCGTCGGTGACGACGTTGGCCTGGCCGACGGCGTCGCGGTTTGGGCTGAGCATCCCTCGCCTTGGAGCTGAATGAGCACGGGGATATCTCCGGCGCTGACGGCGCCGTCGCCGTTCACGTCGGCCCGCGCTTTTAGAGTAGGCGCTTCCGGCTCGCCCGAGATGATCGCGATGAGGACCGCCAGGTCATTGGCGGTGATGCGTCCGTCGCCGTCGATATCTCCACGGCACGTCTGGCCTTGGCTGCCCCGCGGAGCCTGCAGCACGACGCACACAACGACACTGGCCGCAATCAACGTCCTGCTGATCAGATACCGGTGCATACAACACTCATCGCAGGCAGGGATTAGACCCGCGCCCAAGCCATAAATCAAGGGAAACTTTGCGCCACGAGGACGGCAAGGTTCGAGTTCCTTCGGCGGAAGAATGAAATGGCGTGCAGCACATTTGCAAGACGCGCCAAAGCGCGATAGTCGGCAGAGATATCGGGTAGAGCGAGAGGCTCAAGAGTTCTACGACTCAGCAAAGCGTGGAGGGGTGGGTGAGCGGTTGAAACCACCGGTCTTGAAAACCGGCGACCCGCAAGGGTCCGGGAGTTCGAATCTCCCCCCCTCCGTGCTTTCACCGGCGCGTGTCCCTCGTCGGCGCGGCACGCAGCAGCTTCTGCGTACCGCGCCGGACGCTTCGCCGTGATCTGATGTGATGGGACGCCGGGTGCGCTGCGGCAGAACCTTGTGCCCGCACCCGCATCAGGACGCGGCGCCGGCCAAGGCGACAGCGATCTGCTCGCGCGTCGCTTCGAGCAGCGTGTCCACCGCGGCGCTGCCATCGTGCTCGGGCACGGCCGGAGGCTGAATCGATCTGCAGAAGAGGATGTCGATCTGCCGTCCCGGCCGCAAGCGCCACCATGGTAACTTCGCCAGCGCGGCATAGCTTCCGCACACGGCCGTGGGCAGGATCGGCAGGCGATGGTCGATGGCGAAGTGGAAGGCGCCTTTCTTGAACGGCAGCAGTTGGCCGGTGCGTGTTCGAGTCCCTTCGACGAAAAAGATGACCTGGCCGCAGATGTTGCGCAGCGCCGCCGCGGCTATGCTGCGCAGCGCCTGGGTGTGGTTGGCGCGATCGATGACGATCTGTCCTGCGGGCCGCAATGCCCAGCCGATGATCGGCCAGCTGAGGATCTCGCGCTTGGCGACGAAACGAAAGGGTGGTGGGACGACGCGGATCAGGGCCAGGATGTCGAAGACGCTGGCATGGTTGGCACAGACCACGTGCGCCCTGTTCCAATTGACCGGCACGATCTCCCGCACCCGCAGCCGGATACCGCAGACGGCGAGGATCACCTTCGCCCACAGTTCCTGCGCCACCCACCCGGCCAGCCGGGTGTTCGCTTCCAAAACGCGATCGAGTATATCGCTCCGTCCGAACCTGGCGCGCGCCAAGCCGTACCAATAGCGCGTGTAGAGCGCGATCAACAACGGCGTGCCGACGATCGTAGTCCACGCTCCGGCCAGGAGTATGCGAAAGAAGTTGAGCAACACCGTCATGATCACCCCCTCATCGTGACGCGTGATGCGTGACGCGTGTCTGTCCTTCTACTGCGGAGGATCTTTACACTTCTCCGCTCACGAGTCACGTGTCACGCATCACGTCGAGGGCCTGTGGGTACGAGCGCGGACCGGCGTCGTCACCGCACTCTGTCTACAGTTCGCTACTCACGATCCACATGGCGAAGTACTGTGCGCCGCCGCCGTAGGCGTGTCCGAGGGCCGTTTTCGCACCCTCGACCTGGTGGGCGCCGGCGCGACCCATGACCTGCAACGCCGCCTCGCCCAGGCGCAGCATGCCCGAGGCCCCGATAGGGTTGGTGCACAGCACGCCGCCGGACGGATTGATCGGCAGGTGTGCGCCGAATTTCTGTTCGCCGCGTTCGATGATCTTCCAGCCTTCGCCGACATCGCAGAAACCGAGGTTCTCGAGCCACATGGCTTCGAACCAGGCGAACGGCACGTAAATCTCTGCGGTGTGGATCTCTTTCCAGGGGTTGGTGATGCCCGCCTTGTCGTAGACCGCCTTGGCACAGATGCGCCCGGCATGGGGGCTGACCTGATCGCGTCCCGGTACCCACATGGCTTCGGCGTAGGAGTAGCCGGACTTGACCCACGCCGGCTTGCGCGGTCCCTTTTTCGCCTGGTCCTCCGACGCCACCACCAGGGCGATGGCGCCATCGGAAGACGGACACGTTTCCAGGTAGCGGATGGGATCCCAAAGGACCGGCGAGTTCATGACATCTTCGAGCGTGACGGGTTCCCGCAGGTGGGCGTACTCGTTGCGCCCGGCGTTGGCGCGTGCGTTGACGGCGATCATCGGCCCGATGTGCGGCGGGCAGCCGGTCCGCGCAATGTAGGCCCGACAGTAGGGGGCGAAAAACCCACCGGCACCCGCCACCAGCGGCGGTGTGAATGGCAGGTTGGGCGACAGTGCCCACATGGCATTGCCTTCGGACTGCTTTTCGAAGGCGATGGTGAGGACGCGGTCGTACAAGCCCGAGGCGACGTGCGTCACCGCCGTCAGCGCGGTCGATGCGCCGACCGAGCCGGCGGTGTGGACACGCAGCATTGGCTTCATGTGCGCGCCGACCGCCCCGGCCAGAAATTGTTCGGGCTGGGCTACGCCTTCCAGCATGTCCGGCGCCTTTCCGATGATGACCGCGTCGATGTCTTTGTGCTCGAGGCCGGCGTCCGCCAAGGCCCGATCGACGGCCTCACGAACGAGGCCCGGGATACTCACATCCGAGCGGCGTGATGTGTGGTGCGTCTGTCCGACGCCGACGACTGCAACCGGACGCTTCATGCCCACCTCCGCTCGGTGCCAAGAACCCAGACGATGTTGTGCTGCAGGCAGTGGCCCTGCGTGGCGTGCGCCATCCCACGGCGTGCCCCGGGCACGGCGCGGCCGTCGGCGCGTCCGGAGAGCTGCCGGAACACTTCGCCCATGCGGATGAGGCCGGTGCTCATGATGGGATGTGCGCACAGCGGCCCGCCGGACGGGTTGATTGCCGGATGCGGGGCCTTCGCGGTCAGTCCCAATGCATCGCAGAGGATCAGCTCCTCGACCGGGTTGGTGGCGGACAGTTCGACGACATCCGCTTCGTGCGCCCCCTTTATCCCCGCCATGGCGCACGCCTTTTCGGCGGCGAGCAGCGCGCTAGCGCTGCGGGAGATGTCGCGTGCGCCGAGCGTCTGCATCTCGGTGCGATGGTCGACGCCGTGGATCCACACGGGGCGATCGCACAGTGTCTGCGCTGTGCCTTCGGCGGCGAGGATCATGCAGGTCGCACTCTCGCCAACCGGCGGCAGGTAGCCGGTGCGCAAAGGCTCGACCGCCCAAGCGGTGCGCGCCAGTTCGTCTGCCGTGGCGGCTTGGCGTACCTGGTTGTCGGGGTTGCGCGCGCCGGCCGTGCGGTTGCGTGCCGCGATGGCGGCCAGATCGCGATCCACAGCGCCCGTGCGCGCCATATACGCGCTGGCCTGCAGCGCGGCGCTGGAGGTGGGATCGAGGCCGATGGCCGCCTGGTAGTAGGGATCGAGCTGCAGGTTCAGCACGCGGTTCGGATCGCCTTCGGACGTCTTGCCGTGGCCGACCACCAAGGCGGTGTCGCAATCGCCCGTCTGCATGCGTAGCCAAGCGTAGTAGGCGCAGAAGGCGGCATCCATTTCGAGATGGAGGTCCTGCTTCGGCGGCCACGAGCCCATCGCGTCAAGGGCGGCGACGAAGCCGAACGGCCGGCCGTCCATATAGTCCGTGGAGCCGGCGACCTGATAATCGATGGCTGCGCGTTCCACCCCGCAGCCCGCGAGCGCCTGGCGCACCACCGGGTAGAGCATCTCGGTGGCCGTGCGGTGCTCGTCGCGGGCGACGACGGGAAGCTGAGCGAAGCCGACAATAGCGACATTGCGCAACGTGCTCATCCCATCCTCACAGTCGGTTAATGTAGGACGCTTGCGGCGCGTCGGGCTCACCGGTCGGCCGGAAGTGGAGAATGTCCTCGTAACGCCCTTCGCGCTCGCCGTCAGGTTTCCACACCGCCTCGACACGCATGCCCATGCGCACGTCAGCGGCAGCGCACTCCTGGATGAGCGCGAAAATCGAAATGTCGGCGCCGTCGAGCGCCACCGAGGCCGCGACGTAGGGGATTTCGAGGCTGCGGCCGATCACCGGGATATTGACGGTGCAGAAGGTCGTGATCACTCCTCGGTCCGCGACCTCGACGAACTCGGTGGCGGGTGCGAAGCTTTCGGCTGAGTTCACCATCGGCGGTACCAAGACTTTGCCTGTCTTCGAACACTTCGAGCCCAGGATGATCTTGTCCTTCAGGGCACGCAGATACCGTGCCTTGTAGTCGCCGGCAACATAGTCGTACGGGAGTCGCACGGTTGTGGCGATGTATTTGACTCCTTCTTTGGGTGGTTCGTTCATTGGGTCTCCTTGATTCTTTGCGGCGGGCGCGGCGGGATGCGCCATCTTCCTTCTAGGCGATCAACTGAAAGCAGGCGATGTCTCGGATCGTTCCGTTCCGTTGATCGTCCGGTGCCCAGACGGCTTTGACGCGGGCGCCAACCTTGAGCTGGTCGAGATCGTCCTTGACGACGTGCGCCATGGCGGTGTCGGCACCGTCAAGCCGGACAAGGACGAACGCAAACGGCGATGAAAACGGGTGCAATCCGTCGATGGGGTTGCGTACGACGGCGACGGCAGTCACGACACCCGTGTCCTTGACCTCTACCCACTCACTTCCCGTCGAGCCATCGATCTCGGAGTAGCCGGTCGGTGGTACGACCACCCCTTGCCCGGCCGCCCGTTGACCCCAGATCCTCTTTTGCTCCTTCAGTCCGGCGAGGAAGCGTCCGATGACGGGGCCGGTGGAGTGTTTGTACGGAAACTCCATGGTCAGTTGCTGGTGCATCGGCTCGTTGGACGGGACGGTTGTGGTCGATCGTTCACGCATCGGGTTTCTCCATTTCGACGGCGGGTGCTTATGCCCACTCTCCGATTGTCGCACTCCGTTCGTAGCGCCAGCCAGCTTCCGTCATCCACAGACGGTGACGCGGGCCAGGCAGATGGATGTCGCCACTCTCGTACGCGGCGTCGCCGGCGTAGAGCGAGCACGCGCCCTCCGGGATCAAGTGCAGCCGCGGCACGAACGGTTCGAGGGGACCGGCCGGGGCTGCGGCGAGGATCGCGTCGACGGCCTGATGCGCGGCGAGTTGCGTCAGTGTCACGAAGGTGGGTGGGGGGAGGTCGAACTGCCCGGGACGGTGAAGCGCCAGCGCCTTATCGGGGCGCAACCAGCGGTGGTCATGGATCTCGCTGCCGTCCACCTGCACGGTATCGTTGCTGGCCCGAGCCACGAAGAACAGGGTGTCAAAGCGCTTCGGTAGTCCTTCGGGCGTGACCCAGCGGGAGAAGAGCTGCAACCCCGCGTGCTCGATCTTGACGCCCGCCTCTTCCCGCGCCTCGCGTGCAGCCGCGAAGCGGCCGGCGGCGACCAGGTCACCGGCATCACCCGCCGCCGCGTAATCTGCCGGGTCGATGCGTCCGCCGGGAAAAACCCACGCTCCTCCATGAAACGACAGCTGCGCATTGCGCCGGACAAGCAACGTCTCGCATCCGTTGTCGCCTTCACGGAGCAAGACGACGGTAGCGGCTGGATGAGCGGTAGCTGGCGCTGGTTTCGACATCACGACCGTCCTCACTACAATGGCAGACGACGGTCTGGCAACTACCAAATTGCGGAGCGCAAAGCACGAGACACCGGCGAATTTTCCTCTGAACTCCGTCGGTGAAGCGGCCGGCGGGAATGGGAACGACAAGAATCGTCTTGCGATGGTCGGCTGGGTGGCACGAAATCGGCGTTTGCGGATGATTATGCCTGGGCGTGTGATTTGGTGTGGGCTGGCATGATCCCTGCTTTTTTCGGGATCGTGACCGACGAAATGACCGAACCGATTCAGATCACTAAAGGGGAATTGCCCGTCACGGCGTACCCGTACCATCACCATGTGTTCACATCAACGCACGGTGCCGGTGCTACGGGAATGCTCTTTGACAGCAAGCATTTTGCGGTGATGGCGATTGCTCAGCCGGCGAATTCGGAGACTCCGGATCTCAATGCGGACAAAGAAGGCGATCGGATCTTGATCTGTCTCGAGGGGGACTTGTCTCTTCAAATCGGCGGGAGTCGGTTCCGGCTGGGGCCTGGGGATGCCGTACAGATTCCACGGGGCGTTCTTTTTGGCAGGACCAGTTCTGGCGTCGGCGCGCACATGCTGCTGATCAGGGGTAAGAGCATGCGCTCGTTCTCGATGTACCGGTAGCCAACCGCTGGGGCATTGCGCCCTTTTCCTCTTTCTCTTCGGACCAGCTAGATGTAGTCATGCATCGCGTATCGAGAGCATGACCAACAGCGAGGTGTTTACCGAGGACGAACGACGGGCGCTGGCGCCGTATTTCACCAACCTGAACGGCCCAGTGTTCGCCTTGCGGAACCTGCCGGAAGTGGTGAAGGGTGCGCTCTTTGCCCGCTACTCGCGCTCGCCCAAGTCACTGCGTCGACTCTTCCTCGACGAGTTCCTCGATCAGGTGGGCGCGGCTCCGGAGGAGGCCACCGTTGGGGTGGAGCGCGCCGGCAAGCTCTACGAGCAGGTCTTTGACGAATATGGTGACGATTCGGTGGCGCAGCTCGGTGGTGCCCACCTTGCCTGTGAAGGCGCCTCGAACATTCTGACCAAGGTGCTGGAATGGGGACGCCTGATGGCGTACCTGGAACAGTCCACTCGCTACATCGCGTACAACGACCGGGTCGGCGGGCGATGGAAGTACCTGGTGCCGGCCGAAATCCGCGGAACCGCGCTCGAGCAGCGATACGTCGAATGTCTTGACCGGACCTTCGAAACGTACGCGCGCTGGATCGAACCGATCGAGCAGTACTACGGGGCCATATATCCGAGAGAGCCGGCTGATCCCGAAGGGGTGTACCGGCGGACGATTCGTGCCAAGGCTTTGGATACGTTACGTGGGCTGCTGCCCGCGGCGACGCAGTCCAACGTCGGCTTGTTCGGGACCGGGCAAGCGTACGAGGCGTTGTTGCTGCGCATGCGGGTCCACCCCCTTCTGGAGGTACGCGAGTACGCCGATCTGATGCTGGCGGAACTCCGCACGGTGATTCCGTCGTTCTTGAAGCGCGTGGACCGCCCGGACCGCGGAGGCCGTTGGAGCCAGTACCTTCGCGAGGCCCGCGAGGCGACGGAAGCGGTGGCGCAACGGCTGTTCGCAGGTGTCACCGCAGATGACCGTTCGGAGGTGGTGTTGACGGATTACGACGCGGAGGGAGAGGTGAAGGTCGTTGCGGCGGCGTTGTACGCGGTGTCGAACCTTCCCGACGATCAATTGTTGCAGAGCGCGCGTCGGATGACTGCCGAGCAACGGCGCGAGGTTCTGCGGGCATATGTCGGCAACCGCCAGAACCGGCGATACAAGCCCGGCCGCGCCTTCGAGCGCACCAGTTACCGGTTCGATGTCCTCACGGACTACGGCGCATTTCGGGATCTGCAGCGACACCGTCTGCTCACGCTGGAGTGGCAGCCGCTGAGCCCGCAGCATGGCTACGCGATCTCGGATACCATCCGGGACGCCGGTGTGCTCTCCGACTGGAATCGGATCATGGAGGAGTCGGCGCAACTGTACCAGGCGCTGTCTGATGCCGGCTATCCCCAGGTCGCGCCGTACGCGATCAGTATGGCGTATCGCGTCCGCTTCTACGTCGAGATGAACGCCCGTGAAGCGATGCACATGATTGAGTTGCGGACCTCGCCGCAGGGGCATCCGTCGTACCGGCGGGTGTGTCAAACGATGCATACGCTGATCGCCGAACAAGCGGGACACCACGCGATCGCGGCGGCGATGTCCTTTGCGGACCACTCGCCGGTCGAGTTGGAGCGGCTGCACTCGGAACGGGCCATCGAGCGGCGGCGCCGTGGGCGGAGCTGAGTCGGCATCCCGTGCCCGATGTGCAGCGGGTACGCGAGTACTTCCGATTCTAAGGTCGTTGATTCGTGGCCGCTCGGGTCAGGACTGATTATTCGTCGAACGGGTGGAATACCAGTCCCGTCAGCAGCTTCGGAAAAAAGTAAGTGGACTTCTCCGGCATGGTTTCGCCGGCACGGCAGACTGCCTCCACGTCCGCGATGTTCGGCGGATTCATGAGGAATGCGGCTTGCGCCCCTTGATCCACGGCGGTGAGTGCGGCGCCTTCGTCGTGGGTATAGGTCAGGCGCCCTTCCTGTGCTGCCGCCGTGCAGTCGATGCCGAGGAACCCGCGCAGAATCACCCGGTCGAGGACGGTGACATCAAGGTGGCGGACCACCGGGGCGAACTGCGACGCGTAGCGGTCGACAACCGCGTTGTCTTTGAGGATCGCCACGATGCTCTCGTCCTGGCCCGCGAGCGTAATACCAAACCGACCTTGTCGGGGGCTCTCTCGCAAGCAGGCACGGAACGGTTCCCGCGCCGAGCGAGGAAAACGCACCAGGCGAAAATGATGCTGCAGTTCCGCCACGAATTTCCCCGCATCGAGGCTGGTGCCCGCGGGGAGCACCCGATGCGTTGGCAAGATCACCAGCCCAGGATGGCTCATGCTGGTGAGATACATGAGCACGAAGTTGTAGGGTGCCTCCGCATCGTTGCTGCCTTGGGGGCGTTGCGCCTCGGCGTAGGCGAGCGCCGTCTCGTAGCGATGGTGGCCGTCTGCGATGACGACGGGCTCCTCCAACAAGGCGGCTGATAGGTCTGCAATTCCGTCGGATGCGTCGAGCAGCCACAGCCGATGGCGGACGCCGCCGTCGTCGCGAATGTCGATGTCCGGCGGCCGTGTGGCAGCAGAGTTGCGAGCCAGCTGAAGGACGTTTAGCTTGTCGGCGAACAGCCCGAAGAGTGGGCTCAAATTCGTCCGGCAGGCACGCAGAAGACGCATGCGATCTTCCTTTGCGCGTGCGAACGTGCGTTCGTGCGGCCGGATCTGGCGGGAGGCAAAAGGTTCCAGGCGCACGGTGCCGATGATGCCTTCGCGTTGGCGGGCCTGGCCGTCAGGGAGAACGAAGTCTTCCACGTAGAAGCACAAGGCAGGCTTCGTGTCACGCACCAGCACACCTTCACGCCGCCACGCTTCGAGAAGGCGCGCGGCAGTATCATACGGGTCGCTGGCACGATTGAGAATCAAATGCACCACATTGCGCTCGCTGCGTTCGTGCAGCGCGTCGCGATGCGCCGGGGAAATGACGTCGTAGGGCGGCGCCACCACGGTGGACAGGTCCCCAACTACAGCCGGGTTGTAGCGTAGCGGGCGAAACGGACGCAGCATGACCATGTCTACACCTCGGCGAGAAGGCTGGAACGGACCGCATCTGCGGTCACGGCCCCTTCGCGAATGACGGACAATCCCTCCCGCACGTCGACGACAGTCGAGGCCGGTTCGCCACGCAGCGCGCCGCCATCGAGATAGCAATCAACCCGCGAACCAAAGTACGTCCGTGCTTCTTCCACGTGAGTCGGAGGACGCATGCCCGCCGGGTTGGCGCTCGGAGCGGTGATAGGACGACCAAAGGTATGCACCACGGCAGTTGCCAGTGGATGGCTCGAGAGCCGCACGCCGATGCCGTCTCCGCCCCCGGTCAGTAGGGGCGACACGGTCGGGCGGGCACGCAGTACGAGGGTCAAAGGACCAGGCCAGAAGTGACGCATCAATACCTCGGCTCGCGATGGAATCTCCGCTGCGATCTCTCGCAACATTTCGACATCTCCGATCAACACGGCAATGGGTTTCCCGACTGGGCGTACTTTCAACTCGACGAGCCGCTGCAACGCTGCCGCGTTACCGGCGTCCACGCCGAGGGCGTAGAGTGTTTCGGTGGGGTAGACGATGATGTCGCCACGGACCAGTGCCCGCGCTGCCATGACGACGGCTTCATGGTCATGCCCGCCGGTGCTGCTTGAGCCGGGCATCCTTGTCCTCGACCTGGCGCGCCAGCTCGGCTTTGAACGCGGTCAGGCGGGCCGCGAGATGCTCGTCGTGCAGCGCCAAGATCTGTGCCGCCAGGATTGCCGCGTTCTCGGCCCCGACCTTGCCGATGGCGACCGTTGCCACCGGAACGCCGGGCGGCATCTGCACGGTAGCGAGGAGGGCATCCATGCCCCGTAGCGCTCCGCATTCCAGCGGCACCCCGATCACCGGCAGTGTGGTGTGTGCTGCCACCACCCCCGCCAAATGTGCGGCCAGACCCGCACCGGCAATCAGCACCTGGAGCCCGCGCCCGCGGGCCTCGCTGGCGTAGGCAGCGGTGCGCTGTGGGGCGCGATGCGCCGATGTCACCGTCACTTCGTACGGTACGCCGAGGGCGTCCAGCCGCTCTGCCGCGGCGGCCATGACCTCCCAGTCACTGTCGCTTCCCACGAGTATTCCGACGCGCGGCTGGTTGGCTTTCATGACGTTCGTTCCAAGGCGTGGTAGCCGATGTCCCGCCGGTAATGGATGCCGTCCCAGTGGATTTGTTCCACGGCGCGGTATGCCTCGGTCACTGCGTCGCGCACCGTGGCGCCGAGGGCGGTGACGCCGAGCACGCGGCCGCCGTTGGTGACGATGGCGTCGTCGCGTTGAGCCGTTCCCGCATGGAAGACGACGCCGTTCTGCCAGCCACGCAGGGCGTCCAGCCCGCGAATGACCTTGCCCTTTTCATACGTGCCTGGGTAGCCCGCCGCCGCCAGGACAACGCAGGCAGCCGCGCGCTCATCCCACTCGACGTTGACCTCGGCCAGGCGCCCGTCAACACACGCCTCCATGAGCTGCACCAAATCACTTTTGAGACGGAGCATCAACGGTTGGCACTCCGGATCACCAAAGCGGGCGTTGAACTCCAATACCTTGGGGCCGCTCTGCGTGATCATCAGCCCCGCATAGAGCACGCCACGGTAATCCAATTTCATTTCGTTCAGGCCCTGGACCACCGGTTCCATGACTTGGCGCATGATGTGTTCATGCAGTGCCGGGGTGAGTACAGGTGCGGGCGAGTACGCGCCCATGCCGCCGGTGTTCGGCCCGGTCTCTCCATCGAACGCACGCTTGTGGTCTTGCGACGAGGCCAGGGGCAATACGGACTGACCGTCGGTCAGCGCGATGAACGAAACCTCCTCGCCTTCGAGGAACTCTTCGATGACGACGCGCTCACCGGCGTTTCCGAAGACGCGTGTGCGCATGATTTCGTCGATCGCATCCTCGGCGTCCTTCATGGTCTCGCAGATGGCCACGCCCTTGCCGGCGGCGAGGCCATCGGCCTTGATGACGATCGGAACGCCGACCTCGGCCACGTAGCGGGCCGCTTCGTCGGCCTCGGCGAACGTGCTGAAGAAGCCGGTCGGCACGCCCTGGCGGCGGAGCAGGTCTTTGGTGAACGCCTTACTGCCTTCGAGGCGCGCCCCGGCGCGTGTGGGACCGAAGATCCGCAGGCCCTGGCGCTGGAACTCGTCCGCGATGCCCAGTGTGAGCGGCAACTCGGGCCCCACCACCGTGAGGCCGATGCGCTCGTCGCGAGCGAAGCGCGCCAGTCCGGCGACGTCGTCGGCGACGAGGGGAACCAGGTCGGCGACCTGCGCGATGCCGGCGTTGCCTGGGGCGCAGAATACCCGCTTCACGCGCGGTGACTGGCGGATCTTCCATGCCAGGGCATGCTCCCGGCCGCCGCCGCCGATGATGAGGACGTTCATGGCGTGGCTGCGCATCCGCAATCAATGTCGGAAGTGGCGGACGCCGGTGAAGACCATTGCGAGGTTGCAGGCGTTGGCAGCGGCGATGACGTCGTCGTCCCGGACGCTTCCTCCAGGCTGCACGATAGCCGTGGCCCCGGCCTTGGCCGCCTCTTCGACGCCGTCAGGGAAGGGGAAGAAGGCGTCGCTTGCCAGCACCGAGCCCTTCAGCGAGATGCCGACGCGCGCTGCCTTCTCGCGCGCCGCATGCACGGGATCGACGCGCGAGGTTGCGCCCCCGCCCAGCGCCAACGTGCGGTGCGCTTCGACGAAGGCGATGGCGTTCGACTTCACGTGCTTCACCACTTTCAGGCCGAACGCGAGCCCGGCGAATTCTTCGGACGTCGGGGGGCGCGTGGTGACGACGCGGGCGGCCCGCGGATCTTCCATGGCCCGGTCGGTATCCTGGACCAGCAAGCCGCCGAACACGCCGCGCATCTCCCGCTTGGTTTGCCGCATCACGTCCGGGCGCCAGCGCATCAAGCGGCGGTTCTTCTTTTTGCGCAAGAACTCGAGTGCATCAGGTGCAAACTCCGGCGCAATCAGCACCTCGGTGAAGATCTCGTCCACCTCACGTGCGAGATCGAGCGTCCACGGCTTGTTCGCGACCAAGATGCCGCCAAAGGGGGAGTCCGGGTCCGTTGCAAATGCCCGGCGGTACGCCTCCAACACGCCGGGCGCGGTGCCGACGCCACAGGGAGTGTTGTGCTTGAGGATGGCGACGGTAGCATCGGCGTCGTCGATGAACTCGAGCATCAGGAACAGGGCGGCGTTGATGTCGACGATGTTGTTGTACGACAGCTCCTTCCCGTGCAGTTGTTCCACGGCGCGGAAGAAATCGCCGTAGAGGGCCGCCTGCTGGTGCGGGTTTTCACCGTAGCGGAGATCCTGCGCCTTCTTCAGCCCGATGTGGATGGTCTCGCTGAACGGGTGACGGCCACCGTCGTCGCGGCTTCCCAAATAGTCGGCGATGGCCCCGTCGTAGTGTGCGGTGGTTGCGAAAGCCTTACGCGCTAGGCGCACGTTGACGGCACCGGGAACCGCGCCGCCGCCGCGGCGCATTTCATCCACCACGACAGGGTAATCGGCTGGGTCCACGAGCACGGTGACGTCGTGGTGGTTCTTGGCGGCAGAGCGCACCATGGACGGTCCGCCGATGTCGATGTTCTCGATGGCGTCTTCGAGACTGCAATCCGGACGCGCCACTGTGGCCTCGAAAGGATATAAGTTGACCACGACCATATCGATCGGTTTGATCTGGTGTGCGGCCATCTGTTCCTGGTGATGCCGATCCTCCCGGCGGCCAAGGATGCCGCCGTGAATCTTCGGATGTAGCGTCTTGACGCGGCCATCGAGGATTTCCGGCGAACCGGTGTGCTCACTGACCAGCACCACGGGAATGCCGGCATCCGCCAGCAGCTTCGCTGTGCCTCCGGTCGAGAGAATCTCGACGTTGAACTCCCGCAGCGCTTTGACGAACTCGACGAGGCCGCTTTTGTCGCTCACACTGACCAGTGCGCGTGTAATCTTCGCCATCCCAACCTCTCCTCTCACTGCAAAATACGTGGGACCCGTTTGCCCACGCCCGTGAGCACTTCATACGCGATCGTTTCTTGCCACGCCGCCACCTCCGCCACCCGGATTTCGGCGCCGTTCTGGTGGCCCCACAACACGACCTCGTCACCGAGCTGGACGCCGCTGATGTCGGTGACGTCGACCATGGTGAGATCCATGCATACGGTCCCAATCACGGGGGCGCGCTGGCCATGGATGAGTACTGATGCCCGATTCGACAGCTTGCGGCTGTAACCATCCGCGTAGCCGATGGGCAGCGTCGCGATGGCGCTCGGCCGCCGGGTCACGAACGTCTGCCCATAGCTGATGGGGAATTCCGACGGAACGGTTTTGAGCTGCAAGACCTGCGTGACTAGGCGCATTGCGGGACGTAGCGCGTTCGCGACAGCGGGCGCGGCTGCCGCCGCACCAGGGGACACGCCGTAGAGCACGATGCCAGGGCGGACCATGGTGAAGCGCGTGTCCGGCCGCGACAGCGTGGCGGCACTGTTGGCGATGTGGACCCAGCGGGGTTGCTCACCGGCTGCCTCCAGCACGGCGATTGCCTGCCGAAATACCTTGAGTTGGTAGTCGGCGTACTCCCGGTCGACACTTTCGGCGTTGGCGAAGTGTGAGAAGACGCCTTCGATGGCGAAACGTCCCCCCCGGTGCAACTGTTCGAGGAGCGCCGGCAACTCGGCGGGCAGTACGCCGATGCGTCCCATGCCAGTGTCGATTTTGATGTGGATCCTCAGCGGCGGTGCATCACCAATGCAGGCCAGCTCCCGCGCCATCTCGCGATGCAGCACGGCCACCGACAATCTCTGTTCATGGAGGGCGGGGAGGTCGGCGCGGCCGGCGCCGGTGAGGACAAGGATGGGTGCGCGCACGCCAGCGGCGCGCAACTCCACGCCTTCCTCGACCGTGGCAACGCCGAGATAATCAGCGCCAGCGGCTTCGAAAATGGGTGCCACCAGCGCGGCGCCGTGCCCATAGGCGTTGGCTTTCACTACCGCCAACAGGGCGACACTCGGGGGCAGGCCGGCGCGGACGGTGGCCAGATTTTGGTGTAGCGCCGCGGCATCGACAGCAGCGAAAGTTGGACGTCCAGCCGATGTGGTTGTCATGGAAAGGCAAGCGAGCCCCGCTTACCAAATGGCACCCAAGTTGTAAAGGTAACCGGAAATCATTATGTTTTTTGCGTGCACGTGACCCTCAACGGCGAACCACAAACGCTCACCGAAGGCCTGACGATCGCCGATCTGATCCGCCAACTCGGACTCAACCAGCGACGGATCGCGATCGAATTGAATCGCGCGATCATCGCCGGCGACGAATACGGTACGTGCGCGCTTCGGGACGGCGATCGGATCGAGATCGTGCATTTCGTCGGCGGAGGATAACAAGGAATGATGACGGATCCATTCGAGCTGGCGGGGAAACGTTTCCGGTCGCGACTGATCGTCGGCACCGGGAAATATCGTGACTTTGCCGAAACCAAGCGGGCCGTGGAGGCCTCGGGTGCCGAAATCGTCACCGTGGCGCTGCGGCGGGTGAACATCACGGAAGCCGGCAAGGAGAACTTGTTGGATTTCCTCGATCCGGCACACTACACCATCTTGCCGAACACCGCCGGCTGCTACACGGCGGAGGAGGCGGTTCGCACCGCGCGGCTGGCGCGTGAGGCCGGCATCGGCACCCTGGTCAAATTGGAAGTCATTGGCGATCAGAAAACACTGTTTCCCGATGTCCCAGCGACCATCGACGCGGCAAAGGTGCTGGTTCGGGAGGGCTTCGCGGTGCTGCCGTATATCAACGATGATCCGATCGCCGCCAAGAAGCTGGAGGAGATCGGCTGTGCGGCGGTGATGCCGCTGGCGGCACCGATCGGCTCCGGGTTGGGGATCCGTAATCCGTACAATATCCGCATCATTATCGAGCACGCTCACGTACCGGTGATCGTCGACGCCGGCGTGGGAACGGCGTCGGATGCTGCGGTGGCCATGGAACTCGGTTGTGATGCCGTGCTCATGAACACTGCCATCGCCGGGGCGAAGGACCCGCTGTTGATGGCGGAAGCCATGCGCCTGGCGGTGGAAGCCGGCCGCAAGGCGTTCCTCGCGGGCCGTATCCAGCGCAAGCTGTACGCGACGGCTTCGAGCCCGATCGAGGGGATATTACAGTAGCTTTCAGCCATCAGCTATCCGATGGGGAATGATGATCTCTATCCCTGCAGAAGCTGATTGCTGATGGTTGCTCTTCTTCATGACTGGCTGCTTGTTTTCTCTCTATCTCGTTACCGACCGCCACCGTACGGTCGGGCGACCGCTGCTCGGTGTGATCGAGGCCGCCCTGCAAGGTGGCGTCGATGCCGTACAGCTCAGGGAAAAAGATCTCCCCGCGGCGGAGCTGTTCGATCTGGCTTGTAAGGTTCGCGAGTTGTGCCGGCGGCATGGGGCACGTCTTCTGATCAATGACCGGATCGACGTGGCCTTGGCGGCTGGAGCGGATGGTGTTCACCTGCCGGTTGACTCGTTCGCTCCCGCTGAGGCGCGCCGTCTGCTCGGGCTCAACGCGTTCATCGGGGTATCCACACACCGTCTCGACGAGGCCAGGGCCGCAGTGATCGGTGGTGCCGACTTCATCGTCTTCGGGCCGGTGTTTGAGACCCCGTCGAAGCGGCCGTTCGGGCCGCCGGCCGGAGAGGCCGCCCTTGCCGGCGTCACGCAAAAGCTAGCTCTGCCGGTGCTTGCCATCGGTGGCATCACGGCCGACCGAGCCCGGACCGTACGCCTCCTGGGCGCCAGCGGCGTGGCCGTGAGTTCAGCAATTCTCCAGTCGGATGATCCCCGTGCTGCCGCTGAGCGCATTCGGTGTTCGCTGCGCTAGTGGGACACCGTCCGCAACTGCGTGGTTGCGACCGAGATCGGCTGACCGACCTTAGCGTCAACGGTGGGCCCGATCAGATTGGCAAGTGTCTTTTCGAGCGTCCCCGCTTCTCGACGCACAAGATGCGCGGGTTGGCGAACCCCAGCTCCTCCTCGAGAAAGTACTTTGCCGCTTCGACAGCGTCGTCCAAATCCGGACTGAGTTCGACGCTGAACTTGATCACTGCTGTGGCCTCGAACACTTTCCGGCTGGGCACCGGCCGCTTCCGGATGGGATGCGCGCGCGCGAGTTCAAACCCTAGTTGTGACATGTGTCTCATGGGGTTAGTGGTGCCACCTCGTGTGTTTGTCCGAATTGTCTCGGTGTCGATAGCCCGTGCTGCAACCGGGCAAGGTGAGACGCAAAGCTCGCGCCACGAGAAGGGGCCGCGGTTTCTTGCTGGTACGGGGACGATCTATCGCTGCCGGAGTTCTTGGCGGCGGGAAGAACCGCCGTCTGGAAATCTTACAGCCTGGAAATGATGGTGATGATGCCGCCGACCGCCAGGCCCCAGAGGACATCCTTTTGCAGATTGGCTTCCGGGCCGCGCATGCGCTCGCTCAGGATGGCACTGGCGATGAAGATTGCCGAGAGGACGCCGAGCGCCCAGGAGATGCCGGGGAGGTCCTCACCACCGCGAGCTGCGGTGGCGTAACGCGAGAGTGCAAAGACGAACGCGAAACCGAACGCAACGGTGGTGATGCGGAGAAGACGGAGGAGGATCATCATGAGTCGCGATCGTGCTCGTGAATCGTGCTCGTAAGGGACTCTGTCGCTTCTCCAAACACGGCTCACGTCTTCATTCGTCGCTCACCTTGGCGGACCGGGCCATTCTGAGGAGTTCCTTTGCCCGCTCATTGCCGGAAGCGGCCTCCCGTTCCCATTTCTTGTGACGCCGCGGTTTGACGACGTACTCGTCGAGGAAGACGACGAGGAAACTGAAGCCGAGGACGATAGCAATCGAATTCCACATGTTGAGTACCATAACTACCTCGCCGCACGCTGAGCCGACATGTTGGTCAGCGCCGGAGCACGATTCGCTTCTTTCGTGATGAACTTTGGCCGGAACAGGACGATCAAAACCGGCGTCAACGTCTGCGAGCCGACGTAACTGATGGCCATCCAAATCGCGAGCAGCAGGCCCATCTCGGCGTTGAAGCGGATGCTGGATGAGGTCCAGAACACGGTGCTGATGACCATGGTGACGGCGGTGAAAGTTACTGCCTTACCCGAGGTGACCAGTGCCTCACGTACGGAGGCCTCCAAGTCGCCGCGCACACGAATTTCTTCGATAGTGCGGCTCACGATGTACAAGCCGTAATCGATGCCGAAGCCCAAACCGACGGTGACCAGCGGCAGGGTGTGAATGTTCACCCCGATGTGGTGCACCGCCATGTAGGCGTTGACCATGATATTCGACAGGGCGAGCGGTGCGAGCAGGTAGAGGCCGGAGGCGAACGACCGGTAGGTGAAGAGCATGATCATGTACATGGTGAAGAAACCGAGGAAGTTCATGAGGGCGTCGTTGCGGACCAACTCTTCGTTGGCCGCGGCCAGCGTTCCGATGAGGCCGCCGGCCAGCTTGAACACGGATTTCCACGGAGCGCTGACGGTGGTCACGACCTGCTGCCCGGTGCGCTCCACGGTGAAGTCGAGGAGCGTGGACGTATCCGCCTGCCGCATGAGTGCGGCGCGGAACTCCGGCTCTGTGTGGACGGGCAGCTTGCCGACCGCGACAATGCGGTCGCCTACTTTGAAAGGCGCCTCCCCGGAGGCCACGCTGCCCACCACCCATGAGGGGCCCGCTTTTTCCCAGATCAGTTCGGGGCTCACGCTCTTCACCGCCACATTGCCGTCCTGGGCGTCGAGCGAGATGCCGAGGTCCTCGATCTCCGTGCCCGAAATGAAATCCTTGCATTCTTTGATGATGCGCCGGATGTTTTCACCCTTGTGATCCTTGCAGTAGAAGGTCACGTGAGCGGTGGTGTAGCTCGGGTCGACGTATTTGGCGGTCTCGCTCGGGGGAGAGCCCGAAAAATAGATGAAGAACAAGCCGCCGACATCGACCCAGTTGTCCGGGATGACTCCCCATTTCGGTTCCAGCTCGTGGAAAACCATGTTCACGGCGCGGATGATGTCCGCCAGCGAGAAGCTGTAACCGACGGAGGGGTCGCGCTCCAGATAGCGCTGGAAGCGCTCCATGGCGCGCAAGGTCTCCGGATACTTCATGGCGTCCCTGTCGTAGCCCTCATTCACCACGATGAGCGGTTCCACGCCGCCGAATTTGTCCTGAATGGCCTTATGCGAGACGTTGTAGGGTGAATCGAGCCAGAGCAGCGGCGAGGCCGAGGTCGGATCGCCAATAGTGAGGCCACGGACGAAGTAGAGGGCCACCACGGTGGCGCCGAGCCAGGCGCCTACCGTCACGATCTTGCCCGCGTTGGTCAACAGCGCATCGACGAAGCGTTCGATGCCGCGCCGGAAGGCGCCGTGCTCGCGCATGACCACCAGTTCCGGCTCAGGCGCCTTGAGGTAGTAGTACACGATGGGATTGAGCAACATTTCCGATATCGTGATCGCCAGAATCCACCACGATGCGGTAATCGCCAGCTTCTGCAGCATGACCACCGGTACCAGGAGAATGACCAGCACGCCGAACGCATCGGTGGTGATCCCCGACAGCGTCGGGACGAATAGCTCGGCGAACGCCGCGACGATGGCGCGCCGCTTGTGCCAGCCCGAGTTCTGGAACTCTTCGTAATAGCGGTCGTGCATCTGGATGGCGTGGCTCACGGCCCGCGCGGTGATGAGAAAGGGCATCACCAGCATCAGCGGATCAAGGGCCAAGCCGATCAGATGAATGAAGCCCAAGCCCCAGAACGCTGCGATCAAGCCGGTGATCGTTGGCCGCAGGGCGCCGCGCCAGTCGTGGAAATACATCCACCGCAGCACCCATTCGATACAGTAGGTGATGACCAGGATGAAGAACACGTCACCGGCATAGTGGTAGACCCAGCCATAGAGCCGCGGTTCGCCGGCGACGTACACCTCCGTGTTCGCGCTGCGGAACGGCTCCACGACGTTCTCGTTCACTTCGGTGAATATGCGCTTGTAATCGAGCCGGCCCTCGATGAAATTGGCGCGGATCAAGGCGGACTTGTCGTCGAGCGACACCAACAGGCCGTAGATGTTTTCGGCGTTGTGCACGATGCGCCGGATGTTGACCGCTTCCTCCGGTGTCTTGACCGGCTCGAGCATGACGGGCTGGGCGCGCATGGTCCCGCCGGCGGCGACCTTGAGGTAGCGCACCGTGCGGTGGGCGATCGAGTCGACCTGGTTGTGGTTCACCCCGTACACCTTGTCGAGGCTTTCGGTCATCTTCCAGATCTTGTTCAGCGTCTCGACGGTGAAGATCGATCCCTCTTTCACCTCGATCATGATGTTGATGTTGTTGGCGCCACCGAAGGTGCCGGAGTACTTGTTGTGGATCTTGATGTAGGGATGGTCTTGGGGCAGCAGATCGCCGAAGCTGGTGACCAGGCCGAGTTGCAGAGCCCAGTATGCAAAAAGCGCCGTCACCAGGATGACGACGATGGAGACCGGGTGGCGGTAATCGATCAGCTTGTCGCCGAGCCAGTACAGCAGGCGCTTATCTTGGGGAACTTCGTAGTCAAGGGCCATGGAATCCTCCCTGCAAATGCTCCGGGACTACCCCAGCGAGGGTATCCAGGTCTGACCGCCGTCCTTGGTGTGCAGGATCATGCCGAAGCCGCCGACGATCCAGCCGTTTTGCTGATCTATCCAGCTCATGCCGCGCAACCAGGTGAGCACCTCCATGCCCAACTTGGTGCGTTGCCATTCTCCGCCAGCGGTGCCGAGCCGCACGACTTCCCCCGCTGCGCCGACCGCCCAGCCCGTGCCGTCAGGAAACAGGGCGGGATTGAACAGCGGATCGACGATGGGGTAGGCGAGCTTCAACTTCTGGAATTTCCAGGTGACGCCATCCTCGGTGCGGGCGATCTTCCCGTCTAGCCCGGCGACCACGCCGTGTTGCGCGTCGAGCATGCGGATGCCGAAGAAGGTCGGGATATCGAGAATATCCATCACCTCTTCCCCGAGCAGGCTCTGCTCCTGCTCCGACCAGGATTGGCCACCGTCTGTGGAGCGGTAGATCTTGCCGAACTCGCCCACCACCCAGCCCGTCCGGGCGTCGAGAAACTGGATGTCGTAGAGGACCGGATCTTGCGAGGCGACGGCTTCTTCGGCACTGAGCTCCTTTTGCGACGAGGGAATGATCTTGTGCAGGCTCCAGTTGGCGCCGCCGTCGTGCGTCTCGAGCAGAATCGACTTGTCTCCCACCGCCCAGCCGTGTAGCGCGTCGACGAAGGCAATGGAAAAGAGATACACGTCGGTGCCGGTCTTCTGCCGTTGCCAGGTCTTGCCGCCATCCGTGGTGTGCAGGATCAGCCCCTCTTGACCGGAGATCCAGCCGTTGTTGGCATCGACGAAGCGCACCCGATACAGGGCGCGATGCGTCCCAGTGGGGACCTGTGACCACGTGAAGCCGGCATCGGCCGTCATGAGGATCTTACCCCCGTAGCCGACGACCACCGCACGGTCGGGGTCCAGGGCTTGGACGTCATAGAACTTGTCCGAGATGCCGATGTTGCGTGTGCGCAGTTCCACTTCCTTGACTTCGCTATGGCAACCGGCCCACGCAGCAACGGCCGCCACCATCAGCAACGGGCGGACCCAATAGATACCCCGCATAATTCCTCCTGGACGTTCGGCCTGCAATTTTCCCTCGGCGGTGTGCGTGCCGCTCTACAAAGCCTTACCCCTGACTGTCAAGGACTCCCCGCCCTACTGCGCTTGCGCCGGCGCCGGGAACCACTTGCCCTGCTCGGATTTTTCCAGCAGCTGTTGTTGATCGATCTTCCAGCGCCCGTCTTCCCGGACGAGCGTGTACAGCTCGTGTTCTTGCACGCCGAGCTGATTCAAAAACTTGTCTTGCGAGCTGAGGATGTCCGGAACGTGCGCGACCGTTCCCTCAAGCTTGCCCGGATACACGTGGAAGTCGAAGATCTTCGCATCCGACATCTGCATGGTCCATTGCTGCTCTTTGACCCACGCTTCGCGGCCCTTGTGCTGTGCCATTGCGGCGGAAATACAATCGTACGCCGCGGCGAAATCCCCTGCTTTCAAGGCTTCCAGGTAGCGCGTCACGGTTTCTTCCGGACTGGGTGCTGGCGGTGCGGCCTTGCCCTCCAGTGCCTGTACCGCACCGGTGCCATAGGCGAGCAGGAATAGGATGACCACGCCCGCCCTGTACCCAATACTTCGGGCCATGTTATAAGTTCCTTTAATTTCCTTGTGCAGCGTTTGTCGCCTACGCCGCTGCCGTGCTTCTACTACCCGCGGCCACGCAACATCAAGCCCACCAGCAGAAGCTGGAGCAGCAGCACCACCGCAACGACGATTCCTGCGCTGAGGCGGAAGCTGCCGAGGCTGCCTTCCAGCCCTTCCACCTGCTTGCCGAGTTGAGCGATATCACCTTTGAGGCCGCTGCTTTCCACGTACAAGCCACGCACCTCTTCGCGCATGCCCTTGCTTTGCTCGAGCGCAGCCTGCAACTGATCACGGTTTTGGCGCACTTCGTCGTGTCCTTCACCCACCCCGCGCTGCACGGCGTTGATCTGGTCGCGCAACTGAGAAATATCTGCCGCCAGCGAACGCTGGGCCTCGGCCACCGCGTTGAGTTCCTGGCTGACATCGGGACCTTTGGGCGGGACCTTCGCTTCCCGCTTGGACGGCGCCTTCGCCGCCGGCTCGCCCGCGGCCGGGCGGGCGGCTCCCAGCCCTACCAGGCCGAGCACGATCATCGCCGTGAACCCCAGCCGTATTCCGCTCCAGTACGTTGGCGCCACCCGATTTTCCCTTGTCACGAGCCAGTGTCGTCCAGTTCGCACGCCGGTCTTGTATGCGAAGTGCCGGAGGTTGTCCAGGTGTGGAGAATTGTGCTCGTGGTTCGTGCTCGCCGGAAACGATTCACGATTCACGAGCGGGATTCACGGCATCAGTGATACATCTCCATGATGTCGATCATGCCCAACTCGCGCATGGCTGCGAAGATGCGGCTTTTGACGTCCTTGATGGTGGGCATGGTGATGACCTCCTCCGCCAAGCTCCGTGCCGTCTCGAAGGTCATGGCGCGGATCAGCCGCTTGATCACGGGGATGAAAAACGGCCCCATGCTCAGATCATCGAATCCCAACCCAACTAGCAGCAACGTACACACGGGGTCGGCGGCCATTTCCCCGCAAATCGACGTGGGCTTTCCGGCCTCCTTCGCGGCCTGGACCGCCTTGGCAATCATCTGGATGACCGCAGGATGCAGCGGCTCGTAGAGAGGGGCCACTTTGCGGTTGTTTCGATCCACCGCGAGCACATACTGGATCAAATCGTTGGTGCCGATACTGATGAAATCCACTTCTTGAACGAGGTGCTCGGCCAGGGACACGGCAGAGGGAACTTCAACCATCATCCCGATCGGAATCTGCGGGGCAGGCAGGCCGTCTTCTCGAAGCTCGTCTTGTGCTTCTGCCAGCAACTCCTTCACCCGGCGGATTTCTTCCAGGCTCGAAATCATGGGAAACATGATGCGTACCGGTCCGACGGTGGCGGTGCGCAGGATGGCGCGCAACTGTGTCTTGAAGATGTCCGGCAGCTCCAGGGAGATGCGGATCGACCGCCAGCCCAGAAACGGGTTGTCCTCCCGAGGGATGTTGAGGTAGGGCGGATACTTGTCGGCGCCGAGATCGAGCGTGCGGATAGTGACCGGCTTGCCTCCCATGCCCGCGACCACCCGCCGGTAGAGTTCGACCTGCTCGTCCTCCGTCAAGAAGTCCCTGTGGGAGAGGAACGGGACTTCGGTACGGTAGAGGCCGATCCCTTCGGCGCCGTGGAGCAGCGCCAGGTGCATATCGCCCAGCAGGCCGATGTTGGCGCAGAGGCGAACCCGGTGGCCATCGACGGTTTCCGCGGGCAGATCCCGTAAGGTCTCGAGCTCCCGATTGAAAGCCCGGTACTCGCGCTCCAGTCGATCAAACTCTCGCAGGATCTCGGCGGTGGGATTGACGTACACCACTCCGGCGTTGCCGTCGACGATGAGCTGGTCGCCCTCGCGAATCACCTCGTCCGCGCGTTCGGCACCCACGACGGTCGGAATCTCGAGGGACTTGGCCAAAATGGAAGCATGGGACGTCACCCCACCGCTTGCCAGTACCAGCCCTTTCAGGTCTTGCTGCTCCACCATCGCCAGGTCCGACAACGACACTCCGCCTGCGACCAGCACGATGCCGCTGGCCAGCGGCCGCTGGCGCTCGCTGACACCGAGCAGATGGCGCAGTATGCGTTGGCCGATGTCTTTGATGTCCGCGGCGCGATCTTGCAGGTAAGCGTCCTTCAGCCCGGCAAACTGCTCCACGAACTCGTTCACCGTTTGCTGCAGTGCCGCTTCAGCGCTCAGGCCGTCGCGAATCAAGTTCTCGACGCGCGTCAGGAAGCTCTGGTCCTGCAGCATGAGTTGCTGAGCATCAAACATGGCGGCATCGATCTCGGGAACCGTGGCGCGAACGCGTTCCTTGGTGCGTTCGAGTTCCTCGATCGCACGCCCGATGGCGACGTGTACCCGATGCATTTCGCGCTTGGGTGTATTCTTTCTTTCCTTGGGCAGAGCGTTGATGTTGATGCCGGAATCCACCACGTGCGCTCGGCCAATGCCGAAACCGGGTGATGCGCCGAGGCCTACCAGACGAGTATGTCCGGTCGCACGGACCGGCGGCCGGTGAGGCGCTTCGGTTTCATAATGTCGCAGTCTATCGATGGCGGCGACCATCTGCTGCTGGTACGCCAGCCGCTCTTCTTCCTTGGTCTCCAGCCGAGCCCGCAGCCGGGTCTGTGCCAGAATGCCGGCCACGGGGACGGCAATCGCTTTCAGCAGGCGAACCTCGTCACGCGTGAACCGGCGCCGGCGCAATGTTTGGACGATCAGGACCCCGACCGGTTGGCGCTGTTCGACCACCGGGACTCCAAGAAACGAGTGGTACCGCTCCTCTCCGGTTTCCGGGAAGTATTTGTACCGGGGGTGGGCCATGGCGTCGATGGCCATCACCGGTTCCATCTTCTGGATAACCATGCCCGTCAGCCCCTCTTCCACGCCCATGCTGATCCTGCCCACCGAGCTCGGATCGAGGCCGGTGGTGGCCCAGAGGGTCAGCGTCTGCTTGGCCGGGTCGTAGACGTAGAGCGAGCACACCTCCATCGCCAGGTGCTCGGCCACCGTTTCAACAATCGCGTGCACGCTTGCACGCAGGTCCGACGCGTGCGTGACGATGGCGCCGATGTCTTCCAGCAGCCGGAGCCCATGGCGACGACGCGGTTCGCGCTGTGGGGACGTTTTCTTGGCGGCATCCATGCAAATCGGCCCGACTTGCGCAGTTTATATACCACGGTGTTGCAGGCCACAACGCGCCAGACTGCCGTGAGCCGACTGATCTTCCGGGGCGTCACCGGAGTTCCGGTGAAGGTGATAGCGGCGCCCCGGCCTGGCTACGACAACCGGGGGAAGGCGATGCTGGCGTAACTGACGCAGTGCTCGTAGTCCCCGGTAACATCAAGCGAGGTGTAGTATGCCAGCAACTCCCCGGGCGTACGCTGCGCATGCAACGTGAGAAACAGTGCGATCGGAACACGGCCGCAGATCGTTGCTTCCGTTTCCGCCACATACCGCCTGAAAGCGGCCGCCTCGCCGGCGCTGATGCGCTCGATGGCGCCCATATCCAGTGCTCTCAGGCCGGCGCGAACCTGGTTCGCCCCATCGGCGGGGAAGGGGAGGTAACCAAAGCGCCTCCCGTAATGTACGAAGTCCGAGCTCACGACGAAAAGCGTTGTGCCGTCGATCAGTTGCTTTAGCGCACGCGCTGCTGTCGTCAGATCTTCGGAGGTCAAATCCCCGATCAGCGTCGGGACGACTTGAACATCGGGCAGCACCCGCTGCAGAAACGGCAACTGGATCTCCAGGGCATGCTCCGCCTGAAACGGTTCGGGGTCGCTCCGGTACAACGGAGCATTGAGCAGCATTTCCAGGGCGCCACGGTCCACTGGCACCAGGCCCAGGGGCGTTTCAAAAGCATCGACCTGGAGTACCGCAATGCCGCGGAACGCGGCGAAGTGGCTCGGGGCGAGAATCACGACCCGCCGATAGTGAGCGTCATTCAGTTGTCCATACCCGACGGCGGCGGCTTGCCCGGAGTAGGCGTACCCGGCATGCGGGACAATCAAGCCGATGAGCGCAGAGGAACGAACGGCTCGGGCCGCGTGCAACAAGTCGTCAACCTGGCGCCGCAGGCGCGGACCATCTCCGGCATACCAACTTCCCCCCAGCTCACCGCGTTTGATACGTGCCATCGTGGGTTGCGAACGCCGCGCGCGCTGATTTTACGACGGGGCGCATGCTGTCTCCGGCCCGGCTGCCGCGGCGAGTTCAGGTCGGAAGAGCAGTTCGCGCTGCGCGCGAACCTCTGGCTGCCGGTAACAATCAGCGCAGGTCACCACGGTGCTTGGCCGCAAGAGTCTGAGCACGGTCATCACCCCGGACGGGTCCTCGGGACGTTGAACGGTCGTGGATTCCACCTCACCCGTGTGAAGCAAGTAATAGTCTACACGGTAGGAAGAGCGGCTGTGTACGGTCTCGGCAACTTCCCGGCCGCAATGGGTGCAGCGCAGCGCAATCTTATCGGCGTCCTCGGCGGGCATCGTGTCCATTTTATCGGAAGCGCAAACAATTTCGACCGCTACACCGCCGCAGGTCGCAGCGGTAGCGCAATGGTGAACTGGCTTCCCGCTCCACATTGGCTGCGTACCATGACCGTGCCGCCGTGCTGTTCGATGATCGCCTTGGTGATTGCCAGTCCCAAGCCCAATCCGCGCGAGCCGAACTCGAAACGACCCGAGGTGTGCAGGTGGATGTCGCCGCACGCGGCCGAGAGCGGCTCGAATACCTGATCGAGCAGACCGGCATCGATACCGATGCCCGTATCAGTGACGCTGATTTCTACCGCGCCGGGAATGGCGGCGGCGACGACAGTGACGGAGCCGCCATCAGGCGTGAATCTTACCGCATTGGAGATCAGGTTGAACAAGGCCCGCTCAAGCCAGACGCGATCCGCCGTCATGGCAGGCAACTCGGTCGTCACCTCGAATCGCAAGGCCAGTTTACGGGCGCCGAGGTGTGTCTGGAAGGTGGACTGCAAGCTGTCGAGCACGGGGCGGAGATCCACGGACTCCCAGCGCAACTTCAGCGTTCCGGCGCCCCAGCGTGCCGCCGTCGCCATTTGCGCCAGGCCGCGGGCCAACCACTGAGCGTTGCGGCTGGCGGTATCCAACCACGGGCGCGCCGCTGGTGGCAGATCGGTCTCGGACACCAGTGTGAGTGCGTTCGATAGGAGGTGCAATGGGGTACCTAGTTCATGGCTCGCGACGGCAAGCAAGCGCGCCTTTTGGTCGGCCTCGCGGCGCACCCGCTGGTAGGCTTGTTCGAGTTCGCGGACCAGCCGCCGCCGATCGGCCTCGGCTTCGTAGCGCTCGAGCCCACGCCGAACCGCCAACCGCAACTCGTGCGGTTCCCAGGGCTTGGTCAGATAGTAGTACACGTGCCCGGTGTTGATGGCCCCAACCAAAGTGTCGACGCCGGTGTAGCCGGTGAGCAGTACGCGAACGATGTCGGGATACTGCGTCGCCGTGCGTGCGAGCAACTCGGTGCCGGTCATTTCGGGCATGCGTTGGTCGACGATCATCAACGCCACCGGCTCCGCTGCCAGGGCCGCCAGTCCCTGCGCGGCAGTCGTGGTGCTGACAATGCGGTTCTCATCCTGCAGCGCCCGTGCGATGGCGCGCAAGCTGGCCGGTTCATCATCGATGACGAGGATGGTATAGGCTGCCATGAGTGCAGCGAAACGGCGCAAAATAGGCACAATCCAGGCTGGGTTGCAACGAACGTGACGAGACGGTAGTGGTGCATTTCGCTCTATAACCCGGTTATTTCAGAACCACCGGCGCTTCCGGCTCAGGGGCCAGCGCCACGATTTCTTCTACGGTCCAGACGTGATCCGCGATGGCCGTCTCTTTGCCGTTCGGCAGCGCCATCTTGGCTTCCATGGCCGGCGTCACGCGCAGCGTTTGGTGAATGCGGGCGAAATTGTAGAACATGAAGAACAACGCCACAGCGTGGGCGTGGTTCTCAATCTTCTTCGAAAAGGCGTTGGTAAGCCGCGTGAAGCGTCGCGTGTGCATGCGGATGCTCAAGTTCGAGCGTTCGACGTAGCTGGTCGAAATGTGGTCAGGATCGGGCTCACCACTGATCACGGTGCGCTCGGTGCCAATGCACACGGCCGGCGAGTAGCGGTGTTCTGCCTCGTTCGGGTCCTTGCCGTACAGTTTCACCAGCATCGCGTAGTCGATACCGATTCCGAACGTGCTGTCTACGGCGTCGAGGTACGCCTTGTGGCCATCCGTGGTGAGCTGGACGCGATGCGCAAGCCTGCTTTCCAGATCGCTCATAAATTCGTAGGCGGCGCCGCCGTCCCGGCTCTCGGAGAGATACCAGCACGGAATGATCTTGCTATCGGCGTCGATTGCTGTCCAGGTCCATACGTCGCCCACACCGAAGCCCTGCACGCCGTGCCGCTTCGCAGTCTTCTGCTTCATGGCCACAAAACTCCACGTCTCGTCAGCTTGGATGCGGCGGCACTTCAGATTGCGCATCGCCTTGTCTTGATACTCGGCGCACGCCTTCCCGACTTCGGCCAGAATGCGGAGCACGGTCCGCTTGTTCGTCTTGGTCAGGCGAGCAGTGGCGCTGACGGAAACCCCTTCGCACAATGCCGCCACTACGGCGGCCCGACGCTCTTTGCTCACTCTGTTCATGCCCTTATTATGCTTACCCAGGCAAGCAAAGTCAAGATGCGCCCATGAAAACCCCCAAAAGTGTTGCATTTGCTGAACGCCACAGAATAGGGCATCGTCGCTGGCGGCCACCGCCTAGAAAGGGCCGAATCAAAAGAGGGGATACGCCAGTGACGATATGCGTTGCGACCTTGTCCGTTCTGCCGCTCGATCCCGACAACCTTGGGCAAATCGTTATTGGCGCGTCCGATCGCATGCTCACGGCCGACGATGTCGAGTTTGAGCCGCAGCAGACAAAGGTCTTCGTTGTGTCGCGTTCAATAACGGTCATGACCGCTGGTCAGTCCGCAATGCAAAACGAGATCCTGGACAATGTCATGGCGGACGTGAACAGACGGATTCAACTTGAACCCGATAATTGGTGGAAGGTGGTGGATGTCGCTGATCTGTATGTACGATATTACAATCAAGCGAGGCTGCGGCGTTCCGAGCATGCGCTCCTTGCGCCGCTAGGGCTCACCCACGACACTTTCGTCCAACGGCAGCGCGAAATGTCCCCGAAACTTGCCATGCGACTAGCGGAGGAGCTGATCGGCTTTCAAGCACCTGGGGTAGAGGCGATCATCTCGGGTATTGATGATACCGGAGCGCACATTATCTCCGTCGACGATGGGAAGTGGACTCTGCAAGATGTTGTCGGATTTGCTGCGATTGGGGCGGGCTACTGGCACGCGAACTCGCACTTGATGTTAGCCGGGCACACGCGGTTTAAACTCTTTCCTGAGGCCCTTCTTGCGACGTATTCCGCCAAGAAGAAGGCCGAGGTTGCGCCTGGCGTGGGTGAGGTAACGGACATGTTCCTTATTGGTCCCCAAAAAGGCACATACTCACCGGTAGGAGAGCCGCTGATGAAGCAACTAGACGATATTTTTAACGACACTCACCGCGCAATTCAGAGCGTGGAGTCAGCTGGAGTGCAAAGGATAACTGACCATGTCGTACAAACTATCAAGACCGCAGTTGAACAAGCCAAGGACGTTGCGGCTGCTGGACAGGTCGCTCCTCAAGCGGAGCCCTCTGGAGCAGAAGTTGCTGACCAAACCCAAGAAGACAAAGGCGGAAAAAGTTGATGCTGCGGTTCACTTGCCCCAGCGCGCGTGAGCCGCTTTTCGAGCGATCTCTTTCCGTTTCCGATCGCTCAATGCTGCCGCCCGTGCCTTCCCGCCCTTGGATGCTCCGAGCCGTCCGAATGCGGCAGCAGCGGGGTTTTTGATGACGGCATCAGTGGCGGACGTGCGGAGCGACCCCGTGGTGAGCTTGCCGCCGATCAGCTGCTCTACGGCATGCAGCGCACCCACAACTTCGTCCTCGTCTTTCTGTCGTCGTGTGCCCATGGGCGGAGTATGACAACGTCTGCGGGCCGATGCTAGGGCCAAGATGACCGCAACGCCGTTTGAAAGCAAAGTGCACCACTACCGACGAGACAGCCTGGCGAGCGCTCGACGTCCGGAGGCCCCCAGGCTACGGCGGGCAAACGGCACAAGCGTACTGTCAAAACGTTCCCGCCGCACGTTCAGTTGACCGGCTGGGCCGTGGCCGGTATCGTTGGATCGAACAACGATGGCCAATCCGCGATCTCGTCCGCGCCGTGCTGTTGGGTTCGGGCGTACGGTCCGCAACCTGCTCCTGTTCCTTGTCGCGATGGTTGCGCTGTCCGGTGCGGCGGCGCTCGGGCTGGTCTATTGGGAGCTGACCACCAACCTCCCGCCGGTTGAGAAGCTGTCCCAGTACCGTCCGCCGATCGCCACCCAGGTGCTGGCGGACGATGGCACCGTGGTCGGCGAGTTCTACTTCGAAAAGCGGTATCTGCTGTCTATCCAGCGCATCCCCGCGCTGGTCCGCAATGCGTTCATCGCTGCCGAAGACGATACCTTCTACCAGCATGGTGGCATCAATCCGCTGAGCATCGTCCGCGCGCTTGTGAACGACGTGGTCGCCGGCGGGAAAGTCCAGGGCGGCAGTACCATCACCCAACAGGTGGTCAAATCGCTGTTGCTGACTCCGCAGAAAAGCTACGAGCGCAAGTTGAAGGAAATGTTGCTGGCCATGCGTCTGGAGCGCCGGCTGAGCAAGGATGAGATTCTTGGGCTCTATCTCAACCATATCTATCTCGGCAGTGGCGCGTACGGGGTGGCCGCCGCGGCGGAGGAATATTTCGGCAAGACAGTCGACGAGTTGACCTTGGCCGAGGCGGCCTTGCTTGCCGGCCTGCCGCAGGCGCCCAGCCGCTATTCGCCCTTCAGCCACTGGCCGCGGGCCAAAGCCCGCCAGCGCTATGTGTTGGAGCGGATGGTCGAAGTCGGCTTCGTCACCTCCGCACAGGCTGTAGCCGCCGCGCGTGAGCCACTGGCACTGGCCTCGCGGAAGGGCAGCTACATCGCGGCGCCGTACTACGTCGAGCACGTTCGCCGCCTGCTGGAGCAGAAGTACGGCGAGACGGCGCTGTATGCGCTCGGGCTGCGGGTACAGACCGGCCTCAACCTGCGCATGCAGGCGGCAGCGGAGGCGGCTCTCCGAGAAGGCCTGAATAACCTGGCGGCGCGCGAGCATTACGACGGGGCGGTGCGGCACCTCACACCGGCGGAAAAGGACCCCTTCCTCCACAATCAGCGCGATGCGATGGCCGGGCAGGCGTTGGAGCGCGGGCAGACCTATGAGGCCCTCGTCACCGGCAGCGGACACGGCGTCGCGCGTGTGCAGGTCGGACCGTTTCACGGCTCGCTGCCGGCGGTGGTGCCGCGCGATGGCGCGCGGGCGGAGACGTACCGTTCCGGCGATGTGGTTCGCGTGCGGCTGGCGGAATCGCCCGGCAAGGACGGTACCTACGAGTTCGTCCGCGACCGAGAGCCGACGGTGCAGGGCGCTTTTGTTGCGCTCGAACCCAGCACCGGTGCGGTGAAGGTGCTCATTGGGGGCTATGATTTCGACAGCAGCCAGTTCAACCGCGCCGTACAGGGAGCGCGACAGCCGGGCTCGGCTTTCAAACCACTGATCTACGCCGCCGCCCTCGATCGGAACTTCACCCCGGCTTCGATCATCGTCGATGAACCGATTTCCTTCCAGGACCACAACGCCGTATGGATGCCGCACAATTACGAAGACAAGTACTTCGGGCCGACGACCCTGCGGGAAGCGCTGACCTTCTCACGCAACGTCGTCACGGTGAAGCTGGCTACCCGGGTGGGCGTGAAGTTCCTGATCAAATACATTCGGCACCTCGGCATCCAGAGCCCGCTGGCACCCAACCTGTCGCTGGCCCTCGGCTCTTCCGAAGTGAGCTTGTCGGATCTCGCGGCGGCGTATGGTGTCTTCGCCAATCAAGGGCAGCGCGCCGAGCCGCGCTTCATCATCCGCGTCACCGACAGTCAAGGCAACGTGCTCGACGAGAACGTTCCGAAAACCGAGCAGGTCATTTCCCCCGAGACCGCATACCTCATTACGAGCATGCTGCAGAGTGTCATCGACCGCGGCACGGGCCGCAAGGCAAAGGCGCTTGGGCGGCCGGCCGCCGGCAAGACCGGAACGACGAACGACATAGACGATGCCTGGTTCATGGGCTATACGCCGCAACTGCTGGCGGGATTGTGGGTCGGTTTCGACGAGAAGCGCAGCTTGGGCAAGGGCGAAACCGGCGGGCAAGTCGCTGCGCCGATCTGGGAGCGCTTTATGGAGCGCGCCCTGGAGAACGAGCCCATCCTCGATTTCCCGGTGCCGGCGGGTATCAGCTTCGTGCTCATCAACCCGCATACGGGGCAGCGGATCCTGCCCGGGAGCGCCGGCGGCATTCTCGAGTGCTTCCGCCGCGGCACTGAACCGCCGGTCGCAGCCGTCCAGCCGGCAAAGGCCGCGCCCGAACCTGATCGGGATCTGTTCCGGGACTCGGATTGAGTCAGGGCAGGGATCAGGAAACGAGCCGCCAGTAACGGCTCTGCACCTTCGTGATGCGTTCGATCAGCGCGCCGGCTCGGCTTGGCGCCGCCGGGGGAGGGAGGGGCTCCGTACGGCCCTGTAGCTCCCGCAGGACCGCTTGCGTCGAGTTACGGATCGCCATCAGGTCGTAGCCACCCTCGAGGATGGCGGCGCAGCGGCCGTTGCTGTGATCGCGTGCGATTTCCAGCAGGGCTCGCGCCATGGCGCTGAAGCCGGTTTCGGTGACCTGCATGCCGCCGAGCGGGTCGCGGGCGTGGGCGTCGAAACCAGCTGAGATCAGCACGAATTGCGGATCATACCGGCGGGCGATGGGTTCAACGATCTTCTGGAACGCCTCCCGGTACTCGACGTCACCAAATCCCGCCGGGAAGGGCAGATTCAGGGTGTACCCTTCGCCCTCCCCGCGCCCGACCTCGTCGATGGCCCCCGTGCCGGGATAATACGGATACTGGTGAGTGGAAACGTAGAGCACGCCGGGGTCGTACTCGAACAGGTGCTGTGTCCCGTTGCCGTGATGCAGATCCCAGTCGACGATCAGGATGCGCTCGAGGCCGTGACGGCGGCGGAGGTACTCGGCGCCCACGGCCACATTGTTGAAGAGGCAGAAGCCCATGGCGCGGTGGCGTTCGGCATGGTGGCCGGGCGGCCGCACGAAGGCGAAACCGTTGGGTACCTGCCCGGACATCACCGCGTCGAGCAAGGCAAGAAAGCCACCCGCCGCGAGACTGGCGATGGCATAGGACTCGGGACACGTCGGCGTGTCGGCGTCGAAGGCGAAGCCGGGCTTGTGTTGCGTTGCGGCAACCTCTTCGACGTAGGCGGGGTCGTGGACCAGTGCGAGTTCGTCGCCGGACGCGGGCCGGGCCGGCACGCGGGTGACGTCACTTGGGGCGGTATCAGCCAACGGCAGCAACACCGCGATGCGTTCTGGACGCTCTGGATGCCCCGCACCGGTTTTGTGGTCCAGATAGCGCGGATCGATGACGATGCCGGTGCCTGCCATCGGTGGTAGGATAGCAACGGCCTTGGTACCCGTAAACGTCCCGGCGGGTACTGTCTGACAGACAGTACCTCCCGGCGTGCTGATTTGACAGCGTGAGTTGATTTCACTAGCGTGATTGGGTCTCTGAACGTACTCCATGTTTGGCATCGGAACACCGGAACTGCTGGTCATCTTCGTCGTTGCGCTCATCGTCCTCGGACCCGAGCGCTTGCCGGAGGTCGCGCGTGTCTTGGGCCGCGCGATGGCGGAGCTGCGACGGGCGACCAGCGGCCTGACAGACGAATTGCATAACGCCAAAATCCTTTTGGAAGAGCAGGCGCAGGCCGTTATGCGAGAGCAGGCTAAGCCGAAGCCTCCCGATGTCCCAGCCACGCCGCAACCGCCGAGCGCGCTGAGCGATTTCGCGCCCGAGAAGGCGGCGGACCCTGCTGCGGAGAAAAAGGACCATGAGCATCCGGAGGGGTAGATGGTCGACGTCAAGATGCCCCTCACTGCGCACCTGCAGGAGCTGCGCTGGCGACTGATCAAGTCTCTTCTCGCCATCGCGGTCGGATTCACCGCCTGCTACAATTTCGCCGAGACGCTGTTCCAGTTGTTGGCGCGGCCGCTGCTGGCGATCAACGCCGGCAACGCCTCTCAAGCCGACGTGGTGCACCTGATCGGCACCGGCCTGGTCGAGGCATTCTTCACCAAGCTCAAGGTGTCGGCCATCGCGGCCCTCTTTCTTGCGAGCCCCGTGATCCTTTACCAGGCCTGGAAGTTCGTGGCGCCGGGGCTCTACGAGAACGAGAAGCGGTACGCCATACCGTTCGTCCTGTTCGGCACGTTCTTCTTCCTGGCGGGCGCGGCGTTCTGCTATGAAGCGGTGCTGCCCGTCGGCTATCAGTTCTTCATCGCGCAGTACGGCACCATCCAGGTGAATCCGCAGATCCGCATCAGTGAATACCTGACCTTCACGGCGCGCATGCTGCTGGCCTTCGGCGTCACCTTCGAGTTGCCGGTGGTCGTCTTTTTCTTGGCCCGCTTCGGCTTGGTGACGCACCGCATGATGCTCCAGTACACCCGATACGCCATACTGGTCATTTTCATCGTTGCCGCGATGCTGACGCCCGGGCCGGATGTGGCTTCGCAACTGCTGATGGCTGCGCCGCTCCTCGTGCTGTACGGAGTGAGTATCGGCGTGGCGTATGTTTTCGGCAAGGAGCGAGTGCGCGAGTAAACCGGTGTGTGGCCCGCTCGCGCACCTGCTCACCCGCCTGCAATCTCGCGCATCAGCCAGTCGTCCGCTTCGATCGGCGGTGCGGTGACCTCGACGCAATCGATCTGCGCCTGCAGATCACGCAGAATCTCCCGAGCGACGGCCAGGAAATCGTGAACGACCAGCACCACGATGATTGCCGCCCGGCGATCGACCGTGCGCACGATGCCCACGCCTTCATACGATTCGAACAGAAACTTGATCAAGGCGATATCCGCCGGAGCCACACGCAGATAGATGAGATGGATGGTGTGTGCTGCGGTCATGCGTCGCCCGATGACTGTGGAAGCGACCGCCAGCGATCGATGAGCAGGTAGGTCAAAAGCTTCCCGTACTCGGTGACCACGTGGCGCACGGTGCTACGATCGTGCCACCAGTCTTCAGGCGTGAAGGGGTCGTAGGGCGACGGACACACGGCAATGTCGATGCGGCCCTGGGCAAGCCTGCGGAAGATCATTCCCGCGCGCCGGGTATGGGCTCCTGAGGTGACCAGCAAGATGGACTTGATCCGCTGCGCCTGCAGGAAGCTGATCACCAGATGCGCTTCAGCCAGCGTACTGGAAGCAGCAGTCGGTAACAGCGAGATGGCATCCTCAGGAATGCCAAGCTGCTGCGCAACCATCAGGTTCTCCTCGTGGGGTTCCGGCAGGTTTCCGCCGCGCTGACGCAGGGCGGCGAGCCCCGGCAATGAGAACTGGCGCGTGAGAATGATGCGTGGCGCCATGTGCGCTTGGTAGAGATCAACTCCCTCCAGTATGCGGTCGGGAAGCGAGCCCGAGAGCACGACGATGGCTTCGGCAGGGTGGATACTGTCACTCGCGATCAAAAAACCGCCGATGGCGTTGAGCACCGACCGTCGGGCCGCGTACATCAGCGTCGCAACGGCTACCACTCCGAGGAAGCCGAGTAGGAGAATACGCCGCACCGTCATTTCACGCGCCCCGGTCCTTTCAACACCGCATTGTCTTCCAGGAGCGCACGGCTGACGTTACCTGCGGCACGCGGCGATGGCAACGGGAATGTGGCCACGCCACCCGCCAGACAGCCGCGTCCTTGCACCGTGCCGAATGTCGATGTAGTAGGCGGAACCGCATCCGCTGATGGCGTTATCATCAACCGCTGCACGAGAGACTGCCATTCCGGCTGAGTTGACGGCGTGGGTCACGTGGTTCCGTGCCGGAGCGATTCTGTGGACCTTCGCTTTGGTGATGGTGGGCTATCACCTCGCACACCGGCCCATCCACCTGCTTCCAGCCGTCGGTGTCGCGAGCGTCGCGTTCCTCCTGAATGCATTGCTGGCTGAGGCGGCGCGGCGCGCGAAGCAGCGGTCGGGGCCTGCCGGTGATCGCGTTCGGGTGCGGGTCCTCTATGCCGGAGGATTCCTCGACACCATTGCGTTGAGCCTTGTCGTGCTGTTCACCGGCGGGTTCATGAGCCCGTGGCTGTATTTTTTCCTGGCTACGAGCATCGTATCGAGCGTCATATTGCCGCCAGGAGCAGGCCGGGTCCTGACCGCGGTGAACGCGCTGGCGGCGGTGCTGGTGATTTTCATTTCCGTCATCGGAGAGTGGCCGTCGCCGCCCGCGTGGCAGGTGTTGGAGCGGGGGACGCTGTCGAGTTTCGCGCTGATCGTGGGGTTCAGCCTGATCAGTTTGATGTGGCTGACGGCATACGCAGTGAGCGTGCCGGTCGAAAGCGCACGCGCTGCGGTTCGCTTGCAGCAAGGCTTGGCGGAGATTGCGCTGACGCTGCAACGGGCTCGAGGCGTCGAGGAAGCCGTGACGGCGGTGTGTGCACATGCCCGCCGGTGGTTTGGTGTCGACCGCGCGCTCATCATGCTGCTCGAAGGCGAGGAGTTGGTGGTCACGGCCGCCGAGGGGCCGGGCAGTTCCCGCCTCCTCGGCCGCCGAACGCCCGTCAGCCACCCCGCGTCGCTGGACGTCGAGGTCTTGCGGCGGCGAGACGGATTGTACGTCAACAACATCCCGCGATCGGCGTACGCTCACTACCTGCTGGTTGAGGAGTTAGGGGACAGGGCAATTCTGCTCGTTCCTTTGATCGGCACCTTCGGCGTCTTCGGGGTGCTCAGCCTGGCGAACCGGCGTCGCTCCGGGCGTTTCACGGCGACGATGCTCCAACGCGCGGGCATTCTGGCGGCCCAGACGGGTGTGGCCGTGGAAAACGCGCGGCTCCTGGACCGCGTGCGCGAAGAAGCCGACAGCGTTACGGCCCTGCTGGCAGCGCTCGAGCGATTGACGAAATCGCACGAGCTGTCGGCGCTGCTCACCGAGGTGAATCGCATCGGGACGGAAATGGCCGGCTGCAACCGCAGCGCAACCTTTCTGTGGGACCCCCAGCGGGAGGTGTTTTACTTCGGCTCGATGTTCGGCGCTCCACCCGAGTCGATTGAAGCGATGCGCCGATTGGAGTTCGCACGAAACACCACCCCCATCGTCGAGAGGATCCTTGCTGGAGAGACCTGCGTGGTGACACCGGCGACAGCCCTCACCTTGTTACCGTCCGAGTTCCAGTTGGAGTCCTTCGGCGCCAGTGCCATCGTCCCGCTGTTGACGGAGGACACCGTCCAGGGCGCGATGACCCTCAGTTACGTGGATCCCGAGCGCCAGTTCACTTCCGAGCAATTGTGGATGCTGCGCGGCATTGCCCGCTATGCAGCCTTGGCTGTTGAACGCGCCCGTCTGATGGCGCAGGAGCGTGAGGCCGCGGCCACTGCTGAGGCGTTGGTGACGCTGGGACGTGACCTCAGCGCCAGACTCGACCGCCGGCAGGCTCTGGACCGTATTCCCGAGATGGCGGCCACCGCTGCCGGGGTCGATTTCGCCGCGCTCGCATTCTGGGATCGAGACGCACAGAAAGTTCGCATACTCGGGGCGCACGGCTTTTTGCCGGGCGAGACGGAACAGGTGCTGCAACTCTCCCTGGATACGCAACGGTCGGCGTTGGCGGACGCCGCCTTGTCCGACGGCCACTTCGAAATCCAGCAACAGCAGCCGTTGCTGCTGACGAGCCCCGAACTCATGAAGACGTTCCGAGTCAGCAGCCTCTTCTGCTCGATCTTCGGTCCGGTCGACCGGCGGATGGCGATCTTGGCGGTCGGTTACCGCAACCGGACCGGCCCATTCTCGACGGCGCAGAAGCGGCTGATCGACGGCATTGCGCAACAAGCAGCGGTGGTGCTGGAGAACACGCGTCTGGTCGAGGATCTGCGGCGCGCCAACCGTCTCAAGTCGGACTTCCTCAGCACCATGTCTCACGAGCTGCGTACGCCACTGAATGCGATCATCGGCTACGGGGACCTCTTGCGTGAACAGGCGATGGGTCCGCTCTACCCGGAGCAGCAGGAAGCCTTGGACGTCATCAGCAAGAAGAGCGTGCAGCTGCTCGAGTTGATCAACGCGACCCTGGACGTGACGCGGCTCGAGTCGGGACAGGTCCAACTCGACACGTCGGAATTCACCTTGCCCGACTTGTTGGCGGAGATCCGGCAGGATCTGGCGGATGAAGTGCCACCGTTGGTCGAATTCCGTTGCCTGGCTGCACCGCTGTTGCCGTTGTTGCACACCGATCGCCTGAAGCTGAAGACCGTCATCAAGAACCTGGCGCACAATGCCCTCAAGTTCACGCGGCGGGGATACGTGGAGGTCCGGGCTGAGCCGACGCCGAATCCATCCTTCGTGCGGCTGGTGGTGTCTGACACCGGCATCGGTATTGCGGACGATGACGTCAAAGCGATCTTCGAAATGTTCCGCCAGATCGAGCCGGCCATGACCCGGCGGTTCAGCGGCGTCGGCCTCGGCCTCTACATCGTTCAACGCCTACTCGACCTTGTCGGCGGCACGATCGAAGTGAAAAGCCAGATTGGTGTGGGTTCGACCTTCACCGCTGTCGTGCCCGTTCGGTTTCCCTGAGGAAGCCGAGCCGCGGGAAGGCCTAAAGAGATACGTGATTCTACTTGACGGACATACCGCTTTTGTAGCAAAGAGAAGGAGCGTGGACCCGGTGGGAAAGGGAACAGATGCGCCACGAGCTTCCGTTCCGGGGCGTCGACAGCAGCCGAGGCAACAGCCTCACTAGCCAGAGGGGAGATATAATGAAGACATCCTACTACTTCGGATCATTTCGTAGCATGTGTGGGAGTGCGGCCGTTCTCGCTTTCGCTCTCACGCTCGGCATGGCGCCGAGAGCCGCGCGGGCGGCGTGCCCAACGCCGGTGCCGTGCATCGGCGATTGCAACGGTAACGGCTCTGTAACCGTCGATGAAATCCTGACGATGGTGAACATCGCTCTCGGCAACACGCCGCTTTCCGCCTGCACGGCGGGTGATGGCAATTGCGACGGGAGGATAACGGTCGATGAAATCCTCACGGCAGTGAATGCCGCCTTGAACGGTTGTACGCACCCAACGCCGACTCCAACGCCCGGCGGCGGCCCAGTTGCATGTGGCAACGGTATAGTTGAGGCGGGCGAAGACTGCGATGTCGGCGGCACTTGTATCGGTGGCTCGAACGCCGGCACACCTTGCACCGCTGCTGAGGGGCAGTGCCAGGGCAACGGCGTTTGCGTCGGCGGCACGAACCTAGAGGTCGCGTGCGCCACTGATGCGACGTGCACTGGCGGCGGCAAGTGCGTCCACTGCGTGACTTTCGGTAACAGCGCGATTCCTGGGGACACTACGCATACCTGCGCTGCGAACTGCACGTTTGAGACGGCGATAAACGCCACCCTCTTTACCGGCAAATGTTGCGATTCGGCGGCGGCGACGAATTGCCAAAGCCCGATGCATACATGTAAAGTAGATAGTGACTGCACTACTACGCCGTTTAAGACCTGTGCGGGAGGAAGTGGAGCGACCTTGTACAGCGAACTGCTCGGTGGGACGCTGCCGCTGTCTCTGACGGGGACCGAGACCGTCCTTGTTGGAAAACAGCTCAATGGCCAGATCCCAGCGGTCATCCCGGCAAGTTCAGTCAAGTACGACGAAATCAACGTTGGCACCCTGGCATGTGCCTGCGTGCGCGGGGTTGCGGTCCAGACCTGCGGTGGCACCATATTCGAGGCGGATGGTGTGACGTTAGCGCTCGACTGTTCGACTGGATACACAGCGGGAGCCAGTGTTTGCACGAACGCGCAAAAGCCGCCGTGTGCGTACGTCAATGGTCCCGGGAATGCCGCCTCCGGCGTCATGGGCTGTAGCAGTCTTGAGGGTGCGAACCTTCTCTTTAGTGAGAACTCCAGGGGAAGTGCCTCCCCGGGTAAATGTATCGCGACGGACCCAAGCTTCAATCCGCCGACCCCGCTGTACCCGACGTGCGGCGATCCTCCGGTCATTACCCTGAGTGGTTCGGGCGGCCCGGGCTCGGCGATTATCATCAACACCACGGCGATCGGCCAGAGTGTCGGTCACGATTGTAGCGGGGCTCCGGCAGGCTTCTGTACGGATTCCGCTGACTTCTCGCTGCGTGGTACGCCTCAAACGCTGCCTTCGGTCACCGGCATCGCAGCAGGTTACATCACCAACATCAACGGGTTTGACGGGGATACACTCTGCCACTGCAACGGCGGAAATATTTCCTGTTCACCGACCGATTGCGTCCCCGGAGCATCGCCACAGACGGGCCCGATCTCTATCTCGGGCTCCGCGGGTAGCTGCAGCGAGGTGGCGAGCGGTAGTTTGTCCGGCCTGGGGCTCGCAGGAGTCTTCACATCGCTCAGCAACGCGACCACCGGCGATATCGTCGTGACCAATCTCCAAGTGATAAAGTAAGTCTATCGAGGGGCGGCATGAAGTGACGTGCCGCCCCTCACCTCTCCGCCACGTCGGGAGCGGCGGCTGTGCTGCCGCTCCCGACGTGGCCGGTTGCTGAAAGACCCCTCGGGACGCCCTTCGGCTGCGTCAGTCAGGGCAGTTGTTCTTTCACCACCCGCCCGACATGAACTTTCTTCACTGTTTCAGATCGGGCGCTAGATCACGTCGCTACGATCTTGGCTATCGCAGCAGCTCGATCCAATGCCGCGCCTCGCCGGTGGCTGAATCGACTTCGAAGACGGCTTGAGACACCGCCTGATCCGGGGAAACCGGCCACAACCCCGAGAAGAGCAAGAAGCACAGGCGAAATATCGAGCCGTCCTTCTCGGCTCCTCCCAAGCAAACTGACCGGACCTGGCATGGCGAGATGAGCATGGATGAAAGCACGGCCGGGTGCGTTTCTGCGACCCGCTGCGCTTCGCTCCAGATCTGGCGGCGCGCCGCGTCGTCGCGGATGGTGGCCGGCGGCCAATCCTCCAGCCGAGCCCGGTGCAGATCTTCAAGTCGAAATCGATGCCCCGTATCCCCCTCGAATCGTTTGGCCCCCGCCGATTCTGTGCTGCAACCCGTAGCGGTCGGAAGATCGAGTGTCCCCCCGCCGTCAGGCTGCACTTCTTCGGGTGCTGTCCGCCACGGTTCACAGGTCGGTTCCACTGGAGCGGCTGCGGTGATCTTGTGCGTATCCAGTAGCGGAGCCTCTGCGGTTGGAACCTGCGCTCCGGGCTCTTCAATTGGCCGCATGGTGAACGCTGCCGTAGGCTCCTGCAGGTATGGCGGGGCGGAGGGCATCGACTCGGCCGGGCTGAAGGCCGCATTCAACCGCTCCGCTTTTCGCCGCCGGTAGTGCGCGATCTGGGCCAGCAAGAACGGTGCGACATACAAGGCAAACACGGCGGTGCCGACGGCGGCAATCTCAACGGAGGTGATCGTAGGCATATTCGGCATGGTCAACTCGCAGGACTCGTGCTTACTAAGAAAAGCGCAATCTTCTCGAAGAGTCTACACCGCCACTTCACCTTTGAACCCGGACGGGAAGAAGTTTCCAGCGGAACTCAACGAACGTGCGGCCGTCCCAGCGTGCCAGTGATCACGATTGGTGAATCCGGTTTTGATCCCGGCGGGCGTGGGATCAGCCCGACCAGTGTCTTCACCGCCTCAGGTGTCGCCAGGCTTTGCTGGATCGTGGCGCGCAGGTTGAGGACGCTTTCCTGTGGCGGATCACGTAAAACGATGTGGCCAGAGGCCTGTACGTCGACATCCCCCGCGGCTTGAAACTCCTGCACCTCCAAGCGCCCGGCGCGGAGGGCGAACTTTGCTTTGGTTTGGCGGAGATGCAAGTCCGGCACCGGGAAGCCGCTCACCTTCGCACCGCTGAGCGCTGCGGCTTCGAGCGCGAATTCGCCCGTACTTTGACCGGCATCCAGATTTACGCCTCGGCTTTCGAAATCCAGGTGCCCGGAGAGACGGCCGGTCAGCTGGCCCTCATCGAGTAAGGACGTGAGTGTGCGGTAGCGGCCGAGGTTGAGGTCTTTCCAGAGCACACTGGCAGCCACCCCGCCCTCGTTCATTTGGGCTTCGCCCTGCGCCGTACCGCCGTACAGATCGGCGCTCAGCAACAGGTCGTACGGATTGCCCCGCAGCAAGGCGCTCAAAGCTGGCCGCACCCACAAGCGTGTGCACTCGAGGTACGGCGGCTGGCCGTCGGCAGATGCCGAGCCGATGCGCATGCCGGTCAGCTCATAGCCGGCGAGCCAGGAGAGCCTGACGGTGTTGAATTCCACCGAGACCGGGCCGCGGCTCACGCTGCGCAGCATTCGATGCACCAGCAACTCGTGCGGAAAGGTCAGGAGCAAGGACACAACGAACAAGACGGCCGTGTATCCGACGTAGAGGATGGTGCGGCGCCCGCCCAGGGCTGCGAGCCAATCGAGTGACAGCCGCGGGCGCGGCAACCGGAGCCGCGGAAGGCGCATTACTGGTTCACCGCCTTGAGGAGCGACACCGTCGCGGCGACGTCAAAGTTGCGGACGTCGTTATACCGCTTCTTGACCTGGAGGCGGCTGAAGCGCAGCGGGTGATCTCCTTTCTCGATGCGATACACTAGATCGACCAGCTGCGGCAGGCTGATTTGCGTGAGGTGAATCTCCACCAACTGCTCCTGATAATCGGTCCCGGGGAGGTTCTTGTCCGAGGGGTTCATGGAAGTGACGTGCTCGCGGCCCACGGCCTGTCCGACGGCGTTGTTGAGATAGGGAAAGAGCGAGAAGTTCGGATCGCCCTGGGCGAGCGCCGACTGGTTGGATTCGATGCGGCGCATCAGGTCGAGATAAGTGTCACGCTCCTTCTGGATCTCGACGAGGTCCTTTTCCTTGGCCGTGATGCGGCGTCCGATCTGTTCACGGCTCACCTGCAACGGGTCCCACACGAAGCTGTAGAGCGAGATCAGGACGACGCTCAGCACCGCGGCGCCGAGGAGTAAACGCTCTCGGGGTGCCAGGCGGGTATAGTAGTTCAGCAGCTGTCGCGGATCGTATTTCATTGGTTTCCCGGCACCCCGCCGCTGCTGACCGCCTCCTTATTGAGCGCGAGCACGAGTCGGAAGTCCACTTTCCCGTCGGGGGCAGATTTCATTTCTTTCACTTGCACGTCACCGAAGAAGCGGGTGTTGAGCAGTTGCTGCTTTATGGCGTCCACCGCTTCGAAGGAGTCGGCCTTTGCCTTGATGCGCACGGCCTCGGGATCCATCACGTACTCGTCGGTGTCGATTTTCGTCGTATCCGGGATGGCGGCGGCGATGGTCCGCATCACGTCGATTGCGGTGACGCCACTGACCGGCGCAAGTCCCCCAAGGATCTGCAGGTGCTTTTGCGCCGCTTCCGTCTCGGTCTTCAATTGGGCTCGTTCATCGACGATGCGATGCACGTCGGGGAGTGTCTGCGTGAAGACATTGCGGATTTGCGCTTGCACGGCGGCCAAGCGGCCGGCCAGCTGCTGGTAACTCATGTACTGGTTGGTGACCACCAACGCGAGGGCGATGGCGGCGAGCACGCCGCTGCGCCAGAAGGCGTGGCGCAGTTCGTCCTGACCGCGATGGTAGGCGAATTCGCCCCGCCGGAAGTTGACCCCCACCGCGTCGTTGGGCGAGATTTCACGCAAGGCCAATCCGAGGGGCGCCGCAAAGCTGTCGACTTCGGCGCGCAACGCCGACGGTACGTTGCGCAATGGGGATTCCGTAAGACGACGAACGGCCAAGCCCGTGCCGCGCGTGAGTTCTCCGGCGAGCAGATCGAATTGCGGTCCCTCTCCCGCGAGCAGACAGGGCAGTCCGGTATCTATAGGTCCGGCGTTGAGTGCAAGCACGGTCCAACGGATCTCCCGCACCCGGTCGTCCAGCAGCGCGGCGTCCGCAGCGACGTGGCCGTTGCCCGCGGCGGCAGCCTCGATGTCGGCGACGGGTGTTGCGGTGGCAGGGGTCAGCGTCCGCAGGCCCACGAGTTCGTGGTTGCGATACAAGGCCACGACCGTGCGCCAGGGGCTGCCATCGATGTAGACGAAAGTTTCAGGGACGGCTGAGCCGAGAAGTGTCAGTACGTTGAGGCTTGCCAACGGTGCGAAATCGACGACCTTGGGATCGAGGCCGGCTTCCTTGAGGAGCGCGAGGTGCTGTTCCAAATCACGGCGCAGCACCAATGCGGCCAGTACCAGGGTGCCAGTGCTGTCCCGATGCAGCACGTGGTAATCGACCACGATTTCATCCAACCCGAACGGCACCTGGGTCTCGAGTTCGAACGGTACGGTTTGATCGAGCCGCTTGCGATCGCGGAACGGCAGGAAGAAGGTACGGACTGCCACCAGCTCTCCGGGCAGCGACGACAGCACCGTGGTTGCTGCGACCTCGTGCCGCCGGAGGAAGTTGCGCAGCTGGTCCGAGCGTCCCTCGGCGGCCAGCGCCTCACGATAGAAACCGACCATCCGATAGTCTCGGAAGGTCGTTTCGATCACGGCAGCCTTCAGTTCGTGCGCATCAACTTCCAGCGCCAAAATACGTTGCGGCATACTGGCTCTTATCCACCCGTTCCTGGTAGTCCAGAGTTCGGCAGCCCGTCAGCACCAGGCTCCTGGTCGGTCCTTGGCTGAAGCAACGCCGCCCCCCCCTCCTTTTGCCAATCTAACTGGGTCAAAGTCCAGCACGGCGCGGTAGGCGGGTTTCTAGGGGGCACGCACGGTCGCTTTGCGCGCCGAACAAGCATGGAGGCTGAGCGGCTGATTCCACCTTTTCCGGTGATCGGATTGGGGTTCACCGTGGCGCTGGCGCGGATGAGGAAGTACGAGCTTGTGGTGCCGAGCAGGGCCTGGAGGTTGAGCGGGGGCTGACCGGGCTGGTTGGCGCCGGCCAGCAAGGCCGGCAAGTCTCGCTGCGCGATGCCGTGGTCTTGGCGTTGGGAGATGATGTTCTCCACCACACCCGCATCTGGAACGATCGCACTGAGAACCTCTTGGGGAGCGGTATTGACGTTCAGCCTCTGCTGCAGCGCGTCGAGGGCTGTCAGCACTGACCGCGAGCGCCGGATGAGGCTCGGGGACAGTCCGGGGATCACGCTCGCGTCATCGAGAGATGGGAAGTCCCAGAGATTCGGGTTGGCCGCTTGATTCATTCCCGGCGTTGGCGTGAGGCCCGGGGTGGGCACAGCCGGCTGGCCAGGGATTCCCGGACTGCCCGAACCCGCAAGCGTTTGGAATAGCTGATCCCAATACTCGCTGACCGTCTCGGCAATCTGGGGCGAAGCGCCGCGCCCTCCGAGCAAGTTCCCGAGCGCCGTGGTCCAGCGCTTGAAGGGGGGCTGGAACTGGTTTTGAGCGTTGGGGTTCACATTTCGCGCGGCCTTCCACTCTACGACGCTCCGCGGCCGAGTCAGGTTGAGGTTCAGCTTGCCGCTCTCATCGATGATCTGCACGCGGAGCCACATGTTCTCTGGCAGAATCAAGAGGCTGTTCAGTTGATCGACGTTGCCCCAGTCCTCGGTGTACGCATCCATCTGGTCATCGTCATCGTGGAGGAGGGCGGCTTCTCCCAGGTTGATGCCGGACCGCGCCAGCAAGGAGGCTTGCAGAGCATTCAGTGCGTTGCGGGTCATGTGCGCATCGACTTGCACGGAGTACGTGAACTCGACGACGATGATGGTGAGCAGCGCCACCACCAGCAGGGTGACGACCAGGGCTATGCCACGCTCGTTTGTCATCCCCCCCTCGGCGTTGGCGGTGCCAAGTTAGCCAGCGGCAGATCGACGATGGTGCCGAAATCGTGGACGCCGCCCTGGTTGTCGGCCAGGAACAGCGTCACCTCCACCGCTCCGGGTAAGCCGATTGGCGGCTGCCCCGATGGCGGCTGTACGGTGGTATCCCAGGAATCTGCCCATGCCCCTGTTTGCGGATTGAGGTAGCGCAAGCGCAAACCGGCCACTTGGTCGAGGATGTAGGCGGCAAAAGCATAGGGGGGTGGCGCCGTCGCGGCGTCCGGGCTGTCGGTGGCGGAGTCTTGCGAGGGCGCCGCCTCGGTCAGGAGCTGTTCCTGGCGCCGGAGGGCGAACAGGTTGGGTGTATTTTGAACCGGATCGAGGGAGTAGGAAACCAGCGCCCTGCCACCGCGCGTTTCCGTGGCTCCATACAGACGGCGGACGACGACGTCGAATTGCACGGAGTCGGTCGGGACGCGCTCGGTGCCGGGGACACCGATGAAACCGATGTTGCGTCCTGCGGTCGGCGGTAACGCGCCTTCCAATTCGTCGGCGATCTTCAGTACGGCTTCGCGCCCTGAGGCGTACAAATCCGCCCGCTCTTCGGAATGGTTCTTGGCGAACAGTGCGCGCGCCAGCACACCGTAGACCGTGACCATGATGATGCCGAGGATGGTGGTGGCAATCATGATTTCGATGAGCGTGAAGCCGCGCCGGGTCATGTCACACCGCCGGATCCCGGACGAAGTAGACCAGCTCGCAGGCCCTGGGATTGGCTTCGTCCCAAATGACCCGGATCACGACCTCGCGCATTTCGTCGAGTCCGGTGGGCATCACGCGGCGCTCCCAGCGGTAGCCCGGATAGCCCTCGAACGCGCCCTGGGAATCGCCGAGATCTTGCAGCCCGTTCGTCGATACCTGGAACTGGACCTGGCTCACCAGCTCCCGCGCCAGCAGCGTGGCACGGGTCAGGCTCTGGTCACGGGCGATCATTTGGATGTTGCGGGCGTGCAGCCCCAGCAGGCCAACGATGGCAAAGGCGATGATGGCCAGTGCCACCATGACTTCGAGCAACGTAAACCCCGTACGGCGCTGGGCCGGATGGTGCCGAGGAGACCGGCTTGCAAGCTGCATCTGTCTACCCAGCGTACTGGACCTCGCGGTAGCCTTGGTCCATGCTCAGGTGGCCGTTCATCGGGTTCAGCCACAGGGTGTAGGCGTCGCGACCGTTGGTGAGATGAATCACGGTGGGGTCCACGGAGCCGTCGGGGTAAAAAACGGTGTAGATCAGTCCTTGGACGATTTTGCCAGCGAGCGTGGGAAGCACGACATCCGTGATGCTGATGGGGTGCTCCAGCCGGGTGCCGCGTGCCAGATTGCCGACATCGTGCGCGAATTGTTCTAGATCAACGGCAGGGTCGGCGGGAGTGACCCAGTACCGTTGCTGGTCGAGATCGTAATTCAGTCGGTAGGCACTGCCGTTCAGTACCGCCTCACTCCGCAGCAAGCGGAAGGTCAGAACCAAGTGGTGCGATTGCGCCTCGAGTTCGGCCTGGCCGGGGTCGCGCAGGCGCGGGACGACCAGCGCAAACATCGTCGCCATGATGACGAGCACCAGCATGAGTTCGAGCAGGGTGAAGCCCGAACAATCCAGGCGCATCGTTTGGCGGCGTCGCATCCACTGCCGGTTCCCGCTTCTGTCACAAGGCGCGGCTGTCAATATCGGCATTCTTGCCTTCACCGCCCTCCTGTCCGTCCGCGCCATACGACTTGATCATGAAGTTTTGACCGTCGCTGAAGTAGACGTAGGGGTTTCCCCACGGATCGACAGGCAGTTTATCGAGATAGCCGTCAGCATTGTAATTGCGGGCGTTGGAGGGCCGTGTGACGAGGGCTTGGAGTCCCTGGTCGGTGGTCGGGTAGAAGCCGTTGTCGAGCTTGAACAGGTGCAGGGCCTCCTCGATGCCCTTGATGTCCGCCAGCGCTTTCGTGCGGCGCGCCTCATCCGTGCGGCCGATGATCTTGGGAGCCACCAACGTGACCAGCAGGCCGAGGATGAAGACCACGACCATGATTTCAATGAGGGTGAATCCAGCGCGCGCGCGCAGACGTTCCATTAATCGCTCCTCCTGAGTCCGCCAGCATATGGGGATCTAGCATCCGCCATGGGGGGGTTCAACGAAGTCATTCAGCGCACCAACTGGTTCAGTTCGAAGATCGGCAGCAGAATCGCCAGCACGATGAACAGCACCACCCCGCCGCCGATCAGAATCATCATCGGCTCGAGAATGCTGGTGAGAGAGGTCACCGCCGCCGACACCTCGTTGTCGTACGCATCGGCGGCCTTGGACAGCATCTGTTCCAGCTCACCGCTCTTTTCCCCGACCGCGATCATGTGGATGAGCATGGCGGGAAACAGCCCGCTCTTCTTCAACGGGGGCGCAATGCTTTGCCCTTCACGGATGCTGGACCGCGCCTCTTCAATGGCCTTGCTCAGCACGGTGTTGTTCACCACGTTTTTGACGATGTCGAGCGACTGCAACAGCGTGATGCCGCTGGTCAACAAAGTCGACAGGGTACGGGCAAAGCGCGCCAACGCGACCTTCTTCAGCAGCTTGCCGAAGTAGGGCATAGCCAGCACGTAGCGGTCATAGCGCAGCCGTCCGGCGGGCGTGCGCGTGCTGATGCGGATGGATAGGACCACGGCGATGATGGTCCCGACCACCAGCCACCAGTAGTCCTGCAGGAAGCCGCTGATGGCGAGGAGCACGGTGGTCATCAGTGGCAGCGCCGCCTTGTTTTCACTGAAAATCTTGGTGACCTTCGGCACGACGTACGACAGCAAGAAAAAGAGAATGCTGCTGCCGACAATGGCCATCAGAATAGGGTAGGTGAGCGCGGAGCGCACCTTGTCGCGCAAGGTCGCATAGTTTTCCGTGTAGTCGGCCAGACGCAGCAGGACGAGGTCGAGGGCGCCGCTGGCTTCACCTGCGCGTACCATGTTGACGTACAAATCGGTGAAGATGCGCGGGTGTGCCTTGAGGGCGTCGGCGAGCGAAGTGCCTTCGGTCACCTGCTCACGGATATGCGACAGGGTGCGCTTGATGCGGGCGCTCTCGACTTGCTCGATCAATGCCGACAGACACTCCACCAAGGGCAGACCCGCACCCACCAGCGTGGAGAGTTGCCGGGTCAGCAATGCCAGCTCTTGAGGGCTGATGCGCTCGAGGTAACGCGCCAGGCTCAACCCCGACCGCGCCTCGGCCGTCTCCCGCTGCTTCTGGCGTTGCTCCTCCGTCAGGTCAGTGGGGAAAATCCCGCTGCCGCGAAGCTTCAGGCGCGCGCCTTTTGGTGTGTCAGCATCGATAATCCCGCTGACCACGCGTCCCTCCTGACTCAGTCCTTTGTACGCGTAAACCGGCATGGCCCGCGCTACTCCGACGATGGAAGACCTAGGAAAATTCGAAGCCTGTCAAGGCCGCGCGCGAGGGAAAGAGCGTGGGAGCGTGCGAGCGCAAAAGCGCGCTTCCACGCACGGACGCTCGACGCTCTCACGTCACACCAGGTCCTCCTGCGTGACCCGCAGGATTTCTTCGATCGTGGTGGCACCGTCCAGCACCTTGTCCGCCCCATCCTCGCGCAGGGTGTTCATCCCCCTTGCCGTCGCCGCCCGCCGGATGGTGGCCGCGTCGGCGTTCTTCATTACCAAGGCGCGGATCTCGTCATCCACCACCAGCAGTTCGTGAATGCCGGTCCGACCCCGATAGCCCGTCCGTTTACACTGGCCGCAACCCTCGCCGGGCTTGAAGATCGTGCGTCCGATCAGGCGCTGTGGTGCGATGCCCAACTCTTCCAATTCCTCCCGGCTGGGTTGGTACGGTTCGTGACACGCGGTGCACACGCGGCGTACCAAGCGCTGCGCCATCACGGCGATCACCGACGACGAAACCAGGAAGGGCTCGATGCCCATGTCGAGTAATCGCGTCATGGCGCCGAAGGAGTCGTTGGTGTGCAGGGTCGAAAACACCAGGTGACCCGTCAACGCCGCCTGGATGGCGATCTCCGCCGTCTCCAGGTCGCGGATTTCACCGACCATGATGACGTCCGGATCCTGACGCAGGATAGAACGTAAGCCACTGGCGAAGGTCAGCTCGATCTTGGGATTGACCTGGATCTGGCCGACGCCGTGCAGCTGGTACTCGATCGGGTCCTCGATGGTGATGATGTTCTTGTCCGTGGTGTTGATCTTCGACAGCGCGGCGTACAGGGTCGTGGTCTTCCCGCTACCCGTAGGTCCGGTCACCAGAATGATGCCGTGACTGAGCTTGATGAGGCGACTGACCATCTCGTGCTTGGCGCCGAGCAGACCGAGTTCCTCCAGCCGCAGCACCGTCGTCGACTTGTCGAGCAAGCGCATCACGACGCGCTCGCCGAAAGCAGTTGGGACGATCGAGACACGGATGTCGATGTCTTTTCCTGCCAGTCGGATGCGGATGCGTCCATCCTGGGGCAGCCGCTTTTCCGCAATGTTGAGACCGGCCATGATCTTGACCCGCGAAATGATCACCGGCTGGAACCGTTTCGGCGGCGAGAGGATGTCGTAGAGGATACCATCGATGCGGAAGCGGACGGCCAGTGCCCGCTCGAAGGGCTCGATGTGAATGTCGCTGGCACGGTCCTTTGCGGCCTGAAACAGCAGCGAGTTGACCAGGCGGATAATCGGCGCTTCGTCGTCCGATTCGAGCAGGTCACGCGGCTCCTCCAGGTCGGTGGCCATCAGGTCCAGACGTTCTTCGTCGAGCCCATCCATCAATTCCGATGCGGAGCCCGACGCCAGGTCGTAGACACGGTTGATGGCGTCGATGATCACCGGGCTCGGTGCCACCAGGGGGCGCACCGACTTGCGCAGCAGCAGGCGGACGTCGTCGAGCGGTCCCAGATTGGCCGGATCGGCCGTTGCGACCACTACCGTGTCCCCGTCGCGTGCTACCGGCAGCAACTGGCAACGCTTGGCGAAGTTGATGGGCAGTTCATTGATGAGGGGAAGGATCTCGCCATCCTCGGGCAGCTTCTCAGTGAACGGCAGCCCGAAGTAGTCGGCAACCACGCGTGCCCAAGTGCTGCTGTCAATCGCCCCCATCTCCTGCAACACATCGCCCAGGCCCTTGCCGTCCCGTTGCTTTTCGCGAGCCTTGTCTAAGGTTTCCGGGGAGATAGTGCCCTGTTCGAGCAGGGAGGCCTCGATCGATCCGGTCGCAACTGCCATGAGTGAATTCAATTCGCCCGCGTCCAGTTCGTCGGGCTCAACGATGTCGGCTCGATCGGCTCACGCCAATGCAGGTACGTGGCGGGCGACGCGCTCACGCGTAAGCCCTCCGGATAGGCCACGAAGGCGTCCTGTGGCGTGCCAAACACTTCCAAACATTCATAGCTAGCAGCGTAGCCGTCGCTCTGGAAGCGGTAGCCTTCGCCCTTGTTGAACAATCCCGCCAGCGGCGCATCCATCGGCACCGCCAAAGCCAGAAGGCCGTTGCTGCCATTCAGGCTCGGCGGCGGAGTACCAGACTCCCAGACATTTGCCAGCAGGACGTACCGGTCGGTAACCGTGGTGTCGGCCGTGCCGGTCGGCCGGTCGGCCGTTGCCAGAGCCGCCTGATCGGATGCTTCGGCAGCCGCAGGTTCTTTGGGCGAGTGCTGACTCAGCGGCTCTTCACGCAGCGGGGCTCTGTGGTTTGTGTCCGCAGGCGCGCTGGGCGGTGCCTCGTCGTCTTTTGAGGGCTCCATGGAAGGACGCGTCTCCCATGTCGGCCGATGCAGTGCGTCCAAAGTCGCGTTGGTCAAGCTACGCCCCTCGAACGGCTTCTGAATGATACGCTCGCGTTCGCTAACGGAGACGTTGTGCTGCTCTCGCTCGTTGCGAATGATGTGTGGCGTCAGAAAGACCAGCAAGTTGGTCTTGCGGTTGCGGAAGTTCGTGTAGCGGAAGAAGTGTCCGATGACCGGGATGTCGCCGATAAAGGGGACCTTAGTCTGGTCTTTGTTCTGCGTATCGAAAATCAACCCCCCGATGACAACGGTCTGTTGGTCTTTTGCGACCACGGTGGTGGTGGCGGAACGGATGGTTGTGGTGGGCCCGAGCCGCGGATCGGTGGAGACGACATCCGAAACCTCCTCAAAGATGTCGAGCCGGACGCTGCCGCCTTCGGAGATTTGCGGCGTGATACGCAAAGTGATGCCGACGTCGCGGCGATCGATGGATGCAAAGGTGTTCGATAAATTGACGTCACTGGTAGCCAGGCTGGCAATGAACGGCAGGTTTTCTCCAGACACGATCTCAGCCGGCTGGTTGTCCGTGGTGAGTACTGTGGGTGCGGAAAGGATGTTGGCGTCGGTGTCTTGTTCCAGTGCTCGCATCAATGCCTGCTGCGCCGGCACTTGAACCCCGTTGACGGTAACCGTCTGACTGCTGGCCGCTGCCAGAATCAAGCCGGATAAGCTCGCGGGGTTGAGGAGAGAGTTGATATCGCCGCTCAGGTTCGTGCGCGCGACGCCGACGCCATTGTTCAGACCGCTTGCGCCTTGGAATTCGATGCCGAGCTGCCGAGTCTTGTCGAGGGATACCTCGGCGATGATGGCCTCGACGTAAACCTGCCGGCGGCGTACGTCGAGTTTTTCAATGACGTCCTTGAGTGTCTCGAAATCCTGCGGCGAGGCGTCGATGATGAGCGCGTTGGTTGCCGGGTCGGCGGACATACGCACGCTGCCCTGGAATTGGCCCTGCTGCTGTCCGGGAACATTCCCTCCGCCGGCGACACCGGTTCCGCCGCCCAGGCCCCCGCCGATCCCACCGAAACCTTGGCGGCCACCGATGCTGCCGGCGGCACCGAGACCGGTCTGGCCCATACCGCCGAAGCCGCCCATACCGCCACCGAACCCGCCGCCATATCCACCGCCATACCCACCGCCATACCCACCGCCCATGCCGCCGAAGCCGCCGCCCGTGCTGCCAAGACCGCGGCTCCCGAAGCTACTACCGCCCCGAACGCCTCCCACGCCTCCCATCCGGCTACCCATGCCGCCGAAGCCGCCCATGCCGAAGCCGCCCATGCCGCCCCCGCCACCGATCAACGAGCTGAGGACTCCGATCATTTCGTAGGCGTTGGCGTATTTCAGGTAGTATACATGGATGCGCCCGGTTCCGAGCGGCAACGGCACGTCCAATCGGGTAATCAAATCCTTGATCCGCCGCATCTCCAGCGGCCCGGCCATCAGAATCAGCGCATTGGTGCGCTCGTCAGAAATGATCTTGAATGCGCGTTCCGGAGTGGTGCCGCCCTTGACGACGCCCCCAGCCGCTGGCGCGCCCGCACCGCGCCGCAGGCGCGCGTCCGGTGCCGCGCCCGGCTGCACCGCTGGCGCACCACCAGCACCGCCGCCTTGCTCTCCCAACACTTGCTGCAGGAGCCCGGCCACATCGCCGGCGAACGCATAGTTGAGCCGCACGACCTCGATTTCTTGCTCGAAGCCTTCGACATCGAGTTGGGCGAGGATCTTCGAGAGACGGTCGGTCTGCGCTGCGGTGTCGATCAGGATCAGCGTGTTGGTCGCGGCGTAAGCGGCCAACAGCCCGTCCGGCGAGATCAACGGCTGGAGGATGCCGACCATGTTGCCGGCGTCGACGTACTTGAGCGGGATCAAGCGGGTGATGTACTCGTCGGTGGGAGCCGGTGATCCATCAGGGTTGACGGTGCGGATGGTCGATGTCTTCGCCTCCTTCGTCGCGACGATCTTGGTAATGGACCCGGCCGGGACGGTTGTGAAGCCCTTCACCTGCAGGACCGACTGGAAGACGAGATAGGCTTCGTCGACGGAGATCTTTGCGGGGGAGATGATGGTGATCTTTCCGCGCACCTTCTCGTCGACGATGAAATTTTTGCCGGTCAGCTCGCTGATGAACTTCACCAGCACGGCGATGTCGACGTCCTGAAAGTCCATCGTGATTGACCGCTGACCGCCCTGCGCGTCAGTCGCGCTCGGCGGTGCGGGTACCTCTTGTGCCGAGGCCAATGTCGTCAGGTACCACGAAAACCCCAGCGCCATCCAGCTCAGGGCAAGAAAGCGTATCACCAATTGCCGCATGCCACCTCTCTATGATCGAAAGCTTCACCCGCCGATCTTCAACTGCAGGTTCACCGGTTCTTTGTTGCGTAAGATTGAAACCGTAAGGTCTGATGCGTTGCGCAACTCGTTGATGAGGCCCAACGCACGTTGGGGATCGTTGATCTCGGTACCGTTGATGCTCTGGATGATATCCCCGTTTCGCAACCCGATGCTGTCGAAGAGACTGTTCTGGCGAATGGCAAAGAGGCGGAATCCGGTCGACTGCCCGCCTTCGAAGTGCGGCACCGCGCGAATCTGGGTGAACAGCTGGCTCATGTTGTCCAACGCCGAATCCACCTCGCTGCGATCGATGCTGTATTGGGTGTCGCTAACCTTGCGGATGTGGGGATTCCCGGTCTGGGCCGAGGGGGCTGCCGCTGCCACGGCGGGGACCGGGCGGGGCGGTGCTCCTTGGCCCTGTGCCAACTCGAGGATCTCATCCTGCCCGGCGCGGTCCAGGATGACGCGGTCCCATTCGACCGATTTGACCGTGGCGTTTCCCGGAACCTTGTCCTTGATCCCGTAGACGTCCTGCTTGTGTGTCGTCAGGTCTTCGATGATGCAATGGGATCCACCGTCGGTGCGCACAGCCACGCCCCAGAGCTTGAGCTTCAGTTCGGTCGGCTTGGGCGGCTCGGGCGGCTTTTCCGGCTCCGGCTTGGCCGAGTTGAAAATGTCGCGCGTGTGGATGGTGGCGTAGTACGAGGCCGGGCGGCGCGGTTCACGCGCGATGGGCGGCGGCGGCTGGCTCAGGCGGACCTGCGGAGGCAGACTGAGTTTTGCCGCCACCGCCGTGCTGACGGTTGAGGCACCCCAGTACGCAATCAACGCTAGCAGAGCCAGGTTGACCCCAACGAGATGTCGTGGTGAAATCTTCATGCTGGGCCGGGCTCTCCTATAGTAGAAAGGTCCTTATAAATTCAAGCAAAGCGCGGCCCGGTTGACACATGGTGAGGCCCTGGGTACGTTTACAGACGAACAAGGTTTCAGAACCTTCAAGCTGCGGCAAGCCTAAATTGTGAGGGAACAAGGGAAGGCTATGGAGGAGTATACGAGTTCGGACACCGCCGGGAGCGGCGCGCCAGGCATGGGGGCGGTGCTCCAGCTGACCGAGGCAGCGGCCGAGATGGTGCAAGTGGCGATGCGGCGCGAAGGCCTGTCGGATCACGCCCTGCGGATATCCGTGGTCGGCGGCGGTTGCTCGGGGTTTCAATACAGCCTCAACTTCGACAACACCACGCACCCTGACGACACCATCGTGGAGCAAAACGGCGTCCGCCTCGTCGTGGATGCGACGAGCGCCCGGTATCTTGCCGGGACGACGATCGATTACGTCAAGGGCCTGCACGGAGCGGGATTCAAGTTTCTCAATCCCAAGGCCACGCGCACCTGCGGTTGCGGCTCTTCGTTCTCCGCTTGAGCCCCGCACCGCGTTTGTACCTGCCGGGTGGCGCATCGCCTGATTGGTCGAGGTTCTCGCATCAGTCGTACTTGTGCTAGCATTCGGGCGATGAAGTACTACCCAGTCTTCTTGCGGGTAGCCGGTCGGCGTTGTGTCGTTGTTGGTGGTGGGAAAGTCGCAGAGCAAAAGGTGCAATCACTGGTCAGGGCGGGGGCGCGTGTGACCGTGGTGAGCCCGGAAGTGACACCGCGCATTGCGGCCCTCGCGGCCACGTCGCAGATCGAGCACCAGCGGCGCGCCTATGGTCGTGGCGATCTCCACGGCTCCTTTCTCGCGTATGCAGCCACGGACGATGAGCACATACAGCAGCAGGTAGCCCGTGAAGCCGAAGACGCCGGCGTGCTCTTGAATGTGGTCGACCGTCCGCAGCTGTGCGACTTCATTGCGCCCTCGGTGGTGGAGCGGGGTGACCTGGTGGTTGCGACCTCGACGGGCGGCGCCAGTCCCGCGCTGGCCAAGCGGATCCGCCAGGATTTGCAGGACGTCTTCGGTCCGGAGTATGACGTGGCGTTACGGTTACTCCGCCGCCTTCGGGACCGCCTGGCGGGGCAGTCACTCCCGGCGGTGGAGCGTCAACGCATCTTGTCCTCTCTGGCAAATTCGCCGTTGCTTGAGTATCTCCGTCAACGACGGACGCATGAGGTGGATCGGTTGCTGGCCGAAACTGTGGGAGACGGTGTTTCGCTCGCCACCCTGGGTATGGAGATCAGCTGAACGATGAGCAATGTTCTGCTGGCGCATGCGCTGGCGTTTTACCTCCTGAGCACGGTGACATGCATCGTGCACGTGATTGCCGGCCAGGAGTCGATGCGGCGGTGGGCGCTTATCTTGCTGGGCTGTGCGTTCGGGGTGCATACGCTTGCCTTGTCGGTGCGGGCGGCGTTACTCGGGTATGAGGCGATCACGACCTTCCAAGAGGAGCTGTCGTTCATCGCTTGCATCATGGTCGGCGCCTATTTGGTTATGGCGTTGGTGCTGGCGCAGCGCGCCAACCTCACGGTCGTCGGCGCGCTGGTCACGCCCCTGGCTTTTCTGTTCACGCTCTCGGCTTATGCGTTCAATAGCGCAACGGCCGAGCTGCCCGAGCAGTTGCAGAACGTCTGGTTGCCGGCGCACGTCGCTCCCGCATTCCTTGGATACGCCATCTTCGCCATCGCGTTCTGCTTGAGCCTGATCTATTTGCTGCAAGAGAAACAGCTCAAAGCCAAGCGTAAGAGCGATCTGTTCCGTCGCCTGCCGTCGCTCGAGACCCTTGACACGCTCAACCACCGCTTCGTGACATGGGGGTTTGCCCTCTTTACCATCGGCATCATCACCGGTTCCTTGCTGGCAAAGGAGACCTGGGGAGCCCTGTGGTCCTGGCAGCCTGTAGAGCTGGGGTCAGCGATCACCTGGATCCTGTACGCGCTCTTGCTGCACGCGCGCACCACAGGCTGGCGCGGCCGTAAAGCCGCCACCTTGACCATCGTCGGCTTCATCGTACTTGTGGTGTCGTTTCTGGGCGTGAATCTCGTCTTCCCAGGGAAGCACACTGGGACGTTCGACTGATGGAGCGCGAAGTACTGATCGTCGGCGTCAATCACCGCAAGGCCCCCGTTGAGGTTCGAGAGCGCCTGACCTTCAGCGATGGGCTGCTGGAAGAGGGGTTGCGGGAATTAGTGACGCTGCGTCCGGTCGACGAGGGCGTCATCGTGTCGACGTGCAATCGCGTCGAGGTCGTCATCGCGACCAAGGACGGTGACACCGCGGTCGAGGCGCTGACGGGGTTTCTCGCCTCCGGCGAACGTATCGCCCGCGAACAGTTGAGTGAACACCTTTCGGTGTATCGTGGGCGTGAAGCGGTGCGGCATCTGTTTCGCGTCGCGGCCAGCCTCGACTCCATGGTGATCGGCGAGCCGCAGATTCTCGGGCAGCTCAAGGATTCCTACACCCACGCTGCAAGCGCGGGAAGCGCCGGAACGGTCCTGCACCGGTGTTTCCACAAGTCGTTCAGCGTGGCCAAGCGCGTGCGCACCGAGACCGGCGTAGCGAGCAAGGCCGTATCGGTGAGTTCCGCCGCCGTCGAGCTGGCGTCGAAGATCTTCGACCGCCTCGAAGATAAGACGGCGCTGCTCCTCGGCGCCGGTACCATGAGCGAGTTGGCGGCGCGGCACCTGCTGGCGCACGGCGTCCGCAACCTGGTCGTGGCCAACCGCACCTTCGACCGCGCCATCGAGCTGGCGCGCGAGTTCCACGGCACGCCGGTGCCGTTCGATGACTTTCCCCGCTACCTGGAGATGGCCGACGTGGTCATTGGCTCCACCGCCGCCGACGGCTATGTCCTTACCCCGGCACGGGTCGAAGAGGTCCTCCGGGCGCGCAACTATCGTCCCATGTTCCTGATCGATATGAGCGTGCCGCGCAACTTTGATCCCGACATCAACGACATCGACAACGTGTACCTGTATGACATCGATGATCTCGGTGGCGTCGCGCAGGTCAACCGCGGAGAGCGCACCCATGAAGCCGAGAAGGCCGAAGCCATCGTGGAAGCAGAGGTCGACGCCTTTTGGAAATGGCTCCGGTCCCTCGACGCTGTGCCGACCATTGTGGCGTTGCGGGACAAGATGGAAGCGATCCGCAAGCGGGAGCTGGAGAAGACCTTGCCGACGTTGCGCGACCTTTCACCACGCGAGCGCGAGGCTGTCGAAGCGATGACGGCCGCCATCGTGAATAAGATCCTGCACGCACCGGTTACGCATTTGAAGCAGCACGATCGAGAGCATGAAGCCTTTTACGTTGCCGCGGCACGATTACTGTTCGATGTCGAGGAGCCAGACGACCAGTGAAACGCACGATTCGCATCGGGACACGCGGCAGCCAACTGGCACTGACACAGTCGCGTTGGGTACAAACCTGCATCCGGCGACAGCTGCCCGAGTGGAATGTCGAACTGGTTACGATCACGACGTCGGGTGACCGCTTCGTCGAACAGCCGCTCAGCGCCATCGGCGGCAAGGGGCTGTTCGTCAAAGAGATCGAAGAAGCGCTGCAGGCGCGGGCCATCGACTGCGCCGTACACTCAATGAAGGATGTGCCGGGCGAGCTGGCGCCAGGCCTGGTAATGGCCGCCATTCCACCGCGCGAGGACGTACGGGACGCACTGATCACGCGTGACGGGGCGCGATTCGAAGAGCTGCCGCGTGGCGCCCGCGTCGGGACCAGCAGTCTGCGGCGGATGGCCCTGGTCCGTGCGGCCCGAGGCGATCTCGAGGTCATGAATCTTCGGGGCAACGTGGATACGCGCCTGCGTAAGCTGGATGCTGGCGAATTTGGCGCCGTCATTCTCGCGGCCGCAGGCCTGAGCCGCCTGGGCATCAAACGAAGCGGCGTCGCCTTCTTCGACCCGTTACACTTCGTTCCCGCCATCGGCCAGGGCGCGCTTGCCATCGAATGCCGCGCGGACGAAACCGCGGACTTGTTGGCGCCGCTCGACGATGCACTCACCCGCATCGCCGTCACCGCCGAGCGCGCCTTCCTCAGGCGGGCCGGCGGCTCATGCCGTACGCCCCTCGCGGCGTACGCGACGATCTCGAAGGAGACCCTGGAGCTGCGCGCCCTTATCGCCAGCCCTGATGGACAGCAGGTCGTGCGCGGCACGCGCCGCGGCGCGACCGCCGACGCCAGAGCGCTCGGTGTCGAACTGGCGGAGGAGTTGCTTGGCCGGGGAGGCGCCGACATCTTGCGGGCGCTCCAGGCCAGTTAGTAGGGCAGGGGGGTGCGCCGCTCGCGCGATACGCGATCGATGTCCGCGGTGATGGGTAAGGTATATCTGGTGGGCGCAGGCCCGGGCGATCCCGGCCTCTTCACTTTGAAAGGCAAGCGCTGCCTCGAGCAGGCGGACGTGGTGATCTACGATTACCTGGCCAACCTGCGTCTGCTCGACTACGCATCGCCCCAAGCGCTGCGGGTCCTAGTGGGCAAGCATGGAGGCGGGAGCCGTGTCGAACAGGAGGTGATCACCAAGCTGACCGTCGATCACGCGCGGGCAGGGCGGACCGTGGTACGGCTGAAGGGTGGCGATCCGTTCATTTTCGGCCGCGGTGCCGAAGAAGCGGAAGCCATCCGCGACGCGGGCTTGGACTTCGAGATCGTTCCGGGGGTGTCGTCGGCGATTGCCGTCCCGGCGTATGCGGGCATACCCCTGACGCACCGGCTGTTTGCCTCGAACGTGATTTTCACCACCGGTTACGAGTACCCGACGAAGGAAGAGCCGGCGGTGCGCTGGGCCGAGCTGGCGCGCAGCGGCAGCACGCTGGTGATCCTCATGGCCACACGGCAGCTGCGGTCGAGCATGGACAAGCTGATCGCTGGCGGTCTCGCGCCCCATATGCCCGTGGCGGTGATTCGCTGGGGTACGCGGGCGGATCAACAGACGATCGTCGGTACGGCCGAAACGATTGCCGCGCTCGCCGAAGCGCAGCACGTGCAGCCGCCGGCGATCGCTGTGGTGGGCGAGGTGGTGCGGCTGCGCGAGAAGCTGAACTGGTTCGAGCGCAAGCCGCTCTTCGGCCGCCGCATCGTCATCACGCGCCCGCGGGCGCAGGCGGCGGAGTTTGCCGAGCAGCTGGAAGCCTGGGGCGCCGAGGTCATCCCGTTCCCGACCATCGAGACCGTTCCGCCACCGACTTTTGCGCCGCTGGACGACGCCATCCGTCGGGCTGCCGATTTCGACTGGGTCGTGTTCACCAGTGTCAACGGCGTGCGCGTCTTCTTCGACCGGCTGCAGGCGATCGGCGCCGACGTGCGGGGCTGGTATCGCGCCCGTGTGGCCGCCATCGGTCCACAGACAGCGAAAGCCTTGCAGCGGTACGGTCTGCGCGTCGAGATGATCCCCGAGGAGTACCGCGCCGAGGCGGTGGTGTCCGCGCTGGTCCAGAGCGGTGTGGCGGGGAAACGCATCCTGCTGCCGCGCGCTGCCGGCGCCCGCGACGTTTTGCCGGTGCAGCTGCGCGAACATGGGGCAACGGTGGAAGACCTCGCGACCTATACGACGGTGCTGCCATCGGGCGTCGCCACCGAGCTGCGGGCGGAACTGCTCGGCGGTGGGGCCGATCTTATCACCTTTACCAGCTCGAGCACGGTGCAGAATTTCGCAAGGATTTTCAAAGAGGAACTGGGGCAAGTGCTGGCTCATGCCACGGTGGGCTGCATTGGCCCGGTCACCACCGCCACCGCCCACCGCTACGGCATGCGGGTGGACATTCAACCGAGCGCGTATACGATCGCCGCCTTTGTCGAGGCGATTGTGCACTATTATACGGAAGCCCCGCGGCGGATCAGGCGGGCCGAGTAGATTCCAACGGAGGAGATCGCATGCAATTCCCCGAGTACCGCCCGCGGCGTTTGCGGAAGAATGAGAATGTTCGCCGCATGGTTCGAGAGACACGACTGAGCGTTGACAATCTGATCATGCCGCTTTTTGTGGTGCCTGGTGCGCGGGTGAACAAGCCCGTCGCCAGCATGCCTGGGGTGGCGCAGCTTTCGGTCGACTGCCTGGTGGAGGAATGCAAGCAGATCCGGGACCTCGGCATACCGGCGATTATCGTGTTCGGGATTCCTGAAACCAAGGACAGTGCCGGTTCGGGTGCATACGCCGAGAACGGCATAGTGCAGCAGGCTTTGCGCGCCCTCAAGAAGCAGGTGCCCGGTCTGTTGCTCATTACGGACGTGTGCTTGTGCGAGTACACCGATCACGGCCACTGCGGCGTGGTGGTCGACGGCGATGTCGACAACGACGCTACCTTGGATCTGCTGGCGAAAGAGGCCCTGTCGCACGCCAGAGCCGGGGCAGATATGGTGGCCCCGTCGGACATGATGGACGGGCGCATCAGCATGATCCGAGAAACCCTCGACGAGGAAGGCTTCGATCAAATTCCCATCATGGCGTACGCGGCAAAGTTCGCGTCGGGATTCTACGGCCCGTTCCGTGAGGCGGCGGAATCGGCCCCGCAGTTCGGCGACCGCCGCTCGTACCAGATGGATCCGCCGAACGCCGATGAGGCGCTACGCGAGGTGCAACTCGATATCGACGAAGGTGCCGATATCGTGATGGTCAAACCGGCGTTGCCGTACCTCGATCTCATCTGGCGGGTGAAGGAGACATTCGGACATCCCCTGGCGGCCTACAATGTCAGTGGTGAATACGCCATGATCAAGGCAGCGGCGCAGAACGGGTGGCTCGATGAAGAGCGCGTCGTGATGGAAATGCTCGTCGCCATACGCCGCGCGGGCGCCGACATGATCCTGACGTACTTTGCCAAGGATGCCGCACGCTTGCTGGCGCAAGGAAGATGATGTCCCCGGCAGCGGGCGTAGCGGCTCCCTCACCGGTTTGCTATACGCTGCGAATGGATTCCTGCTGCTTCCATACTCGGGCGTGACGCCTCAGCGATGAACGGCCACAGAGGAATACTCTCAGTGGCGAAGGGGGTACGGTGTGAGTCGTGAGGACTTGATTCAGATCGAAGGCACCGTGAGGGAGGTTCTGGCGGGCGGCCAATTTCGGGTTGAATCCGACAAGGGGCAGCAGTTCTTGGCTAAAATCAGCGGCCGGATGCGCCGCTTCCACATCAAAGTCATTCCTGGGGATCGAGTCACCGTTGCGGTGTCACCCTACGATCCCACCCACGGTTTGATCGTCTATCGCAGCAGTTAACCTTGATGTGACATTATTTTCGTATCGCTTCGCGATGAAAGATCCATGAGAAGGCCTTCCGTTGTGGTAGATTCGTTGTTGCGAGCAGCGAATACCACACACACCGAAAGGCCATTCTCAATGAGGTTAAGAAGAGCG
>JBIOJG010000004.1:0-189181 GCA_044450645.1 Binatia bacterium
GCGCCACGCCGGGCGGGACCGCGAGGCCGTGGCGCGCGGCGTCGCCGAGCCCCACGGCCTTCGACCCATACAGCGAAGTCTCGCTCGCTTTCGTGAAGGGGTCGACCTTTTTCACCCGAGCACCCTGACCTCGCGGCCCTGCCCCCATCGGTCGGCCGCGTCATGCGCGCGATCTTCATCGCCTTGGGCCACCTCTTCGGGAGCTCCCAGGCGCAGAACGAAGAAAAGGTCCTCTACGGGCTCGCGGCAAGCAAGGGCGTCTACGAAGGGCCCGCGCGCCGCGTCTCCGGTCCCTCCGAGTTCGGCCGGATCGCCAAGGGCGACGTGCTCGTCACCGAGTCGACGACTGAGGCCTTCAACATTCTCCTCCCGCTCCTTGGTGGGATCGTCACCGACAACGGCGGCCTCCTTTCGCATGCGGCGATCGTCTCGCGCGAGTACGGCATCCCCGGCGTCGTCGGGACCCGCGAGGCGACCGAACGCATCGCCGACGGCGTCCTTGTCCGCGTCGACGGGGACGCCGGCGAGGTCACGGTGCTCGGGTGAAAAAGGTCGTCCCCTTCACGAAAGCGAGCGAGACATCGCTGTATGGGTCGAAGGCCGTGGGGCTCGGCGACGCCGCGCGCCAGGGCCTCGCGGTCCCGCCCGGCGTGGCGCTCTCGGGCGACTTGGTCGAGGCCGTCGCCTCGGGGGAGGACAAGGCCATTGAAAAGGTGGCGAAGGCCATCGCCGCCTTGCCGCCCCCGTTCGCCGTCCGCTCGTCCGCCGTCGACGAAGACGGCGCGGCGGCGAGCTTCGCCGGCCAGCACCTCACCGTGCTCAACGTCCATTCGGCGGCCGATGTCCCCGGCGCCGTCCGCGAAGTCTGGTGGTCTGCGAACTCGGACTCGGCCATCACCTACCGCCAGCGTGTCGGCCTGTTCACCCGGCCGAGCGTCGGCGTCGTCGTCCAGACGCTGCTCAACCCCACCGTGGCCGGGGTTATGTTCACCGAGCACCCGGTCACCGGCGCCGATGAGCGCCTGATCGAAGCGAGTTGGGGCCTCGGTGAAGCCGTGGTCGCCGGCCTCGTCGTCCCGGACCACTTCCGCCTCGACCGCTCCGGCCACGTGCTGGAGCGCAAGGTCGGGCGCAAGCGCATCGCGATCCGCTCGCTCCCGAACGGGGGCACCTTCGAGCAGCAAGTGCCCCCCGCGCAGGTGAACCAGCTCTGCCTCGACGACGCCGGGCTCGCGGCCTTGGGCGAGCTCGCCCTGCAGTGCGAGAAGGTCTACGGCCCGCGGCGCGACATCGAATGGGCGTTCCAAGATGGGACGCTCTACCTCCTCCAGTGCCGCGCCGTCACCACCGGGAAGGCGCGCAGCGAGGCCCCACCGCCCGGCCCGCCCCCACGCGACCCCGTGGCCGCCCTCCAGCGCGTCCAGTTCTTCGCCGATATGGACCGGAGGCAGGCCGAGCAAATCGCCCGCCTGCTGAAGGAGCGCCGCTTCGCGAAGGGCGAGACCGTCATCATGGAGGGCTCCGGAGGCGCCGCCTTCTTTCTCATCGACTCCGGGGAGGCCACGGTCTCGACCAAAGGCGTCCACCTCGCCACCTTCGGCCCGGGCGACTACTTCGGCGAGATCGCCCTGATCGACGGCGGCCCCCGCTCGGCCACGGTGACCGCTGCGACCGACCTGGTTTGCTACGGGCTCACGTTCTGGGAGTTCCGCCCGCTGGTCGAAGGGAACGGCGCCATCGGATGGAAGCTCCTGCAGGCGCTAGCGAAGCGCTTGCGCGCCACCAACCCGAGCTAGCAGCGGACCATCAGCCTCGTCGACGAAACGACCGGCAAGCCCGGACACAGCGTGGCGGCGGAAAGGCACCGGAACCTGGAGGGCCGTCCCGCTGTGAGGGGGAAGGTCAGTGGCTGACAGCACCCAGCGGCTATGGTTGGGCGCCGGCTAACGGTCGAGCTGGGGTAAGGATCGGCAGCGGTGTTCAGCACGATCTGTGGTGCCCCAGCCGCGAGAGCCTCGATTCCACCCTCCCGATCAGCGCCCCGTTGCGCCGCCGCCAACATGGCGGCCGGGAAGATCGTCGGCCCGCGTCAAACGCCTCTGACGGCGTCTCCTGAAGGCCGTGGAACCGCTGACAAGACGCTGAGGAGGCCGAGTTAATGCTTATCCAGCCCTCATTCGAGGTGTGGAACGCCCGCATAGGACCGAAGCGGAGGTCAACCACGCTGGGGAGGCCCGATATCACAGCGATGCAGCGTTCACCCGAGGCTTGGAACGCCCGCATAACGCTCAGGCGGTGTCGGGAAGCTTTACACCTCCCTTTCTTGTCCCAATCCGCTGGCGGATGGTTTATTTTCACGCGTGAATACAGATGCTTGATGAATGAATCACTCCGCGGCGTGCACGAGACAGCGTGTCGGAAAGCCTTACGCTCGGCGAATGCTGCCCTTCGCCTGGCTGCTCAAGTGTCCAAAGAATGAAACGGCCCCAATGATGGCATCAAACGTGCGCTCCAGGGAGGAGCTTGGGCCAGGCTGTGTGTACTTGGCACACGCAGGCGGGGCGACAAGTGAAGTGAGAGCGAGAAGTAGGCTCACGGCAGGAAACGTGTGCTGGCAGGATAGAAAACGAGGAAGAAGCAAATCTCTCTACACGAAACAGCGATGAGAAAGACCTCGAAGGTGTTCGTATGGCTGCTTGGGGCAGTCATCATGTGTGCCTCGGCAGCTCGGCCCGCCGAGGCCATCCCCATAACTTGGAGTGCCAGCGGGTCTGGCGGCGATGGACACCTTTACGCGGAGGCTGATTTCACAATCAGCGCCGGCGGCCAGATCGTGGTCAAGATCACCAACCTCCTCAACCCGGCTATAATCAAGAGCGCCGGCCAGGCCGTGAGCGACCTGAGTTTCACGATTAGCAACGATCCCGGCACGAATACAAGCAACACTGCCAACGGTAACCTAGTGACCGTGAATAAGGACGGCTCGGTAACGTCCGCGACTGGGACGCCGGGCCGGTGGGTAAACTTAGAGTCTGGGCTAGGGAACTTCAACATTAACGGGAAGATCATCACACTGGAAGCCATAGGGGGCGGCAAACCAACCGAGTTGATCCTGCCTGCCGATGGCGGCGGCGGTTACCCGTCCAGCAATAGCAGTATCAATCAGAATTTCTCTCCCTTCGTCGACGGGCCCGCGACCTTTACCCTCAATCTTTCAGGCGTCACAAGCCAGACGACGATCACGGCCGTGACATTCTCCTTTGGGACCTCACCGGACACTTTCCTTACCGGGGTTCCGGGGCTACTTCCGCCGCCCGCACCCGAACCCGGCACGCTCTTCCTGCTGGGCTCCGGACTATGCGGTCTGGCCGCGTGGCGTCGGCGCTGGTCGAAATAGGCCAGCTAGGCGAAAGTCCGTCTCCAGAACCTGAGGGCCGATTATCTTCACGCGGGGCCCGTGGCGTAAGCCATGGGCCCCGCGTGTTTCTTCCAGGCCACGCGCGCGTGAAGTGGACGCTGCATCCCAAAGAAATGAAGATCGAGTTCGAAACCCTCCAGAGCGATCAGAACTACAACGATGGCAGCTACACCGTCATCCCCTCACCGGACGGCAAGTCCGGTACTTCAATGACGTCCTGAGAAAGGAACACTCCACCACCAGGCGACATTTTCCGGCGTATGTACTAAACACCGGTGATGCCCCGGATCTTCGACAACATCGATCAGTCACTCCTGCCGGCGCTGCGCGAGACCATCGACGTCGCTGATCGCGCCGACTTCTGCGTCGGCTACTTCAACCTTCGCGGCTGGAAGCAGCTCGACCGTTACTTGGCTCAGGCCACTTGCTAACTGCCATGCCCACCGAAGCTGACACCTGCCGGAAGTATGTGCTGCCCAAGCTGGGCGCAGCGGGTTGGGACAGCGACCCCCATTCGTTCACCGAGCAGAGAACGTTCACGGATGGGCGCATCGTCGTGGCCGGCGACAAGATTCGCCGCCGCAGACAGAAGCGCGCGGACTATCTGCTCCGCTACACGCGTGACTTTATGATCGCCGTTGTGGAGGCCAAAGCTGAACACAAGACGGCCGGTGCCGGTCTACAGCAGGCGAAGGACTACGCCGAGGTCCTCGATCTCAAATTTGCGTACTCGACCAATGGCCACGGCATCGTCGAGTTCGACTACCTCAGCGGGAAGGAACGCGAGCTGGAGACGTTCCCGAGCCCAGCTGAGTTGTGGGCGCGGCTTTGCCAGACCGGCCCGCTGGCCAACGACCTGGTTGCGCAGCGGGCGCTCACACCGGCTTATCATCTCTCGGGGAAGAGTCCGCGCTACTACCAAGAGGTTGCTATCAACCGCGCGCTGCAGGCCATCCTGCAAGGCAAGCGGCGGGTGCTGCTGACGATGGCGACTGGAACCGGCAAGACCGTGGTTGCCTTCCAGATCTGCTGGAAGCTGTGGAACGCCCGCTGGAACCGCGCGGGCGAGTACCGGCGTCCAAGAATCCTCTACCTCGCCGACCGCAACATCCTCATTGATGACCCGAAGGACAAGATCTTTGCGCCCTTCGGCGAAGCGCGCTGGAAGATCGAAAATGGCGAAGCCAACAAGAGCCGGGAGATGTACTTCGCTATCTACCAAGCCATCGCCAAGGATGTGAACCGTCCCGGCCTGTATCGCGAATACGCCCCCGACTTCTTCGACCTCATCATCGTCGACGAGTGCCACCGCGGCAGCGCCCGCGACGAAAGTAACTGGCGGGAGATTCTCGAGTATTTCGAGCCGGCTTATCAACTCGGGATGACCGCGACGCCGTTGCGCGACGACAACGTCGACACCTACCGTTACTTCGGCAATCCGGTCTACACCTACAGCTTGAAGCAGGGGATCGAGGACGGGTTCCTGGCGCCCTACCGCGTCCATCGCGTCGTGACGACATGGGACGCCGCGGGCTGGCGGCCCAGCCAAGACGACCTCGATCGCTACGGCCGCACCATCCCCGACGGCGAGTACCGCACGAAGGACTTTGAGCGCATCGTTGCGCTGAAGGCACGTACCGAAGCCATCGCCCGGCACCTCAGCGACTTCATGAAGCGCACCGACCGCTTCGCCAAGACGATCGTCTTCTGCGTCGATCAAGAGCACGCCGACGAGATGCGTCGCGCCCTCACCAACCAGAACGCGGACCTTGTCCAGCAATACCCTGACTACGTCTGTCGCGTCACCGCTGATGAGGGTGACATCGGGCGCGGGCACTTTGGCCGGTTCCAGGACGTCGAGACCACCACGCCGGTGATCCTCACAACCTCGCAGTTGCTCACCACCGGCGTCGATGCCCCAACCTGCAAGAACATCGTGCTGGCGCGCGTGATCAACTCGATGACTGAGTTCAAGCAGATCATCGGCCGCGGCACGCGCGTCCGTGACGACTATGGCAAGTACTACTTCAACATCATCGACTACACCGGCTCGGCGACCCGCCAGTTCGCCGATCCCGCCTTCGACGGCGCGCCTGTCGCAGAGACCCAGGAGACCGTCGACGAGACGGGGGCGCCCGTGGCACCCGCGCCTGTCGAAGTCGAACCCGAAGGCGGCGGCATTGTCCTGGAGCCGGATGCCTTCGAGGGAGAGCTTGTCGGCGACGAGAGTGATGCCCCAAGACGAAAATACTACTTCGACGGCGGCCAAGTCGAGATCGCGATGCATGTCGTGTACGAGTTGGATGCCGACGGCAACCAACTCCGCGTCGTACGCTTGACCGATTACACGGCAGAAAAGGTCCGCACGCTCTACCCGTCCGCTGCCGATCTGCGCGTGCGGTGGGCGAACCCGGAGCAGCGGGCCGAGATCATTGCGCGCTTGGAAGAGCGCGGCATAAGCTTCGAGGAACTCGCCACCGCCGCAAAACAACCCGACGCCGATCCTTTCGATCTCCTCTGTCACTTGGCCTTCAATGCGCCGCTGCGTACGCGACGCGAGCGGGCGGATCGGGTCCGGCGCGATCGCAGGGATTTCTTCGATCAGTATGGCCCCGAGGCCCGCGCCGTCCTCGATGATCTGTTGCAGAAGTACGCCGACCACGGCACCGCCCAGTTCAAGATTCCCGATGTGCTCAAGGTGCCGCCGATCTCCGAGCACGGCAATGTGATCGAGATTGCCGCAGCCTTTGGCGGCGCGGATAAGCTGCGCCAGGCCGTGAACGAGTTGCAGACGCTGCTCTACGCCGCGTAGTAGGTGAAGATGGCCGGCAAGCGATCGTCCACTGCGAACAGTCCCCTCACTACCGCGCAACAACTCGGCAGCATCATCAAGTCCGCGCGTGACATCATGCGCAAGGACAAGGGGCTCAACGGCGATCTCGACCGCCTACCGATGCTCACGTGGATTCTGTTCCTGAAGTTCCTCGACGACATGGAGCAGATGCGCGAGACCGACGCCAAGCTGGCGCGCAAACGGTTCCAGCCCGCGATTGAGCCGCCGTATCGTTGGCGGGATTGGGCGGCGCGGGAAGACGGCGTCACCGGTGACGAACTCATCGCCTTCGTGAACAACGACGAGGCGGTGCGGCCCGACGGGTCGAAGGGCTCGGGGCTGTTCGCTTACCTGCGCGGCTTGCAGGGAGCGAATGGTGCCGATCGCCGCGACGTGATCGCGACCGTCTTCAAGGGCACCGTCAACCGGATGATCAACGGCTATCTCCTGCGCGACGTGATCAACAAGCTCAACGGCATCCATTTCACCTCCAGCGACGAGATCCACACCCTCGGCCATCTGTACGAAACCCTGCTGCGCGAGATGCGCGACGCGGCCGGCGACTCGGGCGAGTTCTACACGCCGCGCGCTGTTGTGCGGTTCATGGTCGACGTGATGGCCCCGCGCCTGGGTGAAACCGTGCTGGATCCGGCGTGCGGTACGGGAGGGTTTCTAGTCAAGACGTTCACGCACTTCGAAAAGCAGTGCAAGACCGTCGAGGATCGCCACACGTTGCAGACGCGCAGCCTCATCGGCGGCGAGGCCAAGTCGCTGCCCTACTTGCTGGCGCAGATGAACTTGCTGCTGCACGGCCTCGAATCGCCGCAGATCAGTCCCGCCAATTCGCTTGCGGTGAAGGTCACGGAGATCGGCGAGAAGGACCGCGTCGACGTGATCCTGACCAACCCGCCCTTCGGCGGCGAAGAAGAGAAAGGGATTCAGGGCAACTTCCCGCAGGACAAGCAGACGTCGGAGACGGCGCTGCTGTTCCTGCAGCTCATCATGCGCAAGCTGCGCAAGCAGCCCAAGGCCGGCTTCTCGCCCGCGCGCGCGGCCGTGGTCGTTCCCAATGGCACACTCTTCGGCGACGGCGTGTGCGCCCGCATCAAGGAAGAGCTGTTGAGGGAGTTCAACCTCCACACCATCGTCCGCCTGCCCAACGGCGTCTTCGCGCCCTACACCAGCATCCCGACGAACCTGCTCTTCTTCGACCGCTCTGGGCCGACGAAAGAGATCTGGTACTACGAGCAGCCGCTCCCCAACGGGCGCAAGCAGTACACCAAGACGCAGCCGCTGCAGTTCGAACAGTTCCAGCCGTGCCTGGATTGGTGGAAGCGCCGTGAAGAGAACGACCGCGCCTGGAAGGTGGCGGCCAAGGACGTGCTGAAGTACGGCGAGGACGGTGCGCTTCAGTCTGTGAACCTTGACGTGAAGAACCCACGTGGCAAGGAGGACATCACGCATCTGCCGCCCGAGCAGCTCGCCGAGAGCATCCTGAAGAAAGAGCAGCGCATCGCCGAGATCATGGTGAGTATCCAGCGTCTGATTACAAACCAGGCGCCATGAGTCGTTTTGCGCCAGTCGCCTTCGCCGAGTTCGCTCGCGAGGTAGTTCGTCCCGTCGCTTTGCAACCTGCTGTTTCATATAAGTCCGTTGGGGTGAAGTGGTATGGGGAGGGCGTCCATATCCACGAAGAGAAGGAGGGACAGGAGTTCGAGGCCGCCAGATTCGAGATCCGAAAAGGCGATCTCATTTACAATGATATGTGGGCTCGAAAGGGCTCGGTGGCTGTTGTGCCCGAAAATCTCTCAGGGTGCGTGGCGTCGTCGCACTTCCCTACATTCGAGCTCGACCGAAATCGCGTTGATCCACTGTACCTCCGCTTCTTCTTCCGAACCCCGACCTTCTGGGAGGCGTGTGAGCTTGCGTCGAGGGGGAGCACTGGACGCAATCAGATTAAGCGACGCACCTTTCTTGCGATCCAAGTGCCGCTGCCGCCGTTGCCGGAGCAGCGGCGGGTCGTGGCGAGGATCGCGGAACTGGCCGCCGACATCCACGAGGCCCGCGCCCTCCGCCAGCAGGCCGCTGAAGGGGCCGAGACCCTCGTGGCCGCACGGACCTCGGCACTATTCGACGACGACATTTGTTGGAGGCGCGTCCAAGATGCTGTCTCAACGAGGAAAGGAGCTGTGAGAAGTGGCCCATTTGGCAGTCAGCTACTTCACGAGGAGTTCACCACCTCTGGAGTGGCGGCAATCGGCACGCGTGACGTGCGGACAAACCGATTTCAATTGCAGGGAGGCTGGTTCGTCAGCCCTGAAAAGTTCGAGCAGTTTCGACGCTACCAGGTTTTCTCGGGTGATGTTCTCTGCACCATCGTTGGTGCTTCAATCGGCCGCTTCTGTGTCGTCCCAGAAAACGCCCCGTTGGCGTTCACGACGAAGCACGTTCAGGCGCTGACGCTCGACCCAGCTAAGGCTGAACCGCGCTTCGCATCGATGATGCTCAACTTTCATCGGCGATGCCGCGAATCGTTATTTTCGCAAGTCGAGGGTTCAGCGCAGCCGAGCCTTAACGCACGGAAGATCCTGGCGACTGCGCTCCCGTTGCCCCCGCTCCCCGAGCAGCGCCGGAGTGTGTCCGAGCTGGACGCGTTGCAAGCGGAAGTCGAAGCGCTGAAGCGCCTGCAGGCCGAGACCGCCGCCGAACTCGACGCCCTGCTGCCGTCCATCCTCGACCGTGCGTTCCGGGGCGAACTGTGATACTCACTGCCGTCACCGCCATCTGCTTCGACAGGTGGATCTCGTCCGACAAGACCAAGCCTTGCCTCGTGGTTAGCGCAGCTGCTGACCACCAAGGAAGCGATCGCTTGAACCGATCCGGGTGGTGAGCGTATTCTTCGACCGGAAGATGAGAGGCAAACTATGAGACTACACGTCGACCAGCAAGCCGATGCGCTGTACCTGCGCTTAGACGAATCGAAGATCATCGAGTCGGAGGAGGTCTCTCCGGGCGTGGTGTTGGATTTCAATGCCGAGAACCAGGTCGTGGGCGTGGAAATCTTGCAGCTGTCGAAACGCGCCCCCGGCCTGGAGCCGGGCAAGCTCGTGTTCGAGACGGCGCCCGCAGCGGCGACACGCTAATCCCTGGCTGACGACCGAACTCCTGAGCTCGCTCTGAAGCCCACATGAAGGTGACGTACGATCCCGAAGTGGATATCCTGCGTATCCTGTTGAGCAACGCCGCGCGGCAGACGACGCGCCAAGAAGACAATTGAGATTGTATATACAAACGTGTAGCATTGAATTGTGGATGGCGTGATTTCAGGATTTGATTGGGACGACAGCAACCGCGAGAAATGCAGCAAACATGGAGTTTCTCTAGCCGAGATCGAGGAGCTGTTCACGCAGCCAGTGGCGATAAGATCGGATGTGGTGCACTCAAGCACCGAACAGCGCTTTTGCGCCGTCGGGAAAGGCAAGCCGGGTCGCCCAATCTTTCTCGTCTTCACACTCCGCAAGCGTGCCGGAAGCACTTTCATCCGCCCCATCAGTGCACGGTACATGCACAAAAAGGAGATCGAGCACTATGAAAAAGAAAATCCCGACCTTTAAGACCGACAAGGAAGCGGAGCGCTTTGTCGATACCGCCGACCTTACCGAGTACGACCTTTCAGGATTCAAGCCCGCCCATTTTGAATTCGAGAAGAAGACGGCGCAGCTCAACATGCGAGTGCCCAAGCCGCTGCTCGACGCCGTGAAGAAGCGCGCCAGAGCGCGCGGCATCCCCTATACGCGGTTCATTCGCGAAGCTGTTGAACTGGCGCTTTCCCGATCGGAAAGCCAACAACGGCACTAAGAGCTGATGCGCGTACGCAGCCACGCCGCGGTATGCGCGACCCCTTCGTCGAAAGCCACGCGTGGAGCAAAGCCCAGGCGTTCGCGCGCACGCGCACCGGAAAAGCCTTGGCGGGTGCCCAGAAGCTCCACTGCCGTACGGGTCAGGAGCGGCCGCTGCTGCCGGCGGGTCGCGTGCCCGATCCATTCCATCAACGCCCCGAGTGCGTAGGCCGCACCGCGGGGCACCGAACGCGTGGGCATCTGCAACTCGAGGGCGCGGCAGAGCGCGGCGAAGTAGTCCCGCCAGGTGTGGCCGTCCTCATCGACGGAGTGGAATGCCATTCCGACCGCCGCCGGATGCTCCATGCCTAGGAGGATGAGCGCAACGCAGTTGTCCACATATACCAAGCCGGCATCGACGTTGCCGCCGCGGACGAGCGGCGCACCGCTTTGGATGGCGCTGACGATCTCCACGCCAAAGGTCACCGAGCGCGGGCCGTAGATGTTGCCGGGACGGATCACCGTGGCAGGCAAGCCCGTACGCTGCGCGGCCCACACGCGCTGCTCCCCGGCAATTTTGGTGGAGTTGTACGGCAAGCCTCGGTCCCGGTAGGGCGTCGTTTCATCCAAACCGTCACGATCCGGGTAGCCGTACACGTCCAGCGTGCTGATATGCACGAAGCGGTCGAGCGACGTGGCCGCGCACGCCTCCAGCAACCGGCCCACGCCGCGGTCATTGGCCTCACGAAAGATGTCCCACGCTCCCCAGTCCGAAGCCAGCGCCGCGCAGTGCACCACGACACGGCACCCGCGCACGGCGGCGGCAAGCACGGAGACCGAACTCAGATCACCCGCCACACATTCCGCGCCGCGGTCGACGAGCCATTGCGCCGCATCAGGTCGCCGCACCAGCAGCCGCACCCGTTCACCACGCCCCAGGAGCGCTTCCGCCACATGGCTCCCAAGAAATCCTGTTGCTCCGGTGAGGAGAATCATTTCGTCGAACGCCCGTATCCGGCAGCGCCCGGCGAGTCAAGGTCAGGTGCAGATCCCAGGGCTTCGACAGCGACGATGCGTGACTGCCCTTCGATACACGGCCCAAGAGAGGGGCCGTTACTACCAATGAACCGTTCGTCGAGGTTCCCCTCCTTACCAAGGAGGGGCCAGGGGAGGTTGGAAAGGTCGCGGCAACTCGACCTCCCCCTTCCCCCTCCTTGGTAAGGAGGGGGTTCATTGGCTCAACATACCCGCGCCGCGCGGGTTCGGTTCTCGGAGCGAACGGTTCGGATGAGGTTGGGAACCGTTCGAGGCGAGTAGCCGCCGTCCTTTTGGCGGCGTATCGAGGCTCCGTCAGCGACTTTGCCGTGGCCCTGGTGCAGATCCTCTCACCCATTGACCAGCATCCGGTCATTCGCGTAGGCAGAAGGGCCATGTGGAGCGTGTACGCACACAGCTGAGCCGGATCGCCACCCGCTCGATCGGCTGGAGCGGGGCCTGTCGCTCACTGATGCGACGATGCTGGTGGTATCGTCGGTCATCGGCGTGGGAATCTTTCTCACCCCGGGCGCGGTTGCCGACCATCTCCCCCACCCGGGTCTGTTTCTCGCCGCCTGGCTGGTCGGCGGCCTCCTTTCCCTTGCGGGCGCGTTGGCCAACGCCGAGCTTGGCGCGATGTATCCGCACGCCGGTGGCGACTACGTCTACTTGCGTGAGGCCTACCATCCGCTCGCGGGCTTTTTAGTCGGCTGGCTATCGTTCTTCGTCATCTACGCCGGCACGGTCGCCACACTGGCCGTAGGTTTTGTCGAGGGCATGACGGCATTCGTCAGTCTGGGGGCGTGGGGCAAGATGGTGGCAGCCATCGGACTGACCGTTTTCGCCTCATGGGTGAATTACGTCGGCGTACGCGCGGGGGCGCGATTCAACAACGTGACCGGCGCCATAAAGCTGGTGGCGCTCGCTGCACTCATGGTGGCCGGGCCGCTGATCGGTCGCGGTGAGATCGTCCACCTGCGCCCGCTGGCGGCAGGGGCAACGACGATTGCGTTCAGCAGCTTCGGCCTGGCGCTCTCACCCATCCTCTTCACCTACCTGGGCTGGAACGCGTCGGTCTACGTCGCCAGCGAAATTCGCGATCCGGGCCGCAGCGTACCGCGCTCACTGTTCCTGGGCTTGGCCGTGTGCACGGCCATCTACGTCGGCATGAATGCGGTCTATCTCTACGCCCTCCCGATCGACGCCCTGCGGGGAGAAGTACGTGTCGGCGAAGCCGCGGCGCGCGCCCTGTTCGGCCCGGCGGGTGGCAGGATCACCGCGATTCTCGTTTTGGCCTCCATCATCGGCTGCTTGAACGCGACCATCCTCGTGGGGCCGCGCATCGCCTACGCCATGGCGCTGGATGGCCGGTTTTTCCGGGGCGTCCATCGCGTGCATGCCTTCTACCGGACACCGCACATCGCCATCGTGGCGCAGGCACTCACGGCCATTGCGCTGATCCTCGTGCTCGGCAGCTTTCCCAGTGTGCTCGACTACACCACCTTCGCCATCGTCTTGGCCACTATGGCAGACACCACGGCGCTGTACACGCTGCGCTGGCGCAAGCCCGCCCGCCCGCGCCCGTATCGCGCCTGGGGCTATCCGGTCGTCCCCGGCCTGTACCTGATCGCCAACGCAGCGATCGCGGGCGCGATGCTATGGGGCAGGCCAAAGGAGTGCGCTATCGCGCTCGCCGTCACTGCCACAGGCGCGCCCTTCTACTTGCTGTTCTCGCGCCGCAGAAACCTGCCTGGCTCGGTCTGAGGCTGCTTCCGCGCATCGGCAGCCCGTTGAAGAACCCCGCCCACTGCTTCGACTGGCTCAGCATGAACGGATCCTTACCCCGATTCCACAGGATTTTTTCCCTTCACCCTGAGATTTCAACCAGCCCGTCGGCACTGGTCTGTTGAGCCAATGAACCCCCTCCTTACCAAGGAGGGGGCACGGGGGAGGTAGCGTGCCGCGGCGTTCCAAACCTCCCCTGACCCCTCCTTGGTAAGGAGGGGAACCCTTGCCCGACGGTTCATTGGTAGCTTGTCGAAGGGTTTCTCCGGCTTTTCCAACAGCCCGCTACGTCTTTTGCCGACCAGTGTGCTAGTCGTTACCGCCCGAAACGGGGGACGCTCTCATGGCAACGCTGTGGATCGCACAGGTAGTACTCCTTGCCGCGGGCTGGTTGACACCGTGGGGTGACGCGCCGGCTCGGACAACCAACGGGCGCCTGCCGCTGCTTGTCCGGATGCTGCTGAGTGCCTCACTGGTTGTGTCTGCGTCGCTCATCTGGAGAGCCAGCCCGTCTCAGACAGCGGCGTACTGCAAGTTCGTTTTCCTCGGCATGGCTGCGTCTTTCGTGGGCGACCTCATCATGGCCCGCTTGCTACCGGTGCCGAATCGTCTCGTCGGGGGCATGGCGGCTTTCGGTCTGGCACACGGGCTGTACATTGCAGCCTACGTGCGCACCCTGCACCTGCACGGGGTACCGTCAGCCAATACCGGTCTGTGGTTGGGACTGCTGACGTATGGAGGCTGCAGCATCGGCGGATGGTGGCTGCTGATCCGCAATCCAGCCAAGGGAGGAGCCGTGAATGCCGGTGCTCTGGTGTATGGCGCATGGATCGGCGTCATGGCCTCGTTCGCGCTGGCGTTGGCGGTCGGGCTCGGCGGCGCGTGGTGGGTCACCGCGCTCGGTGGCTTGCTGTTCGTGGCCTCCGATTTTCTCATCGGCGTCACGGAGATCCGCGGCATGCGCATACACAACGCCAACGATTGGATCTGGTTGACGTACGTGGGCGGGCAAATGGGCATCATCTACGCAGCGTGGATCTGGTCGCTGCACGCGGTCCCTGGTGCGTGAGCGGTGATGGCACGGTCGCTCAACTGGCAGGGCGCGGAGCTGCACGCTGAGATCATCGGCGGCGTCACCACGTTCGTCACCTTGTCGTATATCATCTTCGTCCAGCCCGCGGTGCTGGCGACGACCGGCATGGACGCGGGAGCGGTAATGACCGCGACCTGCCTCTCCTCGGCATTTGCGACCCTGTTGATGGGCATCTGGGCGAACTATCCCATCGCCGTGGCCCCGGCCATGGGGCACAACTTCTATTTCGCCTTCATGGTGGCCGGCCCGGTGGCGACCGGCGGCATGGGCTATTCGTGGCAGGTGGCGCTCGGCGCCAACTGCATCGCCGGCTGCGCCTTCCTCCTCCTGTCACTTGTCGGTCTGCGGGAGCGCCTGCTCGACATCATCCCTGACTCCCTCAAGCATGCCATCGCCGCGGGCATCGGCTTACTCATTGCGCTGGTGGGTTTCGAGTGGGCCGGCCTGGTGCGCCCGGCACCGGGCACGTTCGTGACCCTCGGCAACCTGCATCAGCCCGCGACGCTGGTCGCAATCGGCGGCACGCTCCTGACCGCCATCCTCGTCGTGCGCGCCAACCGCGGCGCCATTCTCATCGGCACACTGGCGACGGGCACGGCCGCCGTGGCGTTCGGGCTGGTGCCGTACAACGGTTTGATGGCTCCTCCACCGCCGCTCGCGCCGACGTTGCTGAAGCTCGATATCGTTTCGGCGTTCAGACCGGATTTGATCGCCGTGATCTTTGTCCTCTTCTTCCTCGGCCTGTTCGACACGGTCGGAACGTTGATCGGCGTCGCCGGGCAAGCCGGCTTTCTGGAAAACGGGCGTTTACCACGTGCGCGCGAGGCGATGGCGACCGATGCGATCGGTACCATCGTTGGCACGGTGATGGGCACCTCGACGCTGACCGCCTACGTCGAGAGTGCGGCCGGTGTGCACGCCGGCGCGCGCACGGGCCTGGCGAATGTGGTGACCGCCGCGCTGTTCCTCGCCGCCCTTTTCTTCTCGCCCCTGGCGCACATGGCGGGCGCAGGCGTACACGTCGGTGATCTGACGCTCTATCCGATCGTTGCCCCTGCCTTGATCATCGTCGGGAGCTTCATGATCCGCAGCGTCGCCCACATCGATTGGGCCGACGCGCCGGCTGGCATGGCCTCGTTCCTGACCATCGTCACCATGCCCTTCGCCTTTTCGATCACAGAGGGCATCGCCTTCGGCTTCATCGCTTACGCCCTGCTCATGCTCGCGGTCGGCCGCGGGCGCGAGGTGCACCCGCTGCTGTACCTCTTCGCCGCGCTTTTCGTGCTGCGCTACGCGTTCTTGATGTAGATTTCCGGAGGACAGCGGTCCTCACGAGCCGGATATCGCCGGCGCCGATCAGCGATATGACGCAGTTCGTAAACCGTCAGCTCCGCTCTCCACAACCGGCCTCCAGTCGAGTTACCGGAGCGGCGTTGGCGTTGGCGGATGCGTCTGATCCGGGGCGAGCACGACGATTTCGCCATCGGTGCTGTTGACGGGAAGCGTCCTCGCGTCGGTGGTCGACGCGTCCGTTCTCGTGAAGACGAGTGGGTAGCTGCCTGCAGGCGCGTCGCCCGTGATCCGTACGTTGCAGGTGTACAGGACCATATCCCCTGGGATCGGCGCCAGGCTCATAATGGAGAGGACCAACGCGCGCACTCCGCTGCACTGTCCGGCGCTGCAACCGACCGGCTGGAAGTTGAACATCCCTGTCTTGTGCGTCTGGGGATTCGCGGTGCAGTCCGGTTCTCCGTCTGCCGTCGCCGCAATTGCCGTCAGCGGATCGAAGGTGAGATCGTTGCCCACGCCCCACACCTTTTCGCCATTGGCACTCATTGACACCGTAAAGCTCACCATCTCACCAGGCTGGCCGCTGGTGGACCCCGCCACCAGGGTGATCGGCGCAAGCGTCGGCGTCGGCGGAGGAGTAGCCGTCGGTGTGCCGCAACTCATCCCGCAATTTCCCAAACACGGGCCGGGGCAATCGAAAACCTCCCCGGACCCACACGGTGGGGGTGTGCATGTTGGCTGCGGAGTACCCGTCACAACGATCGCGCCCTCCTGGCCCAGGATATCCAACGTTGCGCCCTCCGGGGTGGTGCCAGTCGCTTTCCAAATGATCATGGGATAGGTTGCAGGCGGGGCCGTTGGCGCGATGTTGACCGTGCAGGTGTACAAGATGGCGCCATCTGGAATCGGATCGCTGTTCCCATCGTCGTACACACGCGCGTGCATCCACGTCTCATCTCCCACGGTAACGAAGCTGAACGCCGTGGCGTTCTTGTGGATGTCCGGGTTGACTGTGCAATCCGGCGTGCCATCCGCCTTTGCACCAATGCCGATGTTCGGATCGAATCTCAGGTAGTTTTCCACCCGGGCAACGCGCTGGCCGGCCGCGGTGAGCGAAACGGCAAAGGTGACTGCCTCGCCGGGCTGCCCGGTTGCTGTTACCACCTTGATCCACGCGGCAGGCGTTGGAGTGGGCGGGCCTGGCGTCACCGGCGCGCAATCCGGAGCACATTCGCAACCGCGATCAATCGTCAGCGCAGTGCACGTGCCCTTCGCGACACTGCCGTCCGAGCACGTTCCGAGACAAGGGCTGCCGTCACAAGCGAGACCGCAGCCACCCGGAGTCGGCGGCGGGCACATGACGCCCATGGGACACGGGATACCCACACCCGGCTCGCAACAGAGCGGAATGGTCGGGACCGGGGTCGCCGTGGACGGCGGGGGCAGACCGACGCACGGGTCACTGCACGCACTGCAGCCGCCTGTGGAATCGATATCGGCGGCGAAACACCAAGACACGACGCCCGGCATCATGCCGTACCGTGAGAGATTGCAGCACAGCTGTTGCGAGGTGGGGAATCCGGACCCGGCGCATTTCGGCGGACCCACGAAGCAGTCGCCCTCGGGCGTGGGTGTCGGCGTTCCCGACCCGAGCACCGCGACCTGTCCCGAGATCCCCGATAGCGGCAAGCGGTGGCCGAGCGGGTCGCTGGCAACGAGATTCGAAAGCGTGAGCGGGTAGATCCCCGGCGCGGCGCTCGCCGCGATCGCGACCCTGCACGAATAGAGCGTCGAACCATCCGGGATCACAGCGGTGTTGGTCGGCGAGTAAACGATGGCGCGCACGCCCGGGCAGTTCCCTCCGGCACACTCGATAAACGAAAACGCAGCGACCTTGTTCGCCAGCAACCCGGTGCAATCGGGATTGCCGTCCGACCGGGCTGCAATCGGCGCGTTGCCGGCGTCGAAGTTGATGTCGTCCTGCACGCCGGCAACCGGCGCTCCACCGCTGTGCAACGTGACGTTGAAGGTCACCGACGTCCCCGGCTGCCCCGAGACCGCATCGGCGCTGACCAATGCGCCCGCCGGCGGCGTGCTGCCGGGTGTCGCCGTCGGGCAGATGATGCTTACGGGACACGGACCGCCGGCACCCGGCTCGCAACAGAGCGGCACGGTCGGAACGGGGGTCGTTGCCGGCGTCGGCAGCGGCGTCTCTGAGACGCAAATGTATCCGCAGCCGTCCGAGCAGCCGTCGCAGGTGCCCGTCACGACCGGGTCGCATCCTTGGCCGCACACTTCTGACGAAGGGCACCCGAGTGCGGGATTGTGGCACGCGAGTCCCTTTCCTCCGCCGGCAAACGTGCACGGGTACAGATCCCAACCATCCGGACAACAGCCGAGATCACCGGGGGGATTCCCCGTGATGGCGCCGCCCTGCGGGCAAACAAGCGCCGTTCCGGCGGGACACGCCGGCGGCGTACACACCGCTGTGGGCGTGACCGGCAGCGTCGGCGCGGGAGTGGGGGTCGGTTGACCCGGCGCCAGCACCGTAATGTCCAGGCTCACGACCGGATCGTAGTACAGATAAAAACGCCCGTAGATCGTATAGGTCCCCGGCGGCACCGGGTTGCCGTTGTCGTCCTTCAGATCCCAGAACGCACGCAGCTGATACTTCAGCGCGTCAGCCGCGGGAGCGCCGGCCAGGAACGGAGCGCCACATCCCTGCTCGCGGATGGTGCGGACCGTGGTCTTGCCGGCGAAGACGTACAGATCCAGGCACGGATTGAAAATGCCACCGTGTGGCTGGATCTCCGTCACGCTGTAGCGCAATGTCGCAAGGCCCGGCTCGTTGTAGAACGCGCAATCGGACTCCAGGGTCACGCGGTTGAAATCATCCGACCACACGGCGCGGTTGATGTTGGTGGGATCGCAGTAGGTGAGCTCGCTGGTTTCGAACACTTCCAGTGACGCGGGACCGCTCTTCTGCCCGTCCAACTCGGCCCAGACCTGCACCGTGCCCGCCGCGCGGCCGGTGAACACCCCCGGAGAATCGAAGCCGCCGACGGCGTCGTCGCTGCTGTGCCACACGGCCTCGGTGGTCACGTCGCGAGAGATGCCGACATCGTAGTATCCGCTGGCATGGAAGAAACGCTGATCGCCTTTGGCCACCACGTGATCGGTGCCTTCCTGATAGATGTAGAGCGATTGCAGTGTCGCCTGGTTGACGACGTGAACGCTGGCGGGATCGCTGGTAACGCTCTCGAATGCCGCCTCGATGGATGCATCGCCTCCCACCACCGCCGTCATGACACCGCTGACATCGATAGTCGCCACCGAGGTGTCGCTGCTCGACCAGGTCACCTGGTTCGTCACGTCCTGCCAGGCGCCGGTGTCGTACTGTGCCGTGGCGTGGAATTTCAGCTGGTCACCCCGGAGCACGGTGATGGCGTAGTTGCACTGGCATGGCGCGGCGCTGTTGCCCGCGAGCGGACCCGGACAGCAGCACGGGACCCCTATCCCGACCATTCCGGGCCCGGCCATGAGGCACGGCATCCCACTCGCAACGGGCGGCGGTGCCGACCCATTTTGGAGCACGACGAAGCCGCCGTTGTCAGCGTAGATGGACAGCGCGATCACAGTGGGTTGCGTGACCACGCGGATCGTGGTGCCGTCGCTCGCCACACCATCGAGCGTTGCGGTGAGCGCCGCAGTGCCTGCTTGCTGTGCAGTGAACAAGCCGGTGACAACGCTGCCCACCTCCGGCGGGGCAACCTGCCACTGAACCTCATCGGTGATGTCCTGGTAATAGCCGTTATCGAATTCACCGATGGCCCGGAACTGAATGGTGGCACCGACCTGCACCACCTGGCTGCAATTCGGTACCGGCAGCACATCAGATCGCGGCGCCGGCACGGCGGTGGGTGGAAGCGGGCCACCGGAGCCGCCGAACGCGCTCTTTGGAAACATGCAGGAGACATTCTGCACATCAATCTTCTGCAACGGCGGGCGTGCGGTGACCTGGATTGGCCATGCCGTGCTGGTCAACGTCCCGAGCGTCGCCGTGATCGAGGCGCTCCCGATCTTGATCGCCGACACCGTCCCCCACGAATCGACGGCAGCGATGGTCGTGTCTGACGACTGCCAATCGACCAACGACGTCACGTCCACAGAGCTGCCGTCGGAAAGCTGCGCCATAGCCGACATCGAGCCTTGCTGGCCGACGATGAGCTGTGATGGGCCGCTGACCGCGATGCCGGTGATGTCGACCGGCGGACAACTCGGTACGCAGACACTCTTTGAGCAGTCGTCACACGCCGGGCAGCTCGGCACGCACACACAGCGGTCGCCCGCCTGACTGCAGGTGCCGTCTGCATTGCAGGGATACGGTGCCGCCGGGGGCAGGTCCACGCCATTGTAGACGCACGGCGTCACCGCGAACGTGCCGCTGCCGGTCGGATCGACGAAGCTTCGCGTGCCATCGCCGAAGCTGGTGATGCGGCTGTCGCGCGTAGTGAGCCAACTGCCGTTGGGGGCCTGGACGACGCGCACCAGGGCTCCGTTATGGGTGTAGGTGACGCTCGATTTCACCTGCCCCCACACCATCTCGACGACGAGATCCGCGCCCCCGTCGTCGCCGACGGTGAATGGCACCGAGACCGAAGCCAGGTTGCCGCCCAATGTCTTGGTCACCTGCAGCATGTGCGATCCAGGCGACAGTCCGCCGGTGGTAAAGCGGCCGTCCGGCCCGCTCACGCCCTGTCCAACAGCGCCACCGTCGATGGACCAGTTGGCCGCGGCCAGCGACCGATCGAACGAGCCGCTGTCCTTCGACTCCATCCACTGCTGCGGCGGCGCCCCGAGCGCGTCACCGGTACCGGCGCTCACGCTGCGATTCAGCACCAGCAAGCCGGCGACGTTGCCGGCCTGGCGTGTCGGTGTCGCGGTGGCCGCCGGCGCAGGCGTGTTCGTCGGCGGCGCCGGACTACCGTTGTTGCCGCCACAGCCACCTGCGACGAAACCGATCATGAGCAAAGCGATCGTGCTGCACACTGGCCGTGAAGCCCGCAGAATCATGGTGGACCTCCCTTGAAATGGTTGGACGATGCCGTCTGCCGAAACGTGGTTGCACCGTTGGACATGGTTGGCGTCGGCGTCGGAAGCACGACAAGAATGTCGAGCGGATTGCCGTTGCGATCATTGCGCAAGGTACCAGAGCACGGTGGGTAGTCTCGGTACGAGTCGACGGAGAGTTGATTGAGCCCTCGGTTTAGTGGGACATCGATGGCGAACGAATAGGTGACGAAGCCAGACACGAGTTGTGCTCCTCCGGTGACACGGATGTTGGCGCCGAAGTCCGGGCCCACCGTGTATCCCCGGATGGTCTGCATCAGTTGATCCCAGGGCGAAGTAACAGGATCGATCGCCACGCACGCGTACGGACATTCAAACGGCATGCACTGACAGCCATCCGAGCCGGTCAAGTCGCAGTACCCGAGGTGCGGGCTGCCGTCAGGGCACACGGCATTGCACGCACGGCTGTCGCAGACGTACGCGCACTCGCCTGGCGCGGGCGTTTTGGTGGGCGTGGGCGTGGGGATCGCCGTGGCAGGCGGGGATGGACATCCGCTCAGGGCGTTGTTCACGGCCTGCAGCAGCTCGTCGACCGTCACGTGGCCGTCTCCGTCCGCATCGAGCTCCGGACAGCCCTCAATCGGCTCTTCCCCGAGCGCGATGCGCACGCCTCGCAACACCTCATCCACCGTCACCACACGTTCATCGACGCAATCACCAACGCAGAACGTCAAGGGTGGCGATGCCAGCGCAATGGCCGCCGGCGAGCCGCCTACTGGAATGGAAGCGACGGCCGTCCGCGCCCGCAGATCGACCACGCTGATGCTGTCGGAAAAAACACTTGCGACGTAAGCAAACGCGCCACCGGGAAGCAGGATCATTCCAACCGCGCTCGGCACAGGATAGATCGTATGAAGGATCTTCTTGCTCGTGGTATCGAGGACAAACAGGCTATTGTTCCCGCAACCGACGTAGGCGATGCTGCCGTCAGGGGATAGCGCAATCGCACCGGGCGCTGCGCCGGCGGGGACTTCGGCGACGACGGCGTTGGACGCAGTGTCGATCACGAACAGGTTGCCCGCCGTCACGTAGGCGAACTTTCCATCCGGCGATATCGCGATCGCCTGGGGATTGTACACGGGGATGGTGGTGGTCACGGCATTGCTCCGCGTATCGATGACCATCAACCCGCCCCCGCCCGAGTCGGCCGCGTACGCCTTGGTGCCATCGGGCGTGAATGCGATGGCCGAGTTGATGTTGCCGCCTAAGATCGTTGCCTTGACGGTGTTCGAGGCCGTATCGATAATGAACACCCTGGCGTTGCTGCCGACGTACAGAGATGCATCCTTGGGACTCATCGCGACTGTATAGGTCACTGCCGCAAGGTCGATTGACATTACGAACGAATTCGCCGCGGCGTTGATTACCTCGATAGTGCCGCCGGACGTGCTGACATAGCCAAAGGCCCCGTCGGGCGTGAAGGCAACGCCGTTCGGTTCTCCTGCGGCGATGGGAATCGTCGCCACAACGCTGTTGCTCGCCGCCTTAATAACCGCGATCGCCCGCGCACCGGGAATGGCTGCGTACAACCGCAAGCGCCCGCTGATCGGTGGGGCTGGTCCCGGAGTGATTGTGGGGATCGGGGTGGCCGTTGCCGGACGGCGGGTGGGAGAAGGACCCGCCAGCGGCGGAATCGCGATGCCGCGCGGCGAGCCCGCCACCGCGATGACGGCAGCGACCGTATCGGTTGCGGTATCGATGGCCGACACCGAGTACGACGTCTCGTTGGTCACATAGAGGGTGCTGCCGTCCGGCGTGATCGTAACGCCGTACGGTTCGGTGACGGGTGCTCGCGGCTGCTGCACGCGTACCGGAAAGACCGCGTCGCGGAGCGTACCGCTTGCCGCATCGATGACGTAGACGCTGTTCGAATATTGGTTCGCAACGTAGACCAACGACCCGTCCGGGGCGACTGCGATGCCGTGCGGCGCGGAGCCCACCGGCACGGTCGATGAGACAGATCGGCTGGCGGTGTCGATCACCGACACCGTTGACGAGAGCATGTTGGCAGCATAGGCGAGCGTACCGTCCGGTATCAGCGCCAGAGCAATTGGGACATCGCCGACGGGAATCTTGCCAACCAACGAATTGGTGAGGGTGTCGACGACTGAAACCGAATCACTGCCCGAATTGACGATATACGCGAAGGCACCGCCCGGAGTGGTCCGGATCGCGACCGGGAAGTCATCGGGGAGCGCCAGCGTCCGCTGCACCGATCCCGTGGCGGTATCGATGATGAATAATGTGCCCGCAATCCTCGGAGTGCGCGATCCCTCACTGATGGCGTACAACCGGCTGCCATCGGCGCTGACCGCGAGATCTTGGGGATACGTATGCACGGGGAGGGTGATCGTGCGGGTGATCTCATTTAATGCGGTGTCGAGCACGCTGATCGTGCTGTCGTCAACATTGGCTACGAACACCGACCGTCCATCGTAGCTGGCGGCGACGGCGAGTGGATAGCCGTGGCTGGCGATGACCTTCGCAACGGCGTTGGTAGCAGCGTCGATGATCGTGATGGTGTCGCTGTAGGCTGTGGCGACGTAGGCAAACGGCTGAGCCGTCGCTTCGGTCGCGGCAAACAGATGGGCGCCCGTGACAACCAGCGCCAAACCCCGAACCACCCGACCCCATACGGCTGGTGCCAGTTGCGAGTGCCGTTGCGTGTACGCGATTGCATCTTCGGCGATCGGCCCGTCGCGTTGGGCCGAGCTTGCCGCCCCGCGCACGGTGATGCGCGGCAATGCGTTTTCCGGCTGCGCTGACGACGTGCCCATCGAGGCCCTTACCGATGCGTTCGAATGTGGTGCCGTTGGTGCGTTTGCCGTTGCCGAGTTTCTTCTAAACAACTTTTGTTTGCTTGTCAAGCAAGTTTAATTTGGCTATCATCGCCCCGTGGCTACAGCGGCACCGTCGCGGCGCAGCATCAAGGACGTGTTTTACGAAACCCGTGTGCTCATGGGGCGGGAGTACACCGTGCGCCGCTTCGCCGCCGAGGTGCTGGGGGACAGCGTTGATCCGGTGATGCTGGGCTACATCGAGAAGGGCAAACGCTTTCCCAGTGAGGCACTAGTGCGGCGACTGGCCGCGATTCGCAAGGAAGACCCGCAGCCGCTGCTGGCGCTGCTGTGGCGCGACCGCGTGGTGTATGCCTTCGGCAGGGAGCTGCGGCGCGCCCTGCACGCACCGCGCGCCGTCGCCGGGATCGAAGACGCCGACCTCGCGGTCCTCATCAGCCAGGCGATTGCGGCGCTGCCCGACGATGGCGGTTGGATCCCATTGCGCCGCTGGCGCTCGCAGTTCCGCACGGCGCCGCCACGGCGGGCACGCGCCATCGTCGTCAGCGAGACGCTCGCCCAGCAAGTCGAAGAAACGCTGCGCCAGCGTGAGTTGATCGAGATCCATGGCGCCAAGGTGCGCCGGCGCGGCCGCCATTTCGTGGCCAAGGACACACAAGAGCGGCAGGCGCTGGCGCTGGAGTTCTGCGCACTCTTCGCCAAGGGGTTGCTCGACAAGCTGGCGCTGCCTGACATGGACACCGGAACGTATCTGCGCAACCACTACCTCAACGTCGACCCCGGGCGGCTGGCGGACTTCCAGAAACGGCTGGATGAGGCGGTGCGCAAGCTGGCGGAGGAGTTCGCCACGGAGGCGTCATCCGAGAGCCGCTTTCTCAACGTGCTGGTGACATCGACTCCCTTTTGAACGAGGCGACCATGCAAATGCGGCGATATCTGTGGTTGATGCTCCTGCTGTCCGGATCGATGTTGACGGCGTGCGCGGGCGGCAGCGGCTCGAGCGGTTTCGATGTGCGCTCGGAAAACGCTGCGATCCAGACCGCGTTGGCGGAGCAGCGCTGCGTGCAGCACGAATCGCTGACCATCTGCCCCGCGGGGGAGGCTTCCGCGTCGCCCGAGGGCTCTCCCACCCCGTCGCCGATGCCGGCAGTGACTCCGACGCCAACCTCAGGACCGCCAACCCCAACGGCGACCCAGGCTGGATCGACGTTCACCCCGGGCAGTTTGCCAACTGCAACCGTGACTTTGGCGGCCACTCGGTCCGCAGTCCCGACCTCGACCGCCACCGCCTCGCCCACCATGATTCCCGCGGGAACGCAGCAGGTCGAGGTCGCTCTTGACCCGAGCACGCCGATCACTTGTGTGGTGTTGGACCAGAAGGGCTCGTGTGGTTTTTCGCTTTCATTCTCGACCCACGGCTTCCCTCTCACCGCGACCTTCCGCGTCGCGTGGCGCACCGTCGCCCCGAACGGGGGCTGGACGATAGGTCCCGCCCTCGCACCAATCGGAGCCACGAACCCCAGTTTCGACGCGCCGGTCGACCTGAACGCTCAGGTTGATGGCGCGCCCGGTGTCATCACAGCGCAGGCAGCGGTCCTGGTGTTCCTCAACCCAGCGGCTAGCGTGCGGACGCAGGTGAGCGAACTCATCGACACCGGCGCCGACGCCGCCTTCGTGACGAACCCGTTCACCTTGCAGCCGAACAACCTCTCACCTTGACCCTACTACACAGAAAAAGCTAAGTAACAAATCGCTCGGCTGCACGCGAAAGTGGCGGAATTGGCAGACGCGCAGGATTCAGGATCCTGTGGGCTAATCACCCGTGGGGGTTCAAGTCCCCCCTTTCGCACTCCTCAGCCCCTGATTTTTCAAGCCCTTGAGTCCTCAGCCACTTACCGTAGGTGCCGCTTCATGGTCTCGTACCGGACACCGGTCTGCGCTTCCAGCCACGCAATCTCGAATACTGGCGTGTCTGGACGCCGCTCGCCAAGCGCGAGCAGGACGCGCAGTAGAGCGCGGACTGCCCGGCGCCAGATCTCGTGGGCTCGGCGGTACTAGCGCTTCAGCTTGCCAGTCATCTCCAGCCCTGTATTCAACAGCGCTACAATTACCTCGGTCTTGCTCGTACCGAGTTGGTCGGCCAGCCGTGCGACGGCGTCCGCCTGGTGCGCTGGAATCTTCACGTTGATCAATCGACGACTGCTCGGCTGGCGACGCTTCAGATCCGCGATGCGTAAATTCGACCGTGCTCCATCAGTCATGGGGGGACCGTGTAGCAGACGGGGCAAAGGGGAGGCAAGGCTGGGTTTCTCAACACCACACCCGCCGGGTTCCGTGTCAGCACCGACATAATCCCCATCAACAAGGACGCGCCGGGAACGACGGGCTTCGAACGGCTGCAGCCCAAGTGATAAGCGGACCACGAAATGGGCAAACGCTGGCAACCGATGACTCTCAAACTGCTTGTGGCTCTCTGTCTCATCTGGTGCACAGGGTGTGGCGGGGAAGGTCGGCAATTTACGGGCTCGGGCTGAGAGGCTGAGGCATCGCTGACCACTACACATGATCACTTCGCCCCGTCAGCAAGTAGCGCCAGAAACGCATGGGGTGGCGCGCAAAGAACGCCGGGACAGTTGTTCGGTATGCGTCGTAGTCTGAAACGCGCTGCACCAGCTCGCGCTCCTCAATACTGCCCAAGACCCAGACGCCCAAGCCAACGAGAGCGGCGCAGAGGAGCGCCGACACGTTGTTGCACATCAAGGCGAGCCCTAACGCGAAGCGAATCGCTGCTGAGTAAACTGGGTGCCTGAGTTAGCCGAAGATTGCAGAGGTCGCCACGCGCCCACGCTCTGGGAACACGTTGTACACAAGGCGCGCCATTCGATGTCCCAGAAGATTTCGGTGCCGTGCCGTTCGATCAGTTGCACCGTAATGAGGAAGTAGACGGCGAGACTGTAGGCGATGGTAAGCGGGAGCACCGATGGTCCGCGAACCGCCAAGTATCGCGCCGAATTCGGTTCGTGCCAGTTCCACGGCGACTAAAATGCCGAGTACATGATGTGGTACGCTATCATAAACACCAGAGTGCTCACTGCACCCACGAGCAAAAGCGCGATCACAGCGAGCATCTCGTTGTGTTCTTTCATCGCGAACCTCCGCTGCTTCTGGTGAAAAGGCGACTAACTTGTGCGGTGCTTCGCGCAACGCACAGGCGCCGCCGCATCCACACGCCCACTCCACTACCGTGGTACGACAGTTAGCTGCTACACCTTTTCCCACGGCGAGGAGATTCTAGTCGGCATGAACAAAACTGATATTTGATATTGTGCAGGCTGGTACTTTGGCAACGCTTGGTCCGCCAACAAGCGGCTGTTCATCACCACGGAGCGCTGGGAGACGATGATGATGACGATGACAGGGTCAGATACTTGCAGTGTGTAGTGGTGGGAGTTGAGTTTTCGCCTCCTCTGCGCTTTTTGCCTATCTGCAACCTATGTCCTGGGTGCCTGTCGCCGCCTGCGGTTCAGCGCCAGGAGCGCAACCAGACTCAGCATCACCACCAGCACGACCCCCATTCCGCGACTCAGCAGGGGCACATCACTCGGTTGTGACCACAGCTTGAGGACGAGGTGCAGCGTGGATTCTTTCTGAATGTTGTAGTCCGCTAACGTCCGCCCGTCTTCCAGAACCTTCCCCGCGAAGATGAGAATCTGCTGGTCTGGCGGTATCCCTTCCTTGTCCTGAATCTTTGCCTTTACGTTCTCGATCGAGTCGCCGGGTTCCACTTCGAGCGTAATGGTCTTGCCCGTCAGCGTCTTCACGAAGATTTGCATGGCGTACGCTGGTGTCACAGCAAGAGCGATCAGGAGCCCGCTCATTGCCACTGGCAGGACATGGGAGAGCCAGGACGAGACGACAGGCGACACTCGATCCGCGGCACGCTTCAGCATCGGAGATCCGTACAACAGCCGCTACGCCACTGTCAAAGGGAAGGTGACATTCTTCTTCGCCTCTGCAAGAGGACTCGCGCTCCTGATAATTGCTCATCCCATCGCCTACCGCTGCTGAGAACGGATGCCTCGACAAACGTCTTGCAATCGTGTCCCCGCGCCAGACCCTATGGTGGCAAGCCATATGCTTCCCAGACAGTCAGGAGCGTGGCGGACGTGCTCGAACAAGAGAGGTGGCAACCGACATCACGCGCAGAATGGTCAGGAGGCAGCTATGGAATCCATCTTTGGCTCCATCGACCCGACCGCGCTTGTGGGATTGTCCGTGGTAGTGATGCTCTTGGGGTGCACTGCGGTGCTCTACCGGATGCGAGACCCGACTCCGTTTCCTCATTATGTTGCCCGGCGTCTGCGCTGCCCGCACACAGGGCGCAAGTTCACGGTCGAATTCACTGCAGGGGGTGATGCAGTCTTCTATTGCAGCGCCTTCGGCTTCGGTGAATTGCCCTGCGACCAAGCCTGCCGTCGAGCAGTTCCCGCACGCTCATGACGCTACTGTAGTCACGCATGATCATCAGGCGGAGCAGCACACGGAGAAACCAGCAGGCAGTGTTCATCACGGGCGGCGCAGGGGGGCTCGGCGGCGCGACGGCGATGTACCTCGGCGAACGGGGGTGGCGGGTGTTCGCCGCCGACGTTGTCGACGAGGCACTCGCGCGCATCGGCAAGGAGCGCAACGTCACGCCTGTTCACGTGGACGTGACCGACGCCGCGAGCGTGGAGGCCGCCGCCCGCAGCGTCGCGAAGCAAGTCGATGGCCTCGATGGGGTCGTCAACTTCGCGGGAATCCTGACGGTGGGTTCGTTGATCGAGATCGCGGAAGAGGCGCTGCGCCGTGTCCTCGACGTCAACGTGATGGGCACGTTCCGCGTCAACAGGGTTCTCTTCCCGCTCGTACTCGCGCGCAAGGGGCGTATCGTCAACATCAGCTCGGAAACCGGCTGGCAGACCGGCATGCCCTTCAACGGCCCCTACGGCATGAGCAAGCACGCCATCGAGGCCTACTCGGATTCTCTGCGTCGCGAGCTGATGTTTCTCGGGGTCTCGGTCATCAAGATCCAGCCCGGACCCTTCAAGACGGAGATGGTCGCCGGTATCGAACGCCACTTTGCCCGCGCGGCGAAGGAGTCGAACCACTTCGGCAAGCTACTGCGCACGCTGAAGGGCATGACCCTTGCGGAGCAGGACAAGGCGCACGATCCCATCCTCATCGCCGAGGCCGTCCACATGGCGCTCACCACGCGCCACCCTGCGGCCGCCTACTCGGTGAAGCCTGATCCCGGGCGCGTCGCGATGAACCTGCTCCCAGACCGAGTCGCGGACGCGCTTCTCGAGTGGGTTGTGGGAGCCCGGCGCACGGGCTGGGGCAGTCTGTTGGAAGTGTTACGCGGCTTGGTGCGATAATGAGTCCAGTCCCTCCATAGGCTTGTTCATCGTGCCTTGAGCAGGAGCGCAGCCCGCCGCCTCTCATGATTTGGGACCGGAATCAGACGATGCAGCAAGCCGACCGTCCATACATAAGTAGACGTGGGCAGTAGCCAGAACATCTCCGGCACAGTAGCGTACAACATCGATGATCTGACCGCTTTGCACCGCACCCCACACCTTTGAGCCGTCCATGTCGTGCTTCGGCGACCGTCCTTCATAACCAATCGCGTATGCAGCCAGCGGAAATCGTGGCGACGCGCCATAGAACGTCACGGCATCCAGCAAATCCAAATGGATCAGCGGGCGGTACCGGTTCTCCCCTACAGCCTTCATGAGGAGCTCACGGCCTTCGATCACCTGATGCTTGATCGAACGATGGATGAGCACGGGGAGATCAAATCCGCGGCCGTTGTAGGTCACCAATCGCGCGTTCGGTTGCACCAGGTGTTGCTCCACCAGGCGCCCGAACTGTTTCAGCAAGTGCGCTTCGCTATCACAGCCTCGAACCTCGCAGGTCCGAGTCTCACCAGAGCCAACTTCGATGTCCATCGATACCGGACACTCGCCTGCACACAAGGTCGCATCGAACAACGCACCCAACGTCTGCGCCGCCAGGTCGAACCACGAGATGCAGACGACTCGGGCGAGGGGTGGGCAGAGGCCGCCATACGCTTCGGGTGTCATGTCACGACCCTTGGCAAGATCGGCGATTCCGTCGCGGTTTTCCGGTGTCAGATCTGCGATCGTTTCCAAGTCAAAGACCAGTGCGTTGTGTTTCATCGATCACGCCCTCCACACGCCCCTAGGCCGTTTCTCTGCAGAGCCTTCGACCTTCGCTTACTTCCACCATATCTTGTACTCGCATGGCGGCCTCACCGCATCCTCCTCGCGCCCAGCTCGGCGAAAGATTTCAGGACGAGTCCGAACCGCTCGCCTCGTCTCCCATACCGGTGGGCACGTCAGAGACTGGCAGCCGGAATCAGGAGCTCTTGTGTTCCGGAGTGCGTCGGGGCATCAAGCGCCCCACCACGCGTTCGAAGATGTCGAGATCGATTGGTTTGACCAGGTAGTCGTCCGCGCCTAGGGCGACGGCGTTCGCAATGGAGGCCGCATTGCTCTCGCCCGACACGACGAGAATCGGTACGTCGGCGCACGTCCGCGGCATCGGCAGCAAGCCGCCATTTGATCGGCGGATTTGGCGGAGCAGCTCAAACCCGTTCATACCGGGCATCTGCAGGTCCACCACCAGCAAATCGAAACGCTGCGCCGCGATGAGATCGGGCACATCAGCACCGTCCTCAGCCACAACCGGATCGAGGCCGAGACATTCCAACGCACGGGTCAGCACAAATCGGCTGCCCGCGTCATCATCGACGACCAGGACATTCGCTAGCTTTGAGCGCAACGGCAATCCTTTCTCCCCTCACCGGGCAAACGCAATGGAGGTGCCACGCGAAGCGGTGTCAATCCGCTGGCCTCTCTGCCCTCACCCGTCTCCAGACTGCCTCGGTTGCAGGCAACGCCTGCCGCTTCGAGCGGCAGGACGGCATTGTTCAGGCACGTGAGCCATCGTCCCAAGGGCAGTGAAATGCACTAGCCGCTTGCCAGGGTCGGGCATCCGCTGAGCGCGCTGTTGACCGCCGTCAAAATCTCATCGACGGTGATCCGGCCATCGTGGTTCGCGTCGCCAGCCCTACACGCGGAGATCGGGGTGTTGCCGAGGGCAATGTTCACCATCGTGAGAATTTCATCCACCGTCACCTGCCCGCTACCGTTACAGTCCCCCACACACGAAGTCGGGTTGACGGTGGCAGTAGGGGTGGGCGTGGCGGTCGCGGCCGGGGTCGGAGTCGCGCTGAGCATCCCGGTCTGTCCAGCGTTGTTCTTCGGCTCCGGCGGCGCGAGGACGAAGTTCGTGACACTCCCCCCACTGCTGAGATCGCGATGCATCGCCATGCCGAGAACCAGGCCGTTAGGCGCGTTGAAGGGCGTTCCCGGCGGCACCGGCAAGGTATTCGGCGCGGAGAAACTGCCCCACGCAACGCAGTCAATCACGTCGTAACACACCGCCCCGCCGGCTGCCGGGATAACCGGCGTCATCGTCAAATCGGTAGTGACGCCGAAGAGCGTCTGAGCATCGGACGTGGCAATCAGAATGGTCGCCAGGTCGGCGCCATTGGCGACGTCGGCTGGAAAGGTGAAGGTCCCCAGCATCGCGCCGTTGGTGTCGAACCCGGTGACCGAGTGGCCCCCAACGAGGTTTTGCCCAGGAAAATACATTTGCAGCATGATGTACTGCGCCGTTGGGTCGGTGCCGGTGCCGGGAAACACTTCGACGATCTTCATGAGGTGGAATGTTGCGGGTGCCGGTGCGGGCAGGAGAGCAAACGCGAACACAACCGGCAGCATATTCAGGGCTCTGCGGACCATGACCCATCTCCGATGCTTCAAAACGAGCGCCGATTTACGATAACGTGATTCCACCCGCGCCGGCAGCTAGAGTTTTCCCGTAACGTGCTCAGGGATGGCACCGAGAGCGCCCCCAATCGCACCTTACGAAACGTCAGGGAAGCGATGACCACACTGTGTGAGAGAAGTCACGGCATGTGGCGCCGGCAAGCTTTCACGATTACCTCCTGCCGATCGCAGCGCGCAGGTGTTCGAATGCTTCCTGGATCATTCCTTTGAAGGCGTCGATGTCGGGCATCAGCTTGTCATCCGAGTTGAGGCCGACGAACAGCCGGTCTCGGTACCCGTACAGCGCAACACTCACCGGACTTTTCATGGCAACCGGCGCGAACGGATAGGCCGCCTTGATTTCGGCTCCGGCGAGATAGCGCGGCACGAGGATGCCGGGAACGTTGGTAATGATGAGGTCCACGCGGCCAAAGCTTGTTTCCGCCATCCATGTCACCAACGCGTGGGGTAAGAGGCTCAAGAGGTCGGCAAGCATCGGGGAAGCCGTGGAGAGCGGGTCGGCTTTCTTGGCCTCCATCCGTTTGTGGATCTCCTGGTAGGTGGCAAGTGGATCGGCGAGGCGGATGGGCAATGGCACCAAGATCCCAGTAGCCACGTTGCCGACGTGCGGTTTCGCAGCCCATTCCTCAGGCTTGCGCAGGTTCACGGGCACCAGGGTCATCAGCTCCCGCACTTTGCTGATCCGGTGCGCCGCGTACCACTTGCCGATTGCCCGTGCCATGATCGTCAGAATCACGTCGATCATCGAACCACCGAGCCTGTGTTTGAGGCCGCGAACCTCGGCGAACGGCAGGTCCAGGCCGCTCAGCCGCCGCGCGCGCCCGGCAGAGTTCTTGAGCGGTGAGTAGCTCTCGAAACGCGCCAACTGGATGATCGAACGGAGGGCGGCTAGCAGGCGAGCGACTTTCTCGGGATGCTCGATTGCGTCCACCACGGCGCCGGCCGCCGCACCGGCGCGTTCGACGTCGAGTTCAACCCGATCTCGGATGGCGTCAAGCAACCGCGCGCCGAGCGGACGCTGGGGCGCCCAGGCACCCGGCACCTGGGGCGTGGACCTGCTGACTGGCTCGGCCGCCTCGCGTTCCGCGTCAGTCAGCGCCGCAAGAATGGCGTTGCCTCCGACACCATCTGCCACCGTGTGATGCAGCTTGAAAAACAGCGCTGAACGGCGCTCAGGACCCAGACCGTCGTAGAGGCGAGCTTCCCACAGGGGGCGAGATCGGTCGAACGCGGACTCGTAGAACGGGCCGACTTCGCGAAGCAACTCGTCCATGTCGGCCCGGCCACAGAGCGGATGCCGCCGGACGTGGTAGTCCAGGTCGAAGGTCGGGTCGAACTTCCAGCGCGGCAGCGTCAAATCCAGCGGCGCATCGACCACACGCTGCGCCAAGCGGGGCACTGCGGTCACAGCACGTTCAAATGCCAGCCGCAGGCGCGATGCCTCCGGCGGGGAGTCGAGCATCAAGAGCATCGCCATGGTGGTTGGCTGCATGGGCGAATCCAGCCACCAGAAAGTGAGATCTTCCCCTGACAACCGCGAGTCCACTTGCGGCTGCCGCACGCCCTTCACGGATGCCCGGCCCCCGCGGTCGTGTCCCTGATACCGGCGGCTATAAACCATCGGCCCCTCGCTCCTACGCATCTGGCCCTCCGTCTCATCGCCTCCAACAAGCGCACCAATCGCCTGTCTGCTTTCCTTCCTTGCATTCGGCTCGAGGGAAGACACTCCCCGTCCTATTATTGGAATCCTCCAGTCAACTCCCTCGTCATGAACTGGAAACAGACCTTCCCATTGCGGGAAAACGGGCCTTGGGATTCGTCGATATAAGGAAGGCTTACTCGATCGCTTGGCTATTGGACGATTCGGCCAAAGCGGATCAGGCGGTCTGTTTCTTGCGTCGGGGCAGGCTAACTGGGTATGGGAAATGCCGCCGTCCGATCTGTCCATTACTCCCCGCGTACCGGTCCCCCTACAGGTTCTCCTGGTGGAGGATTCCGAAGCTGACGCTGAACTGCTGGTGCATGAGCTGCGGTGCGGCGGATACGAGCCGGCGTGGAAGCGCGTTGATACCGCGGCTGCCTTGAAGGCGGCCCTGGAGCGGCAAGGGTGGGATGTCATCACCTGCGACTGGGTCATGCCCCAATTCAGTGCACCGGCCGCGCTGAGACTCATTCGGGAACACGGTGTTACTTACTGTCCAATGCGATCAAGTACACTCGGCCGCGTCCGGAGGCGCGCATCGAAATCGGGGCGACCGACGGAGAAGCCGGCGAAACCGTCCTCTTCGTGCGGGATAACGGGGTGGGCTTCGACCCTCAGCACGCGGCCAAGCTATTCGGTGCATTTCAGCGCTTACATTCCGACCAGGAATTCGAAGGCACCGGCATCGGACTGGCCATCGTCCGCCGCATCGTTGAGCGCCATGGGGGGCGAGTGTGGGCCGAGACCACATTGAATCACGGCGCGACGTTCTACTTTACCTTCCAACCGGACGCGACGATGTCCGCTCCGCCCCCAATTGACGGCGCGGACGCGATGGGAGTTGCAACCCAGGACGCCGATTGATCCGTCAAGTCTTCCGGACACCATCATGCTATGCATATCAGCACCGTTGCGGCGCGGGCCGGTTGAGCGAATACGGCTCAAGAAGAGAGGAGCACCATGCCAGAGGCGCAGGTCGGCGATGTGAAGATTCACTATACCGAAGCGGGTGAAGGCGATCCCTTGCTCTTGATCATGGGCTTCGGCATGCCCGGCGATGCCTGGCTTGGCGTGCTCCCCTTCCTGGACAGCTTTCATGCGATCTACTTCGACAACCGTGGCACCGGTCAGAGCGAGAAGCCTGAGGGACCGTACACGATTCCCCAAATGGCGGACGATGCGGCCGGCATCCTGGATCACCTGAAGATCGAGCGCGCGCACGTGTACGGTGTGTCCATGGGCGGCATGATTGCCCAGGAGCTGGTTCTACGGCACCCGCAGAAAGTGCGGTCGCTGGTACTCGGCTGCACCATGTGCGGCGGCGCGCATTCCAGGCTCGGAGACCAAGAGGTCATCGATACGCTCCTTGAAATGGTGCAGGGAATGGGACGCACCGATCCGCAGACCTGGGTCGATCGCCAGCTACCGATCGTGTTTCCGCGCGAGTGGATCGCGGCAAACCCGGGGATCCGCGACATGCTGGTGATGTTGGCCCCACTGCTGCCCCCGACACCACCCGAAACCGCCCAGCGGGCAATGGCCGGACTGTTCGGGTGGACGACGTACGATCGCCTGCCACACATCAAGGCACCAACCCTGATCATTCATGGCGACCAGGACGTCATCATTCCGGTGGACAACGCCTCCATTCTCAACGAGCGCATTCCGGGCTCACGGCTCCACATCGTCAGGGGTGCCGGGCACGGCTACCCGGCGCAGGACCCGGTCGCGGTGCACCAACTGGTGACCGATTTCTTCCGCGCGCACTGAGCCCTCAACGCAACCGCCTCAACGCGCGTATCATCGTCCTGACGATGCGTTCCAGCCGCACCCCGATATCCGATTGACTTAATCAAACATCCGTTTAAAACTACCGTTCGTGTCGCTCCCGACCACAGCAGATACCAAGGGGCGGTTGCTGACGGCCGCCGCCGAGCTGTTCGCCGCCCGCGGGTTTCACAGCACCACCATGCGCGACATTGCCGCGCGCGCTCACGTCAACCTCGCCGCCAGCAACTATCACTACGGCTCGAAGAAGGCGCTTTATCTCGCCGTGCTCCGGGAGCAATTCGCCGAGATCCACGCCGAGCTGCGCCGGCGCGGCGCGCCAACGTCGCAGCGGCTGGCCCGGCTCGGGCACAACGAACTCGCGGAGCTGCTGCGCACGCGCGGCAAGGTCATGCTCGACCTCTTGATCGGGCCACCACCGGGACTGCACGGCACGCTCATGCAGCGCGAAATGAGTGACCCGAGCGATGCCCTTCCGGTGATCGTCAAGGAGTTCGTCCTGCCGATGGTGCGCGACGTGGAGCAGATCGTGGCCCAGCTGACGCCGGGGCTCAGCCGGCGCGACGTCGAACGCTGCGCCTTCAGCATCATCGGCCAGGCGCTTTTCTACCGTTTCACGATGCCGTCCACGCTGAAGATGTGGGGGCTGAGCGCTTACCCCCATGGGCTGTCAAGCGCACTCGCCGAGCACATCACGCAGTTTTCGCTCGGCGGCCTGGAACGTCTCGCCGCCGGGGCTCCGAAGCGCCGTTCAGGCGGTCGGCGCAGGACATCGAGGTGATACGGATGAATCGCACAGCTCTCTTCGCCGGAATCGTGCTCATCGCGGCCGCTGCCGCCATTACGGTCTACCTGCGGCGCGACCCCGCTGCGCTCTACTATACGGGCTTCGTCGAAGGCGAGGAGCGCGTGATTCGGAGCGAGGTGATGGGGCGGGTGCTCGCCGTCACCTACGCCGAAGGCGCTACGGTCCCACCGAACGCGGTGATCGCCCGCCTCGACGACCAGGACATCGCCGCGCGCATCAAGTCGAAGCAGGAAGAGCTGGCCGTTCTCGACGCCGACATGCGCACGCAAAGCGAACGCATCGAGCTGACCCAGAGCACATGGCAGCGCGACCTCAACGCGCGCCGCGCCGACGTCTCGCAGGCGGAGGCCGCCGCGACCCTCGCCGAACGCACGCTTGCGCGTGAGCAGGAGTTGGTCAAAACCGGCACCAGCACCCCCCAGGTCCTCGATGACAATCGCTCCAGGCGTGACCAAGCACGCAGCGCCTTGGAGCGTACCCGCGAGATGCTGGCGCGGGGGGAGGCGGAGGAGCGCACCGTCTCCCTGGCCATGCACGAGCTCGCCAGCATGAGGGAAAAGCACGAGCTGGTGCTGGCACAGCTCGCAGAGCTGCAGGTCACGCAATCGAAGTACGTGCTCCGGTCGCCGGCGACCACCACCGTCATGCAGACGCAATTCATTTGGCCAGGCGAACTGGCGCAGCCGGGCACTGCTATCGTCGCCGTGCTGGATCCGATCGACAAGTACGTGCAGATCTACGTTCCGGTCGCCGATGTCGGGCGACTACAGATCGGCCAACGGGTCGGGATCGAGCTCGATAGCCAGCCCGGCAAGCGCATCCCCGGCAACGTCAGCTTCATCGCGGACAGGGCGAACTTCACGCCGGAGAAGATCGAAACCCGCAGCGATCGCATGGGCCAAGTGTACCGCGTCAAGGTTCGCATCCTCGAGGGCGTGGAGCGCTTCCAGCCCGGCACGGAAGGCAACGTGTATCTGGATTCATGACGCCTCCTTTGATCGAGCTGCGCCGCCTGTGCAAGCACTACGGCCGGCGTCGCGCCCTGGTGGACATCGACCTCACGCTCGACGAGCACCAGATCGTCGGCATCGTCGGCCCGGACGGCGCGGGCAAGACGACCTTGATCCGTGCCCTTGCCGGCCTGCTCGAGATCGAGGCGACGACCGCCAAGGTGCTTGGTCACGACCTGCACGGCGACGTCACCGCGCTCAAAGCCCAGATTGGCTACGTGCCGCAAACCTTCAGCCTCCACCGCGATCTGTCAGTGATGGAGAACCTCCGCTTCAGCGCGCGGCTGCACCGCCTGCCCCCAGCCGATTTTCGGCAACGCGCCGGCGATCTGCTCGAACGCACCGGCCTCGCCCCGTTTGCCGACCGCGCTTCGGGCGCGCTCTCGGGCGGCATGAAGCAGAAGCTCGCCATCGCCAACGCGCTGCTGCTCAGACCGCAACTGCTGTTGCTCGACGAGCCCACCGCGGGCGTCGACGTGCTGGCGCGCGCCCACATCTGGACGATGCTCGAAGGCGAGCGCAGCAACGCGCTCATCCTGATCAGCACCAGCTACCTGGACGAAGCGGCCGCCTGCGACCGGCTCATCTACCTCGACGCCGGCCGCATCGTCGCCAACGGCACCCCGGCCGAGCTCCGCGCCGCCGCCGGCCTCGATCTGTATCGCGCCTGGGGTGACAACCCGCGCCGGATCGCGCGCGCGACGCGACAGCTGCCGTACGTCGCCAGCGCACGCGCTACCGGCGGCTTCGCCCGCATCGAAGTCCGCTGTAACCAGACGCCCGGTACGCCGCAGGTTGTACGCGATCTGCAGACGTTGCCGGGCGCCGGGGTCCGCTTCGCAGAGTCGATCCCGATCGACATGGAGGCGACGCTGCTCGCCTTGGCGCGAGGGGCCACGGCATGAACACACCGAACGCGCACGCGCCCATCATTCGTGCCCAGGGTCTGACCAAGCGCTTTGGCGACTTCACCGCGGTTGACACTCTCAGCCTGCAAGTGATGCCCGGCTCCATCTTTGCGTTCCTCGGCGCCAACGGCTCCGGCAAGAGCACGACCATCCGCATGCTGATCGGCTTGCTGCGGCCGACGGCAGGCACGATCGAAGTGGACGGCATCGATGTCATCCGCCAGCCGCGCCGGGTGCGCGACCACATCGGCTACATGGGTCAGAAGGTGAGCCTCTACCGCGGACTATCGCTGCGGGAAAACGTCGAGTTCTACGCCGGCTTGTACGGCCTCTCGAATGCACAACTGGAACGCAGCTGGGGCGCATTGCGCGACCGGTTCTCGCTCCGCGATGTCGAGCATGAGAAGTCCGAGGACTTACCGGCCGGGATCCGCCAGCGCGCCGGGCTCGGGCTCAGCATTCTGCATCAGCCGCGCGTGCTCTTCCTCGACGAGCCGACGGCCGGTGTCGACGTGCACAACCGCGGTTTGTTCTGGGAGCTGATTCAAGAAGAGGCCGAAGCCGGCGTGACCGTCTTCGTCACCACACACTTTCTCGAGGAGGTCGAATACTGCGACTGGGTGTCCTTCATCGACGCCGGCCGAATGCTGGCCAACGCCGAACCCGAGGCCCTGCGGCGGCAGTACAGCGATGGCTACCGTATCGAACTGCGTCTGCCCGTCGAACGTTGCGCCGCGGCCGCCGTGGCGATTGACCCGATTGCGAGCCATGTCGAGCGCACCGCAACCGGCCTGCGCGTCACCATCCCGAGGCTGGAGCCACAGGTGCTCGCCACCCTCGACGAGATTGGTAACGCCGTCGCCGGCAGCGATGACGGCATCGGCAGCCGCATCCACATCGAACAGGTGCCAATGACGGACGTTTTCCAGAAGGTGCTAGCAGCAGCCGGACATCGGGTATGAACTGGCGGCGGCTGCGTACCCTCATACGCCGCGAGCTGCTCGCCACGTTCCGCGACCCGTTCACCGTCGGCGTGCTCATCACCGTACCGCTCGCCGCGTTGCTCGCGTTCAGCTCCGTGTTGTCGACCGAAGTGAAGGGCCTCGGGCTCGGCGTGCATGACGCTAGCGGCAGCAGTGCAAGCCGGCGACTGGTCGCTGATCTAGCCGCCAAGGGCACCTTCGTTCCGCGCCCCTATGCCACGCGTGAGGCGTTGGAGCGCGCGCTGGTGTCAGGATCCATCGGCGCCGGGCTAGTGATCCCGCCGGATTTCGACCGCGATCTACACCGCGGAGCACCCAGCGCCAGTACACCGCAGATCGAGGTGCTGTACGACGGAGCCGAAGCCGTGCTGGCGGGTAACGCTGAAGGGTTTCTCCGTGGCTTGATCGCCGCCACCGCCGCCGACCTTGCCGCGACAAAAGGCATTCCCGCAGCGGCGCACCACGCAGCGACCGGGTTGCACTCGGGTGGCGTCGAGGTCGTCACGCGGGCGGTGTTCAACGCGCGACTCGATGGCAGGCCGTTCATGGTCGCCGGGACGTTCGGGTTTGTCCTGTCGTTTCTCACCGTGCTGCTCACTGCCGTGTCGATCGTCAACGAGAAGCTCGTGGGCACCTTCGAACAGCTCCAGGTGACGCCCGCGACCGCAATCGAGATTCTGCTCGGCAAGATCCTGCCCTACGGCGCCGTGTTTGCACTCGACGTCGTGTTGATGGTCCTGGTCGCGGGTTTCGTGCTGCACGTCTGGCCGGTGGGCAGCATCCTGTTCTTCATCCTCATTTCGTCCTTTTACGTGTTGGTCTCTCTGGCCCTGGGGCTCATCATCTCGGGCACCTCCACCACGGCCGCTGAAGCCGTGCAGAAGACCGTGCTGTTGAGCGTTCCGCTCGTACAGCTCAGCGGCTTCGCTTTTCCGATCCGCAACATGCCACGAATCGCGCAGTGGGTCGCCGAGGTCTTTCCGGCCACCCACTATATTCGCATCAGTCGCGCCATTTACCTGCGCGGCGAGGGGTTCATCGCGCTGCTGCCTGAGATCGGCTTGCTCGTCCTGTTCGGGGTCATCTTGATGGCCTACGCGTTGCGCACCATCGAGGCGCGCGCATGAGCCGCAGGCGGCATCACTTCTGGTCCAATGTGCTGGCGCTGGCCTACAAAGAGGCGGTGGTCATGCGGCACGACCGCGCCTTCCTGGCGGTGGCGTTCATGCAGCCGGTCGTGATGCTCCTGCTCTTCGGCCTGGCGCTGTCGAACAAGCCGGCCAATGTGCCCTGGGTTGTGCTCGACGAAAATCAGAGTGCGCTGTCCCGGCGCTTCATCGAGGAGATCCGGTCTACCGGCTACTTTCTCCCGCCGCAGCGTGTGGGGAGCTACGACGCCGGGCGGGGCCTCCTGATGACCGGACAGGCCGTGGCCTTCCTCGTCATCCCTCAGGGTTTCCGGCGCGATGGTGAGCGGGGTACGCCGCGGGTGCAACTCCTTCTCGACGGCACCGACCCGCTCTCCGCGGCACGGGTGGGCGGATACATCGGACAAGTGGGCGCCGCCTTCGACGTCACCAACGTGCCGGCACCGAGGAATCAACCGGACAAGATGGTGCGCAGCGCCGGGCTGATCGATATCCGCCAGCGATTCTGGTTCAACCCGACCCTACGCGACCAGAACTTCTTCCTGGCGACACTAGCGGGAATGCTGCTCACCAACTTGTGCTTGTCGGCAATGAGCTTGGGGCTGGTCGCGGAGCGTGAAAGCGGCACCTACGAGCAGATGCTGGCGTTGCCGACGACGCCGATCGAGATCGTGTTGGGCAAGCTCCTCCCGTACGTGGGTGTCAGCTACGCCGTCTTACTGTTCGCGACGGTGGCCGCGGGGGTGGTCTTTGGCGTCTGGCCCCGGGGCAGTTGGCTCACGCTATTCATCGTCACCCTGCCCTTCGTCCTGGCCTCGTTGGGCGTCGGCGTGTTCGTGTCGACACTGGCACATACTTCGGGCCAAGCGGTTTTCATTTCGGTGTTCTTCATCCTGCCGTCGTTCGTGCTCTCGGGTGTGATGGTGCCCTATCAGCTCATGCCGAGCGGGGTACGAGAGCTGGGTGGAATTTTCCCGTTGCGGTGGTATCAGATCGCGCTGCGCCGCATCGTCGAACGCGGCGCCGGCCTCACCGACGTTGTGGTTCCCACGCTCGCACTGGTTGCCATATTCGCCGTCATTCTCGCTGGAATTCGCTGGCGGATGAAGCCGCGGCTGGGCTGACGCGGCCCTGACGGCGAGCGGTCCGCCGATCTCAGCGCGGCTCTTCGGCGGGCGAACCGCCCCCCCCGCTTCCGCTTTGCTCGGCACGCATACCCTCGTCAGGGTTGACGTTGATTTCGACACGTCGATTCTGCGCTCGCCCTTCAGGCGTGCTGTTCGTGGCCATAGGCTGCGACGGCCCACGTCCGGACGTAGTGATCCGACTCTGACTGACGCCGCCGGCGATCAACTCGTCGGCCACCGAGCGCGCGCGGCGGCGCGCCAACTCGTCATTTGATTCCTCCGAGCCGCGGCTGTCGGTGTGACCGATGACCTGGACGGTGGTGCGCGGATAGCGGGTCAACACCTCCGCGAAGCGGCGCAACTTGTCGCGCCCCCCCGGTTGCAACGCCGCGCTGCCCGACGAGAACATCACGTCGCTGGCCATGACGACCTGCAGCTGCTCCTGGTTACGGCGCAAGCGGTCCTGTTCCGCCAGGACCCCTTCCATCTCCTTGGCCTGCTGGTCCATATAGTTACCAATCAATCCGCCACCGATCAGGCCGACAACGGCGCCGATGGCCGCTCCCTGGCCGGCGCCCTTGCCCCCACCGAGGATAGCGCCAAGGGCTGCGCCCGTGCCGGCGCCCGCCGCCGCTCCGATCCCCGCGCCTTTGACCGTCCGCGGCGCACCCTGGTACGCGGCGCAGCCGGCGAGTGAGACAAGAACGAGCGCGGCAATTGATTGCTTCACGAAAGTTCCCAACGTTCTATTGGACACGGCTACCTCCTCCAAGATTACCACCAGTACCCTGCTTCCTTCTGAGGCGTCAACCCACCCCTGTCCCCAGTCGCTCCCGGAAGACGTCCCATGGTATATGCGATTCGACGAACGATGGAGGCCAGGGTGGCACACATGTCCGGGTCCAACGAGGCTCCTGCTCGCCCGCCCGCGGAGGCATACGCGCGCTGGCTGGTTCGCCATGCGTGGCTGGTGCTGGGCGTGAATCTGCTCGTGACTGTCGTGCTGGGGCTCTACGCTGTACGCATCCGGATCGAAAGCACGCTCGCGAGCATGCTACCGGCCGGCGATCCCGAGGTCAGCTACTACGACAACGTCCGCGCCACCTTCGGCAGTGACGACGTGGGTGTCATTGGCGTACGTGCCAACGACTTATTCGCGGCGTCGACGCTCGAAAAGATCGCGCGGGTGACGGATGCGGTCAGCCGCATGCCGGGCGTCGAACGTGTTCTCAGCATCACCAATGCCGTCGACGCCGCCGCCGACGCGTTCGAGCCCCCGCCGCTGCTCTCGCACATCCCGCCGACAGCGGCGGAGATCGAGCGGCTCAAGCAGCAGCTCACTTCCACCCCACTGTACGGCAAGAACCTCGTTGCCGATGACTTCAAAGGGGCAGCAATCAACGTCTTCTTCAGGAACTTGACCGACGCGCAATACGCCGACTTCGACATCGACGGGAAGATCCGCGCGGTCTTCGTCAAAGAGGCTGGTCCGGAGCGGTTCTTCTACACGGGCGCCGGACATTTGAAACAGTCGGCCGTGGAGCTGATGCGGCATGATCTTCTCCGCTTCACGCCGATCGCACTGGTGCTCGTCCTGCTGGTGCTATGGTTGTCGTTCTGGAGCGCGCGCGGCGTCGTCCTGCCGATCGTCTCGGTGCTGATGGCACTGGTGTGGACCTTGGGCGTGATGGTGTTGGCGGGAAAAGCGATCACCTTGGGCACGTTCGTGCTGCCGCCGCTGCTGATCGTCATCGGCAGCTCTTACGCCATTCACGTCATGGCCCGTTACTACGAGCAGGTGGACGCGGGCGTAGGCCGAGAGGAAGTCGTGGTCCGTGCCTTCTTGCGCGTGTGCATGCCGCTCCTGATCTCGGCGCTGACCGTGCTGATCGGTTTTGGTTCCCTCATGGTCAATCACATCACTGCGATTTGGGACCTGGGCCTCTTCGCGGTCGTCGGCGTGCTCTTTCTCGCGGTGACTTCGCTCACCTTCATTCCGGCGGCCCTGCACCTGTTGAGCACCGAGGCGCGCACCACCCGATCCGGAAAGGTCTCGCCACGACTGTCGCAGTGGCTGTCGGATCTGGGCCGGCTGGCGTATTCGTCGCGGCATGCGATTCTGTGGGGTGCCACAGGGGTTGCGGTGGTCGCGCTGACCGGCACGCACCGCATCCGAGTCGATTCCGATTTCCTTTCCTATTTCGAGCCGAAATCCCCGGTGCGTGCCGATAACGAGACGATCAACCGGCAAATCGTCGGCAGCAATCCGTTCTACCTGGTGATCGAAGGACCCGCACCCGGTGCCATCAAGCGCTGGGAAGTGCTGAAGGAGATCAAAGAGCTGCAAGAGTTCCTGCACACGCTTCCGGGCCTCACCTCCTCGGTGTCCATCGTCGACTACCTGGAGCTGCTTGAAACCGGGCTCAGCAAGACCGGAGAGAAGGATGTGCTCCTCGACGAGCAAGGCCACGTCGTACCGCCAGCGCCTGCGAAGACCTTCTGGGAAGATCCCACGCGCCTGGGCCCGCTGTTCAACACCGTGAGCACCAGCCCGTCGACTTTCAAAGCCATCGTCACGCAGGACTTCCGCCGGGCGAACGTCCTGGTACGGACCAATTTGTCCGGTTCGCGCGCGATCGAAGACACGCTCGCCCGGATTCGCGCATACATCGTCGAGCGCTTTCCGGCCGAGCTGCGCGTGCATCCTACCGGCAATCTCGTGCTGCTCACCGGCACGACCTCGGACATCGTCACCGGGCAAATCGAGAGTCTGTCGCTGGCATTGGGCGTCATCTTCATCGTGATGTCGCTGATGTTCCTCTCGGCGAAGGTCGGGTTTCTCGCGATCCTGCCCAACGTGCTGCCGATCGTCATTTTCTTCGGGGTCTTGGGCTGGCTCGGCATTCTTCTGAACCTCGGCACCAGCTTGATCGCGGCCATCGCCCTCGGGATCGCCGTCGATTCGACCATCCACTATATGGCGCGGCTCAATCTCGAGTTGCAGGGAGAAACCGATCAGGCCGCAGCGATGGTGCGGACACTGCGGACGGTCGGCGTACCGATCGTCTACGCCACGGTGGCGCTGTTCTTCGGCTTCCTCACCTTCGCGTTCTCGAGCTTCGTGCCGATTCAGAACTTCGGCATTCTGGCCGGCGTCACCCTGATCACGGCGTTGGCGGCAAACCTGGTCACGTTACCGGCGCTGTTGGCCACTTCCAAGATCATCACCCTCTGGGACTTGGTATCGGTCAGACTCGGTAAGGACCCGGCGCAAACCATCCCGCTGTTCGCCGGGCTGCGGCAGGGGCAAGCGCGCATCGTTGTGCTGATGGGTCAGATCAAACGCTTCGCGCCCGGTGAATACATCGTCCAGCAAGGCGAGTTGGCCAGCGAGATGTACGTCATCATCCAGGGTACAACCGAGGTGTTCGCGGGCAGCGGCGAGTACCGCAAGTCCATCCTCACGCTCCGACGGGGTGAGGTGTTCGGCGAAATGGCCCTGGTCCGTCACAGCGAGCGCAGCGCCGACGTGGTGGCCGCCGACAACGTCGAGGTGCTTGCCATCAACGAACATTTCCTGCAGCGCATCCAACGCCGCTATCCCCGGATCGCGTCAAAGGTGTTCTTGAATCTCACCCGTATCGTCAGTGATCGTCTGCAACGCATGACCGATCAGTACGTCGGGCGTGGCTGAAACACTTGACATGCTCATACCCTACGACGACGCTGTGGCGAACCAGACCCGCACGACGCGTGCAAGTCATGCGGCCTGTTGCCGAGAAGGAGGCTTTGATGTCCCCGACGATTCCGCTGCCGAGCGACAACGATCTGCCCGCGACCATCCGCGAAACCCTCGCAGGCTTGCCGCCGCTGAACGTGTTTCGGATGATGGCCAATGCTCCCGCCAGCTTCCAAGCACTCATCGATTTTGCCATGTCGATCCTCGTGAGCAGCGAGTTCGACGCCCACCAGCGCGAGATCGCCATCCTGCGCGTGGCACATGTCACGCACTCCAGGTACGAGTGGGTCCAGCATGTGGCTCTCGGTAAGCAACTCGGGGTGACCGATCCCGAAATCGCCCGGATCGGGGTGGACGGTCCGGTCACCGGGCTCGACGAAGAGGGCAATCTCCTCTGTCGTGTCGCCGACGAGATCAGCCGTGACGTACGCTTGAGCGACAGCGCTTTGAGCCAGATCCTCCAGCGCTACGGCACCCGCCGGGCGACAGAGCTGATCCTGTGTTGCAGCTACTTCAACATGTTGAGCCGGTTCCTTGAATCGACCCGGGTTGCGCTTGAGAGCAAGCCGGTCCTGTAAGGGTGCTCGGAAGCGGGGAACCGCTGCAACACTGAATCCGTATTGCCACGGTTGCGATAGCGTGTGCCGCAGGGTTATGGTTGGCACACCTCCCCAGGGCAGAGCCGATGTCACAGTACATTGCCGCACGCGGCGCCCCGGTGGCGCTCGAACGCTACGATCAATTGGTCTCGTACTTCGAGGCCGCGTGTAAACCGCGCGCCCAGTGGCGCATCGGCACGGAGTACGAGAAGGTCGCGGTGTGGGCCGCTACCGGCAAAGCGGTGCCGTTCACGGGTGGCATCGAAGAGGTCCTGCGCCGGCTGGGGGACCGCTACGGCTGGCCCGCCGTTATCGAAAACGGCCGGGTGGTGGCTCTGCAAGGGGAGGATGCCTCGATCACCCTGGAACCGGGCGGACAGCTCGAGTTGAGTGGGGCGCCGCGCGACAGCATCCACGGCACCACACGTGAGTTCTCGGAGCACGTCCGTCAAATCGTCGCCGTGGGCAGCGACCTCGGCATCGCCTTTCTCGGTCTCGGCATGCAGCCCCTGAGTCGACTGGAAGAAATCGAGTGGGTACCCAAGCGCCGCTACGGCATCATGGGACCCCACATGGAACGCGTCGGCACCCTCGGGCACCGCATGATGAAGCAAACGGCCACGGTACAGGTGAACATCGATTATTCGAGTGAACGCGACGCCATGGCCAAGATGCGCGTCGGCATGGGCATCGCTCCGCTGCTGACGGCGATATTTGCCAATTCGCCGATCAGCGACGGGAAGCTGAACGGCTTCATGAGCTTCCGCGGCCACATCTGGACCGATACGGACCCGGCCCGCTGCGGCTTGCTGCCGTTCGTGTTCCGCGACGCCTGCGGCTTCGGCGACTACGTCGAGTACGCCCTGGATGTGCCGATGTACTTCATCGTTCGCGACGACCGCTGGCTCGACATGACCGCCTTCACCTTCCGCCGGTTCTGGAGCGACGGCTGTGAGGGAGAACGCGCCACGCTGGCCGACTGGAACGCCCACCTCACTACACTCTTCCCTGAAGTCCGCTTGAAGGCGTATATCGAGATCCGGTCGATCGACAGTCAGCTGCCGGAGCTGATGCTCGCCGCACCCGCGATGGTGAAAGGGCTATTCTACGAGGAAGACTGCTTGTGGGCCGCCTGGGATTTGGTCAAGCGCTGGAGCTGGGAAGAGCGGATCAGTCTGTACCATGCGGTCCATCGCCAAGCATTGAGAGCCCGCGTCGGCGGCATCGAAGTCAGGGAGTTGGCGCGCGAGCTGTTCGACATCGCAGCCACGGGCTTGGACCGGCAGCGTCAGGGCGAGCAGGAAAGCGAGGCCATGTACCTCGAGCATTTGGGGGAGCTGGTGCGGCGTGGCCGCTGCCCGGCTGACATTCTGCTCGAAAAATGGGATGGTCCGTGGAATGGCGAGGCGACGCGGCTCGTCGAAGGCACCGCCTACCGCATCGCACCATAAACCCCTGGCAGTAATTGGGTCGCATGCCTTCAGGTCTGATTACCCTGCTGACGGATTTCGGCGTCGCGGATGCCTTTGTCGGCATCGTCAAGGGAGTGATACTCAGCATCAATCCGGAGGCCCGCCTCGTCGACTTGTCGCACGCGGTCCCTGCTCAGCGCATCATGGCCGGAGCGCTCCTGCTCCGCAGCGCCGTACCGTTCTTCCCGCTGGGTACTGTTCACCTCGTCGCCATCGATCCGGGGGTGGGCTCGTCCCGGCGGCCGATCCTGATCGAAACTGACGCTGGCGTCCTCGTCGGCCCGGACAACGGCGTGCTGTGTCCGGCAGCGGCACTCATGGGGCGCCGAGTGACCCGTCTCATGGCCACCGAAACATTCTTTCGGCACCCGGTCTCGCGGACCTTTCACGCACGAGACATCTTTGCGCCCGTGGCAGCGCACCTTTCGCGCGGTGTAGCGCCGGAGGAATTTGGACCGGTGATCGATTCGATCATCGAGCTCAAGGTCCCGGAAGCACGTTGCGTCGGGTCGACGATCTCGGGCGCAGTGGTGCACGTGGACCACTTCGGGAATCTGGTGACCAACATCACGGCAGAAGCACTCCCGCGCTTCCCAGCGCAGCAGGTTTCGGTTAGCATCTCCGGCACGCCTGTCGCGGGGCCGGTCAGCGCGTACGCGGCGGTTCCGGAGGGCTCACCACTGGCGATCGTGGGGAGTTGGGGAACGCTCGAAGTTGCTGTACGCAACGGCAGTGCGGCGGACATGTTTGCTGCGGGACCGGGAACGCCCGTGACCGTAGTGGTGGAGTCACGTGACGCATGAGAGGCTTCGGTCCCGACCGCACCATCGAGAGCTACCCGCTCCCGTCATCGCTGCCGCCGTGGGAATCGGCCGAAGCCGTTCGCCCTCCGCGGCGCCTTCCGGTCATCCACATTGTGCTCTTCGTGGCGACCTTCATTACCACGGCGATGGCCGGCGCCTTTCAGGTGGGGGCCGATCCGCTGCATGACTTCGGCAGCATTCGGGCCGGCTTCCCGTTCGCGATCACACTGCTGTCGATCTTGCTGATCCACGAACTGGGTCACTACACCTTGTCGAAGGTGCACGGAGTGCGCGCGACGTTGCCGTACTTCATTCCGGCCCCGCCGGTTTTCATCGGCACCTTCGGCGCCTTCATCCGCATGAAGTCGCCGCCGGCGACGCGCCGGGCGCTGTTCGACGTCGGTGCGGCCGGGCCCTGGGCGGGATTGCTGGTCGCCATTCCTGCGGTGCTCATCGGCCTGCGGCTCTCCGAGGTCCGCCCGCTTGGTCTCAGCGAAGGCGGCCTGGTCCTCGGCGACTCGCTGTTGTTCTCTTTTCTCACCCGACTGACTTTGGGAACGACCGCCAGCGACGCCACCATCCTGTTGCACCCGATCGCCTTGGCGGGATGGTTTGGACTGTTCGTCACCTTCCTGAACCTCCTGCCGGTGGGACAACTCGACGGCGGGCACGTGACCTACGCCATGTTCGGTCGCTGGCATCGTTTGATCTCGCGGCTCTTTCTCGGGGTCATCGCCTTTCTGGGCCTGAGCGGCTGGGACGGCTGGTTCGTCTGGATCGTGCTGCTGATGATCATCGGCATCGACCACCCGCCGACCCGAGACATCACCACCCCGCTCAACGGCCGTCGCCGCATCGCCGCCTGGCTGACCATCGGGGCCTTCATCCTGACTTTTATTCCTGAGCCGATTAGCGTGACCGGGCCGTCACCGGTATTCGAGGGCGAGCGAACGCCGGTGACGTGGCAGCCGCACACGCCGCCGCGTGCACGCGGCGGTCTGCTGCTGCCGTTGCATCTCACACCACACGCGCGGGGGATTCCATCATGAGCGAGCGCCTAAGCTGGGACCAGTACTTCATGACCATCACGCGGCAGGTGGCCGAGCGCTCGACCTGCATGCGTGCGCGCGTTGGCGCGGTCATCGTGCGGGAGAAGAACATTCTCGCCACCGGCTACAACGGATCACCGGCAGGCTTGCCCCACTGCACCGACGCCGGTTGCCTCATCTACAAATCGCAAACCCCCAGCGGCGAGACCGAGGAGAACTGCTTTCGGACGATTCATGCGGAGATCAACGCCATTGCGCAGGCGGCAAAGAATGGCGCCGCCATTCGGGACGCGCACATCTACATCACCCACACGCCCTGCATCCACTGTTTCAAAGTCCTCATCAACACCGGCATCGTGCGCATCTGCTACGAAAAGGAGTATAAGCTCCAAACCCTGCAGCCTCTGCAGCAATACACACCGCAGGTCCAGCTGGAACGCATCACGTTGCCGGAACGCTTCGGCAGCTAGGGCGCGGGGGGGCGCGTTGCGCTGGAGCTCACGCACCGTTAGGACACTTGGTGTTTGGAATGTGCTGCATATGAGTCAAGTTCCATTCGAAGCCGCCCATCGCGACCCAACGCGCGTCCTGAGCCCTGTCGAAGGGGGGACCGGTCCCGCCGAAAAGACGCTGGGCGCAGCCCGTTAGTCATACTGATTGCAAATCGCGCTGTTCTGTAGAAAGAGGCGAGAGATGACTACGCCTGACACGCTACCGACGAACGATATGCATGAAGTTGTCGCCGAGGAGGGACACAGCTTCGTGTTCTTCTCGGCGCTGCTCAACAAGCCGGTGTGTGACTCGCACGGGGCCTGGGTGGGACAGCTCACCGATCTGGCCGTGTCGGTGGCGTACATGTTTCCTCCGGTCGTGGGTTTCGTCGTACAGCGGGGCCGCTGGGAACCGTTTGCGCTCACCGGCCGATGGAATGACGTCGTCGACATCGAGGGAGCGGTAATCCGCCTCGGTGTCCCGATTCATGCGCTGACGCCTTCGAAGATGGATACCGCGGGCGAGATCCTCATTCGCGAGGCCTTGCTCGACAAACAGATCGTCGATACGAGCGGCGCCAAGGTCGTCCGTGTCAACGACCTCCACTTCCTCAAGCTGGGGCGGTGCGAGCTGCGTCTGGTCCATGTGGACGTCGGCACACGTGGATTGGTGCGGCGGATGGGGTGGGAGTCCGCCCTCGACTCGCTGCTGCGCCGCATCGCGCCGCGGGCGCACTATCTCAGCGCCGAACGACTCATCCGTTGGCAGTACGTCCAGCCGCCGTCGCTCGATCCGAAAGCCCACAACATTCGGCTGAGCGTATTGCAGCGACAATTGAACGAGCTGCACCCCGCGGATATCGCCGAGATCCTCACTGATCTCGACACGCACGACCGCGCCACCATGTTCCGTTCCTTGGATCCGGAGACCGCCGCCGACGCCCTGGCTGAAGTGGAAGATCCACGCATTCAAACCCAACTACTCGAGACCGTCTCGCAGGAGCACGCGGCCGACATCTTGGAGGAAATGCCGCCCGACGAGGCGGCCGATCTGCTCAGCGAGTTGCCGCAGGAGACCTCAACCGCCCTGCTGCACAAGATGGAGGTCGACGAAGCGCAGGACGTGCGCGAGCTGCTCACCCATGCGCCGGACACGGCTGGTGGCATGATGACCACCGAATTCGTCGCCCTCCCCGCCGACCTGACGGTCGAAGAGACCTTCGCGCACTTGCGCGGTGCCGCACCGGACATCGAGAACATCTATTACCTCTTCGTCGTGGATGCGGATCGGCGACTGGTCGGGGTCTTGAACTTGCGCCACCTCATCATGGCAGCGCCGCAAGCACGATTGAGCGAGATCATGATTCCGAATCCGGCGCGGGTACACCACACCGACAGTCGCGATACGGTCGCAGAGATCGTGGAGAAGTACGACCTGCTGGCTTTGCCGGTGGTTGACGATAACGACGCCATCGAGGGCATGATCACCGTGGATGACGTCCTCAGCCACATCGCCAATCAAGCATGGAAGCGCAAGCTGGGACATTGAAAACTTCGGCACCGCGGGGCTGGCGCGCCCGCTGGCGTGCACGCCTGAGCGTCGGCCTGCCCGGACGCATTGCCTTGATCATGGCGGTGGTCGGACCCGGCATCATCACCGCCAACGTCGACAACGACGCCGGCGGCATCACCACCTATTCGCTCGCCGGCGCGCAATTCGGCTATGGCTTGCTGTGGACGCTGATCCCCATCACCGTAGCGCTCATCGTGGTGCAGGAGATGTGCGCCCGCATGGGGGTGGTCACCGGCAAGGGGCTCGCCGACCTCATCCGCGAGCAGTTCGGCGTCAAGGCAACCTTTTATGTCATGGTCGCCCTGCTCTTCGCCAACCTGACCAACACGATCGCGGAGTTTGCCGGCGTCGCCGCCGCGCTCGAGATCTTCGGAGTGTCGAAGTACGTTTCCATCCCGGTAGCGGCGTTGCTGGTGTGGTGGCTGATCGTCTATGGCACGTACCGCCGCGTCGAAAAGATCTTCCTGGTCGCCTGCCTGTTTTACGTTTCGTACATCATTTCGGGATTTCTGGCCCGGCCTCCGTGGGGCGAGGTACTCACGCGCATGGTGGTACCCGCGTTCAACTGGCGCGGGGAGTACCTGGCGATGCTCATCGGCGTGGTCGGCACGACGATTGCGCCGTGGATGCAATTCTACTTGCAGGCCGCCGTCGTCGAGAAAGGCGTCAAGCTCTCGAATTACCGGTACTCCTATTACGACGTGGTGGTGGGCTGCATCGTGACCGACGTGGTCGCGTTGTTCATCATCGTCGCTTGCGCCGCCACTCTCTATACGCACCACATTTCCGTCCAGTCGGCACAGGACGCAGCTTTGGCGCTTGCACCATTGGCCGGGAAATACTGTGCTGGTTTGTTCGCCTTCGGCCTCTTCAACGCCTCGCTGTTTGCGGCCTCCATCCTGCCACTCTCGACCGCCTATTATGTCTGCGAGGGTTTCGGCTGGGAAACGGGCATCGACAACAAGTTTCGTGACGCACCCCAATTTTTTGGATTGTATACCGCGCTGATCGTCCTCGGGTCCGTCTTCATACTGATCCCCGGGTTTCCTTTGCTGGCCGTGATGTACCTGTCACAGGTCGTCAACGGCATCCTACTGCCGTTCGTGCTGATCTTCATTCTGCTCCTCGTCAACCGCACCGAGCTGATGGGCAAGCACGTCAACTCGCGCACGTACAACATCGTCGCCTGGAGCGCATCGGCGATCATGATCTTGTTGACCGTGGCGATGGTGGGAAGTCTGCTTGTCTGGGGCGCGTGAGCTGCGGCGTGCCGTACCGTCGCTGACCCGCAATACTCACTGTAGAGAGAACGTTGGCGTGAGGGGCAAAGCATGAGGTCGGTGTGCTTCGATCCCGGACGAGCATCCAGCTTCGTCGCCGCCATCGTTATGCTTGTCCTGTACCTGGGAATGGCAGCGGTATTCGCTCAAACTCCCGAAAATGTTGAATCAGCCGATCCATCGCCACAATTAGGCACGGAAGCACCGGCAACGGTCTTCGAGCACCCCGACACGACCCGTTTCTGGCTCTCCGGCCAGGCCAACGTCATCTTTCAGTACCACCCGCCCTTCCACGCCGCCTACAGCGGACCTCACAGCCTCAAGTCGTCGGCGGAAAACGCCACCTCCTATGTGGTCACGCTGTTCGGCGGCTACCAACTCACCGACACCACCGAGGTGCTCCTCGATATTGAGGCCACAGGCGGAGGCGGCCTCAGTGACGCGCTGGGGCTCGGCGGGTTCACCGACCTCGACGTGGTGCGCAACCCCGACCTGACCAAGGAACCCTACATCGCGCGCGGGATGGTGCGGCAGATCATTCCGCTCAGCGACGAGCGCGTGGGGGCCGAGCGCACGCCCCTCTCCTTGGCCACCAGCCTGCCGGCGCGACGCCTCGAGATCCGCGTGGGCAAGATGGGGCTTCCGGACTTCCTCGACCTCAATGCCGTGGGCAGCGACAGTCATCTGCAGTTCATGAACTGGACCGTCGATCAGAATGGTGCCTGGGACTTCGCGGCCGATACGCGCGGCTACACCTACGCCGTGCTGCTGGAATACTACGATCACAACTGGGCGGCCCGTTTCGCCGAGGGCATGATGCCGACCACCGCCAACGGCATCCACCTGGATTTCCACCTTGACCTGGCGCGGGCGGAGAACGTGGAATTCGAGCACCGCCACCAATTTCTCGGGCGCGAGGGCGCCGTGCGTCTGTTGGCGTACGTCAACCACGCCCATATGGGCAACTACCGCCAGGCGATCAACGCGTTTCGCGACGGCCGAGACCCGGCCCCTGACATCACCGCGCACGAGGCCCCTGGCCGCACCAAGTACGGCTTCGGGCTCAACGTCGAACAGGCGCTCAGCGACGCATTGCGGGTGTTCGGGCGGCTGGGGTGGAGCGATGGGCAGAACGAGACCTTCGCCTTCACGGAGGTCGATCGGTCGGGTCTGGTCGGCGCGGACCTTCGTGGCACATGCTGGCACCGAGAGGACGACAAGGTCGGGCTCGCGCTCTCGGTCAACGGCTTATCCAATGACCACCGTGAGTATTTGGCCCTCGGCGGTCAGGGGTTTATCCTCGGAGAAGGCCGGCTCAATTACAACACGGAGCAGATCCTCGAAACCTACTACACGCTGCATGCGTGGCGCGGTGTCTTCGTAGCGGCTGACCTCCAGTACATCCGCCATCCCGGCTACAACCGCGACCGCGGCCCGGTAATCGTTCCCGGATTCCGTTTTCACGTCGACTTCTAGAAGGAACCGGGGCCCGACACGGTTTTAGGGGCTGCGAAATAATGAATCTTACAATCAAAACGCCAGCCAGGGACGGCTGCCGCCACCGAGAAGGAAGCAATGAGCAGGGGAATCAAGAGTGGCGGCAGGCTTCTGTGCCTGCCGCAGAGGTCAGTGCATCGGAAGCGCGTCGATCTCCGCAATCCATCGCCCGCCCGTCTCTTGTTCGGTCTCGACCTTGAACGTCATGGGCTCCTCCGACCGCTGCCGATCACAGCGCTGTCGCACTCACCGGTCGCACGTTCACGGTGAGGGCCGCGCCGCTTACGGCACGTCCCTCACGCCGTGCTGTTAGACGGCCGTTCCTTCTCCCGTAGGCGCTGAGCGACAGCGTCTGCGCGAACCAACAGATCGAGGACTTGCTGTTTGATGCTTTGAAGTTCTTGGTACTCAGGGAGGTGTTCCGGTCGCGGGTCAGCTACCAGCAATTTATCAAGGTAGCGCTGGATGCCCGCGCTGCGTTGGATTCGAACCTCATCTGTGATCGGAAGGGTCTGTAGAAATGACTTCCAGTCCTTGTTTCCCTTCTTTGAGTTGCACGGTTTGCAGCATGGAAGAAGATTCCCAAGGCGGTGCCCATGACCGCTAAACTGGCTTTTCTGAACAATGGCGAAGACGTGATCCCATGTCTCCGCAGCTTGACCGCAGCACACACAAAGCAAGTCAGCATCTGGTTCCTGTCCGAGCCACGTGACTGCCTCCCTGACACGTGATTCATCAAAATCGTCACAGGGGGCGACAGCGGCTGCAAAAGCATGGTTGATCGTGGTCTTGCGACGAGCCACGATCATGTACGGCTGGAGGTATCGCTTGATGTCCGGGTAACGCATGATGAATGAGGCCGTCTATTCGACTCCCGAATGAAATCCGCTACCCCCGCAGGTTCCTGCGGCATAGCATCCCACTCTCCCGGCCGGACGCTAATTCACAATTCGTGTGCGAGTCATCGGTTGCATGCCCGAGGCTCGCCCCCTTTCTCGGCGTGCTACGCGGCACCACCCTGCGGGCTTGTCCCCCGTCACTTATAGCTGCACACTGGTCCTATGAAGGCGCAAGTCCTCACCCACCCCGCACCGATTGACACCTCACCGCTGCGGCTCGAAGACCTGCCGCTTCCTGAGCCCCAGGGCAACGAGGTGCGTGTCCGGGTTGAAGCTTGCGGCATCTGCCGCACGGACCTTCACGTCGTCGAGGGAGAGCTGCCGCCGCGGGTCGAACATATCGTCCCGGGCCATCAGGTGGTGGGGATCGTGGACCGGCGTGGGCCGTGCGCCACACGCTTCGAAGAAGGAGACCGCGTCGGCATCGCCTGGCTCCGCTATGCTTGCGGCACGTGCCCTTACTGCAAAGCGGGCAACGAGAACCTCTGTCCGAACGCGCGCTTTACCGGCTGGCATGAGAACGGCGGCTACGCCGAGTATGCCGTCGTCCACGAGGACTTTGCCTATGCCATCCCGCCGGCGCTCAGGGTCGCCGCGGCGACGCCGCTGCTGTGCGCCGGCATCATCGGCTACCGCGCCTTGCGTCGCGCCGATATGCGGCCCGGATGCCGGCTCGGGCTGTATGGCTTCGGCTCGTCGGCGCACATCGCCATCCAAGTGGCACGCCATCTCGGCTGCACGGTGTACGTCATGACGCGCGACGCACCGCATCAAGCCCTGGCGCGGGAATTGGGAGCCGCTTGGGTCGGGGGCGCGGGCGACACACCGCCAGAGAAGTTGGACAGCGCCGTGCTGTTCGCGCCCGCGGGAGACCTGGTGCTCCCCGCACTCGAGGCCCTCGATCAGGGAGGGACGTTGGCATTGGCCGGGATCTATCTCAGTGACATCCCCAGCCTCAATTACGAGCGCCATCTCTTCCACGAGAAGAACCTGCGCAGCGTCACCGCCAACACGCGTACCGATGGTGAGGAACTGCTTCGCATCGCCGCCGAGATCCCCCTGCGACCGCACACCACGCCCTTCCCGCTCTCCGACGCCAACCGCGCGTTGCAGGCGCTCAAGCACGACGGCATCCAAGGCTCGGGCGTACTGATGGTGGCGTAGGGGCGCAGCATGGAGGGGCGCAGCATGCTGCGCCGCTACATCCGTGGAGGTCAGCGTGCGGGCTGGTGCGCAAGTGGCGCAGGGCTCTCCTGAAAACCCGGAATGCCGACGCGCTGCACGCGCAGCGCATTGTCGCCCTCCTCGTAACGCGGCAGACGACCCTCGCTGCGCCAGAGACGATACGCCAGGGCAGCGCAGAGGACGCGGATCGGGTAATCACGCGGCAGATGCTGCAGATACGGCTGGATGGTGATGAAATCGCGCGCGCCGTATTGCCGCATGATGGACCGCAACCCGCCGTTGCGGGGACCGATATTGTACGCCAGCAATCCCAGGAACAGATCGCCAGGCATCTCATCGAGGTAGTGGCGCAGCGTGGCCGCGGCAATGAAGGCGTTGTGGCGCTGATTGAGCGCATCCAGCCGTTCGGTCCCCAGGCGCTTCCGCGCTTCCTGGACGGCGAGCAGCGGTGGCGCGGTGATTTGAAACAAGCCCCGACCACCGTCCGAGCTGTCGCGCGGGTAAAACGCGGATTCAGCGGCTCCAACCCCCATCAGCACCTCGGCATCGACGCCGAAGGCCGCAGCCGCTTCCTGCACCGTCGGTTCGTAGACGCGGGCGCGTTCGAGGACGCGCAGCATCTGATCCAGATCCGTCCGCCGGTAGGCGGCATAGACCTGGTGGCCAATCGCCACCCGCTCGGCCTCGGCGCTCCCCCCGACCAGCGTGCGCAGGCTCGTCACCTCGCGAGAGAACGTCGGATACGACGCCAGCCAGGCAGCACCGCCAGCCGTGACCAGAGCGACAATGGGTGGCCACACCAGCCCAAACCGCCTGAGCCAACAGCGTAGGTTGAACCACAGCCACAGCGACACCGCCGTCAGCAGGCCGAGCCCCAGCACCGCCCCAGCAAACGTCAAGAGACGGGGCCAGGAGCCTACACCGCTGAACCATTCGACGCAGTAGCCGAGCAGCGCGATCTCACCGACCAGTGCCGCCGCCAGCAAGGCAACAACTTCTGCCGCGGTAGCTGCCCAGGTCAGCCACAGGCGCCCCCCGCGACGTGAACGTCGACGAGGCCGTCGTCGCTTCGCCCGGGGCTCCACCTCTCCCGTTTTCACGCCGCTGCCGGGCGGCGCTTGCCCTGCCACTCTACCCGTCATCCCCCACCGGCGACTATGGTAGCGCCAAGCCGCCATGAGAAAAAGCCGGGAGAAGGCCTCCCCCCCCAGAAGGGACGGTCGATACATGCGGAAATGTGCTTCGAGAGCCTCAGCACGAGCGGTCTCAGAATCCATAAAAATAAGGAGTTTTCCGCTCACCTGAGCTTGTCGAAGGGTGCTTTCGGAGAAACTCGACAGTCCCAGAAACGAGAGACCAGAAACCGGAGACGTTCGCTTAGTGTCCGGTGAACTTGGGTTTCCGTTTCTCCATGAATGCTTGCATCGCTTCACCGAGGTCATCGCTGGCGAGAAAAGCCGTGTTCCAGAGCGCCACGTACTGCAGCCCGTCCTCCACGCTCTTGCCCTCGCAAAACGCCATCACCCGCTTGCTCCCGCTCACCGCCAGCGGTGAGTTCTCGGCGATGCGTCCAGCCAGCGCGCGTGCCGCCTGGACGGTGGCGGCCTGATCCGCGTACACCTCGTTCACCAAGTGGATCTCCCGTGCGCGTTGCGCCGAGACGTCATCGCCCGTGTAGACGAGCTCGGCGACGTGTCCCTTGCCGACGATGGCGGGCAGGCGCTGCAGTGTGCCGACGTCGGCAACGATGGCGATGCGCGTCTCGCGCACCGAGAAAATGGCATCGGCCGACGCCACTCGAATATCACATGCAGTGATGAGATCTATTCCGCCGCCGATGCAATACCCGTGCACGGCGGCAATCACCGGCTTGCGGCAATCCGCCACGACGGTGATGGCGCGCTGGAAGCGCTTGATCTCGTCCAGCATACGCAAGCGAGCGGCCGCGCCACTCCCCGCCCCTTCTCCACTGAGGGTCCCGGCCATCGCCTTCAGGTCGAGGCCCACGGTGAAGTGCGGCCCCCGCGCGGCGAGCACGACGGCGCGGACGCGTTCGTCGGCGTCCAACTCTTGCATGACGGCGGGGAGCTCTTTCCAGAAGGCCGGCCCCATCGCATTGCGGCGTTCCGGATTGTTCAGCCAGAGTGTGGCGACGTGCTCGTCGAGCTCGATCTGGAAGACTTCGTAGGTTGTGGACATCATCGGACCTCCTTCAGCAGCTGGGCATTCAGGCCCTTCGGGCGCGTTTCGCGACCGCGTCAATCGTGGTGCGCTTGGTGTTGCGGCGCATGAATGCGGGCGCCAGGGCACGCACGATATAGCCGGCGGCGATCATGCGCGGCACCGTGATTTCATGTTTGCCTCGCGCCAAGGCAACGATAACGGCGTCGACCACCCGCTCCGGTTCGATCATCATCCGCCGCGACACCGGCGGCATGCGCTCGAGCGCCTCGGCGTCAAAGAATGGGGTGTTGATGGTGCCGGGACAGACGGTGAGCACGTGGATGCCGAGATCCTCCAGCTCGATCGAGAGCGCCTCCGCCAACCCCACCATGGCGAACTTCGAGGCGGCGTACGCACTCTCCTCCGGCACCCCGAGCTTTCCGGCAACGGAAGCCACAAACACACACCAGCCGGTGCGACGTGCAGCCATCTGCGGCAACAAGGCTTTCGTCCAGTAGAGCGCGCCCAAGAAGTTGACCCGCAGTATGCGTTCCATGTCGTCAAGGTCCCAATCGAGGAAACGACGGTGGTGGCCGTACCCGGCGTTGTTGACCAGAATGTCAACGGCGCCGAAAGCCGCCAGCGCCTGCTCCGCGCCGGCAAACACCTGGGCGCGCTCGGCCACATCGCACGGGAGCACGAGCGTCTGGCCACCGTTCTGCTCGATCTCGCTGGCCAGCTGGCGCAGCTCGGACTCGCGCCGCGCCACCAGCGCCACGCGTGCCCCCTCACGCGCCAAGCGCAGCGCCAGCAGCCGGCCGATGCCACTCGACGCGCCGGTAATCACCACGTTCTTGCCGCGGTATGACGTCAGTCGAGACACACGGTGCTCCCGCCGTCAGCCTGAAAGTGCGTCATGTCCACCTCCTCGCCCGTTCGCGCCGCGTGGTACACGGCCGCCGCAAGGCTCTGTGCCGCCAGGCCGACACGCATGCCGGGCGACGGAGCACGATCGTCCAAAAGCGCACGTACGAATGCCAGATCCTGCACCAGATACGATACGCCATACCATTCGCGCAGCATCTCGGGAACATTCTGCTGCATGGCCACGAAGCGCCCCATCACTTCATCTGCGGCCACCACTTCTTCGGCACCATCGCCGCACTGCCGGATGATCTCACCGATCATGTCGTGGTCGCTGGCAATGAAGGCACCTTCGCAGAAAATCTCCAGCCGCCGATTCGACGGGCGCTGTATCATGTTGTGCCAGACGTTGACGAGCTGGGCACGCAGGCCGCCGGCGAACAGCAGCTCCACGGCCATGTAGTCTTCCACGCCCGGATGGCCGGCGAAGTTGCGCTCCCAGGCCCGCAGCCGTTCGACGGGCCCGAAGAACCAGGTGAGCAGATCGAGGTCGTGCACCCCGTGCTCGATCAACGTGCCACCGGCCGTCAGCCTTCGGTCGGCGCGCCAGGCGCTGTCGTGCACGCCGCGGATGGGGAACACTTGGTCGTCACGGAAGACCACCGCCAGCGGCCGCCCCGCCTCCCGCAGCATGGCCCGCATCACCGTGTAGACGGCAGAGAATCGCAGCACCAACCCTATCTGCGAATGCACGCCCGCGCGTTCGACGGCGGCGACCATGCCGGCCGCCTCGCCGCAACTCATGGCCAGCGGCTTCTCGCAGAAGATGTGCAGGCCGCGTTCCGCCGCCGCCCGCACCAACTCGGCGTGGTCACGCGTCGGCGTGCAAATAAAGACCGTATTGATCTCGGCCTTGGCGAGCAGATCGAACCCGTCGGCGAAGGTCTGCGGGTAGCCGTAGGTGGATGCAAAAAAGGCGCGCCGCTCGGGCAGCGGGTCCGCAATGGCGACCAGCTGCACCGTGTCGCCTAGAGCCCTCGCGATCTGCTGCAGCACGACGGAATGCGTTCCGCCGATGACTCCGGCACCGATGACGCCGACGCGGACCGACTGCATAGGAGGAGTCAGAAGCCAGGAGTCAGCATACAAAGTCAAGCGCTGTACGCACGGCGCTTCTTCCGGATTCTGACTTCTGACTCCTGGCTTCGCTGTTCAGCTCAGCTCTTTGCTCGAATACCCGAGGATGCGGCGGGCAATGATCATCATGTTGATCTGCTGTGTGCCCTCGAAGATGTCGTTGATCTTGGCATCACGCATCCACTTTTCGAGCAGGTACTTGCGCGAATAGCCTAGCGGTCCGAGCAACTCGACCGCCTTCTGGGTGACCTGGGTGACGGCGAGCCCCGCCTTCGCCTTCGCCATCGAGGCTTCGAGGCTGTTGCGCATGCCCTCATCCATCATCCAACTGGCGCGCCAGGTGAGCAGCCGGGCCGCCTGCAGATTCGCCTCCATGTCCATGAAATCGCGCTCCATCGCGGTGAGCTTCTTCGGTGAGATCCCATAACGAATCTTCACGCCGCCCTTGTCGAAGGCCTCGCGCACGAACTCCAGGGCGGCGCGGCCGATGCCGATGGCGCTGGCCGCCACGGCCGGACGGGTGGCGTCGAAGGTGGCCATGACGCCCTTGAAGCCTTCGGTGCTCTGCTTCACCTCGGGGGTGCCCAGGAGGTTGTCGAGCGGCACCCGGCAGTCCTCAAGCACGATGGTGGCGGTGTCGGAGGCGCGGATGCCGAGCTTGTGCTCGACCCCGGTCACGGTCATGCCCGGTGTGCCCTTCTCCACCACGAACGCCTTGATGCCGGCGCGTCCGGCGGATCTGTCCACCGTCGCCCACACGACCACGAAGCCGTCGGATTTCTCAGCCGCCATGAGGCCGCTGGTAACGAAGATCTTGGTGCCGTTCAGCACCCAATGATCGCCGTCACGTACCGCGGTCGAGGTGATGGCGGCGGAGTCGGAACCGCAGCCCGGCTCAGTGATCGCCATGGCGGCCCACTTCGGTTCGCCATCCTTGAAGCGATCGAGGAAGCGCTCGCGCTGCTCCGGGGTGCCGGCGGCAGCCACCGCGGCGCCGCCCAGTCCCGGGTTGGGGATGGACAGGTACAGCCCGGCATCGCCCCACGACAGCTCCTCGATGGTCACCGCCGATGTCATGTGACGGATCGACGGGCCGGCCTTCTTCTCTTTGCCGCCGCCGAAAGTGACCGCATTCTGCGAGCGCGACGCGTTCCACATCATATTGAGGAAGTCCCACGGTTTCTCGTGCTCGCGCTCGTCGTACTCGCGCGAGATCGGTCGCATGGCTTGCTCCGCAACCATGTGGATCATCAGCCTCGTGTTTTCAATCTCGGGAGAAATTTCGAAATCGATCATTGTCGTCTCCTTGTGTATCGTCCGGACCTTACAGCATCACCAGGCCTTCGAAGGTGGCGAAACCGCGGCCATTGCGCAGCCACAGCTCGACCGGATGCTCGCGGATGTAGCCGTGTCCGCCGAGGACCTGGACGGCGTTGTCCGTGACCTTCAGGACCATGTTGGCAGCGTAGTTCTTGGCCAGATACGCCTCGCGCGTGGCGTCTTCGCCTTTGTCGAGCTTCCAGGCCGCCTCCCAGGTCAGCAGCCGGGTGGCATCGATTTCGAGCGCCATCTCGGCGAGCATGAAGGCGATCACCTGTTTCTGGGCGATGGCCACCCCGAAGGCGCGGCGCTCCTTGGCGTACTCGCGAGCGTACTCGTAGGCGGCGCGCGCCACGCCGACGGCCATCGCCGCCAGGCCGACACGCGAGTAATCCATCAGCTTGGCGAAATTGCAGCCGGTGTCCCCACCAAGCCGGTTCTCCGCCGGCACGCGGCAATTCTCCAACACGATCTCATTGGTCTCCAACGCTTTGAGACCCATATTTTTCTCGCGCTCGATGATCTTGAGCCCGGGTGTGCCCTTGTTGAGCAGGAATCCACCGACGCTCTCGTACCCGCCTCCTCCGTCCGTGCGCGCGTAGACCAGCACGTGCTCCGCCTCTGCACCGAGCGGCACGAAGCACTTGGACCCGTTCAGCACGTACGATCCATTGCTGCGCTTGGCGGTGGCGCTCAGCTCGGCAAGGTCGAAGTCGAAGCGTGGCTCCACGACTGCGGCAGATCCAGCGCAGAACTTCTCACCTGCATAAGCGGCAAGGATGCGCTCCTTTTGCTGCGGCGTACCCATCTCCACGACTGGATAGGCCACCAGCCGTGGGGCCAGCAGGTGCAGCGCAATCGACAGATCACCCCATGCCAGCTCTTCGGCCACCAACGCGCCGGTCACCGCGGAGTGCGTGTCGCCCGCACCGCCGTAGGCCTCGGGGATAGCACTCTGGACCAGGCCGAGCTCCCAGCCCTGCTGGATGACGTCGCTGGGAACCTGACCGGTCTCATCGGCCGGGTGCGCACGCGGCCGAATTTGCTCCTGCGCAAAAGCGGCGACCGTGTCGCGAATGAGCTGTTGCTCTTCACTGGGTTGGAAACTGACCATAGCTATTTCCTCCTTGCTCCTTGCTTGGCAACCGCACGGCTGGCGGCCGGCCGGCGCAGCGTGTGTGTGTGCGCGGCTCGGCTCGCCAACGAAACAATGTACTGCTCGACGAAGGCGGCAATCGTCGCCGCCAAATCGAACTTCTTGGGATCCTGGTAGTACTGGATCTCGGCACCCATGATGGCACCGGCGTAGACCTCGGCCGCGACGGCCGGATCCACGTCGGCGCGGAACTGGCCCGCCTTCTGTCCGCGCCGAACGATGCTCTCCAGGAACTCGCGGAAGCGCTGCATCATGGCCCGGAACTCGGCCGCCAGACGCGGATTGGTGTCGATCGCCTCGACCATCAGCGTGACGATCAGACGGCGATGATTGCTCTTGGTGGCGTGATCGAGGCACACCCGCGCCACTTGGCGCAGCGCCGTCGGCGCATCCAACACGAGCGCCAGATCGGCGGCAACCCGGCGTTCGAACTGCCCGAGCCGCTTGGTCACCGCCGCGAACAGCAGATCTTCCTTGTCCTTGAAGTGGTAGTACAGCGCGCCCTTAGTAACGCCGGCGGCTTTCGCGATGCGGTCGATGGACGTGGCTTGGTACCCGTAGCGGGCGAAGCAATCAATCGCGATGTCCATCAGGTCCCGGCGCGCATCATCGCGTCCGGGCCGATCAGCCGACATACTGAACGTTTAGTATGTTACGCCGATGCGTAAGTCAAGAGGCGCCTCAGGATCGGTCCGCAGCCGTTCAGGGCGTTGTCGACCGCGGTCAGAATCTCATCGATGGTGATCGAACCATCGCCATTGGCATCGCCCGCTTCGCAGTCTGAAAGCGGCTCGTTACCGAGGGCGATGTTCACCATCCTGAGAATCTCGTCCACCGTCACCACCGCATTGCCGTTGCAATCACCGGTGCAGACAGTGCGGGCAGGCGTCGGTGTGTTCGTAGGGGTAGCTGCCGGTGTGCTCGTTGGCGTGACGCCGGTGAGGGCTGCCAGCGCCGCCGCGCAATCGAGTCGGGGGAAGCTGAGGCCGTTTTGGGGCGCGGTGACTAGCGTCGGAGAGGTCTTCAGGGCAAGTTCCAGTTGATCCGGCGCGGCGCTGGGGTCCGCCTGCAGGAGGCAGGCAGCACAGGCGGCAACGAGGGGTGTGGCCTGCGAGGTCCCACAGAAAGTCGATACCCCGCCGCCGAGCCCCGTCGAAGTGGTGGGGCATCCGGGAGCGAACACGTCCGTCGTCGAATCACTGTTGCTGAAGCAGGTGACCTCGTCCGCGTGGGTCGTACTGTCCGTACACGTCGGATGCGGCGGGTCGGCGAAGGTGAAGCGTCCAACATCGGCGTTGTAGACGGCTCCCACGGAAACCGCGTTCTTCACGCAGGCCGGCGCGCTCATCTCGCTCCCCGAGCCGTCGTTCAAGCTAGCGGCAAAGGTCGAGATGCCCTGTGCGCGCAAGGTGTCGATCGCCGTCGCAAACGCAATGGTGTCCGCCGTCGCCGTATCGCAGTCCCCGCTGAACAGCGCGCTCGTCCCCAGACTCATATTGACGACTTTGACATCCGGTCGGTTGTTGATGATCCAGTCGAGGCCCGCGATGACATCCGACGAACAGCAGAACCTGTTGTTCCGATCCAGGACCTTGACGGCCACGATCTTCGTGTCGGGGGCGCCGCCCGCGGGAGCAATGGTGCCGTTCGAGGTGAGGATCCCGCTCACATTGGTGCCGTGTCCATTGTCGTCCTCGGCACTGCCCGCGCCATTCTGGGTTGCCGCGCCATCGGGGCAACAGCCGCCGATACCGGACAGACTGCTGCAGAAGCACTGTTCAGCCACCACGTCGTCGGCCAAATCGGGATGGCTGGTGTCGATCCCGGTATCGAGGACGGCGGCCGTGACCCCTTGGCCCGTCAGCCCCATCGCATGCAGGACGTCAAGATGCACCAGCGGTATGGGATCAAACACTCCGCCGCTGCCGCCTTCGTCGAGATCGATGCGGAGAACGTTGGGGTGGTCCAGCAGTGCGAGAATGCCCGAGGGAGTGATGTCACCGGCCACCGCGTTGACGGACAGGAAGGCGTGCCGTAGCTCGAAGTCTGCCGGAGCGAGGGTACTCAGGACATTCGTGCGCACGGCGTCAATGGCGGCCCGCATGCTGAAGGCGGCGGCGTGCCGGCCCTCGGATCGATTGATCTCAGGATTGGGCACGGCGAACGCGATCATGACGCGCACTTTCTCCTGAACGGCGAACGCTTCGACGGCTGCCGACCCAACCACCCCGGAGTTGAGCATCCGTGCGCGCACGTAGGCAGCAAGCGGAGCGGCGGAGGCGGGTTGGACGTGGCTCATCACTACCCCTAGAAGCAGGGCGATAAGCCACCGGTGTCCCCGCTTACGGAGCAATTGGCACGGGCTGGGCATCAAGGCTGGTCACTTCCGCATCGTGGCAGCCCGCCACGGCAGCCCCTATCATACGCGGCTGGCAATGCGTCACCGCCGCTCAGAGCGGAACGGCGACGCTGCAGGTCGCGCTCCAGATATCCACGCGGTCGCCGAGTGACTTGGCCAGCGGTCGTGAGCTGTACGCCGGATTGCAGGACAGAAACTGCAACGGGCCGTTGCCGTACAGCGCGGGGCCAACGCCCCAGCCCGCGTCCGTGTCGACGCCCCCGATGACGTAGAGTCGCAGGTAATCCGCGATCGGATTCCAGGCATCCGGCAACAAGTGGGCGTCGACGCCGAAGAAGCCTCGCGCGCGCGATCGAGTCGGCTCGTTCGGCACGGTGATGTTACGGTACTCCAGGTCGGCGCCAAGACGCGCCTCGCTGAGAAACTCCCCCAGTGGCGACGAGGTTTCGGCGAGGCCCGTCGGCACGAACGGTAACAGACTGAGGCCGGCGCGTGTAAACCAGGCGTTGCTCTTGCCCCGCTCGCGCACGGTCTCAAAACTGGAGGGGTCGGTCATCTGCGTGGTTTCTTGACTCCGTTCCGCATCGACGAAGGCGCCGACGTTGAACCAATCGCGCTCGCCGGTGCGCCAGTGCACGCCCGGCGTCAGGCCGATCTCGTGATCGTCACGCGAATCGACAAACGTGAAGCCGTCCGCCGCCAAGCGCAGATCGCTGTTGGTAATAGGCAGGCCCGCGAGCAACCCCACCGAGAGCCCCGTGAGATGGAGAGCGCTGCGCCCGAGATCGACCGCGGCCGCCAGCCGGACCAGACGTGTGCGCAAGCTGAGATTGACCCCCGGCAGGCTGCGCGCGACTCCGCCTCCCTCGGCGTACACGACGTTGACCTGGAAGATCCACGGATCGAGGGCCGCGGTCACCGAAGCGCTGTCGACATCAAGCCCCACACCACCGGCGTTGAGGCGGAAGTAACTGCCGCTGAGGAAGACGCCGCGCGGGAGGTACGCCAGCACGCCCACGGGCATGGTGCCGGGATTCGCCATGCCGAACGGATCAGCCGCATACGAGCCGCGCGCCTCGCAATCACCGTAGAGGCAGAGGTTGAGCCCGGCGATGTCCGTACCCAGCTGTTGCGCCGCTGCCACCGAAACGCACATGCCCGTCAAGCAGCCCGCCAGCCACACCAGCATTTGCGCCCATCGAAGTCTCACCGCCATCACCTGCCCCCGTTCATTTTTCGCCGACCCTCCGGTCCGAGGCTCGGCCTCGCTAGTCTGTTTGTCAGCTGCCTGTCAAATGCGTTTCGCTCTCAAGGCCAGCGCACTTCCGTAACGCGCACCGGCACTTCGCCTTGCTCGTCCAGCTCACGCACCTCGCTCTTGATCGCTCGCAGCCCGCGCGCTTCGCAGGCGTGGTGGAAGCCGCGGTCGAAAGTCCGCACCGATTCCGCGCACCATGCGCGCCCGGTCGCGCTCAAGCGTTCCGCCAGAAACGCCGCCACGGCAGTCTGCAAGGCTGGATCGTAAGTGACGTCTGCCGCCAAGCAGTAATCGAAGCGGCCGCGCACGCCCGGGCTGCGGATGTCGCCCTGCACCACCGCGACGCTTCCCGCCTTCGCGAGCCCCCCTGCGAACGGAGAAGAGCCAGAGAGGAGGCCGTTCAGCGCGGCATTCGCTCGGGCAAAGCGAACACCGTCACGTGCGGCGTCGATCATGGTCACTCGCGCTCCACGCATGGCCGCAACAATGCCCGCGAGACCGAGTCCGCAGCCGATGTCCACGACCTGCCGCCCGACGCAGTCGTTTTGCGCCATCACCCGCGCCAGGTAGCGGCTGCCGGGCCACAGGCGCGCCCAGTACGGCGGTTCGGGCGCCTGCGGATCACGCAACAACGCTTCGGTGTCAACGTAGTCCTCCAGCCGCTTGACCATGAGGAGCCGCACCCGCAGGCCGTCGAACGCGAAGGTGACCGGACGGACAAGGTAGCCGGCCATGGCAGAAGGGATGGAGGAATCAATGGGTCGAGGGTTCAAGGGGATTCAGAACTCGGGGCGCGGCCCCGCCGAAGGGAGGCTGGGTGCAGCCCACTAGAGAAACGGTAGAAACACGCGCATCGCCGACAGCAGCGCCTCGATGTCGGCATAGGGCTGCAGCTCAGCGTACAGGGAGCCGTAGTACTTCGAGGCGCGTTCGTGATCCGACGGGTCATCGGTGGTGATGGCCGCCTCCAGCATCTTCAACATCGGCTGTACGTTGAGCTTGGTTTCCGTCGGGATCTCATCGTCGACCGCAATCAACAGGCGAGTGCGCTCAATCAGCTTGAGGACACGCTCCGCATCGGTTCTCACTTCCGCCATGGAGCGGCTGGCTTCAGAATTCGTCGAACGGAAGCGGCTGCACTTCTTCGTACATGATCGCGATGATTTGCTTGCCGGGATTTTGCGCGTCTTCCGCAACGGTGAGATTCGCAACCATGCTCCCCTTTTCGAATTTCATGAAGCCGTTCCCGGAGCGCGAGAACTGTTCCGTGATCTTCCAACCAGCCCCGGTCATCTTATCCTGATAGAAGCTGAACACCTCTGCGACCGGCGCCGCGGTGTTGAAGATGACGTTATGCGCGTTGTTGGCAAGGTCCTGCACTCGCGCCAGGGCAGCATCCTTATAGATGGGCACGTCCTTGGGAAAATCCGCTGGCACTCCTGCCGGCGGAGTCTGGGTGGGAGCGGCCTCGGCAAGTTGCGGCGATGTCGCCGCAGCTCGTGCCGCTGGGGTAATAGTCGGTACCTCTGCCCGCATCTGGGGCGTGCTCTTGGAACCCGACGCGTGGAAGCCACTCGGCGGCTCCTGGAAGGAAGCCGACGGCTGACCGACCTGTTGGTGGCAGGTGCATGAGGAGAACACCGCCGCACCGAAAAGCACCCCACTTACCGCAACCATAACGTACCGCATGTTTCCCTCCCCTAGCCGAGCAGATTGGCGCGCAGTATATCTGATTCCGGCACGAAACAGCAGCCAACCACGAATGGCCTCTTGCGCTGGCAGCCAGACCCGAACATTGTGAGCGTCGTTGCGATGAACTTTTCCGACCTTGCCCGCATGAGCGGCACCTTTATCGAATCTCGAATTCTAGAGACGGCAGTACTGCCGCGAATATTCGACGCGGTAGAGATCGGTCGCGGCAGACCGCAACGGCGTTGCAGTCCGGCGGGCGAATCGTTATCAAGGATCACATCCTGGATGCAAACTGGACCAGTCCGCCGGTGGAGTACGGTCTTCAAATGTGGAATCCTTCGTTGACGCTCAACTTCTGACTGAGTTTGTAAATGGCCAACCAATTCTGTTCCAAGTGCGGCGCCAAGCTGCTGGCAAATTCGAGCTTCTGTGTGGAGTGCGGCGAGCCCCAGAGCGGCGCGCCGGTGTCTCGCGGCCGTTCCTCCTCCTCATTGCAGCGCTACGCGCCGCTGTTCGTCGTGGTGGCAGCGGTGGCGGTTCTGGGCGGTGTCGTACTCGTCGGTTCCTTCAACCCCAAGACCGCCCCTTCGGTGCCGCGGCATGGTGATCCGCAAGCTGCCGGCTCGGGTGAAGCCACCGGCAAACTGCCCGAGGGGCATCCGCCCATTGCCATTCCGGACGAGGTGAAGCAGGCGATCCGCGAGTTGTCGAAGAAAGCCGCGGCGGCGCCGGACGACCTCGACACCTGGAAGCATCTGGCCGAGATACAGTACCGCGCCGGCCAGATCGATCCGAGCTATCTGGCCGAAGCGGACGCAGCCTATCGGCATGTCCTCGAACGCGAGCCGGGAAACGCCGACGTGATCCGCAGCCTCGGCAACATCGCCTTCGATCAGCAACACCCCGACGTCGCAGTCGACTTTTACCAGCGCTATCTGAAGCTCAAGCCTGACGACTTCGACGTCCAGACCGACCTTGGCACCATGTTGCTCTCAGCCGGGAAGACGGAGCAGGCCATCCAGCAGTACCAAGCGGTGCTGAAGCAAAGCCCTTCGTTCTTCCAGGCACAGTTCAATCTCGCGATCGCCTACAGCAAAACGGGGCGGAGCGACAAAGCCATCGAGGCGGTGGAAAAGGCCCGCAGCATGGCCAAGGACGATCAGACGCGCAACCAGGTGGATGAGGTGCTGGCTCAGTTGAAAGGCGTGCCGCCACTGCAGCCAGCGAGCGGCGAGGCGCCAGCAGTGGGCGCTCCGCCGGCAATGATGGGGGGCGGCTCTGAAAGCGCCGCCGCAGGCACCTCAGCGCCCGTCGCCGCAACTTTCCAGGCGGGGATAGAGGCCGTCTTCCACCAGCATCCCATTCTCGGCCCCAAGGTCGATCGTATCGAGTGGCAGGGAGCGGAGAGCGCGAAGGTCTACCTGCGCGACTTCCCCATGGATCAGATGCCGGCGGAAATGGTCGGCATGTTTACTGATCGCATGAAGGCGAAAATCAAGGAGCAAAAGGAAGCGCACCAGGTGACGCAGGCCACGCGTGTCGAGTTGGTCGACAACGCCAGCGGCAAGGTCATGAGCACGATCACGGAATGACGGGCGCAGTACCCGAGGCGCGGGTATGAGCGGACCATTACGCTTTGGTCTTCGCCTCCCGCAGGACAGCACCGACTTCGGCCAGCTGCGGGAGATCGCGCAAGCGGCAGAACAGCTCGGCTATCACTCGCTGTGGCTGTACGACCACTTCTATCACTTCCCCGTCCCCGACAACGTCACCATCCTCGAGCCCTGGACGCTGATGAGCGTGCTGGCCGGCGCGACCTCCTCGATCCGCGTCGGCACGCTGGTGTTGTGCAACGGCTACCGGCCACCGGCATTACTGGCGAAGATGGCGGCGACGCTCGACGTGTTGAGCGGTGGCCGCCTGGAGTTCGGCTACGGCGCCGGCTGGCACCAGGAGGAGTTCGCCGGCTACGGCTACGAGTTCCCCGCGGTCGCCACCCGGATTCGGCAGATGGAGGAGGGGCTCGCGATCATCAAGCGCTTGTGGTCCGAGGAGCGCGCCTCGTGGGCGGGGAAATTCTATCGCGTCGCTGACGCGATCTGCGAACCCAAGCCGGTGCAGCGGCCCCACCCGCCGATCACCATCGGCGGCGGCGGCGAGAAACTCCTGCTGCGCGCGGTCGCACGCCACGCCGACATCTGGAACTACTTTCCGGTGCCTTTGCCGGAGTACGAGCGCAAGGCGCAGGTGCTCGATCAACACTGCCGCGACTTGGGCCGCGATCCCCGGACTCTCGATCGCTCTCTCATGACGCCAACGGTAACGGCGGGATGGGAAAAGGAAGTGCGTGACCAGTTCGAAGGGGCAAAGGCGCGCGGCTATCTGTGGGCCCACTCCGGCGGTCTCGTGCAAGGCACGCCGGACATCGTGGTGCCGCGCTACCGTGACTACATCCGGCGCGGTGTGACCTTCTTCATCATCCAACTACCCGACGGCCGGGATCTCAAGCAGATCGAGTTCGTCGCCAAGAACGTCGTCGCCGAATTGGTGTAGTGCCGACGTCGGTACCGTCTCGAAGGACGGTCTCATCTCTTGGCGCCTTCGCTGGCCCGGCGTTCGAGGCTATCGACCATCGCCACTTCGAGGTGGGTATGGCTCACCTGATTGATCTGCCGCGTGGCCGATGGACTCGTCACGTTGATCTCCGTCAGATAGCCGTCGATGACATCGATGCCCACGAGCCAGAGGTGTCGCTGCAGCAAGAGCGGACGCACGGCGGCGATGATCTCACGCTCACGCGTCGTCAGTGTGGTGGCTTCCACCCGCGCTCCCTGGTGGATGTTGGCCAGATGCTCGGGGCTCTGGGGCACACGATTGACGGCGCCGATCGGCTCGCCCTCGAGCAGCAAGATGCGCTTGTCGCCTGCGCTCACGCCCGGAAGGAACTTCTGCGCCATCACGTGCCGGCCGCCGTGTGCCGCCACGTAGTCCGCCAGGCGCTCACGGCCTCCACGGTCGACCAACTCCACGCCACGGCCGCTGCAATCGTCCAGCGGCTTCAAAACGACGCGGCCATGCCTCGCCTGGAACGCCTGCAGGCGGTCCGGCTGGTTGCTCACAAGCGTCGGCGGCGTAAACGCTGCGTACTGCATGGGCAAGAGCTTCTCGTTCAGCAGGCGCAGGCTCACCGGGTCGTTCACCACCGGCGCCTGCTCCAGCGCACGCTCGAGCACGAAGGTGGCGACGATGTACTCGGCGTCAACCGGCGGATCCTTGCGCATGAGGACGAGGTCGAAGTCCGCAAACGAGTGATCGCCGGGCGCCGCCAGCTGGTAGAACGGCCGGCGGCCGAGATCCACCACGATGCCCTGCGCCCGTACGCCGGCGCCGTCTTCGCTGAGGTACAGATCGGGCAACATGGCCACCGCGGCCTCATGCCCCCGCCGGGCCAGCTCTTCGATGAGGAGCAACGAGGTATCGGTGCTCAAGTTCAGCGTGTCCAGCGGATCAATGATGAACAGGAAGCGCATGGCCTAGGTCTTCCGGCTCCGCCGAGACGCCGGCGGCCGCCGTCTCGGCCTGACCCCGCCGCGGCCCAGCAGCGCCAGCACCCGCTCCAGGGTGGCGTGGTTGATCGCGCACGTAATCCGCTGCCCGTGGCGCTGACAGGTGATCAGCCCCGCGGCGCGCAGTTCCTTGAGATGATGCGACACCGTTGACAGCGCCAGCTGGAAATCCTCGGCGATGACGCACACGGTGTTCCCCTTGCGGTCCGGCCGGCAGCACAGCCCATCGGCATGGATGCGCTCGAAGATGGCCAGACGGTTGGGATTGGCGAGCGCCCGAAAGGCTCGGGAAACGTCGTGATGAGCCGTGGTGATTCTCATTTCGATAGTTGTCGAAATACAGAAATGCTAGGGCAAAGTCAAACGGCGGCGCCGCAGCCGGCGCGCCTCACGCGTGCGCCGATTGTTTCTTGTGGTCGTCCCCGAGACCCAGCAGTTGGGCGATGGCAATCTTGACGAAGCGGCGCTGGCGCGCCACGGCCTGCGGGCTGCTCGGATCGGCCCGCAGCACCACCTCGATGAGCGCCGTGTTGGCAAAGTAGCCGAAGATGAGGTGATAGATCCCGGCCGCCAGGTGTTTCAGGTCCTCCGGCTCCCACGGGCCGGCGGCGTCCGCCAGCAGGCTCAGCCCCTCGGCCGACAGGGGGAACAGCAGCTTGGGAATGGCGTTGCGCAGGTAGCGGCTGTCATCGAGTCCGCGCTGGATGAGTCGCGGCAAGTACGGGTGCTCGACCAGGTAGTCGAGCAAGCGGTCGAGGTTGGCGTCGACCGAGCGGCGCTCCAGGGGAGCGGTCTCACCGGCCTTGGCGCTCTCCGCCATCAGCGCCAAGATGGGGTCGAGGCCGCGGGCCAGCACCGCCTCGTACAGCGCCCGCTTGTTGCGGAAGTGGTGATAGAGGCTGGCCTGGTTTTTCAGGCCGACGTCGGCCGCGATTTCGCGCATCGCCACGCCGCTGAAACCGTGTTGCGCGAAACGGCGCTCTGCCGCATCGAGGATGAGGTCACGTGTCGACCCAGCCTCGTGGGACGAGACCGCACTCTCGCCATGTGTCATTGCGCCCCCATTCTTGGACACAACCGATCGCTCATACCGGCAGCGTCGCGTGTCCCCGCATCGCGCGGCCCCGAACCCCCAGCCCTTCAGATCCGCTCGAGAATCGTCCCCGTCCCCAACGATCCGCCGCAGCACATCGTAATCAGCGCGGTGGTCTTGTTGCTCCGTTCCAGCTCGTGCAACGCGGTCGTGATCAGACGGCTGCCCGTCGATCCCACCGGATGGCCGAGCGCGATTGCGCCACCATTCACGTTGACCTTGTCCATGTCCGGCTTGTGCACCCGCGCCCACGACAACACCACTGCGGCAAAGGCCTCGTTGATTTCGACGAGATCGATGTCCTTCATCGTCATGCCGGCCCGCTTGAGGACCTTCGCCGTCGCATCGACCGGCCCGTCGAGCAGGTAGTAGGGATCCGCCCCCACCAGCACCTGCGCCACGATCCGGGCACGGGGCTTGAGGCCCAGCGCTTTGGCACGCTCACGTGACATCCACAACACGGCGGCGGCGCCGTCGGAAATCTGGGACGTGTTGCCCGCCGTATGCACGCCGCCTTCATTCATGGGTTTCAGGTTCGCCAGCCCCTCGAGGGTGGTTTCACGCAGGCCTTGGTCGCGCTTCACCGTCATGCGCTCCCCGGTCGGAGCGTTGTCTGGCCCGGCGACTACCGGAGCGTCGACCGCGATCACCTCGCGATCGAACCGGCCCTCGGCCCACGCCCGCGCCGCCTTCTGCTGCGAGGCGAGGCCGAGTTCGTCGACGTCTTTGCGACTGATGCCGCGGTTCTTCGCGATGCGTTCGGCCGCGTCGAATTGGGTAAACGGCGAGTCCCATGGCCATTCAGCAGGCTGAAAGTACCCGGGGCCGTTGATCACGCTGGCACCGAGCCCGACGCGGCTCATCGCCTCGACGCCGCAGGCAATGCCGACGTCGATGGAGTTCATGGTGATGAGTCCGGCGATGAAGTTGTTCGCCTGCTGGGCCGAGCCGCACTGACAATCGACGGTGGTAGCGGCAACGTGGTACGGCAGCCCCTCGCTCAGCCACGCCGTGCGCGTGACGTCGTTCGACTGTTCGCCCGCCTGGGTGACGCAACCACCAACGACTTGGTCCACAATACCCGGGTCGATACCGGCCCGCTTGACGACGCCTGCCTGCGCCGCCACCAGCAGCCTGGCTGCGTGTAAGCCGGCCAACCAGCCGTTTCGCTTCCCGATGGGAGTACGTACCGCTTCAACGATTACTGCTTCGGCCATTTTGTTTCCTCCAATTCGTTCAAGTTTGTGGTCGGTAACTGCGCCGCTATGCCTTTCCCAAAATCATGGCACTCGTCGGCACGCCGACCCCTGAGGTCACCAGCACGTGATCGACGTTCTTTTTCGGCTGATTCACCGACGCGCCCCGAATCAAACGCACCCCTTCGTTCACGCCGTTCACCCCGTGGATGTACGCTTCGCTCAACTGACCGCCGTGGGTGTTGCTCGGGAGCCGGCCGCCGATGTCGAGGCTGCCGGCGTGGACGAAGTCCTTCGACTCACCGACCTTGCAGAAGCCAAAAGATTCCAGCTGCCAGAGCACGATGGGCGTGAAGGCGTCATAGATGACGGCGGCATCAATGTCCTTCGGCCCGAGTCCGGACTGCGCATAGACCTGCTCGGCAACCAGATCCATTTCCGGCAGGCTGGCGATGTCCGGCCGATAGAAGCTCGTCATCACTTCCTGGTCCGGTGCGATGCCCTGCGACACACCGCGAATGATCGCCGCCGGCTGCTTGCAGTCGCGGGCGCGTTCCGGCGTGGTCACCACCACCGCACAGCCACCGTCGGTTTCCTGGCAGCAGTCGAACAGGTGCAGCGGCTCGACGATCCAGCGTGACTGCTGATGCTCTTCCAGCGTGAGCGGCTTGCCGTAAAAGAAGGCGTTGGGGTTGTTCACCGCGTAGGTGCGCGTCGAGACGGCGATGCGCCCGAGGTCCTCGCTGCTCAAGCCGTACTGGTGCATGTAGCGCTGGGTGAACATGGCGACCCAGCTCGCCGGCGTGAACAGGCCGTATGGCATGTACCAGCCCCAGTGAATCAGGTCCGACGTCGCCACCCCGCCGGCGACACCTTCGCTGTAGCGCTGGCCCGACCGCCCGTTGAGGGCCCGGTAGCACACCACCACGTCACAGATGCCGGCGGCGATCGCCATCGCCGCCTGATGCATCAACGACGTCGCCGCGCCGCCGCCGTGCGGAACCCGGCTAAACAGCTTGAGGTTCCCGATGCCCACCGTGCGCGCGAGTTCAATCTCGTCAGTGAAGTCGAGCGAGAACGTGGTCATGCCATCGACATCGCTGGGCTTGAGGCCGCAATCGTCGAGCGCGGCCTTGACGGATTCGGCCGCCAGCCGCAGGTCCGACCGGCCCGAGTTCTTCGAAAAATCGGTGGCGCCGATGCCGATGATGGCCGCTTGATCCTTGATCGTCCGCATGGCTCAGGCCTTCGGGAGCGCCACGCGCACCGTACCAGTGACGTGATTGCCGTAACTGTTCTTGCCCACGACTTCGACCTCCACCACCTTCTCGGCGTCGTGCTTTGCTGTGACCGTGCCCGTCATTCTCATGCTGTCACCGGCGAAGTTTGGCGCACCGAGCTTGATCCCCACCTTCTTCAGGATCGCCTGCGGGCCGGCCCAATCGGTGATGAAGCGGCCGACGAAGCCGTTGGTGCTCAGAATGTTCATGAAAATGTCCGGCACACCGCGTTTCCGCGCCATGTGGTAGTCGTGGTGCACGTCCTGGTAATCGCGTGAGGCGATCGCCGAGGCGATGATGACCGTTGGGGTCAACTCGACACGGATCTCGGGAAGCTTATCGCCAACCTTGATTTGATTGTATCGCAAAGTTGTTCCTTGAGGTTGCGTCATGCCGTCCTCCGGCTCTGCTTTTCGCCGAACGAGAAATCCATGTGTGCTCTGGGGTCAGGCCGCTGGCCGGAACTGCGGCAGGGTCATCTCGTCGTCCACGGCAACGAAGTCGACGTTCACGGGCATCCCGATTGAAACCGCCTTGGGATCGACGTCGATGAGGTTCGCCACCAGCCGCGTCCCTTCCGCCAGTTCCACCAACGCGACCACGTGGGGGTAGTCGAACGGCGGGAACGGCGGGTGATGAATCACCACGAAGCTGTACACCGTACCGCCCCCACGCGCTTTGACGGCGGTCCACTCCAACGACTGGCATGACGGGCACATGGGGCGGGGCGGATGCCGCAGCTTCCCGCAGCCGGCGCAGCGTTGAATGAGCAACTCCTTCCGCTTCACACCGTCCCAGAAGAAGGCGTTGTCCTGATTGATGACCGGTCGCGGCCGACGTGGTTTGGCCGCGCTCGCGGCGGCAGGTTGCTCGGTGGCCGCTTGCGCCGGGCGGAACAACAGAATGCGGAACTGCATCTTGCCGGCGATCTCGCCCTTCTGATCGCGGAAAGTCGTCGGAATCGAAACGAAGTGCCCGGCGCCCAGGCCGGTCTGCTTCTCTTCCGACACGTCCTCGATGATCGTCGTCGCCGTCAGCAGATCGCCGGGGTGCAGATAGCGGACGTACTCCTGCTCGCAGTTGGTGGCAACCACCGACGAGAAGCCGGCTTCGCTCAGAACGTTGAGCATCTGATTCAGGGTGTCCGGTTCCTTCGGCGCCGGCATGAGGCCACGCATCGTCCACGCCTGCATCATCGTCGGCGGGGCGACGATACCTTTGTGAATCGAGCGCGCGGCGAACTCCGGATCGGTGTACACCGGATTGGTGTCGCCGATGGCATCGCACCAATCGCGGATCCTCGGTTGACTCACAGGGTCACGGGCGGTAAACGGCGGCCCAGCCTCGCGGCCCACGTAGGCCCGCAGTCGTTGCAGGAACGCCGCCTTGTCGGTCTGTGGCTTTGCAGTCTCGGTCTGACTCACGTTTCGTCCCTCACAGTATGATCCGGGCGCGGTACTCCCGCGGTTGATGGCGGAATGCCGGTTGCTCGGGGGCATAATCAATGTGCATACGGCCCTCTAAGAAGCGGGGCACCAATAACATGTAATGCCCCTCGTCGCTAATAGCCAAACGAACGTTTGTTCGGTGATGACTTCGAGCGGTCCGAGAGGTGATACAAGTCAGCTCCGGATCGGAACGGAGCAGGCGGTGTTCAGTTGCGAAGGGCGTGCGTTCCGCGAGCACGTTTCCCTTTGATTTTCCCAAATATTTGAGCAAGTCTTGCGGCGCGTTAGGTCCCAGATGAAGCTCCCGCAGATCTCAGACGAGTTTGCACGCGAAACCGGCGACCTCACCGCACGCCGGTGTAGGATCGGACTGCTCGTCTATCTCCTTTTCGCCGCAGCCGGCGCCGTGGCAGAATGGCGGGTCTATCCCCAGCGCGAGTCGCTGCTTCTGGCGGCGCTCGCCGCCGAAGCGGTGGTGGTCTGCGCCGCTTTGGTGGCTACGCGTAAGCCGATCACACACCCGAAAAGCGCGTGGATTGTGCTTCTCGCGAGTGTCAGCGTTTGTTCGATCTTGGCGCTCTACAATGCGGTGGTCGATGGCGACATGCTCTACGTGCTGCTCACTTACATGAGCTTCATGCTGGTCGCGGCGATGGTCATCCCCTGGGGGGCAGGGTTCCAGCTCACAATGAATGCCGGCATCATCGCCGCCTACTCGGCGGCCCTTGCCGGCGGCGCCAGAACAGGCCCGGTACCGGCATACGACTTCATCGCCATCGCGGCGGGCACGGTGATCTCCACACTCGGAGCCCACTACGTCGAGGAGTACCGCCGCCGGCTCTTCGCACAGACCCTGGCGTTGCGCGACGCGAACCGTAACCTCGAGGCCGCCACGCGGGCACGCACCGAGCTGCTCAGCGGCTTGTCGCACGACATGCGCACGCCACTATCGGTGGTAATGGGCTACGCGGAGATCCTCGCGGATGATCCGGCATTGAGCGACGATCTGCGCCAACCGGTGCACAGCATCGCTCGCGAAGCGCAAGAACTGCTGTACCTGGTCGATAGCGTCCTCGACCTGGCGCGACTCGAATCCGGCCGCCTGCCGTTCCATCGCTCGACCTTCCGCCTCGCGGAACTGGTCCGACCGTTGCGCGAGACCACGGAAGACCTCCTGCATGACCGCAGCGTGCACTTGCGTTGGGAGATCCCTGACGCGCTGACGGTCGACAGCGATGAGGGCAAGGTACGCGAAATCGTCCGCAACCTGCTGTCGAATGCCGTGAAGTACACGGAGGAAGGCGAGATCGTCGTGTCAAGCGCGCCGCGCGACGACGGCACCGATATCGTGGTGGCTGACACCGGCATCGGTATCGCCCCTGAGCACTTGGACCTGATCTTCGACCCCTTTCACCGGGTCGCGTCGGACGGCGGCGCGCACCTGCCAGGCTCGGGCTTCGGCCTCTACATGGTGAGGCTGCTGGTAGCTCTCGTGGGAGGCACCATTGACGTACAAAGCGTGCCCGACGGCGGCAGCACCTTCCGTGTCTGGTTACCCCCAAAACCGCCGAGCGCGGTCTTGAGTTCGGGGTCCTGAGTGCAGGACTCGATGATCTCCCGAACCGCGCTTACGCTTGAACACGCGCTGTGGTAATGCCCGCGGCCGTGGCTGTTTGTGAACTGTGCGAGCTGGCACGCACGACCACCTGGTATGCGGAATTCACCGAACCGTTCCGCTTCGCGATCATCGATTGCGATTCGTGCGATGTCCCCATGGCGGTGCTCGGAACCCACCGTGCCGCACTACTGCCGGAAGAACGTAGCGTCATGCAGGAGGCGCTGGCGCGGGTTGCCGACTCGAAGTACCCGCACGGCTGGTATTACGACGATCACATGCGTCAGATCCCCGAGCACTACCACCTGCATGCGCGGCCGTATCCGAGTTGGTGGCCGAACAGCTGGAGGTCGGGTGCCGGGGCCCCGGGATCGGCGTAGCTTCGGAGATGGAACACCTCAAGCACTAAACCAGGGACTCGAAACCGGTCACAATCCCTTGGCCTCAGTCAGTTCTTTTCCAGCAACTCCAGGACGCGCTCAGGGGGACGTCCGACGACGGCGCGGTTGCCGCATACGACAATGGGGCGCTCGATGAGAATGGGGTGCTTGGCCATGGCGTCCAAGAGCTGCTCCTCCGAACTGTTCGCGCTCAGGCCGGCTTGCTTGAATTCCGCCTCGTTCTTGCGAATCCACTCCGCCGGGGCGCGCCCCAGTTTGCGCCGCAGCGTCGCCAGCTCCGCGCGTGTGGGTGGATCCTTGAGATACTCGACGACGCGCAGCGGAACTTCGTGGGCTTGCAGGATCGCCAGTGCCGTGCGGCTCTTGGAACAACGGGAGTTATGATAGATTGTCAGTGTCTCCATGCCGCCAAAGGGTAGCCGCCGCGCGCGGCTGCGTCTAGCACCTGTTCAGGTAGTCGAGTAGTACGTCGGCGGCAACTGCCGCACCGTTGGTATCGATCAACGGCCGCCGGCGCGGCTGCGCGAAGATCGATTCTAGCGCTGGCATCCACCGGCCTGCGAAGAGTTCCTCGTTGCTGATGAACGCGTGCGGCAGGTGCGCTTCGATCCCTTCGACCAAGCACGCATATTCCGCGAAGCGGCCCCGTGACGTATAGATGATGGGCGTCCCATTGGCGATGCATTCGGCGACGATGCCGTAGCCAGGTTTGGTCATGACGGCGTCGCACGCCGCCACCAGATCTTCGTGGCGCACCTCAGCCGCGCTGAGCTGCGCATTGGACACCAGCCGGCAAGGGGACGGTGGTGTGGCACCGCCCTGCGCGCCCTGGGCGACGACGAAGGTGGTCCCCGCCGGCACTACAGGTGGCGTACGTAGGGTGATACCGATGCCGCCGAAGGAGAGCAGAACGAGTCGGTCCCGTTGCGGCAGCCCAAGCCGCCGGCAGACGGTCGGCCGGTCGAGCCCGGCGGTGCGAGCAACCAGCGGCACGTCACGGACGCGCGGGAATGCAGACAGGTCACCGTACAGTGGCAACCGCAGCAACAACGTGGCGCGTCCATACGAAGCGCGGAGGCTCTGGACCAGTCCGGCGTAGCTCGGGAAATCGCGCACGTAGTCGGCGTAAATCCAATCCCAGGAGAAGTTCGTCATCGCGATTCCTGGAACTCCCAGGCTGCCGGCGATGTCGAATGCCAGCGCCGGGATATCGGCCAGGATGCAGGCCGGGCGTTGCGCCGCGGTTGCCACAGTCTCGCTCGTGATCAGCGCCTCCTTCCTCGCATCAATTGCGGCGTAGGCGCGCAACGTGGCCTCCGGGTCAAGGGAGAGGCTATCCGCCTGCACCGCGCCAATGTCGAGGCGGCACGCACTATGCGTGAATGGCCCGCACATATTGGCATCCAAGATCCAACGCGGCACCGGAGTACGCACCATTATGGAAAGATCCGGCTGTCGCAGCCACAACGCCCGCAGCACCTCCATCACCCGTACGGCGTGCCCGAAGCCGTGACCCGAGATGTAGCAGACCAGGGTTGTCACCCCGCTCTCATACCTCCCCTGTCAGCAGGCGGCTGGCACGGAAGTCCTTCAGACGGCGCGGCTCGCGGTGTAAGAACCATCATCTCCCGAGAGCCTTCGACCCGGCGCTACCCCAAGTATTCCAGTACCGCCGCACACAACAGCGGGAACATGATCTCGTGATGTCCGGTGAGGCGGTAGCCCTGTCCGTTGCCGGCGGTCGGGCGCTGGACGATGTTGACCCCGGGGCGGTAGTGGCGAATGAAGTCCATGTCGATGGTCACCAGCCGGTCGACCCGCTTGCCGACGTTGCGCGCCAGGTTGAGCGCCTTGACGAAGACTTCCGGAATGATGACGGCGGAGCCGAGATTGATGAAGACCCCACCGCGCAGTCCTGCCACCACCGCGGCCAAGCGGCGAAAATCGCGCAAGCTCGCCGCGCCGATAGCGGCGCCGTCGGCGCTCGGATGCATATGAATGATGTCGGTGCCGATGGCCACGTGCACCGTGACCGGAATGCCGAGGCGCGCACCGGCCGCCAGGATGCTGAGGCGCGCGTTCGCAAAGCCTGCCTTCAACAGTTGTGTCCCGACGGCTTCACCGAGACCCTGATCCGCTGCGGCGCCCGCGATCGTGCCGTTGAGAAAGCGGCCGGTTTCTTCGGCCATCCCGAACTGGCCGTCGGCCAGGTTAGCCGCCACGTCTTCCGAGGTCTCGCCGGCGTACGCCAGTTCGAAGTCATGGATGATCGCCGCGCCGTTCATGGCGACGGCTGACAGGATGCCGCGTTCCATGAGATCGATGATCAGCGGGCTCAGTCCCACCTTGATGGGGTGGGCCCCCATCCCGAGGACGATGCGTTTGGCGGAACGGTGGCGCGTGGCAATGGCTTCCGCGGCAGCACGGAAGTCGCGCGCCGCGAGGATATCGGGTAGCCCGCGCAGAAAACCGGCCAACGGCATGCCCTTGCGGGGCGGTGTCGCCATCAGCTGCTTCGCCACCTTGCTCCGCCGCGTGCGCAACGGGTACGTCCGCACGCGCGAGAGATCGAGCGGTGACACAGGTGTGGGACGCGTGCGCCGTTTCATCAACCCTTCTCCGTCTATCGCTTTCGCGACCCGCCACCAAAGAGTCGCGCGTCGACTTGATCACAGATCACGTGGCCGGCGAGGATGTGGGTTTCTTGAATGCAGGCGGTATCGGTGGTACCCCCCGCCCGCAAGAACTGGCGCTTCACCGCGATGCTGGCGGCAAACGAGCGATGGATTTCCCGAGGCACAGGGCGCACCTTACACCATTCCACGCACGGCTTGCCAATGGAGGCGCACGCGTTTACAAGCGAGGAGAACAATGGCGCCCGCAGGTAACCGATCCTCCATTCCGGATTCCCGGTTCGCCGTTCTTCATGTGTTTGTCTGGTGTCTGCTCCTGTGGCCCCTTCCGTCCTTTGCCGTCTGGGGCGCGCACGGCATGGTGGCCGCCGATCACCGCCTGGCGTCGCAAGCCGGCGTCGAGATCCTGCAACGCGGAGGCAACGCCATCGACGCCGCAGTCGCCACCGCCTTTGCCGTTGGCGTGGTAAATCCGGCCTCCTCCGGCATCGGCGGCGGCGGTTTCATGCTGATCTTTCTAGCTCGGTCCGGGCGCGCGGTAGCGCTGGACTACCGTGAGACCGCGCCTGCCGCCGCATCGCGAGACATGTTCGTTCGCGACGGTCAGGTGATGCCCGAACTCAGTCGTCGCGGCGGCCTGGCCGTAGCCGTGCCTGGCGAAGTCGCGGGCTTGTCAAAAGCGCTGCGCCGCTACGGAAGACTGCCGCTGGCATCCGTGCTGGAGCCCGCCATCCGCTATGCCCGCGATGGTTTCGCTGTCGAGGGGCATCTGGCCGAGGAGATCGCCGAAACCAATGCGGCTCTGCGCGCCGATCCGGTCTTGGCGCGGAACTTCCTGCACCCCGATAGCTCGCCGCTGCGTACCGGTGAGACCGTGCGCCAACCGGAGCTGGCCGATACGCTGCGACGCATCGCAGTCGAAGGTTCTCAAGCGTTCTATCGTGGAGCCATCGCCGAACGCATCGCGCAGAGCGTTCAAGCCACGGGTGGTGTGTTGTCGGAACGCGACCTGCGCGAGTACCAACCAAAGTGGCGGCGCCCGCTGCGAGCGCAACACGCCGACAATGCGGTGATCACCATGCCTCCGCCCAGTTCCGGTGGCGGCGTACTGCTCGAAATCCTCGCCATCATCCGCCACGACGATCTTGCCGCACTCGGGCAGAACTCCCCCACGTATCTGCACTTGCTGGCCGAGGCGCTGCGGCACGGCTTCGCCGACCGCGCCCGCTTCTACGGTGACCCCGACTTCGTTCAGGTGCCGCTGGCCGAACTGCTGGCGCCGGCGAACACCTCCACCCTGCGCGCCCGTATCAGCGCGGTCACAACTCTCGAACGAACCGCCTACGGCAGTACGATTGCGGCCGGCGGCACTGCGGTTGCCGATCACGGGACGTCGCATCTGTCGGTCATGGATGCCGACGGCAACGCGGTTGCGTGCACCACAACCATCAACACCGCCTTCGGCTCGGCGGTGGTGGCCGGAGACACCGGCATCATTCTGAACAACGAAATGGACGACTTTTCAGCCCAACCGGGTGTGCCGAACGTGTATGGCTTGATTGGCGCCGAGGCCAACGCCATCGCACCGCGCAAGCGTCCGTTGAGCAGCATGACTCCGACGATCGTCACCCGTCATGGCCGACCCATCCTGGCGCTCGGAGGCTCGGGGGGCCCGCTGATCATCAGCGCCACGACCGAAGTGTTACTGAACATCCTCGACTTCGAGATGGATGCGGCAGCGGCGGTGGCGGCGCCGCGTATTCACGATCAGTGGACCCCGGCCGTGCTCGCGGTGGAACCGGGTATGCCGGAGCTCACGCGTTTAGCACTTGCGCGTTACGGTAGTGTCGTGAAAGAGATGGGTGGGATGGGCGTCGTACAGGTCGTCCGGCGTGGCGCCGGCATATTCGAGGGCGCGTCAGACCCTCGCAAAGGCGGGGAGGCGCTCGGCTGGTAGGCATGGCCGCAACCAACGGCACACAGTCACCGCAGCGGTGGTGGTCCTCCGCCTGGTTCAAGATCGGCCTGAGCCTTCTGCTGCTCGGGGTCCTGCTGCGGAACACGGACGTGTCCGCATTGATCAGCGCCGTCACCAAGGCGCGACCGGGCTGGGTGATCGCCGCCCTGATCATGTACGTCGCCAGCATGGTCGTCAGTTGTCTTCGCTGGACCATGCTGGCGCGGGCACTGGGCTTCAACGAGCCGTTGGGCCACTTCTTCGGGTCCTATTTCACCGGCATGTACATGAATCTGTTCGCACCGAGCACGGTGGCGGGCGATATCGGCCGGGCGCTGTTCCTGGCTGGCACACAGCGGCGCAAGACACTGGCGTTCACCACCGTCATTGCGGACCGCGGTTTGGGATTCATCGTGCTCAGTTGGATCGGCGCCCTCGCTATCCTCACCCAGCCCGGGTACCACCTTCCGGCTCCGCTGTACTATGGGGCCTGGATCATTCCGCCGGCGACGTTGCTCGGATGGCTGTTTGGGCCGCCGCTCGTCGTGCGGGTGTTCCCGCCGGGCAACCGCTGGCGGGAGCTGGTCGAGCACGATCTGGCGCCGTACTGGAGCGACTTCCGTCTGCTGACCCAGACCAGTCTGGTCGCCGTCGTCTTCCACGGCATGCAGATCGGCTCGCAGGTCTTGTTGGCGTGGGCGTTGGGCATCAATGCGCCGGCCTCCTTCTTTTTCGTCTTCGTCCCCGTGGTCAACATTCTCAGCATGGTACCGGTCAGCTTCAGCGGCATTGGGATCCGCGAATGGGGCTATCGGCTTTTCCTCGGCAAGATTGGCGTCGCACACCACACCGGCGTGGCGTTGGGGCTGCTGTCCAGTGCCTTGGTGCTCATCGCCGGGCTCACCGGGGGGTTAGTCTTTCTCTTGTGGAAAGCGGAAGCGCCAGCGCCGGCACCGGCAGCTGACATCCCCCAGCCAACACCCGCCGAGCGCATCGATGCCGCGACGCGTACGGAGTCGGCGTAGCGGGCTGCTAACCCTCCCCGGGTGATTGCCCCGCCCTGCAACTAACGATATTCTACATTCCTCAATGAAATTGTTGGTCGCGGAAACCGCAGGCTTCTGCTGGGGTGTGCGGCGCGCCTTGGATCAGGCGGTAGACCTCACCAAAAAGACGGACGGGCCGGTCTATACCTACGGGCCGCTGATACACAACTCCCAGGTACTCGAGGAGTTGAAGGCCCAAGACATCCGCGCGGTCGAAGGACTCGATCAGGTTGCCGGAGGCACCATCCTCGTGCGCGCACACGGAGTCCGTCCCGAGGTCATCGAGGAGCTGCACGAACGTAGCGAGAACGTTTTCGACGCCACCTGTCCTCTGGTGCGCCGGGTGCAGAAGGCGCTCTCGGCCTACGTCGAGAAGGGGTACGACACCGTCATCGTCGGCGATGACGATCACGCCGAGGTCATCGGCCTGCGCGGCTACACCAAAGACCGCTGCTACGTGGTCGCGGATGAAACCGATGTGGACCGGCTGCCGTCGTTCGACCGCGTCTGTGTCGTGGCGCAAACGACACGGGACGATCGGACCTTCGACCGTGTGGTCGACCGCATTCGGGAGAAGGCCGGCGAAGTGCGGGCCATCAACACCATCTGTGAGCCGACGCGCGACCACCAAACCGAGACCATCGATCTGGCGCGGCGGGCCGACCTCATGGTGGTGGTCGGCGGCCGGCACAGCGCCAACACCGTCCGGCTGGTGAAGCTGGCGCGAGACGAAGGGGCGCGGGTGTTGCACGTCGAGACCGATGCGGAGATCGAGCCGGAGCAGTTCAGCGGCTGCGAGACCGTGGCCGTTACCGCAGGGGCTTCAACCCCGGAGTGGATGATCAACCGGGTGGTGACCAAGATCCGCTCGTACAGCCCCGAAGCCCGCAGTGCCTGGCGCACGTGGCTGAGCAACGTGGCAAGCTTGATCGTGGCGAGCAATGGCTATGTCGCCGCCGGTGCCGCCGCGTTGACCTTGGCGTGTATCAAGCTCATCGACCCGTACGCCACGGCGCCGCAGGGGTTGCCGCTGATCGCGGTCGCGGCGTTCTTCGTGCACGCCATGCACGCCGTCAACCGCTACATGGGGCGGTCGCCGTACTCGGGTTGGGGCACATTTTCACCGCGCGGCTACCAGCGCTTTCAGACCGCGATGATGCTCCTCGGCATTGGCGCGCTCGCCATCACGTTGGCGCTTTCCGCCTGGGTGGGCCCCCTACCCTTCATCGTCGTCCTGATCTCCGGCGCCTTGGGTCTTCTGTACACCGTGAAGATCATCCCGCTGCGGTGGGCGCGGCATATGTGGGGCGTGCGCCGCATCAAGGATCTTCCGGCATCGCGTGACTTCTCCGTCGCGCTGGGCTGGACGTTGGTAACAGCCGTGTTACCCGTGCTGGTGTTGAATGCCCCGGCACTGCGCGGCGCAATGGTGAGCCTGTTCGCGTTTGTACTGGTCTTCGTACGCTCCGCGCTCTTGGGCGTGCGTGACGTGCAAGGCGACAAGATCATGGGCATGGAGACGATTTTCAAGGTGGTAGGCAAGCGCCGCACCAAGGAAGTCATGGCGGTGCTGACGGGATCCTTGACCCTCTTGCTCGGCGCCATGGCCTTTCTATCGGGAACCAGCTCCTTGGCGCTCTTCCTGTTGCCGGTAGTGCTGTACGTCTGCCTGGTTTGCTGGCTGTATGAGCGCCGCCTACTCCCCAAAGGTCCCGAAGGGGAATTGGTTGTCGACAGCCAGTTCATCCTCGCCGGCCTCATGACCCTTCTCTGGCGTGCGCTACTGGTCTAAGACTCCTGACTCCTGACTCCTGTCTCCCAACTCCTGACTCTGTTACCCTTCCCCCATGCCTGCGAAGGACCAGTCGCCACGAGCGCGTGACATCACCGTCAACCGGCGCGCCCGGCACGAGTTTCACATCGAGGAAACGTTCGAGGCGGGGCTAGTGCTCACCGGCAGCGAGGTAAAATCGCTGCGGGCCGGCAAGGCACAGCTCAAAGACAGCTACGGCCGCATCGACAGGGGGGAGGTGTGGCTCTTCAACGCCCACATCAGCCCGTACGACGCGGCAGCACAGTTCGGGCACGAGCCCACACGCTCGCGCAAGCTGCTGTTGCATCGGCGTCAGATCGAGCACCTCATCGGCAAGGTCAAGGAGCGGGGCCTGACGCTCATCCCCTTACGGCTGTACTTCAAGGACGGCCGCGCCAAGGTTGAGCTGGGATTGGCGCGCGGCAAGAAGCTGTACGACAAGCGGGCGGCAACGAAAGAGCGGGAAGTCAAACGCGAAATGGATAGAGCGATGAAAGGGTGAAGCGTGAATCCGCTCGTGAGTCGTATCTCGGGGGTCCTCACGCGGCGCGCGCGACCACAAGTGTCGAAATATAGGCACCAAGTTGTCAAGGTTTGTCACTGAGGCTTGAAGAAAGTGCCACTGACCGGGTATTTTGGCGGCAGATGTTCAACATGCGGTCTGGTACGAGCGTTGCCACTGAAACAGCGCTGGCGGTCGACTGATGAGCTCCTTGTGGCATCAGAGGAACCGGGCCGGGCAGCGCGTGAGACCAGACTGTAGGCACTTTTGGGGGCAGACGTGGGTAATCGTGGCTTTTCACTCCTTGAGCTGATCATTGTCGTGACTGTGATCGGGATCCTAGCGGCGATCGCAATCCCGCAGTTTGAGGCGTATCGGCAAAGGGGATTCGACACCTCCGCGCTAACGGACCTGCGCAATGCGGCTACGTCGGAGGAAGGGTTGTTTGCGTCGAACGGTGCGTACGTGAGCTGTAGAAACGCCACCTGTGACCAGAGGCTGCCCGGTTTCCATCGATCGGGCAACGTGAACATGCGCATGAGAAGGGCTACGGCGTCTTTCACCGGAACATCCACACACACCCGCGGGAGCGGTAAAGCTTGGACCTACGACAGCACGGCTGGCGGAATCCAGTAGCGGGCAACAGCGGTTCCTGTCCGCGCCGCATCGAGACATTCGGATCGTTGTCGGAGAAGCCGTCGAGCCGTCCGCGGTAGTGTATCCTCATTGCCGGAGGGATGCTCGCATGTGGAAGAACATCTGGCCGATCTTGGTTCTGGGGGCGATGGGTTATGCCTACTACACGGGCTGGAACCCGTTGGCGGGCCGGCTACCGGTACCCGCGCATTCGCCGGGAACGCAGCTCGGCGGCCCGGCGGTGGTGCGGGAGGTGGAGCAGGTGCCGCAGGCGCTCCAAGAAATGCCTAACGTGACAGGATCCGCCGCCGGCCCAGCGCAGGCCGCCCGGCAAGCGGCGCAACAGGCGGCAGGCGGCAACCGGTAGCACACCTCAGCCGAGCTGCCAGTGGTCATTTCGTCTGGGCTGGGAGTATCGAGCAATGTCGCGGTAGGGACGGCGCTTGCGAGCCGCCTCCCGCAGTCGGGTAGGGCCGAGGCGCGGACCGGGCTTCGAGTGATGCCGACGTTTGCTCGATCCTCCCCATCATTCCGTACGGCGGCTTTTTCCCAGTGCGGTTGGAAGGCTGACATGCGTACCTGCCGGTGCCGAAAGCAGCTGAACGCTGCCTGAAGCTCTCCCTGTTGCTCACAGCCGCCGTGGCGGTGGACAACGCCGCTACCCGCACGCTACACTGACGGCCCATGCCCAAGGCGAAGACGACAAAAGCCAAACGCACCACGACCGTACGCGGCACGCGGTATGAGTACACTGTAGTGTTCGAGCCGGCAGAAGAAGGCGGCTACGTGGTCACCGTGCCGGCCCTGCCAGGTCTCCACACCGAAGGAGACACGTTCGAGGAAGCCCAGACAATGGCGGCCGACGCCATGCGTTGCTACATCGAGGGCTGCCTCCTCGATGGTGAGGAAGTGCCCGTTGAGCACGGATACGCTATCACGCAGCGCATTCCTGTGCAGTTGAGTCCGGCGAAGGCATGAGTCGACTGCCTTCGTGCACCTCGACCGACGTGATTCGGGTGCTCGAACGCGCGGGCTGGCAGTACCGCAACGCCACCGGTTCCCACCGTCGCTACAAACACCCGACGCGGCCTGGGTCGGTCATTGTCCCGTTTCATCGCCGCGACATGAAGCGCGGGACCCTGCTTGGCATCATCAAAGACGCCGGCCTCACAACCGACGAGTTCATCAAACTGCTGCGCGGCTGACCGCCACGACGGCGTGACGGCGAGACACCTTCAGGTTGTACGCCTTGCGCCCGCACCGACTGCAGGCCCACACGTGTAGCGGCGGAAGGCCGAAGTCGAGCCCCAGTGTTTTCCGCAGTACAAACTCATGCGGCCGACCCACTTTGCCTCCACACCAGCGCCGGGTGTTGCGCCGCAGGCGGCAGCTGGCGCGGTCCACACTCTGAGCGGTGATCATTCCGGTGTCGGCCTCAGCCTGGCGTTGTCGGCAGGTGAGGACCCGGGCTGGGTGGCGCAGGTGTGCGGGACCTCGGAGCGGATGATCTTCCAGCACTACCGGAAGTTCATGAGCAACTTGCGGCGACAGGACGGTCGCCGGATTGCCGGTTTGTACCGGAATCCGGGCGCCGCCATGGGCACCAATGGGCACCGACGAGCCGCAAAAGCTCGTAAGTGCTGGAAATATAACGAAAGGAGGAGTGGAGGCGGGGGGAATTGAACCCCCGTCCGGAAGCGGTCAACTTCGGTGTCTACGTGCGTAGCCGCGTGTTTTAATCTCGCCGGCTGGGCTCCCACGGACAGGATCCCAGACAGCCAGCTCGTGAGTTTTCGTCAGCGGCACCCGAGCACTCACCGCCGCTTATCCCGATTTGCGTCGCCTGAATCCCACCCTACGGGCTCGGGCAGGTCAGACGTGGTTGCCCTTAGGCAGCCAGTGCTAGAGGTACGTCTGCGTTTAAGCAGCCCTGGGGTTTTACGGTACCCAGGATCCCGTGCACGCAACCGGAGCCTTCCATACCCCCGTCGAACCCAGATCGCCCCCATGGCGTCATCATCAGTCCTGAGTGCTGCGGTCTGAGTGCTGAGTAAACAGCACCAGACATGCACTCCTTAGATGTTAGCTGCCGGTGGAGCGGATCGCAACTGCGTCTACCTCACCAGCCTGGATACCCGGAGTACGCGCCTGTGCACGCATCACCGCCTCGGCGATGCGCTCCGCCCTCCGAAGCCGCGAAGGTGGAATCACGGTGCTGCAATCGCTCGGGACCTCGTGATCTCCCAAGCCCTCAAAACGCTTGCAAGTATCCCCATTCCGTAATAGTAAACGGTGAATTCATTATTTACCCGATGGCCCAATATCTCAAAGACGCGGTTCGCGGCCGGATCATTGCCGCCGCGGCGATGGTGTTCGCGCGGCACGGCTTCGCCGACGCAACGATCGGCGAGATTGCCGCGGCCGCGCGTATTTCGCCCGGCAATATCTACCGCTACTACGAGAACAAACGGGTGCTCTTCGACGACGTGGTGAGCGCCGCATTCGCGCGCCGCTTCACCGCCCTGCTCAGCCGTCGCGTCCGGTCCCTGGACGGCGTCGACGACGTGCGCGCGCTCGAGGCCCGTTACCTCTATCACCTGGCTTCGGAGGATCTTCTGCGCTTCTGCATCGACAACCGCCTACGCGTCGTCATCCTGCTGGGACGCAGCCAGGGCTCGCGCTACGCGCACTTCGGAGAACGGACGGTCCGGAACCTCATCGACCTGGCCATCGCCCACTTCCGCGCGCTACGCCCCGAGATCGAGCTGACCGATGCCCTGCGCTTCAACTTGCGTCAGATCTATCATGGTTTTGTGAAGACGATGGTGACCGTCCTGGAGAGCTTCGATGATGAGCCGACCATTCGCGAAATCGTCGCCGGCTACACGCGATATCATTTGGCGGGCCTGAAGCATCTGTTCGAGGGAACCGCTGACGAACCCGCCCCAGCCGCCACGCGGTATCAGCGGCGCCCGGCGGGCAGAAGAAGACGGAGGTGACGCGTGCAATTCCCGATCGGCTACCGCGTGTTTCATGGCGACCCGAGCTTGAACTTCGAGCTCAACCGTTGGCTCTCCGTTCTGCCCGAGGGCGAGTTGAGCACGCTCGCGACACGCATCCACACGCTCGCGGATTGGAAGCCGGTGATGCTTGCCGCCGCGACCGCGGCCGAAGCGACCGGCGCCACGCTCGAGGCAGCGTTTTACTTCCGGGCTGCGGAGTTCTTCACGCATCCGGGCGATCCGGACAAAGAGCTGGCGTACGAGCGCTTCGTCCAGCTCTTCGATCGCGCGCTCGACGGGTTCGCGCACCAGCGGCAGCGCGTGCCGTACCAGAGTTCGTGGCTCCCTGCCGTTGTTCTGCCGGCGCGTGGGCGCGAGAAGGAAACCGTGCTGCTGCACGGTGGCTTCGACTCGTTTCTGGAGGAGTTCGTCGAGTGGGGCTCTTTCCTGACGGAAGCGGGGTACCGGGTCGTGCTGTTCGAGGGACCGGGTCAAGGCGCCGCGTTGCGCAAGAGCGGTCTGGTCATGGGACCCGACTGGGAGCGCCCTGTCGGCGCCGTTCTCGACCACTTCGGCATCGACCGCTGCACCATACTCGGCGTCTCTCTCGGCGGGTACTTGGCGCCGCGGGCGGCGGCATTCGAGCCACGCATCCGGCGGGTCATCGCCTTCGACGTGCTCGATGACTTCTTCGACTGCTTTGCGGCACGTGCCGGCGAGGAGCTCGCGCAACACCTGCGTCACCTACTGAGCGCACGGCAACGCGACGTCGTCAACGAGATGATGTCGCGCCTCACGGCAACTAACCCGGCGACCGCATGGACGTTCGCACACGGCATGCACGTCAGCGGCGCGCGCGACCCGTTCGAGTTCCTGTGCTGGGCGGAGCAGATGAACACCGCGCCGTTCTCAGCCCGCATCACGCAGGACTGTCTTCTGCTGGCCGGGGCGGGAGATCACATCGTGCCGCTGCGACAGTTCCACCGCCAGGTGCAGAACCTGCCGAACGCGCGCTCGCTGACCGGCCGCATCTTCACGGCTAGCGAGCACGCCGACAATCACTGCCAGATCGGCAACGTCGGGCTGGCGCTTCGATTCATGGTCACCTGGCTCGACTTCCAGCTTGCCGCCGAAACGGAGGCTCCGGTCGCCGGCTGACGGTGCATCGTGCCCGTCAGCCACACTCATACGTTACTCAAAGACGAGCACCGCGGAGCTGCGCGGACGACCGGTGGGGGCCAACATCAGCGTGGAAGCGGACGGTGGTCGGACGACCAAATTTCGACTTCAGTGGCTGACCCCGAGCCTCTCTTCCGGCGTCGGAACGACATTTCCAGTAATCGCTCCCTGTCGCTCGAGGAACTCGCGCCGCAGCCCTCGGTTGACTTCGTTGCAGCTCCGGTAGTCTGATCGCTTCGGTGACCTCGTCTGAGACATTCGATCGGGAGGTGCGCTTGCGGGCGTTCGACTTCCTGAGCGAGCAGACATCGATTCATGGCGACGTTCTCCCGTGGGGGATTTTGTCCAAGGGCTTTCTACAAGATGGCAAGCGGGTCCCACTCATCGGGCCGCAAGGAATCTTCAAACCGGCAATCCTGCCGCAAATGCCGTTGAGCATCGCGACCGCTCCGGTGCGCGAAGGTGAACAGCACCCGTATGATGACGGACTCGATGAGCAAGGTCTGCTGAACTACCGGTACCGCGGCGCGGACCCGCAACACAGAGACAACGCTGGCCTCCGGCTGACAATGCAGCGCCGTGTTCCGCTGATCTACCTCTTCGGTGTGGTAAAAGGCGAATACATGCCGGTGTGGCCGGTGTTCATTGTCGGCGATGACCCGTCAGCACTCACGTTCAAGGTCACCATCGACGATCGGCAACTCGGGCTGCTCAGCGCAGAGGCACCAACCGAGCAGGTTGCCGAGGCGCGACGGAGCTACGTGACGGTACTGACGCTGCGCCGGCTCCACCAGCGGACTTTCAGTGAGCGCGTCCTGAACGCCTACCATGACACGTGTGCGATTTGCCGGCTGCGCCATCGTGAGCTTCTGGACGCTGCTCATATTTTACCCGACGGGCACCCGCGCGGAGAGCCGATCGTTCCAAACGGACTGGCCCTCTGCAAGCTTCACCACGCAGCGTTTGACGCGCACATCCTGGGCGTCCGACCCAACTACGTGATCGAGGTGCGGGACGATATTTTGGAGGAGATCGATGGTCCGATGCTCCGGCACGGCCTGCAAGAGATCGCCGGCCAGCTCATCCACCTCCCGCGCGACCAGCGGCTGCGGCCGCGCTCCGATCTATTGGAGGAGCGGTACGAGATGTTCCGCAAAGTCGGCTGATGTTCGAACGGGTTGTTGTCAACAGTCTACTGAAGGCTGATTGCGGAGACGAGACTTGAATTCCGAAGGCATGAAGAAGCCAACGGCGGGCGGAGATGACTTGATTCCCTCAGTCGGAATGACGACGATCGTGCAAATGGCTACGAACCTCAAACCTGTCCGCGTAACGCGTCGCTTCTCCCGCGGTGGCCGTCTGTACCAGGATGATCTCGGATTCCTGGACGCGGCCGGGACCGTACGCATCTGTTTTGGAGTGGATGCAGCAGCAACCTCAGACGCAGTCATCGACGCAATCATCCGTGAGCTGAGGTCAGGGAAGGAATACGCGTCTACGGCAGGTTGCATCCCGGTGGAGATGTGGCCAGGGCGCTTCACGGAACGGATCGTGGCCCTCTTGCGGGACGCCTCCTATCCGTCGCAGTCGCGAGCAGCACTCTTGCGGGCAACGACAATGCGCCAACCCGAACACGCGCTGCGCGTCGCAATCGACTGGTCTCAGTTGGACGGTAGTCTCGAAACTGAGACACCGCTGCGTAAAGTCGGACTCGACTGCCGACTCGCGCTCGACCCAGACGGCGCCTGGCCGATCGTCGACGCCGACTATCAAGCCCGGGAAGTCCAGGCGCTACTCGAGTTGCCGTCACTCTGGAACGAACCTGATCAGTGCGGTGCGAACGTACTGTCATGGCGTGCTGAACGGTTGACGAAGCTTGCGAGAATGCTCCTTCAGTCGTTTCCACTTGCCTTAGCGTCAGTTCAGAGCGGATCGGTTGGGCCGAAGGAGGAGTTGGTATGGCTCAGGGAAAGAGTGCTTGAGCGCCTCCTCTACCGTGGACACGACGGCGACGAAGATGGCTTCCTGAGTCTCGTTGATTTGGAGCCTTCTTTGCGGGCTCGCCACGATTCGTTGCGTGCGAGAAAGGAGGCAGGCGCTACGATTGCTGGCGCAGCGCCAGCGAACCAGCCCCTGCTTGCGGTTGACCGCATCGTCGAATTGCTCGACAACGCTGAGTACCGATTGGTTCGGTCGGGTGATGACCTGTTGGAAGCAGTCCTTGAGACGCTCGGTCGCATCAATCATGACATTGGCTACGACCTGGCTATGCTCTACGGCAAGCCGGCGAGGCAGCGAAGCAGTCCGAAGAACAAGTCGCGCGGGCGTGCGGAAAGTCGCTGGCATTTGGAGGAAGACGCCTTGCAAGCCTACGTGAGACGGCGGCTCAGTGATCTGCTCCCCGGTCGCGTCGTGGACGCGGGCGCGAAAGTGGAGTTGCTGCGCGAGGACCAGGTTCGACACCGTCGCCGACTCGACCTCCGCGTCCTTGCGCCTTGCCTCGATGGAAGCCAGGCCTGTGTGATCATCGAAATCAAATGGTCCGACAATCGAGAAGTCGGCACGAGTCTGGTGCGTCAACTCGGGACGGGTTACCTCCTCGGGGAACGCAAGACGCATGGAGTCTATCTGGTAGCTTGGTGCGGCTCGTGTAGCTGGACTCAAGCCAGAAAGCGTGTCCGTCGGCAGAAGTTGCCTCGAGCCCTGGAGCGCCAGGCCAATCGGTTCTGTCAGAAGCACCACGACAGAGGAATCCGCATCGAGCCATTCGTTCTGGATGCAGCATGGCACGAAGACGCTGCTGTCAAGACGCAGGCCTAATGGCTTTGCGGACGGAATCAGGCCTGGAAAGTAGTAATTAGCTAGCGATGCGCGAGATCTTCGTTCACGCGGGATGGGGATCGCGTCTGGACTTTAGACTTTCGCGACGGCGCTCTGGGGCTCATATCTGGACAATGGACTCAATGAACCGCGACATGGTTATGAGGTAACGCACCATCCGCGGAAGTTGAGCCACGTTACGTCCAAAGCCCAGACGCGGCCCCATTGCTGACGGCCGCGTTTGCTCCACCAACTGCCGCACCTGGTTTCGGCACTCGGACCAGCGCTCGACTTGACCGCTGTTTTGCGGGAAAATGTTCGCCATGGACGACACAGCCATTCCCGGATACGCCTACTTGGTGACCAATCCCGACCGCCTCGGCGGCAAGCCGACGATACGGGGCACGCGCTTTTCCGTTTCGTTCATCCTCGCCTGCCTTTCCGAAGGGATGTCGTACGAGGACATCGTACGCGAGTACTCCGAGTTCCCGTGCGAAGCGCTCAGCGAAGTCCTCCGCTATGCCTCCTCGGCCACCGACCGGCAGGATGTGGCTGCTTGACGTCAACCTCCCAAACGGCCTGGTGACGTTTCTCCGCCGAGATGGGGTCTCGTGCGAGACGGCCGTCAGCCGTGGTTGGCGTGAGCTGACGAACGGGTCGCTGGCCGCCGCCGCGTTCGCTGCGGGTTTTCGCGTCATCTTGACGCGAGATCGGCTCTTTGGGTCGGCCGCGGAAAGCAGGCTTCGAACCTTGCCCGAACTTGCCGTTGTTGTCGTGACGCTGCCGCAAACCCGTGAGGCCACGTACCTGGTCGAGTTCGAAGCATGCTGGCGGCGGACTCCCATCAGCCCAGCTTCCGGGGAAATCATCGAGTGGCCGTGAGCGCTGCAGGAGAGGCCATCAGGGACGTTCCTAAGTGGCTGATCTTCACGTCGAGAACTGACGACTGGCCCTTCAGGTCGAAGCGGCCGAATGTAAGCGGAGATCCACCATTCGAACAGAATCCCGCCGACGAGCTCGAATGCTCACGCCCAGTTGTGCGCTAAGGCTAAGAGAGTGACCCTGTGCTGTTCACGGCCGCCGTAAGAACTCGCAAGCGCCGGGGATGACCCGGAGGTATCCGGCCCCACCCTTTGCCTGTCCGTAGTAGCGTTTGCGCAGGCGCCACTTGCGCGCGTTCCGTAGCTCCACGACCAAGGCCCGCGGCGACAGATAGTACTTCATTACGACGCACCACAGCACACCCCAGGGCGGATATCCGCGGTGGCAGGTCGCCGTTCCCCGCAGGCGCAACACCTGATCGGCGTGCGCTCTCCGGTCGGCTACGAAGAGCAGCGTGACCTCGGCGTGTTGCTGAACGTTGCGGCCGGCCCGGCTCTCGTACCCCGACGTGATATAGACGGCACCGTCGTGCAGGATGAACCACAGCGGAGTGACAAACGGACGCTTCTTCGGTGAGAGCGTCGCCACCTGCACGATGCTCGAACGCCGCAGAAACGTACGCACCCGGGCATCGGTGGCCGCCAGCATCCGTTCACTCCTCCCGAATAGCGCCGTAGTCCCACGCCAGGATGCGCCGCGGCTCAATCGCGTACCACGTAAGATCTGACCCTTCGGAGGCCGGCGGCTGGGCGCGTACGGTCACACCGCGCACGGACAACCCTCGCAGCTTGAACCAAGAGTTCGACCCGGCATCGATCACCAGCACCACTTCGCAATGGTCGAGATTTGGGGCCGTGTCGGATGCGACGCCGAACTGATGCGTGTCGGCGCTGCAGCGAGCCCGCGCCGGCAAGACATCCACGGTACCATCATGCACGAACGCCACGGTGGCACGGGGTGGGCTCTCCAGCAGATCCCGGACGGCCGAGACATCGACGTCACGCGTTACGCGTTTGTCGCGTGCCGCACCGACCCCGTTGCTCATGGGTCCGCCGTAGCACATTCCGTGGCCGAAATCCCGTCGCGATCGTTGACTTCCGTTTGACCGCAGCGTCACGACGGCACACAATCCGGCGATGGGCTACCGACAGATTACCTACGAGGTTCGCCACGACGTTGCGTGGATCACCCTCAACCGGCCGGAGCACTTGAACGCGTGGACGCCGCATATGGCGGGCGAGCAGGCAGACGCGATCGAGCGGGCGAATGCCGATCGCTCGGTGGGGGCGATCGTGATGACCGGTGCCGGGCGCGGGTTCTGCGCCGGCGCCGACATGCAGGAGACGTTCAAGACGCGCATCGAGGGCACCGACCCCGGCGGTGACACGGCTGCGGGCGAGGGCGGCATGCCGGCGGCGCTCGACTGGGTGGCGCTGGTGCGGCGCGCGAAGCCGCTGATCGCCGCGGTCAACGGTGCGGCCGTCGGCATTGGCATGACGATGATCCTGCCGTTCGACGTCATCGTCGCCTCGGACAAGGCCCGCTTCGGCATGTTGTTCATCAAGATGGGCCTGGTTCCCGAACTGGCCAGCACGCACTTCCTCGTGCAACGCGTCGGCTGGGGCAAGGCGAGCGAGATGTGTCTATCGGGTCGTCTCTGCGGCGCCGACGAGGCGGCGCGCATGGGCTTGGCGGATCGGCTCGTGCCCGCCGAGCAGCTGGCCGATGAGGCGCAACGCGTCGCTGCCGAGATCGCCACCAACCCGGACCCGCAGCTCCGCATGATCAAGGAGTTGCTGACGAGCAACGCCACCGCCACCGACCTGCGCGCGATTCAGCACCGCGAGACCGAAATGCTGCGCCATTGTTGGACGACGCCGGAGCACAAAGAAGCGGTGCAAGCCTTCCTCGACAAGCGCCCGCCGAAGTTCCGCTAGTACGCCGTGTCACTGATGGTGATCTGATGAGCCGAGGAGGGAGCCATGTCCGGTAAGACCGCGCAGCCGTTCACGCCGCGCCAGGAGCGCGTCGGCAGCGTCATCGTCAAGATCGCGTCACAGGTGAACACGTGGCTCTACCGACTGAGCGGTGGCCGCATCGCTGGCCGCTTTCCGAGCGGTCCTCCGGTGCTGTTGCTGACCACCGTCGGCCGCAAATCGGGCCGGCCCCGCACGGCCCCGCTGCTCTATCTCGCAGACGGTGACCGGTACGTCATCGTCGCCTCCAAAGGCGGCATGTCGCACCATCCGTTGTGGTTCAAGAATCTCCAGGCCAACCCGCGCGTCGAGGTGGAAGTGGGAAGGCAGAAACTGGCGATGACGGCGCGCCAGGCGAGCGCCGAAGAAAAGGCCGCGCTCTGGCCCCGGTTGGTCGCCATGTACGCGAGCTATGCCGATTACCAGGCACGCACGCAGCGCGACATCCCGGTTATCATCCTCACGCCACGACCCGCCGGATCATGAGGGCCAGCTTTCGGGGCCGAGAGCGGGCCTGCGCTTCGCGTACGTCGCAGGTGTTGGGCTCGTAACAACGATCGGCTTGCCGCATGCGCCGCGGTGTGGCACTGATAGGAGTCTACACGGAGGTGTCGTCATGATGTTCGAGGAGATCCGCACCGGCGGGTGCTGCTCGTACCTGGTCGCGTGCGGCGAGACCTGCTGCGGGGTGCTGGTCGATCCTGAGCTCTCGCAGATCGACCGCACGCTCGCGTTGATCGCGAAGGCCGGGGTTCGTCTCCAGTACGTGGTCGACACACACACGCACGCGGACCACTTCTCGGCCACGCGTGAGTTGGCTCGGCGCCTCGGTGTGCCCGCCGTCATGCACTACTCCAGCGCCGCCCCGTATGTGGACCTGCGGGTCGACGATGGGGAGACGCTCATCGCCGGCCGCCTGCGGCTGCGCGTGCTGCACACCCCGGGGCACACCGAGGACTCGATCTCGCTCGTCCTGCCGGACCGCGTGCTGTCCGGTGACACCCTCCTGCGGCTAGCCACCGGCCGCACCGACCTGCCGACGGGCAACCCCGAGGCATTGTACGATAGTCTGTTCGGCACGTTGCTCCGACTGGACGACGCCCTCGCCGTCTACCCCGGCCACAACTACAAGGATACGCCGGTAACGACGATTGGCCGCGAGAAGGCCGAGAACCCGCGCCTCCAGAAGCGCGACCTGGCCGCCTTCGTGGAACAGATGCGCGCGCTCAGCCTGAGCATGCCCGACCACCTGACCGAGGCGCTGCGGACGAACCGCACCGGCGGGAAAACGGTGGCCCAGCTCCTCGACGAAGCGGCACGCCAGATCGCCTTCATGTCAATGGAGGAGGTGCGCGCGCGGGTCGCCGCGGGCACCAATGAGCTGGTCATTCTCGACGTGCGCGAACGTGACGCCTACGAGGCGGGGCACATACCGGGGGCACGGCACGTGCCGCGCGGACAGCTCGAGCTCCGTCTCGATCAGGTGCTTTCCGATCCGACGGCACACGTCCTGACGTGCTGTGAGTTCGGGAAGATCTCGACCCTCGCCGCAGCAACCTTACGGACGATGGGCTTCACGCGGGCCGTGGCCCTCGACGGCGGGATGAAGGCCTGGCGCGACGCGGGTTACCCGCTCGAGCCCGCGCCACACGCGTCCTGACACGGCGCCGCGCGCCGATCGACGCCTGGTTCACCGCCGGTCACGCGCGGGCGCGGGATGAGGTCGCAGCCGGGTAGCAGCTCAGGCCTTGAATCGCATCGCTCTCGTTACGCTGTCGGTATTGCTAGTGGCGGCGGGATGATCGATCCGCTTCACCGTTCAGGTTGCGGCGGTGCCGCCGGTCAGGCAAAGATCGGTTGAAGACATGCCGAGCCAAAACGTGAAGGCGATCGACAGCGTGCTGAAGCTCCTAGTGCAGCAGGGGGGGACTGAGCTGAGGCTCGCTTCAGATCGCCGCCCGCAGATGTTCAAGGAGGACACCGAGCTGCCGCTGACGATTCCCGCGATGTCCACGGAGCGGATCCGCGAGTTGCTCGACGACCTGTGGACGTCAAATGAGGCGGCATTGCGCCAGCGCGGTGAACTGTCGCTCACGTATAACAGCGCCACGCTGGGGAAGTTCGTCCTGAGGCTGGTCCAGCAGGACAAGTCCACGCTGGAGGCTCGCTTTCGTCGCGACGGAGACGAGAGTCGCGAGGGCGACGACTCGGCGAGCAGCGAGCGGCGTGGGGATGTACTCATCGGCGCGACCGCGAGCGCTAGCGAGGACACGCCCGCCGGAAGCCTCTGGCGTGCGGGGACCGGCACACTCCCGGCGGCGTTCGTCGCAGTACTGACGCGAGCCTTCTCTCAGGGCGCCAGCGACGTGCATTTGAGTCCGCAGGGAGCGCCGATCGTCCGCATCAACGGTGCGCTGCAGGCGTTCGAAGGCGCGCCGGGATTCGACGCGAGTGCCCTGCTCGGTGGGCCAGAGCGGCTCGAAGATGTCCGGGCCGGCGGCTCGGTGGATCGCGCCTTCGACGTGCCCGGGGTGGGGCGCGTACGCGTCAACGTCTACGCGACCGAAGAAGGACTGTGCGCCGCCGTGCGCATTCTCAGGAAAGAAGCTCCGACGCTCGCGGATCTGCATCTGCCGCCGCAGCTTGAGCCGCTCATCGAACTGCCCCACGGACTCGTCGTCGCCTGCGGACCGACGGGCTGCGGTAAGAGCACCACGCTGGCGGCCCTCGTGCAGCACGCCCTGCGGGCGCGCCCGCAGGTCCTAGTGACCCTCGAGGACCCGATCGAGTACGTCATCCGGCCGATGCGCGCGTCCGGACTGGTCCGCCAGCGTGAAGTGGGCACGCACGTGCGTGATTTCGCCACCGGCCTGCGCGACGCGCTGCGCGAGGATCCAGACATCCTCCTGGTCGGTGAGATGCGCGATCCCGAAACCATCAGCCTGGCACTCACCGCGGCCGAAACCGGTCACCTCGTATTCGCGAGCCTCCACAGCCGCACCGCCGCATCAGCCGTCGAGCGGATCGTCGACACCTATCCGGCGGAACGCCAGCGGCAAATCCGGGTGCAACTCGCGGATTCGCTGCGTGCCGTGATCTCTCAACGCCTCCTGCCGACGGCGGATGGAGCGAGTCGGGTTCCGGCCGTGGAGCTGCTCAGGGTCACCCATGGCGTGGCCAATCTGATCCGCGAGGGCCGGACGGCGCAGATCGTCAACGCGCTCCAGGCCGGCCGAGAAGAGGGGATGCTGGTGCTGGAACGCAGCCTCGCCGATCTCGTCCGCACCAATCGGATCCGGCGCGAAACCGCCCTGACGGTTGCCAACGATTCCGCCACGCTGGATGAGTATCTGCGCGCAGCGGGGTGTTGAACGGGGCGAGTACAGCGCGGCGCGGCTCACTCAGTTGCACGAGATCTGCGTCGCCTTATTGCTTCGGCACTTCGTCAGCGTTGCCCCGATGGAATACCCGTGGCCATCCGTGATGGTAAGGTTTACGGGCGGCGTCAGACCTGATGGCAGCGGGATGTTCAGCTGTGTTCCCAACACACTCTCCCCCGCACCGAAGATAAACTTGAGCTTCCCGGCCCGGCCGCTGCTGTATTCATCGTTGCCAGTACAACCAGACCCGCGACGGGACGGGCTAACGGGAAATTGAAGCGTCGAGGTCGCACATGCCGCATCTGAGATCGTGACCATCACCGGCGCCTGGGTCCGATTCAGACAGGGAGAAGGAAAAGGGCAATGTGTCAAGCTCAGGATCCCGCGCCCTCCCGCCTTCGAAACCCGGATACTGAGCTTCGTCTGGCCGGTGCATGCGGGGGCCGCAAGTGGCGGCGGGCACTGCTGCGCTCCGACTTGGCCAGTCCCCATCAGTGACAAAGCGAGAGCGAAGCAAACAGACCGCGACAAGAGACGTACGTTCATTTCACCTCCGCTGCTACCCCGAAGTCTACTCGCACCGGAAAACTTCGCAAGAAAAAAATCGTCCGCACCGCCGGCGACATAGCGCCGATTCAGCCTGCTCAATCAATCCCACAAACCCGGGCCGGCTCCGACGAGGCCACATTCCTGCCTTGACAGACACGGCGCGATCTTGGTATACGGTTAGTCAGTTATTTGACTGCTGGTCATATTATGGTGATTCAGTCAGCTGTAGCTGCAGCCAATCAATCGTCCCGTTCGCGAAGTGTCAGAGCGCAGCGGAGGGTGAGGGAAAAGGAGGCGCGCCGGCAATCCATTCTCGACGCTGCCGGCGCCGTGTTCCTCGAATGGGGCATGTCGGCCAGCACGATGGAGCAGATCGCGGAACGGGCGGAGCTCAGCAAAGGCGCGGTGTATCTGTATTTCAGCAGCAAGCAGGAGCTGCGTCTCGCCCTGCTCGTCGAAGCGAGCCGGCGTTTGGTGAAGGCCCTGAAGGAAGCGCACGATCCCACCGCGCCGCCGCTCAAGCAACTCGAACGGCTGATCGACGCCTACTACGGCTTCTATGTTCGCAGGCCCGATTACTTCCGGCTCCTTTTCGTCGTGGAGCATCGGCCGGATCGGGGCCGTGTCGCCGATGCGCTTCGCACCGAGTGGACGGCGCTAGGCAAGGAGGCCTTGGAGCTACTCACAAGCGTGATCGAGCGGGGCATCAAGCAAGGCGCCATCCGACGCTGCGACCCATGGACAACCGCCGTGTCGCTGTGGGCGTCCGTGACCGGAGTCATTGTGCTCCCGGTGCAAGAGATCCGCTCGGGCTTCGTCGGCCACCTGCGCCAAGAGGAACTGGTTCGGTCCACGCTGCGGAATTTCTGGCGGGGCATTCAGGCCGTCGCGGCACCGGGTGAGCGCTCCGGGTAAAATGCGTCCTCAACCCTGAGAGCGGGCTGGAGAAGTACAACCCCCGGTACACGCAGTGGGCTGCCAGGCAGCGAGGAATTGAGAAGCGGCAAACCGGCACAGGCGCGGCATCCACACATCCGCGCTAGAACGCAGCAAAGAGGACGCGCTCGGCGTGTGCCGGGTACGTTGTCACCTTGGGAGGACCGATGCTGAATGAGTTCACCGTAGGCTTGCGCACCACCGAGCGCGAGATGGACACCATGGTGCCCTTGAGCATGTCGGCCGAAGGGGTGGGCGCCGCAACGTATCTCATCGCCTTCCTGGCGGGTTCGACGGCGGGCGGCATGACGGGGTTGGTGCTGGTGCTGATCGGGGCTGCCGCGCTGTTCGCGCATCTGGGGCATCCGCTGCGCTTTTGGCGGGTGATCAACGAGGCGGGCCGTGCGTGGATGAGCCGGGGCGCCGTGTTCACGGCAGGCTTGATCATCTTGGGGCCTCCCGCACTGCTCTTGCGCGGCGAGGGTCCGGAGCTGTTGGCCCTGCAAGTGCTGGCCTTGATCTGTACCTTTGTCGTCGTCCTGTACACCGGCATTCTGTTCTCTTCCATCACGGCCGTACCCTTTTGGAACACCTCGCTCCTGCCGATTCTCTTCCTGCTGCATTCGTTGACCTCGGCGGGGCTGCTGCTGACCGCCCTGCTGTCTCTGGCGGGCGGGGGTGTGGTCGCACATCCCCGGGAATGCGGCGTGGTGCTTGCGCTCCTCTCTGCCACACTGGCGCTCACGTGGATGTTCACCGCGTCGACTTCCCGCTGCGAGGCGGCACAGGAGTCCGTCCGGTTGCTGACGACGGGGCGGCTCAAGCCGTTCTTCCAGGGAGGTGCCCTACTCGCAGGCCTGGGATTGCCGCTGCTTCTGGTGATGCTCGCGTACGTTGTCCGGAGCTCGGCCGTTGTCTCTGGCCTGATGCTCGTCACCGCCGTTCCCTTGCGGCTGGCCGGCGACGTCAGCCTTCGATACGCGCTGCTGCGGGCCGGCGTGTACACGCCCGTGATCTGAGATGCCGAACTCTCGCGTATCGTATCACGATCAATCCGCAAGGAAGGAATCCCAATGCTGAACGCGACGCCCACCGATGACGCCTGGGTCTCCACGACCTGTTACGGCTGCTTTCCCTCCTGCGCCATTCAGGTCCATCGCAAGGACGGCAAGCTGGTCGGTTCCAAGGGCGATCCACGGGTGTACAGCTCTCTCGGCAAGTGCTGCGGGAAGTCGTTGGCGCGCATTGCCGATCTGTACCAACCGAACCGGGTCACCAAGCCCCTCATCCGGACGAACCCGGAGAAGGGCATCGACGTCGATCCCAAATGGAAGGAGATCACTTGGGACGAGGCCATGGACATCGTCGTTCGGCGGCTCCAGAAGATCCACGCCGACGACCCCCGCAAGCTCGTCATGGCCTCCATGGACCTGAACAATCACTTTTACCAGTACGCCTTTGCCACCGCGTTCGGCTCGCCCAATTACGCCTGGTACAGCGCCAGCATGTGTGGCGGCGGGCTGCACACCGTCCTGTTCGCAACCTTGGGTGCGGTCAACTCAGAACCGGATGTGCCACGCTGCAACTACCTTGTGCAGTGGGGATCGCAGTATGGGTTCGGCGCCAACAACAATCCCATGGTCGGCATCCGGGACATGGCCGCGGCACGCAAGCGAGGCGCGAAGCTGGTGGTTGTGGACCCCGTATGCGGCCACGCTGCCGCGAAGGCGGACGAGTGGATTCCCATCGTCCCCGGCACTGATGCCGCCCTGGGCATCGGTGTGGCGAACGTGCTCGTCAATGAGCTCGGCATCTATGATCGGCCGTTTCTCCAGAAGAGCACGAATGCGCCGTATCTGATCGGCGACGACGGTCATTACGTCCGCGATCCAGCGACCAAGAAACCGCTCGTGTGGGACCTCGCGGCGGAAGCGGCGAAGCCGTACAATGACGAGACCATCAACGACTATGCCCTCGATGGCTCATATCATGTCGGAGGCAAGGCGTGCCGTCCGGCGTTCGAGCTCCTCAAGGAACACCTGAAGAAGTACGACGCCGAGACGGTCTCGCGCATCACGTCGGTGCCGCCGGACACGATACGGCGGTTGGCGAAGGAATTCGGCGAGGCCGCACAGATCGGGGCCACCATCATGTACGATGGCCACGTCCTGCCGCATCGGCCCGCGTGCATCGAGACCAAACGCGGCGGCAGTCAGCACAAGAACGGCTTCTGGAATGTGTACTCGATCATCCTTCCCAACATCCTTGTCGGAGCCATGAACGTTCCCGGCGGCCTTCTGGGGACGCATCCGCTGGGACCCTTCGGTATGTGGACGATCACCGAGTCCGATGACGGCCTCATCGTCAGCAACCTCTGCGACGTGATGGCGCATGTGACGGACTTCATCAGCACGTACCCGCCGGAGGAGGTCCGTCCCCCCGAAAGCCTCGAGCTGATGGAACTGATGCCCTGCTCGAATTTCCGCAACACCATTCCTCTGCTGACCATGAACGACCCGGCGAAATACGCGCTCCCATACCGGCCTGAGTTTTTGGCCATCTTTCGGTTCAACCCGATGATGACCACGATGGACCCGCGCGCCGTCGCTGAGACGTTGAAGAAGGTCGATTTCATTCTGTCGTTTGCGTGGCACATCGACGAGACCAATCAGTTCGCCGACCTGATCATCCCCGAAGCCCACGACTTCGAGCGCTGGTGGATGTTTCCCGCCAATCTGCCGGCCGGGTTCATCAGTCCCGGTCCCGGTCCCTGGTACGGCCAGATCGTCCAACCCGTCGTCGATCCTCCGCCCGGCGTACGGCACTGGGCGGACTTCATGATGGATGTCGCCGAGCGGTTGGGGATCACCTCCGAGGTCAATCGGCTGATCAACTTCAACACCGGCTTGGTCAATTCGCGTCCGCTGGCGCTCGAGCCGGACAAGAAATACACCACCGAGGAAATCGCCAAGCGCACCGTGTGTCTGCTGACCCGCGAAGAGACTTTCAATGCGGAGTTGTTCCGCAACCGCGGCGCGGTGCACTTCTACGACAAGACGCCCGAGGAGGCGTTTCCGGGCTGCTTCACGAAGGCACGTATCCCGGTCTATTTCGAGCACTTCATCGACGCCGGAAAACAAGTGCGGGCGGTGACCGCCAAGCTCGGGATGGAGTGGTGGGACACCTCCTTCTATCACCCCATGCCCGAGTGGCACGCCTGCCGCGCGCATGGAATCGACGATGGTCAGTACGATCTCTACACGGCGTTCAGCAAGGCTCCCTTGTTGGGTCATACGATTTCCATGGAGAACCCGTGGGTGGATGACATCGTCAAACGCAATCCACTGGACTACTCCGTCATGATTCACACCAGTGTCGCGGAACGACAAGGGATCAAGGATGGAGACCTGGTCTGGTTGGAATCCGACGTGATCCGCGTGCAGGGCCGGGCGCGGGTCACGGAATGCGTGCACCCGCAGGTTGTTGCCACCTTTGGCATCGGTGGCCGGTGGGGACGGGACAAGAACGTGTCCAGAGGCAAAGGCGTGCATCTGAATTCGCTGATCCGCTTCGGGTGGGACATGGTCGATACACTCTCGGGCCAGATCGACTACTGCGCAAAGGTCAGAGTGTACAAGGCGTGAAGGGGTCGGAGAGTATGGCGACGTACGAGATGATCATCGACCTGGATCTGTGCATCGGCTGCAACGCCTGCACGATGGCCTGCAAGGCCGAGCACGGGACCCAACCCGGCGTATTCTGGGGACACGTCTTGCAAAAGGAGTACGGCAAGACCCCGCGGGTCACGCGGCTCTTTCTGCCGGTGCTGTGTAATCACTGCGAGGATGCCCCGTGCGAAGAGGTGTGTCCGACCGGCGCAACATACCGCACGGTGGATGGGGTGGTGCTGGTCGACTACGACACCTGCATCGGTTGTCGGGCCTGTGTGACGGCTTGTCCGTACGACGCCCGGTGGTACATCGAACAGGAAGCGTTCTACTTCCCCGGCACCCCAATTCCGTACGGTGTCGACGAGCTCAGGGGGTACGAGAAGATTGTGCAGAAGTGCAACTTCTGTGTAGACCGGCTGGGGCGCGGGCAGGAGCCCCGATGCGTGGAAGTCTGCCCGACGTCGTGCCGGACATTTGGCGATCGTGACGCAGCCGGCAGCGAGCTGTCCCGACTGATGCGGACGGAGCGGACGTTTGTGTTGCGCCCGGAGGCGGCCACCCGACCGCGGGTGCGCTACACGATGAACAAGAACCTTGACGTGGTGAGGATTCGATAGGCGGTCGTTGTTTTCGAGGTACTTGCTAGGTCCGGAGAAGAGGCAGCCTATGGGACAGACGATCGCCGAAAAGATCCTCTCCGCCAAGGTGGGCCGCCCGGTGGCGGCCGGTGAATATGTCATCGCACCGGTGGATCGCGCCATGCTTCATGAGGCGTTTGCGTTGAGCTGGATGCAGCTCGCTGCCGCCGGAAAATACACGGTGTGGGATCGTGAAAAGGTGGTGGTCGTTCTCGATCATTATGTACCGGCAAGCACGGAGCGAGCGGCCACGATCCATGCGCTCATCCGCACTACCGTGAAAGCCCTCGACCTGCCGTACTACTACGGTGAGTCTGCGGGCATCGGCCACCAAGTGGTGGTTGAAAAAGGCCATGTTCGGCCCGGCGATCTGATCGTCGGCGCCGATTCGCACACCTGCACGTATGGGGCCCTTGGGGCTGCTGGGACTGGAATTGGAACCACTGAAATGGCTTACGTGCTGGCGTCCGGTCGGCTCTGGTTCCTGGTGCCCCCGACAATCGCAATCGTTCTCAAGGGCCGGCTCCCGGAGTGGGTCAGCTCCAAAGACATCATCCTGTTCATCGCGGGGAAGCACGGCACGGAAGTGGGCCAGTACAAATCGATCGAGTTCATCGGTGAGGGGGCAGAGTGTTTGAGCCTGGAGAGCCGCATGACCGTGAGCAACATGGCAGTGGAGATCGGCGCCAAGTTCGGGTTCTTCAATGCCGACGAGAAGACACGTACCTACCTCGAAGGCCGTTGCGTTGGGCAGACGACTCTGCTGAGCGCGGACCCGGATGCGCAGTACGAAGCCGCGTATGAGATCGACGTGGGGGATCTCGAGCCGCAGGTGGCCTGCCCGCATTCGGTGGGGAACGTGAAGCCCGTGGGCGAAGTCGCGGGTACGGTTGTCCACCAAGCACTGCTCGGCTCCTGTACCAACGGCCGGTACGAAGATCTGAAGATTGCGGGCGAGATCCTGAAGGGGAAGCAGGTGCACCCGGCAACCAGGCTGTTCGTGTACCCTGCATCCCGCGAGGTCCTGCTGAAGGCGATGGAGGACGGTGTGCTCAGAATTCTGACTGAAGCCGGAGCCATCCTCTGTAACCCAAGCTGCGGCCCGTGCTTCGGGGGCCATGCGGGACTCCTCGCTGCGGGCGAGACCTGCATTTCGTCAACCAATCGGAATTTTCAGGGCCGCATGGGCAGCGCCGATGCGAAGGTCTACCTTGCCTCACCCGCGACCGTTGCCGCGTCGGCGCTCAAAGGTGTCATCACCGATCCAAGGAGTGTCTGAAAGACATGGCGGATCTCTGTTTCAAAGGCGTTGCTTGGACGTTTGGAAGCCAGATCGACACAGACCAGATTGTCCCCGGCCAATTCCTGAATGCCACACTCGACGAGCAGAGCAGACATGTCTTTGAAACTATTTGTCCCGAGTTTTGCAGCGAGTTCACCGCTGGCGGGATCATTGTGGCCGGGTCAAATTTCGGCTGCGGGTCGAGCCGCGAGTCAGCGCCGGAGGTTTTGAAACATTTGGGCGCGGCGGCGGTCATCGCCGAATCCTTCGCTCGCATTTTCTTCCGCAACGCCATTGCGATCGGCTTTCCGGTGCTGGTCTGCCCGGGAGTGGCAGGCGAGGTCATGCAAGGGGACCACGTGGAGGTAGACATGCAACGTGCACGAGTGACCACGGTCGAGCGTGGCAGAACGCTCCAGGGCGTCCCGCTCAACGCGATCATGCTGGAATGCCTGAAGCAGGGTGGAATCATGAAACTGCTAGTGGAACCGTGATGATGCTGCTGGCGCCCGCAAACGGGTTCACAGGCGGAGGGTGACAGCTATGGGCCGAAAGAACAGCTTGCGAGTGCTCTTGGCGAAACGTGAGCTCGTGGTGGCGCCCGGTGTGTACAGTGGCCTCACGGCGAAACTCGCCGAGGCGGCGGGATTTGGCTGCATCTACATGAGCGGATACTGTACGGCCGCCAGCACGACAGGCCTCCCCGACCTGGGTCTGCTGACCATGACCGAGATGCTCAACAACGTCCGCGCGCTGGCGGACGCCGTCAGCATTCCCCTAATCGCTGACGGCGACACCGGCTATGGGAACGCCCTGAACGTGGTGCGAACGGTCAGAGAGTATGAAAAAGCCGGCGCAGCGGCCATCCACATCGAAGATCAGGTGTGGCCGAAGCGTTGCGGGCACATGAAGAACAAGCATGTGATCCCCAAAGAGGAGATGGTCAACAAAGTTCGCGCCGCGGTTGACTGCCGGACTTCAGAGGATTTCGTGATCATCGCCCGGACCGACGCCATCGCCGTCGAAGGGTTGCAGGCCGCCGTCGATCGGTTGTCGGCCTACGCCGAGGCAGGCGCGGATGTGGTGTTCGCCGATGGACAGCAAACTCTGGAGCACATCCATGAAGTGCCGAAACAGTTCACCAGCGTACCGTGTCTGATCAACCTGGGCCCGCTGACGCCGCCACTGTCCGTATCCGAACTGCAGGCGCTCGGATATGCAATCGCGATCTACCCCTCCATCTGCATCGGCCCGGCGGTGTTGGCGATCCAGGATGCGCTGGCGCGCTTCAAGGAAACCGGCACGCCACTGTTCGCGGAGCCGGAGCAGCTCATGCGGCTGTGGACGTTCTTCAACGAGTTCCTGAACGTGCCCCACTACAACGCCATGGAAGAGAAGTACAAATCCTGAATGACGTGAGAGGACGCCAATGCGACCAGGAACCGACAAGAACCGCCGCGCAAAGACGCGGGGTGCAGCCCACTTCCACAACCTGCTCTCCCCGATCAATATCGGCAACGTGGAGATCAAGAACCGGGTTGCTGTCGCGCCCATGCAGGAGTTCATGAGCGGCTACAACGGCGAGGTCACGGAGCAAACCCTGGGCTACATCGGCGCGCGCGCCAAGGGCGGCGCCGGCCTGGTGACCAGCGGCGTGTTCCTCGCGACCAGGCTGGCGGCGCAGTTCCCGATGGGTCGCAGCATGGTCTTGTATCATCCCGGCCATCAGATCGGCCCAACGCTCTACGCCGAGCGCATCCATTACTTCGGTTCGGTCGCGTGCGCCCAAATGTCACCCGGCCTGGGCCGTCAGTGTACGCCGGATGATCCCGAAGCCCTGGCCCCGGCGCCCACCGCGAACCTTCCATATGAGATTGCTCGCGAGAAGGCCTTCGATGCCTTCGCACGGACGCTGTCCGTAGACATGCGAGCCCGGATGGTGACCACCGGTCCGATGACCCGTGAGATGAGCGTGGCAGAGATCCGCAGCGAGCAGAAAGAGTTTGCCGGTAGTTGCCAACTCGCCGTGCTCTGTGGCTTCGACATGATCGAGATCCATGCGACCCACGGTTTTCTCTGCCACCAGTTCCTCTCGCCACTGTCGAACAAGCGGACGGACCTGTACGGCGGCGAGTGGCGGAACCGCAAGCGCTTCTTGAATGAACTCATGGAGGCGACACGCTACGCGTGCCAGGGTATTCCTGTGGGCGTGCGGATCAGCGCAGAGGAGCACATGGAGGGTGGCCTGACGCGCGCGGAGATGGTGGACGTCGCACGGGATCTGGAGGCGCGCGGAGCGGATTTCATTCACCTCTCCGATGGCGCGGGGCTGGAAGAAAGCGGGCACCAAATTCCGGACGCCGACCGCGCCGAGCATATGGCCGAGCACGGGATCGCCTTCAAACGGGACCTCAAGATTCCGGTAATGGTGATCTCCCAACATGATCCCGTGAAAGCCGATCGGGACATCGGCAATGGCGCGTATGACATCTCTGCCATGGGGCGCCAGCTCCTGTGCGATCCGGAATATCCGAACAAGTTGGTGGCGGGCCGCGCAGGCGAGATCGTCCGCTGCACCCGATGCAACATCTGTATGATCCGCGGCCTGGCCGGGATGTACATTGCGTGCCCGCTGAATCCCAAGCTTGGCAGGGAGTATCTGCTGGACGAATACAAGATGGGAGCATGGAAGCGGGAAGAGGACGTGCTCCCGAGAAGTTGGGAGATGGCAAAGATGCCGGCACTGGAGAAGAAGCCATGGTGGCGCGAGGACATCCAGCTCATCGAGAAATGCTGGAGGCCCTTCCGCGGCCCAGGACCTCGATAGGTGCGGTTCTTCGACGCACCGAGACGGAGGAGATGTTGTGGCCAAGGCACTTGATGCTCGGACCTTCTCGCCCGTGAGTCACGCTTCATGACGGCACCACTGCAGCGACCAACGGGAGCGGACCCGCCGGACGGACGCCGGGCGCAGCCCGTCAATGTGAAGCTCTCCGGCCGCTGGGGCCTACCGGACATCGAGAGAGAATTGGCCCGAGGTCCAATCGATTTGGACCTGCCGGCGGATGTGACGGGCCAAGGCTTGTTGCAGTGTCTGGCCGACCGCTATGGATCGAGCTTCCAACGGAAGGCGCTCAAACTCACGGGAGAGCTGCGGGCTGAAGTGCGTTTGTTTGTCGATGATGACCCGGTCGAAGACCTCGCCGTGCGGATCGGCGACAAGTTGAGCCGAGGAGCCGAGGTCTCGATCGTATTGCTGGCGCCGCTGATCGGCGGCTGAGACCGCCCGCTCGAGGCGGGACGTTCCGAGGAGAAGGGAGAAGGCAATGAGCTGGTACATCTACTTCGCACACTTCGTGGCGGGGCTCTTCCTGGCCAATGCCGTTCCGCATTTCGTCCATGGAATTTCAGGCGAGCGATTCCAGAGCCCGTTCGCCTCGCCCCCCGGCGTCGGGGAGTCGTCGCCGTTGGTCAACGTGCTCTGGGGGATGACCAATCTCGTCATTGGCTACGTCCTGCTCTTCGGAGTCGGCGAGTTCGCGGGCGGCCTCTCTATCGACGCGCTTGCCGTCGCCTTCGGAGTCCTGGTCACGGCGGTCGGCCTTGCGCGCCACTTCGGACATGTGCGCCACATCGGCAGAGCCATTTGATTCTGCATACGGGCTGCCCCCAGCACGCGCCCGCGCGGTAAAGACCGCGCCTTGCAGTCGGTTCTCGAACGGAATAGTCAGGTAGGCGTGAGGATCGTGGATCTTGGGAACCGCTTGGTCTTGCCGTCACGGACCTCCACCTGGAAATGCTGGAGCATCTAGGAATCAGATCGATCAATCGTGCGGAAACGTCGGCACGGCCACCACGGCACGGGGGATGCTCGCCCCGGTTGGAGCCGTGATGCTCCGTCTGCGGTTCAGCTGACCCCCAGTGACGAGGAGGACACATGAAGTTCTGTATCAAGGTGGACCCGACGACCAAGCAGCAGTACATTTCCACGCCGCTGAAGGGCAAACCGCTGCTCATGGATCCCTTCACCAACAAGGGCACGGCCTTCACCGCCCGCGAGCGGGACGAACTCGACCTTCACGGTCTCATTCCGCCCGCCGTCTGCACGATGGAGCAGCAACTCGAACGCGTGTACGAAAGCTTCCAAGCCAAGTCGACACCACTCGATAAGTTCATCTATCTGACGAGCCTCCACGACCGCAACGATACCCTCTTCTTCCGCCTCGTGCACGAGCACATCGACGAGATGCTGCCCATCGTCTATACGCCCGTCGTCGGGGAGGCCTGCCAGAAGTACTCCCACATCTACCGGCGCGGACGCGGCCTGTACGTCAGCTACGATCAACGGGACAAGATCGAGAAGGTGCTCTCGAACCACCCCACGCGCAACCCATCGGTGATCGTGGTGACCGACGGCGAGCGCATCCTCGGGCTCGGCGACCAGGGTGCCGGTGGCATGGGAATCCCAATTGGCAAGCTCTGCCTCTACACGCTCTGCGCCGGCATCTCGCCGTACAGCACCCTCCCCATCATGCTCGACGTGGGGACGGACAACGAGGAACGGCTTCAAGACCGGCTGTACCTGGGTCTGCGCCAGAAGCGGGTGCGAGGCGACGACTACCAAGCGTTCGTCGATCGCTTCGTCGACGCCGTACAGCGGGTGTATCCGAATGTGCTGCTGCAGTGGGAGGACTTCCTCAAGGCCAACGCGATCACGCAGCTCCAGCGGTTTCGCGACCGACTGCCGACGTTCAACGACGATATCCAGGGAACGGCCGCCGTCGTCCTGGCTGGTATCTACTGCGGCTTGAGGCTTACGGGCCAACCGATCCGAGACCAACGGCTTCTGTTCGCCGGGGCTGGCGCGTCGGCGCAGGGCATCGCCGACCTCTTCGTTTCGTCACTCGTCGAAGGAGGGCTTCCCGTCCACGAGGCACGACGGCGAATCTGGACGGTAGACACGAAAGGCCTCGTTACCCGAGACCGGCTCGGCCTCGAGGATTTCAAGGCGGCGTATGCGCGCGAGGTCGACGAGGTTGCCGCCTGGAAGTGCAAGGACCGGTCACGGATCACCCTGGAGGAAGCGATTGCCCACGCCAGACCGACCATCCTGATCGGGGTGTCGGCAACGCCGGGAACCTTCACGGAAAGCGCCGTCAAGCTCATGGCCAACCTCAATGAGCGTCCCATGATCCTTCCGCTCTCCAACCCCACATCCAAGAGCGAGTGCACACCGGAGGACGCCATCCGATGGTCGGAAGGCCGGGCAATCGTCGCCACGGGCAGCCCCTTCGCCCCGGTGCAGTACAAAGAAAGGCGATACCGCATCGGCCAGTGCAACAATACCTTCATCTTCCCCGGCGTCGGCCTCGGGGTGTGCGTCGCACGTGCCCGGCGCGTGAGCGACGGGATGTTCCTCGACGCGGCGAAAACACTTGCCGATCACGTCACGGCCGAGGACCTGACGGAGTCCGCCGTTTATCCGCAGCTCTCGCGGATTCGTGAGTGCTCGCACGCCGTAGCCTGCGCCGTGATCAGGCGCGCGGTAGCCGAGGGGCACGCGGATGCGGAGGTGCTGATGGGCCTGGAGGACACTGTCCGGAGAGCGATGTGGTTTCCGAAGTACCTGCCCATCCGCTACGAGCCGTAGTCGGCGTCCAGACAATTCATCCGAAGACCGTACGCACAGGACCCTGCAACAAATCGCAGTGGCAGGCTGCAGTTGTTTGCAGCAAAGAGCGCAACTCGACATGAGGGAAGCCCGATCTCTGCCTGCATGACCGTGGCACCGTCGTTGCTGCATAAGGGCGCAATTGCAGACGGAGGTGTCCACGTGCCAGTCGATGCCCAGGAAGACTCTTCAGAGTGCCTAGTGCGAAAGATCGGGAAAACCTGCACGGCAGCTCTGCCGAATTGCAGTTGTGACGCCAGAAAAATCGATGCCGTTCGTACCTACTTGAGCGAGCGTTTCCCGCTTTGCGTTGTTCGGGATTTTCACGAGCGCACACGGTTGATGCAGTGCGGACAACCGACGCGGCATGCGAACCACCACGTCGTGAGCATCACCGGCAACGAGGCGTCCTACTATGCCGTACTGCTGGAGGAGTTCTTGGAGCAGGCGCCGCAAGACGTTGGGAACCACCTGCGGGAATGGTACCTTGCGGACACACTGCGCGCTCACCCGATCGCAGTTGTCTCCGGAGACGGCGTCAGTCCCGTGTGACGCGGCGCACCCGCCCGTACCGAGCTACGCCGGACTGACAACGCGCATCGCTCTCCGCGTACAGTCGTCTTACGGCTATCGGGAGCCTCCCGCCGTCCTCTTCGGCTCGTTTCGCTTCCCGGCAGCACGCCGCACGGTCAGCACGGGACAGGTCGCCGTGCGTACAACCTTTTCTGCGACGCTGCCAATAAGCGCGTGTGCCAGACCAGTACGCCCATGCGTCGCAATGACAATGAGATTGGTACGAATACTTTGCGCGGTGCCCACGATGATCGGTGCGGGTACGCCGAATTCGACAATCGTGCGGACTCGCTGCTCCTGCTTCTTTATGCGCGCACCAATGCGCGCTAGTTCCGCCTTGGCGATGTGGCGCTGGTCGTCCAGGATTCTCCCCACATCGGAGCTCATCCCCAAATACGGCTCGACAACATACACGGGTTCAACCACATGCAGGATCACCAACTCGGCACCGAAGCGCTTCCCGAGATCGCGGGCGTAGGCGAGGGCGTTCAAGGAGTCTTCGGAGAAATCGACCGGTACTAGAATGCGTGTGATTGACATATGCGGCTCCTCGGCTGATACCGCACGGTGGCGCGCGGCAAACTGACGTTGGCGAGCAATCTGTTGCGCATGACCGTAGGACGAGGCTGGACGTGCTTGCAAATGCGGCCCCGCCTTCTTATACGATAGATCCATCCCATTCGGAGCGATTTTCATGGAAATCACGTCGGTAATGGTACAGGTGCGGGCCGAAGATGGAAACATGCCGGCGTTCGTGGCGCGGAGCACCTGAGGGCATAGCGCTTCGAACGATGCACCCGTTCACCATTTTCAACCCCACGGGGAACGCGCCCCTGGTGTTGACGTGCGAACACGCCTCCTGCGCGGTTCCCGTCGAATACGACGATCTGGATCTCGATGCCGAGCAACTCACCGACCACATTGGCTGGGACATCGGCGCCCGCGAAGTGACGGAAGCCCTGGCCAGCCATTTTGGCGCCACGGCAGTGCTCGCGGGAGTCTCACGCCTGGTGATCGACTGCAACCGGGACCTGACGGACCATGATCTGATAGCGGCAGAAAGCCACGGCGTCAGGATTCCGGGAAACGCCCGAGTCGATCGCGACGAGCGCGAGCGCCGTATCCGCGATTTCCATGAGCCATATCACGCCGCCATCGATGCCGTCTTGGAGCGACGGGACAAGCCCTTCCTGCTCAGCATTCACAGTTTCACTCCGGCGCTCAATGGCCGCGAGCGCCGCTTCGATATTGGGGTCCTGTTCGATACGTTCGCTGCCGAGGCGGAGCGGCTGGCCGCGGGGTTGACGGGTGATGGCCTACAGGTCCATTACAACGAGCCGTACTCCGGTCTCGATGGCCTGATCTTCAGTGCGCGAGCCCACGGGGTGAAACACAACCTCCACTACGTGGAAGTGGAAATCAACAATCGCCTCATACGGACGCCGGCCAGCATCGCAAACGTTGCCACCGCCTTGGCTCGAGCTGTCGCACGGTGTATGGGACGCTGATGCGCATCATTCTCGTCGGCCAAGCGGCTTTCGCTGAAAAGGTGCTCGATAGGCTCCGCCAGCGTCAGCACCACATACTCGCCGTGTGTTGTCCGCCGGATAGCGGCGAGCGTATCGACCCTGTCAAGGCCCGCGCCTTGGCCGTGGGTATCCCGGTACGCCAGCACCAGTCACTGAAAGCCCCTGAGGTGCAACGCGAGTTTGCCGACCTGGGAGCAGACCTGGCCGTGCTCGCCTATGTCACCCAGATTGTTCCGCGCAGCATCTTCGAAACACCGCGGCTTGGAAGCATTTGCTTCCATCCCTCGCTCCTGCCGCGGCACCGCGGCGGCAGCGCCATCAACTGGCAAGTCATCCAGGGAGAGACACAGACAGGAGTGTCGGTGTTCTGGGTGGACGCCGGAATCGATACTGGCCCGATCTTGCTGCAGAAGACCGCCGTGATCCGCCCAAACGACACCGCCGGGTCCCTGTATTACGACACGCTCTTTCCGCTCGGCGTCGACGCGGTCATCGAGGCGGTTGAACTGGTTGCAGCCGGGGAGGCGCCGCGCGTAGCGCAGAACGAGGACCAGGCGACATACGACCCGCTCTGTCGCGATGAACACGCCGCAGTCGACTGGTCACGCCCTGCCACAACGCTCCACGACCTCATCCGTGGCTGCGACCCTCAACCGGGTGCCCACACCACTTGGAACGGCATCAAGCTGCGGCTGTACGATGCCGCGATCGTTCGCAGGCACAATCTCCACCCCGGGGTGATCGACGAGATCTCAGCCGAGGGATGGCTCATCGGTACGGGTGACGGTGGCATTCGCGTGAAGCGCATCCGGGCTGGCGATAAGAAGGTCGATGCCGCCACATTTGCCGTCACGCACGCGGTCGCGGCCGGCACCTCTCTCGGCACCTGAATACGGGGGGATCGCGTGAGTCGGTGATGAGAGAAAACCCGATACTGACTGGGACAAATCCTAGCTTTCCGCCTGCATCCGCAGTGGTAAGGTAATAGACGCTGGCGTTGAGGAAGTCCCTCGAGAGGCTGCTAAAGCCGCGTAGCGTTCTGGAGATTCGCCGACGCACCGCCAGACGCAGAGGCTCAGCGAGTTTGGACGCCCCCCCTCCTGAGCCTCTGCGTACCCCCTCAAACTGCCGGATCATTCGAGCATTTCATGAATTCGTCTGGCGTGTCCGCTCGCACCCATCTCGGAGAACAGCCGAAGGCTCGCTACGGTTCGCGACGCCACGTGTCCTTTTCGCCGTCTGTCCTTGCCAGCTCGGCACGTTCGATGTCGATCAACGGTTGGCCGAGGGAGGAAGATGTCCGCGAAGGACCGGTATACTACTACGCCCGCTCGATCGTCACCGGGATGCCGTTCAAGACCCCGTTGCCTGAGAGCGGGTCGAGTACCAGCTCGTCGGCGAGCCGGTTGCTGTTCGCGCCCGGTTGCCGCGCGGCGATGTGCATCCGCATCTCCGGCTCGTCGTGCCCCCAACCGTGCGGGATACTCACGACGCCGGGCATGATCGTGTCGGTTACCTCGGCCGGCACGGTGATCGTCCCCACTCGCGACGACACCCGCGCCAGTTGACCGTCGACGAGGCCAAGGGAGGCCGCGTCCGCTGGATGCAGCTGCATAGTACAGCGCGGCTTGCCCTTGATGAGAATATCGAGATTGTGCATCCACGAGTTGTTGGAACGCAGATCGCGCCGGCCGATCAGCACCACGCCGTCGGCGCGCTGCAATCCATCACGCAAGCGGTCGACATCGGCGACCAGCACGTCGGGCGCCAGCTCGATCTTCCCCGACGGAGTCCGCAGGACTTCCGGAACACGGGGCTGCAACGGCCCGAGGTCAACGCCGTGCGGGCTGGCCTCCAACACGGCGAGGCTCAAACCGTCGGCGCGCGCACCAAAGCCGTCGCCATACGGTCCTGCCCGCAACATCAGATCGAGGATGCGTTCCGGCCCCCGGCGCGACGCCAAGGCCTCCATGATTTCAGCCGGGTCGCGTCCCTCAATCGGCGACCCAGGCGTGGCCACCTCGTGGTCCACACGTTGGAACGCCACAAAGTCATCGAGGGCGGCGACGTCCGCTGCCGAGCCCTGCCCGCTGACGATGCCGGCAAGCTGCAACAGCGTGTGCCATTCTGGTTGTTGCCCCAGCGGTGGATCGAAGATCGCGGGCGAGTAGGTCGCCACGTTGCGGATGGCCAATTGACGCAGGGCCAAATCATAGTGCGGCTGCTCGAACGGAGACACACCCGGTAAGATAACGTCCGCATGGCGCGTCGTCTCGTTGAGATAGATGTCGAGGCTGAGCATAAAATCCAACGATGCCAATGCGCGCCCGAGGCGTTCGCCGTTCGGGGTGCTCAACGCCGGATTGCCGCCGATGGTAATGAGCGCGCGGACCTGCCCCTCACCAGGGGTCTCGATTTCTTCCGCCAGACAGGCGGCCGGCAGTTCGCCGAAGACTTCCGGGAGCTGCCGTACCCGGCTCAGGCGCCGTCCGAAACGCACGCCCTTGCCACGTCCCGGTGTACCGTGGGTGTTGGGGCCGCCGCTGGCCGGTGTGGCGAACATGGCGCCGCCGCGCTCATCGAGGTGGCCGGTCAGCACATTGATGACATCGACCAGCCAACTCGCGAGCGACCCGAACTCCTGCGTGCATGTGCCGATGCGTGCATACACGGCGGCGCGCTCGGCGCCGGCCAGTTCGCGCGCCAATCGGCGGATGACGCCGGCGTCGACACCGCAGCGGGCGGCCACCGCGTCGGGCGGAAAGGCTTCCGCCAACGTTCGGACCGGCTCGACGCCGACGACGTACGGTTCCAGTCGGCCGAGTCTCACCAAGCCCTCCGCGAAGAGCGTGTGCACGATGGCGAACAACAGGTACGCATCCGTACCCGGGCGAATGAAGTGGTGTTCGTCGGCCTCCGCCGCGGTGCGGGTGCGGCGAGGATCAATCACCACGATCTTGCCGCCGCGCTGCCGAATGGCCCGCAGCCGGCGCGGCAGGTCGGGCGCGGTCATCAGGCTGCCATTGGACACCATCGGATTGGCGCCGAGAATCAGCAGGTAGTCGATACGATCGATGTCGGGAACCGGGATGCTGAGCAGCGTACCGAACATGAGCCCGGCGGAAACGTGTTTCGGCATCTGATCGACGGTACTGGCGGAAAAGACGTTGCGCGTGCGCAACGCGCGTAGCAGCACCTGTCCGTAGACGGCCAGCGCCACGTTGTGCGCGTTGGGATTACCGAGATACAGCGCCACCGCGTCGCGTCCGTGCTGCTGCACAATCGGCATCAGCCGGCGATCGATCTCGGCAAAGGCCTCATCCCACGTGGCGGGCGCAAGCCGCCCGTCACGGCGGAGCAGCGGTGTGCGCAAACGGTCGGGGTCAGCGTCCAAGGCCTTCAGCGCGTAGCCTTTCGGACAGATGAAGCCCCGACTGAACACGTCCGCATCGTTGCCGCGGATGTCAATCACTTCACGGCCACGCGTGCGGATCAGCAGGCCGCAGGTCGCCTCGCACAGCGGGCAGACCCGATAGCTCGTCCGTTCCGAATCAGGCATGTGCGGTCAGCATATCCGGCGTGCCGTCGCACAGGCAAGATTGGGCACACAAACACGCCCGGTGCCACAGACGTATCGCTCAACGTTGCCGTGGCCGGTGATCGCGAGGATCGAGCCTGTGGCCGCCGTCTCTCAGGGTCCGGGTACAACCGACAACCCAGGATGGGAGAGCGATGCAGGCTTACTGGCGGCGCGTTTCAGGACGTTGAGGTAGCCCTTCTCCACGCACGCTCCCTTCAGCACGCCACGGTCGCGCAGGATGCGGTGCATGCGCCGCAGGTTGTAGTGAGGCACGGTCATGATGAGGTGATGTTCGAGGTGGTAGTTCACATAGTTGGGCGCGACCAAGACACGCTCCCACCAGCGTGCGAGCGTGGTACGCGTGTTGCGGAGCGGATCGTTGGGGTCGGGGATCATCGCGTGTTCGGCGATCGAACGCAGACGCACGACGAGGTGGTGGGTCGTGAACCAGGCGCCGATCCAGAGCAGGTATAGCGCGGCGTGCCCGCAGGCCGCCAGAACGCCCAGTAGCAGGAGATTCGTGATCGCCACGCCGCGCAGGTTGCGCCAGCTGCCGCTGCTGCCGAACTGTTGCACATTCATTCCCACACCCAGGTCGCGCTTGAGCGTGTACTTCACCCGCTTCCACGCCGTCTGCCCGGAGAGATCGCGCCAGATCTTGCGCCGCATGCTCGCCCAGGTCACCGGAAACGGTGTGGCGAGGTTCAGGTCGGGGTCCTCCGGGGTCCAGTTCTTGGCGTGATGCTGCAGGTGATAGCGACGATACGGGCCGATATCGCTCCACACGGGATAGGCGCACAGCCAGTTGCCCGCCACGTCGTTCAGCGTCCGATTCTTGAACAATGTGCGGTGGGCGGCTTCGTGCATCAGCACGGCGAAGCCCAGTTGCCGCGCGCCGATGACCGCGAGCGCGACGAGGATGGTGAACGGATTCGGAACGCGCGCGACCAGGGCAAGCGCAGCCAACACCAGTCCCCAGTCCGTGATGACCGATGCCCACGCACGCCAATCGTTCATCTGACGCAATGCCTGAATCTCCGCCCGCGTCAGCACCGCGAGCCATCGTTTCGAGTCACCCGCTGCCAGCTCCGCCGCATCGACAACCGGCGCTTCCACATCGCTCATGCCGCGTCTCCTTGTCTGGTTCGGATCAATTGCAGTCGCCGTTGACGAGCGGGCGCCGTTCCCTCAACGACCTGACGGAGGAAGGACGACCAGCATGACCTTCCCGCGCGGTCATAGCGACACATGGCCTCCACCAGGGCGTTGCGCTCGCCGGTGGGAGCGAGTGGTTCGGGCAACAGCGGGTCGAGGACGATCTGCCGAATCACGCGACCGCCGAGCAGAAAGGATTCGACCAGTGCCTCGTGCGGCGGCAGATCGGCAAGGCGCCGTTCACTCTTCTTCAACGCAACAAGGGACGATCGGTAGCCATCGCGTAACGCCGCAGTGTCCCACAAACGCCGGGCGCGCCGTTCGGCCCTGCTGTTCAGATCGTGGATGCCGAAGACCAGCGCCTTCGCATCCAGCCCGAGTTCATACAACTGCTGCCGGACGGCCTCCACGCCGCCGGTGAGATTGTCGGGTCGCAGATGGAGGCCGGCATCGAACCGTTCGAAGCCCAGGAAGCGCAGGGCACGGTCACCGTGACGGTGTGCGCGCCGCTCGCTGCGCCGCACGGCAGCGCTGTGCGCACCGATCCAGCCGCCGTCCCATGCGCGCACACGCTGTTCGACGTCGCGCCACGAGGTCACCTGCTTGCCAACCGGCGCGGCTTCCTGGGCCAGTCGATACCGCCCGCGGTCATCCTGGTCGACCATGCCCGCCGCCCGCAAGCGCGCCAGGGTCACGCGGATGTTGTTCTCGCTGACGCCGAAGAGTTCGCCGGCAGCAACCAGTGAGCCGACGGGCATCGCGCTCTTCGGCACGGTTGAGAGCAAATCGAGGATGAGGCTCTTCGGGGTGAGGTCCACGGTTCGACATTACAGGCAGCGTCCGATTATGTCAATGAATGTAATTCCCTGCGGCGTGGCTCGGCGGGCGGTACGATGGGCAAGGTCCCAGCCGAGATACGGCCGCTATGGCTCCCGTATCAGCTCGAGGTCGATGGTGACGGCGACGCCGTCGCCGATGACCACACCGCCACCGTCCAGGGCCTTGTTCCACTGGAGGCCAAAGTTCTGGCGGTTCAGTTTGGTGGTGGCGATGCCGCCGAGCCTGAGATTGCCCATGGGGTCTTTGAACGGCGTCGCTGACCCTTCCACGTCGAGCGCCACTTCCTTGGTCACGCCATGCATGGTCAGATCGCCGGTAACCTGAAACTTCGTATCGCCCACCTTGGTGACCTTGTTCGACTTGAAAGTGATCGTGGGATACTTGGCGACGTCGAAGAAGTCCGGGCTCTTGAGATGCGCGTCGCGCTTCGGCTCACGCGTATCGATAGCGGTGACATCGACGCTGGCTTCGACGGAGGACTTGGTAAGGTCCGCCTCATCGAGGTTGATGGTGCCCGCGACCTTGCCCAGCGTGCCGCGCACGGTGGACACCATCAAGTGGCGCACGGCGAACTGCGCGCTGGCATGCGCAGGGTCGATCTTCCACATCGACGCGCCGGCAAGGCACGGAAACCCCGCGGTAATGATGGCGACGGCGGACAATACACAACGACGCATGGTACCCTCCTTATCCGAACTATCGACTGCTGACTGTCGACTCTCGGAATGATGCCGCCTGCCCCGTCTTGAAACAATACGAGGAGGTCGAAATGTTTATCGGCAGTTTCATTTCTTCGGATTACGGCTAGACTACCTTCTTGGCCCGGAACCTTCGTCTCCCGTGTCTCCATGTCACTGCTGCTCAGTTGCCAAGCCATCAGCAAAGTTTACGGCGCAGCCCCGCTGTTCGAACAGCTATCCTTCGGGCTGTTCGAGGGCGATCGCGTTGGTCTCGTCGGCCCGAACGGCAGCGGCAAATCGACGCTGCTGCGGATCCTCGCCGGCATCGAGACACCTGACAGCGGAACGCGATCGGCGCGCAGGCTGTTGCGACTTGGTTACGTACCGCAGGACCCGAGCTTCCCGCCCGATCAGCGCATCGAGGAGATCATCACTACCGCGCTCCATGACGACGTCCTCGATACGGACGATCGGCACACGCGGGTGAGCGTCACGCTCGCCAAGGCTGGCTTTCCGGACGCGCAGCAGCGTGTGACGACACTGTCGGGCGGCTGGACGAAGCGGTTGGCAATCGCCTGTGCCCTGGTGCGTGCCCCCGACCTGCTCTTGATGGACGAGCCCACCAATCATCTCGACCTCGAGGGCATCTTGTGGCTGGAGAAGCTGCTGCGCTCGGAAGCCCTGGCGTTCCTGATCGTCAGCCATGACCGGTACTTCCTCGAGAACGTCACCAACCGCATCATCGAGCTGAACCGCTGCTATGCCACCGGCGTCTTTGATACGCGCGGCAGCTACAGCACCTTCCTGGAGAAGAAGGACGAGGCACTGCGCGGGCAGGAGAAGTATCAAGCGACCCTGGCAAACCGGGTGCGGCGCGAACTCGAGTGGTTGAAGCACGGCCCGAAGGCGCGCACGCGGAAGTCGGGGGCGCGGATACAAGGGGCGGCGCAGTTACAGGATGAGCTGGCGGCGGTCACGAGTCGGACGGTCACACGAGCAGTGCGCATCGAGTTCAATGCCTCCGACCGCAGGACCAAGCGCCTACTGGTTGCCGAGCAGATCGCCAAGCGCTTCGATGCCCGGCCGCTCATCGAAGGGCTCAGCCTGACGCTCTCGCCCGGCATGCGTCTGGGCATCCTCGGCCGCAACGGCAGCGGCAAAACGACCCTTCTGCGCATGTTGAGCGGGGACGTAGCCGTCGACAGTGGCACCATCGAGCGTGCCGATGGGCTGCGCATGGTATACCTCGATCAGCACCGCGAGCAGATCGATCTCACCCTCACGCTTCGGCGCGCCCTCGCGCCACACGGCGATCAGGTCGTCTATCGTGACCGTCCGCTGCACATCGCCACCTGGGCGAAGCGGTTCCTCTTCCCGGCCGCCCAACTCGACATGCCGGTGGCCCGGCTCTCCGGCGGCGAGCGGGCGCGCATGTCGATTGCACAGCTCATGTTGCGCCCGGCCGACGTGCTCATTCTTGATGAACCCACGAACGACCTCGACATCCCGACGCTCGAGGTTCTCGAAGAGAGTCTGCTCGATTTCCCCGGCGCCGTAGTGCTGGTGACCCATGACCGCTTCTTGTTTGACCGCGTGTCCACCGTCGTGTTGGCACTTGATGGAAGCGGCGGGGCGCATGTGTTCGCCGACTACCAGCAATGGGAGGAGGCGCAGCGCGCGCAGGCACCAGCGACAGAGAAGACCACCACGGCGGCAGGTGCGCCGGCCAAGCCCGTGCCGAGCGGCGTCAAGCGACTCACGTACTCCGAGCAACGCGAGTGGGCACAGATGGAGGCCACGATTTCGGCCGCCGAGCAAGCGCTCGAAGCCTGTCGCGCCGCCGCCCACGATCCGTCCGTCGCGGCCAATGCGACGGTCGTGCAGCGACGCTACGGGGAGCTGCGCGCAGCCCAGGAGCAGGTCGATCGTCTGTACACGCGCTGGGCGGAGCTGGAGGAGAAGCACACGCAGTCGTGAGCGTGTGTCGCACACGGCGACACCCGCGTCCCGTAGGCTTGATCCGTACAACCGATGCGTGGTCCAATCCGGTAGCGGAGGGCGCGATGTCTGACGTGGTCACATTTGGCGAAGCAATGATTCGGCTGTCGCCGCCGGGATTTCAACGACTGGAGCAGACAACATCGCTGGACCTGCACATCGGTGGCAGTGAGCTGAATGTCGCTGCCGGCCTCGCGCGGCTCGGCGTGAAGAGCACGTGGGTCTCGCGGGTGCCGCACAACGCGCTGGGCCGACTGATCGAGAATCGCGTGCGCCAGACGGGCGTTGATACGTCACATCTGATCTGCGCTGATGAGGGACGACTCGGACTGTATTTTGTCGAGTTCGGTGCAGCGCCGCGGCCGAGCTCCGTGCTTTACGACCGGACGCATTCCGCCTTCTGCATGATCCGACCGGATCAGATCGACTGGCCGAGCGTGTTTGCCGGCGCCAAGTGGTTTCACGTCAGCGGCATCACGCCGGCGCTGAGCGATTCCGCGGCCACCGTGACGAGACAGGCCATGCAAGCGGCGCGCGCCGCCGGCCTGACCGTCAGTTACGATCTCAATTACCGCAGCAAGCTGTGGCCGCTCGAGAAAGCCCGGGCGGTGCAGGAGCCGCTGATGGAGTTCGTCGACATGCTGATCACGGCGGAGGGGGATGCCGCACGCATGTTCGACGTCCACACCAAGAGCCAGGCTCAGGAGCATGAGTTCGCCGCATTGAACGCCGAATCGTACAAGGAGGTGGCGCAACGCCTCCAGCAAAGGTTCGGCTTCAGCGCCGTCGCGCTCACACTGCGCGAGAATCCGCTGGTGTGGCGGAATACGTTCACCGCCATCGCCTACGCGGATGGGAGGTGTTACGAGGACGTCACGTACGACGTGGAGATCGTCGATCGCATCGGCACCGGCGATGCATTTTGCGCCGGCTTCATATACGGCTGCCTGGTGAAGCAGTCGTACGAAGCGGCGGTGCGCTACGGCAACGCCTTCGCGGCCCTGAAACATTCCCATCCAGGCGACTTCAACTGGGCAACGCTGGAGGAAGTGGAGAGCCTGCTCCGGGGCGCCGCACTCCGGATTGCGCGTTAGATCGGAACCGGCGACTGGTCCCGGCGCATCCCGACCGAAGCAACTCCGTCGGGAGGCCAAGAAGCGACCCCATCTTCGAGGGGGATCTCCAGGCTGCGGGCGACCTGCGATATGAGGCGCCAGGTCGCCATTGCCGTGACCAGCTCCACGCACGCGTCGGCGCTGCCCAGGTGTTCGAGGCAGAGCGCCCAAGTCTCCGCGGAAAGGGTGCCCGACTCGAGGGTTTCGTCGGTGGCCGCGAGCACCGCCCGTTCCGCCTCGCCGAAGCGCTTCGAGCTTTGCCAGTCGCGTACCGCCAGCAGGTCATCCGGGCTGCAGCCGAAGAGCATTTGGGCAACCGTCCAGTGCTGGGTCCATTCATAGTTGGAGCCGGTCACCCAGCCGATGCGCATGATGACGAGTTCGCGCAAGCGTCCGTCCAGCGCTCCACCGAAGAGCTGCGAGTAGAGGAGCTCGTGGATGGCCTTGGCCACCCGAGGCCGGTGCAGCAGCGCACGGAAGATGTTCAGGTCAGCCAGCTGCGGCGGAACACCCAATTCCGCGGCGACCTTTGAGGTTTGGTCGGGCGAGAGAAGCTCTAGCCGGCACGTGTGCTTGGAGTCGCTCACTTGTCCTCCTTGGCCAAATGGGGTGCGTGGATCGAGGAACAGCGATGCGGCACGCTCAAGACCTCTACCGTAGCACGCCAACTTATCCCAGAACGATTTCCGCCACTGACCGCACGAGCGACAGATCGTGCGACATGATGAGCAACATCGTCGCCGGCGTCTGCTCCCAGGCTTTGAGGCGATCGCGGATGCGTTCGACCGGGCCTACCAGGGCGATTTCATCGGCGAACTGATCCGGCACGGCCGCAATGGCCTCGTCGCGTTTGCCTTCAAAAAAAAGCTGCTGGATTTTCTCGGCCTCCGCCGCGTAGCCCATGCGCGACATCAGCTCCTTGTGGAAGTTGCGCTTCTTCGCACCCATGCCGCCGATGTAGAAGCCGAGCATGCCTTTCACGGGCAGCAGCGCGGTTTCGACGTCGTTGCTGATGCTGACGAACACCATCGGTGCAATCTCGAAGCCAGGCTTGGCGTGTTTGAGCTGGTCGGCGTACACCTCGGGCCGGTACGGCGAGTAGTAGAGCGGGAACCATCCGTCGCACACTTCGGCGGCCAAGGCGACGTTTTTCGGTCCCTCGGCGCCGAGCCAGATGGGCAGGTCGGCGCGCAAGGGGTGAGTAATCGACCGCAAGGGTTTGCCGAGCCCCCATGCCCCGGGGCCTTTGTAGGGGAGCGGATAATGCGGGCCGACACTGGTCACAGGCGCCTTGCGGCGCAAGGTCTGGCGGATGATGTCGATGTACTCGCGTGTACGCGCCAGGGGTTGGGAGAACGGCTGGCCGTACCAACCTTCGACAACTTGCGGTCCGGAGACGCCGAGGCCGAGAATCATGCGTCCGCCGGAGAGGTGATCGAGGGTCAGCGCCGCCATCGCGGTGGCCGTCGGGGTGCGGGCCGAGAGCTGCACGATCGCGGTGCCGAGGCGAATCCTGGAGGTATGCGCGCCGATCCAGGCAAGCGGCGTGAAAGCATCCGAGCCCCATGCTTCGGCCGTGAAAATTGCGTCGAACCCAAGGCGTTCTGCCTCCTGCGCGGTTCCGATCAGGTTCTCCGGCGGCTGCGCGCCCCAGTATCCCAGTTGCAGGCCCAGTTTGAGTTTACTCACCGCGTTGACTCCTTTGCTGCGGGTACCCTACGCACAGACGGGCCGACAGTAAAGCCGCAGCCAGCCGGTCACGCCGACGTGCACGCGCCCCTGGCCAGAGGAACCGTTTGTTGATAGCTGAGGGCGCACAGCCTGTTGGCTGCAACCACTCGACGCGGAGGAGCGACCGATGGCTGACAATCTCGTATGTGTGAAGGTGGACACCAAGAAGGTGGCAATGCAGCGCATGCCGGTGCCGACCCCCGGCCCAGGTCAGGCGTTGCTCAAAATGCGTCTGTCGACCATCTGCGGCAGCGACATCCACCTTGTGGACGAGTTGCCGATCCCACCGGGAATGCCGATGGGGCATGAAGCGGTTGCCGAAGTGGTCGATGTCGGCCCTGGGGTCATGGACTTCAAACACGGGGATCGGGTGGTCGCATCTTGCCTCTTCGGCTGCGGAACGTGTCCGCGCTGTCAGGAAGGCAACCGGCAGGTGTGCGAACGCTACGCCGCTCCACTCAATCTGCTGTTCGGTTGCCAGGGTGAGTACTACACCGTCAACAGTGCCGACGTGAACATGGCCAAGGTTCCGGACGAACTCGACGACGAGGCCGTGCTGTGCGCCACCGACATCATGTCGACAGGCTTCGCGGCCATCGAGAATGCCGAGCTACGGTTTGGAGACACGGTAGCCATTTTCGCCCAGGGGCCGGTTGGCCTTTGCGTCACTGCGGCCGCACGCACCCGCGGCGCCGGTTTCATCATCGCGGTCGAGTCGGTGCCGTCACGCGTCGCCGCATCCAAGAAACTGGGCGCCGATGTGGTCATCGATCCCGCCGGGGCCGTTGACGAAATCCTTCGGCTGACGGGAGGAAAGGGCGTCGACGTGGCCGTCGAGGCGTTGGGCAATCAGGTGACCCTCGAGAACGCCTGCAGAGTCACGCGTTTCGGAGGCGCGGTGTCCAGCGTGGGCGTGTACGGCGCCTTCCCAACGGTATCGATCCCTACCGACGGCAGCTTCCTGCATCGCCGCCTGGTCACGACGCTCTGCCCGGGCGGCAGCGATCGGTTGCGGCGGATGATGGACCTGGTGCGCTACGGCAAGGTCGATCTCCGGCCGCTGTTCACGCATCAGATGAAGTTGGCTCAGACGCCGGAGGCGTACGACCTCTTCCGCAGCCGCAAGGACGGCGTACTCAAGATCGCCATCCGGCCGTGAGCTCAGGTTCAGTCACGACTCGGCGATGACGTAGGCGATCGCCAGGTCGGTCGTGTGACTCAGTGACAGGTGGATACGGCGTATGCCGAGGGCCTCGGCGTACACCTGGGCGCCACCCGACAGCCGCACCCCGGGTGCGCCATCGCCGCGCGTGACCTCGATCTCCCGCCAGGCAATGCCCTGGCCGAACCCGCGACCCAGCGCCTTCATCGTCGCTTCTTTCGCGGCAAAGCGCGCGGCGAAACTTTCGGCCGCGTTGTGCCGCCGGCGGCAGTAGGCAATCTCTTGTTCCGTAAACACGCGTGCTTGGAACCGTACCCCAGTGCGCGGGTTGTCGAGCGCGACGCGGATGCGGGCGACTTCGATGATGTCAACGCCGATGCCTAAGATCATGAGGACGTGACGCGTGATTCGCGATCCGTGATTCGGAACTCGTTCATCTTCTCCTTGCCCCGGAATGCTCCCGTAACTTCGTCTCGCGAATCACCATTCACGCGTCATGCATCACGCATCACGCGTCACACATGACGACCTCAACACGCCCCGCACGAAATGCATGTCGCCGTGTCGCACGGTGGCGTCTGGCGTGCCGTCAACGCCTTGCGCCGCTCCACCCAAAGGAAGGACTTGTTGATGCGGTGATCGATGAAATCCCACGGCAGGCGCTCGTCGTCACCGTATTGCCGATGTACGTACGCATCCGGATGCGGCACGCCTGAAATGCCGTCGCGCTGCCACGCGCGGATCACCGCCCACCAATCGCCATCGGCTTCGTGGATGGCACGGATGACGCGTCCCACGCGGCGGTCGCCACGCGAGAGCAACGTCTGAAAGTACGCCTCCCGTGGCGACTCGGTGTCGAGATGCACGTTGGGAAGTGCCGACAACTCGTGGCGTAAGTGGGCCAGCTTCTGCTTGAGGCTGGAGATGCGCTCCATGGGCTCCCACTGGAACGGGGTCCACGGTTTGGGCACGAACGGATTCACTGACACCGTGATGTTGGCGACGCGACGGCGCGCCCGCTCCGCATCGCACAGCCGGCCGCGAATCTTGGCAGTCAGGTCCGCAATGGCGGTCACATCCGCGATGTGCTCGGTCGGAAGGCCGACCATGAAATACAGCTTCAGATCTTGCACGCCCTCGCCTACCAGCAAGTCGGCGGCACGGAGAATATCGGCCTCAGACAGGTTCTTGTTGATCACCCGGCGCATGCGTTCCGAACCCGCCTCCGGCGCCACGGTCACACTGCGATTACGCCCGCGCGCCAAGGCAGCAGCCAACCGCGGCGTAACGCAATCGGCCTTCAGTGAGGACGGCGACAACCGCCCGCCGGCGTCGGCAGCGATTTCCGACAAGACGCCCAGGCCGGGCACGCTGGCCATCTCCGCGCCGACCAAGCCGATTGTCTGCCGGTGCTCCAAGCCGGCACGCACGGACTCCTTCAAATGCTCTACCCCGCGGGTACGAATAGGACGGTACATGTACCCCGCGGCGCAAAACCGGCAGCCCCACTGGCAGCCCCGGCTCGCCTCCACCAGCATCATATCGCCGAACACGGCCTCGTCAGTGAGCACGCGGGTGACGGTCGCAAACTTGTTCAGATCCCAAATCAGGCGGCGCTCCACACGGGCCGCGCCCGGACCGCAGTGGGTCAGATCCGCGAGCACTGCCCCGTCGTAGACGGGCTCATACAACGCTGGAACATAACTACCTGTCACTGTGGTGGTGCAGTTCCACAGGAAATCAGTCCTGAGTCCTGGGTGCTGAGTCCTGAGTGAAGCAAGATGCGCGGACAGCAGATGCAAGAATTCCGGGAGCATCTCTTCCGCCTCGCCGATGAGGAAGAGATCGACGAACTCCGCCAACGGTTCCGGGTTGAGGAATACGGCTGGGCCGCCGGCGATGATCAGTGGGCCTTTGCCCTCGCGCTCCCGGCTGGTCAGTGGCAAGCCGATGAGGTCGAGCAGCCTGGCCACGTGCCAGTAATCCATCTCGAATGAAACGGAGAAGGCGATGACGTCAAAGTCCTGGACGAGGGTGTTCGATTCCAGGCTGCGCAACGTGCCGCTGGTCACCAGTGACGCATCGTCCTCGTCCGGCAAGAAGGCGCGCTCGCACACGACGCCGGGGTGGCGATCGAATATCTCGTACACCGCCTGGAAGCCGAGGTTCCCCATCGCCACGTTGTAGCAATTGGGGTAAACGAGGCAGACGCGAATGTCTCCCGCCTGCTTCTTGGGAAACAGGATACGCTCTTGCGCCCGGCGGGCACGGACACGCTCTTCGAGGAACCAGCTCGACAATCGGATCTCCGGTGTCGGAGGATAGCGCCCCCACACCGACGGCTCAAGCAAGTCCAGGACAGGAACCAATCAACGCCCTCTCCCGGGGGAGGGAAGAAGGAATGAATCTAGACCGCGTTCTTACGCAGGAAAGCGGGAATCTCGTATTGGTCCTCGTTTTCCTCGGAAGATATGGTGAACTCTTCCGCACGCTCTTCGACGCCGTTGCGGCGTTCCATTCCCGGCCTGTGGCGCTGGAAACTCGGTGATTCCAGGTCGTCGATGATCGTACCGAGATGGACAACGGGCCGTCCGGGGTCGCGGTCACGCGCGACGGTGCGCGACGGAGTCGCGCGCACCGTGCTGGTGCTGACGGGCTCCTTGGGCAGGCTGAAGCCGGGCCGCTTGACTTCACGCTGTGCGTCGCCGAACCCGGTGGCGATCACCGTGATGCGGATCTCGTCGCCCATCTGCTCATCGATCACCGCACCGAAGATGATAGTGGCGTCCTCGTGTGCCTCCTCCTGGATCAGCGTGGCGGCCTCGTTGACCTCGTGCAGCGACAGATCGTGACTACCGGTAATATTGATGAGCACGCCCTTGGCACCATGGATAGAGATGTCTTCGAGCAGGGGGCTGGAGACCGCCTTCTGCGCCGCTTCTACGGCACGGTTTTCGCCGCTAGCGCTGCCGGCACCCATCATGGCCATCCCCATCTCCGCCATGATCGTGCGGACATCGGCGAAGTCGAGGTTGATCAGTCCGTGCACGGTGATCAGGTCGGAAATGCCGCGCACGGCCTGCAACAGGATGTCATCGGCCCTCTTGAACGTATCGAGCAGGGAGGTGTCGCGGCCGGCAATAGCCAGCAGGCGCTGGTTGGGAATGGCGATCAACGTGTCGACGGCATCCTTGAGTTCTTGCATGCCTTCATCCGCCTGCCGCATGCGCTTCTTGCCCTCGAACTGGAACGGCTTGGTAACGACGGCCACCGTGAGCGCGCCCTGCTCTTTGGCGATGCGGGCGACCACCGGCGCACCGCCGGTACCCGTGCCGCCGCCCATACCGGCCGTGATGAACACCATGTCCGCTCCGCCGAGGTGATCACGAATGATCTCGCTGTCGTCGAGCGCTGCCTGGCGTCCGACATCGGGGTTTGCGCCTGCGCCCAGTCCTTTGGTCAGCTGCGCCCCGAGTTGGAGCTTGGTCGGAGCCAGGCTGGCCCCGAGTGCCTGCACATCGGTGTTGGCGGTGATGAATTCCACGCCGGGCAGGCCCGAGAAGATCATGGTGTTGACGGCGTTGCCGCCGCCGCCCCCGATGCCTACCACCTTGATGCGCGCTCCCAGCACCTCACTCCGTCCCACCAGCTCAATCATCGTCCCCTCCTCCCAACAACTTTACGCTGACGACCAACATCGCTCCGCGATGGTTGACAGCCAGACCGGCTTTCGCGCGCTGCGTTGCGGGCGATTTTGTACCTTTCGCGATTCACTTTCAACAGCCAAATCTCGGTTTTGTACTGCCATCAGAAGAACGCTTCGACCCAGCCCCTGAGCCGCTGGCGCACCTTACCGACGAAGCGTGAGTCGTCGCCCCGGACTGGGACGTGATCACGCGGGCGAGCGCCGTAGTGCACCAGACCCACCGCTGCCGCAAAACTGGCACTGCCGGCGATCTCTGCGCCCCCTTCACCATCACCGTTGAGGTTCAGCGGCGCACCGATACGCACCGGGCTCTGGAACACCTGTTCCGCCAACGGGATAACGCCTTCAAGCAGCGCCGCTCCACCGGTGAGCACGATTCCCGAGCCTAGGCCTTCGTCGAATCCGGACTTGGCGATCTGATGGCGCGTCAGAGTCAAGATCTCCTCGACACGAGCCTCGATGATCTGGCTCAGCATATGCCGGGACAGCAGGCGCGGCGTGCGTCCCCCGAGGCTCGGCACCTCGACGGTCTGGTCGCGGCCAACCGAACGCGCTAGCGCACAGCCGTTACGCTGCTTGAGGATCTCGGCATCGCGAAAGGGCGTCCGCAAACCGGCAGCGATATCGTTAGTGACGTGGTTGCCACCGAGGGAAAGCACCGCGGTGTGCCGTAGTGCACCCTGATGGAACACCAGCACATCGGTGGTACCGGCACCCAGATCGACCAACGCGACCCCGAGTTCCTTCTCCTCGGGCGTCAGCACGGCTTCAGCGGCCGCCAAGGGTTCGAGAACCAAGTCGGCAACGTGGAGGCCGGTGCGCTCGCAACACTTGATGACGTTTTGCGCCGAGGTGGTTGCGGTGGTGACGATGTGCACGCGCGCTTCCAGGCGTACACCTGACATACCGACGGGGGTGCGAATACCGTCTTGCCCGTCGAGAACGAAGTCTTGCGGCAGGACGTGCAGAATGTCGCGGTCGGCAGGCAAGGCGACAGCACGCGCCGCATCCAACACCCGATCAACGTCAGCCTGGTTGACTTCAGGGCTCTTCACCCCGACAACGCCGTGGCTGTTGAATCCCTTGATGTGTCCCCCACCGACACCCGCAAACACACTGTGGATCTCGCAACCGGCTGTGACCTCTGCCTCTTTGAGGGCATGTTCGATGGCGTGCACGGTGGCTTCGATGTTGACCACCACCCCCTTACGCAGCCCATCAGACGGGGCCGAGCCGATACCCACGACCGACAGCGCACCGTCGCTGAGGTCGCCCACCACCGCCGCCACCTTCGATGTACCGATGTCGAGCCCGACGAGCAGTTCCGACTTCTTTGCCATCCCCCTAACCGCCACCCCTCGTGAATCGTGCGCCGTGAGTCGTGCCCGTCACCACCACCCCACCACTCTCCGTTCTCGCCCTATATCACAATCCGCAAACACAATTCACGCTTCCGGGCACGACTCACGGACCCGGCTCACTATTCTCTTACACCCGCAAGCCCTTTCGAGAGCGCACGGCGGCAGGGTGGCGTTCCTCATGCAGCTTCACAACGACGAGATCGTGGAAGGACACATCCACCGCTGCCAACCGCCCCGCCTGTCCTTCCCAAGCTGCAAAGACGCGCGCAGAGCGCGCGAGCTTCTCACGCCAACTTCCCCACCCCAACACCACCGCTACCGCCGGGCGCAGGGGAAAAACGGTAATGCCTTGATTTCGATCCACATGCACTTCGGACACCGCATCAAAACAACTCCGGCGTTCGCACAGGTGCAGGAACCGCAGGGCACGGTGAACACCGATGGGCCTGAAATCCGCTGTCTGTACGTCCTCCAGTCCGGTAATCAGCGGGAAATCCCGGCTGTCACCATCCTGAAGCGGGCCCAGGATGCGACCCCGGCGATCGACATAATTCAGCTCCTTCAGGTGCACGATCGCCACCGGCCGGCGCTCGTCGACACCGATAATCAATCGGTTCGGAAACTCCCGCCGGACACTGACGCGCTGAATCCAGGGATGGCTCTGCAACCGTAATCCGACGACATCGGGCGCTGCATCCCAAATGCTCGTATGCTCACTCACGCCGGCCCACCGCAATATGTCACACCGGCTGATCCGCCGGTTGCCATCCACCTGGATCGTCGTGAGTATGAAATATGGATGGGACTTGACCAGGCGAACCACGGACGGCACGCCGTACCAGAGACCCGCAGCCAAGGTGATCCCGCAAACCGCGGCCAAAATAGATCGCCGGGCACTCCGCAGCCGGCTGTCCGTGATGCGCGGCCGCCACGGGCGATTCTTCTTTGCGCGGCGAATGCGACTGGTCATGCCTCGCTCCAATCGCCAAGGAGACGAATCTCGGGCTCCAAACGGACGCCGTTCGTTTCCCACACGCGGCGCGCAGCCTCCATCATCAACCAGTGCACATCCGCGGCCGTGGCCCCATCGACATTCACGATGAAGTTCGCATGCTGGTGCGAAACCATGGCACCGCCACGACGGAGGCCCTTCAGCCCCGCCTCCTCGATCAAGTGGCCGGCGAAGTGTCCCGGAGGATTCTTGAAGATCGACCCCGCATTCGGATAACCGACTGGCTGATGGGCTTCGCGCCGGCGCTTCGCGTCGGCACGCTTGGTCCGGATCGCAGCGCCGTCTCCGGGGCTGAGCAAGAATTCCAAGTGCGTAACGATGAAGCCCGAAGGCAAATCAAAGCGGCGGTACCCGAAGTGCAGTTCGCCACGAGGCACGCGTTGGAGCCCGCCGGCGACATCGACCCCTTCGATGAACTCGATCACGTTGGCAATTTCGCCCCCGAAGGCTCCAGCATTCATCAAGAGTCCGCCGCCAACGGTGCCGGGGATACCTTCGGCGAACTCCAATCCCGCCAAATCGCGTGCGATTGATTCGGTCACCAGTCGTTTGAAGGGAAGAGCGGCGCCGGCGCGGGCATGCTGACCCCTGCCGTTCGAGCGCCACTGCAAGGACGCAAGCGGCCGTCCCAAGTGCACCACGACGCCGCGCACGCCGCGGTCACTGACCAGGACGTTCGTGCCACCGCCGAGGACAAGAAGCGGGAGATCCGTCGCGGCGGCGAATGCCTGCACGCGACGGATCTCCGTCGCATCGACCACCTCCACCCACACATCCGCCGGCCCTCCGATGCGAAACGATGTATGCTGGCTGAGCGGCTCGTCAAAACGGATCCGTGCCCCAAAAGCTTGCCGCAACACTTGTCGCTGCAGATCGTCCATCACCGCGGTTCAGCCTTGTCCTCTCACTGCATGGTGAACGCCATCTGGCTACCCGACAGCGCGTGCACCAGCAAATCGCCGACTTCGTGAATGGAACCGGCGCCAAGCACCACGACCAAATCTCCCGGGCGCAACAGCGGCTGCACAACGCTGACCAGGCCACGATGGTCCGGGACGTATGACACATCGAGGTGTCCGCGCCGCTTCAGGGCGTAGTACAGCACTTCGCCGGTCACCCCGTCGATGGGATCCTCGCCGGCCGGATAGATCTCGGTCAGGAACAACTGATCCGCCGCATCGAAGGCGTCGAGGAAGTCACCGAACAGATCGCGCGTACGCGTGTAGCGATGCGGCTGGAAGAGCACAACGATCCGCCGTCCAAAGCCTTCGCGCGCGGCGGCCAGCGTGGCACGGATCTCCGCCGGGTGATGACCGTAGTCGCTGACCACCATGACGCCGCCGGCTTCGCCGCACACCTCGAAGCGCCGGTGAATTCCACCGAACTCCACCAGCGCGTCCCGAACGGTCTCGAAATTCACGTCGAGCTCGGAGGCCACGGCGAGCGTCGCCAGCGCGTTCAGCCCGTGATGCCGTCCGGGCAGCCGCACGGTCAGGTCGCCGAGTGCCTCACCCGCGCGTTCGACCCGAAAGCGAGTTTCCATCCCGCACACCGAAAGGTCGCGCGCCACGAAGTCGGCATCCGGGCTGGTACCATAGGTGATGACGCGCTTGCGCACCTGCGGCAGCAAGGCCCGGATGGTGACGTCATCGAGGCACAGCACGGCGGCGCCGAAGAAGGGAACACGGTTGATGAACTCAAGATAGGCGGAACGCACGCGGTCCATGTCCCCGTAGTAATCGAGGTGTTCCGGATCGATGTTGGTCACCACCGCAATTGCCGGTGACAGCAACAGGAACGTCCCGTCGCTTTCATCGGCCTCGGCAACCATCAAGTCGCCCCTGCCGAGCTGGGCATTGCTGCCAAGCGAGTGGACCTTGCCACCGATGACCACGGTCGGAGCCAGGCCGGCACGGCTCAGAACGGTCGAGATCAGCGACGTGGTGGTGGTCTTGCCGTGGGTGCCGGCGATCGCAATGCCCCATTTCATCCGCATCAACTCGGCAAGCATCTCGGCACGCGGAATCACCGGAATCTTCAGCGCCCGTGCCCGCACAATCTCCGGGTTGGAATATTTGACTGCCGATGAGATCACGACGACATCGACACTGGCGTCCACCGCTTCCGGACGATGCCCGTGAGTCACCTGCGCACCGAGACGCACCAAGCGCCGAGTGACCTCACTCTCGGTGCTATCTGACCCGCTGATGACATGCCCGAGGTGCAGCAGGACCTCGGCGATACCACTCATTCCGACACCGCCGATGCCGACGAAATGAATGTGGCGCGATCGCTTGAATAGCGGACTCATCTCATCTCTCCTCTGCCTCGACCAGCCGGCACACCGTCACCACCCGGGTTGTCGCATCGGGCACCGCGAGGCTCCCGGCTGCCGTCCCCATAGTCCGCAGCCGCTCGCGATCACGCGCCAACGCCAGCACGCAAGCCGCCAGCCTCTCCCCACTCAACTCGGCGTTCACAAGCATCTCCGCCGCACCGCGATCTCTGAGAATCTCCGCATTGGCCCGCTGGTGGTCATCCGCGGCAAATGGGTACGGCACGAGAATGGACGGCCTCGCCACCGTGCTCAGCTCGGCGAGAGTCGTCGCCCCGGCACGACAGACGACGAGGTCAGCACGCCCGTAGGCATCACCCATGTCGCCCACGAACTCGAAGATCTCGGCATCGACGCCCAATTCTCCGTACCGCTGCTGCACCCACTTCAGGCCCGCCGCACCGGTCTGGTGCAAGATGCGTAGCCCGGAGATTTGCTCGGCGAGGATCACCGCTGCGTCGACCATGGCACAGTTGATGGCGTGCGCGCCCTGGCTGCCGCCGAAAACGAAAATGGTGAAGTGCCCCGGCGATGGGCCTCGGGTGCTGGAGAGCTGGCGCACCGGGTTGCCGGTGTGCACCACCTTGCCGGCGGGGAAGAAATGTGCGCTCTCCGCGTAGGTCGTACAGATCTTGCGGGCCAACCGGGCGAGCCCGCGATTCGCCAGACCTGGGTGCACATTCTGCTCAAGCAGAACGAGAGGAATGCGGCGCAGCCATGCCACCACGGCGACCGGCACCGAGCCATATCCACCGAGCCCGAGAACCAGTGTAGGCTGGAATGTTCCGACGATGTGCCATGACTGAAGCACCGCTAGCGGCAACCTCCAGACGAACTCCAGCACACCGCGCACGCCACGCCGGCGCAGACCGCGCACGCGGAGCGCACGAAAGGGAAAACGGGTCTTGGGCACAGCTGTCGCTTCGAGGCCGTACGCACTGCCGACGAAAAGGATACTCGTATCCTCCTGTGCAGCCAGGGCCTCCGCCACAGCCAAGCCCGGGAAGAGGTGTCCGCCGGTTCCACCTCCCGCAACGATCATACGCATTCCTAGCCAGTCATCCGCGACAATGATGCGAGAATGCCGATCTGCACCAGCGTGCTGATCAAGGCGGAACCACCATAGCTCAAGAAAGGTAACGCGAGCCCCTTCGTAGGAAGCAACCCCAACACCACCCCGACATTCACCACCGCTTCCAACAATATCACCAGGGTAATGCCCAAAGCTAGCATGCTGGCGAAGGGATCCGGATGCCGGAGGGCAATGCGGAACCCACGCATCCCAACCACCGCAAACAGCGCCAGCACGGCGAGCGCACCAAACAAACCCAGCTCCTCCCCAATCAACGCGAAAATGAAGTCCGTATGCGCTTCCGGCAAGAAGAACATCTTCTGTTTGCTCCCACCCAGGCCGACCCCCGTGAGCCCTCCGGAGCCGAACGAGATGAGCGATTGAACGAGCTGAAACGCAATGTCCTGGCTGTATCGCCATGGGTCCACGAAGGCGAGGATACGCCGCCAACGGTACGGCGCCCGGACGAGCGCGAAACCCACCACCGGCAGCGCCGTCAAGGCTAGGCCGATGAGATGCCCGGGACGGGCCCCGCCCCCGTACAGCATCAAAACCAGCACCAGCACTATGATCGCGGCCGTACCGAAGTCCGGCTGAACGACGACCAACAGCGCGCACAACCCAACAACGAACAAGTGCGGCACAACGCCCGCGAAGAACTCCGTCATGCGCTCGCGTTTGCGGGCAATCGAGCGCGCCAGATAGAGAACAACAATGACCTTGGCGAATTCGGACGGCTGAAAACTGAACGGGCCGACACCGATCCACCGGCGCGCTCCGCCCCGGGCGATGCCTACTCCGGGCACCAGGACCAGCGCCAAAGCCACCATGATACAAATGAACGCAGGGTACGCGATACGCTCGAACCATTCCAAGCGTAGGTGCGACACGATCAACAGCAACGCGGCACCGCAGCCGAGCGCAAAGAGCTGTTTGCGGAAGAAGATCAACGGGTCTCCGTACCGATCTTGCGCGAAAAAGTAGCTGGCGTTGAAAACCATCACGATGCCCAGTCCCGCCAGGCCTGCCGCCGCGATCAACAACCAGAAATCGGGCCGATTCAGACGCGGCATGACGACGCGTTGCCGCAGGCTGGCAAGCGGCGGGATCTTCATAACGCTTCCACCAGTTCCCGAAAGCGCCGGCCACGGGCGGCATAATCGGTGAATTCGTCAAAGCTCGCGCACCCCGGCGACAGGAGCACCGTGTCGCCCCGAGCGGCGTGCGCGGCGGCGGCGCGAACCGCACCAGCCAGGTCGGGCACGGTAGAGATTGGAACCGTATCGTCCAGCTGCGCGTGGATCGTCGGTGCCGCGGCGCCGAACAGCACCAGATGTTTGACGTGAGTCCGCAGCAACGGGGTCAGCGCCGTGAAGTCACCGCCCTTGTCGTAGCCGCCGGCAAGCAGGATGACGTTACCGCTGAAGCTGGCCACCGATTTCTCCATCGCGCCAACGTTGGTTCCTTTGGAATCGTCATAGAAGCGCACGCCGTCGCGCTCGCAAACGAGCGCCAGGCGATGCGGCAGGCCGCGAGTGTGCTCCAGCGCCCGCTGGATGGCGGCGTCAGGGACGCCCCAGATCGCGGCGGCGGTCACCGCCGCCATCATGTTTTCCCGATTATGCGCTCCCTGCAACACCGCGGCATCGAGTGGAAACCTGCGCGGCATGGGATCGGGGCCCCAGTAGATGATCGCGTTTCCGTCAACGAAGCTGCCAAACTCGACTGGTTCGCGTCCGAAGGAAATCGTCGCCGCCCGTGTCCTCCGGCGCTGTTCCCAGACCCACGGATCATCGCGGTTCAACACCGCGACATCGCCCGGCCGCTGTGCCGCCAGGAGCGCGGCTTTGGCCCGCTGGTACTCGTCCATGTTCGGGTAACGGTCCAGATGGTCCGGGGTCATATTCAGCAACAGGGCAATCTGCGGCCGGAAGGTGTACACCCACTCCAGCTGGAAGCTAGAGACCTCGACCACGGCGGCTTCAAACTCCTGCTCCGCCGCACACGCGTCAATCAACGGCGTACCGAGGTTGCCCCCGACGAACACCCGCACGCCCGCTTCTTTCAGCATACTGCCGAGCAGCACGGTGGTAGTGCTCTTCCCGTTGGTACCGGTCACCGCCAAAATCGGGCAAGCGAGGACACGCGCAGCGAGTTCGATCTCACTCATGATCGGCACACCGCGACTGACGGCGCGGCGCAGTAGCCCGTGTGTACGTGCCACCCCTGGGCTGGGGATGACCACGTCGACGTCGCGCAACAGATCTTCCGTACTGTCCCCCACGCGGGTTTCGATACCGACAGGCAGCGTTGCCTGCGACAACGCCTCTGCCGTTCGTTCAACTAGGCGGGTGCGCGCTCCGTACCGCGCCAGGAAGGCCGCAACGCTCTGGCCTGTTTTGCCCGCACCGATGACAAGAAAATGCTGGCCGGCAACGTTGAGCATCATCGCAACTTCAAAGTGCTGAGCGCCAACAGAGCGCAGATGATCGAGATGATCCAAAAGCGAACAATGATTTGCGGTTCGGGCCAACCCAGCAGCTCGAAATGATGGTGGATCGGTGCCATGCGGAAAATGCGCTTATGGCGGAGCTTGAACGACGCCACCTGAAAGATCACCGACAACGCCTCGACGACGAAAACGCCGCCGACGATTATCATGACAATTTCCTGCTTGGTGACCAATGCCACTATGGCCAGCGCCGCGCCTAGCGGCAGTGAGCCGACATCCCCCATGAACATCTCAGCGGGATAAGCGTTGAACCACAGGAAACCGAGGCCGGCGCACAGCAAGGCGCCGCAAAAGATGGCCAATTCCCCCGCCCCGTGGACATAAGGGATTTGGAGGTATTCTGCCAGCTTCACGTTCCCGGTCACGTAGGCGAAGACGCCGTAGGTAAACGCGGTGGTCATCACCGGTCCGATCGCCAGGCCGTCGAGGCCATCGGTGAGATTCACGGCGTTGGAAGCACCCACTACGACGACAGCGGCAAACGGAACGTACCACCAGCCGAGATCGGGGTGCAGCTCCTTGACAAACGGGAAGAACACGGCAGTGCTGAAGTCGTGCTTCCAGAACAAGAGCAGTCCGGCTACCAAAGCCACTGCGAACTGGGCACCCAACTTTGCAGCGCCGCTCAGGCCGCGGGCGTGACCATGCCGCAGCTTACGATAATCGTCGACGAAGCCGATAATGGCGTAAGCCGTGGTGACTCCCACAGCCAGCCAGACATAGAGATTGGTAAGGTCCGCCAACAGTAGCGTGGCCAACACCAAGGAAAAGAGGATCAAGGCGCCCCCCATAGTCGGGGTCCCGGCTTTTGACAAATGGCTCTGTGGGCCGTCGGGACGGATCGTCTGTCCAATCTGCCGCGCCGTCAGACGCCGAATGAACCATGGCCCGAGGAGAAAGGAAATCAACAGTGAGGTGATAGCAGCAATGAGCGTGCGAAACGTAATGTACCGAAAGACGTTGAAGACGGAGTATGACGCGTGGAGCGGATACAGGAGGTGATAGAGCATCACGGCATACTCCTCGCGCTTTCCAGCAGCCGCACCACCTCTTCCATCTTCATGCCGCGCGATCCTTTGACGAGCACAATGTCGCCCGGCTGCCATCGGGCCACCACCGCCTCCGCCACCTCGGCATGGGAACCGCAGACGTGAATGGCGTCTGCGTGCATGCCGCCCGCGCGCGCACCGTCCGCCACTGCGTCGGCCTGCGCCCCGAGCAAGAACAGCTGTTGCACGCCGAGGGCCGCGGCGCGCTCTCCGACGAAACGGTGAGCGCGCCGGGCCTCGTCGCCCAGCTCCCGCATCTCCCCCAACACCACCACTGGCCGTCCGGAAAAGCGCCGCAACGCCCTCAGGGCGGCCTCTACGCTGGACGGGTTTGCGTTGTATGCGTCATTGATCACGGTCACACCGTTCGGCAGGCGTGCGATCTGCATCCGCATCGGCGTGACGAAGGCGCTCTCCAAACCACGGGCAATCACTTCGAGGCTAACACCCATCGCATGCCCGATCGCCGCCGCCGCCAATGCATTGGTCACGTTGTGGTATCCGACGAAATGCAGGCGCACGCGGCTTGCTCGGCCCGCGATCGACAGATCAAAGGCGAGGCCGTCGGTCCCCAAATCCGCCACGGCGCGGGCACGCACTTCGCCGTCCGTGCCGAACGTGACCTTCCGGGACTGGAACGGCGCCGCCATCCTTCGCACCCAGTCGTCGTCGGCATTGACGGCCATCACAGCATCCCGCGTGAGACCGGCAAAGAGTTCCGCTTTCGCCGCCGCAACGCCAGCGATACTGCCTCCGAAGCCTTCCAGATGCGCCGGTCCGATGTTCGTGATCACAGCGTAATCGGGCCATGCGATCTCCGTGAGGCGAGCGATCTCACCGGACCGATTCATGCCCATTTCCAGCACGGCGACGGCTTCGTCACCACGCAGGCGAAGCACCGTGCGGGGCAGACCGATCAGATTGTTCTCGTTCCCTTCCGTCTTCAAGATCCGCGTCCGCGTAGCTGGCGGATTTGCCGCGGCACAGATCGCGGCGATCATTTCCTTGGTCGTGGTCTTGCCGTTGCTACCGGTAACGGCAACCACCTGAACGGGCGCGCGCAGGCGGGTCCAACGCGCCAGGTCCCCCAACGCCTTGAGGGTATCCGGCACGCACACCTGACCTGTGGACACGTGCTCGATCGGATGATCGACGACCGCACCGGCGACACCCAAGCGGACTGCCTCCGGTACGAAATCGTGGCCGTCATGGCGGGGCCCCCGTAACGCGAAGAACAGCGCGCCCGGCTCCACATGGCGGGAGTCCGTAGTCACCGAACTGAAGAGCAGATCGGGCGCCCCGGGGATCGCATCTCCTCCGGTGGCGGCAATGACATCTCGTAGGGTCCAGTTCATCGACGTAGCGCGCATGCGCTCGGCAATCGCTGACATCGTCATAGCGTCAGCCGGCAGCTGAGCCAAATCGCAGCTCGAGTCTTCTGCTCTTCGCGGTCTGCGCACCCGGCGGGGGGTCTTGCGCCACCACGAAACCAGAGCCCTGCATCTGCACTTCCCAACCGGCGTGAGCCGCTTGGGTCAGCGCCTCACGCATACTCAGCCCGATGAAACTCGGCATACCTCGGTCACTATCGGTCGGATTCCAACTCACCAGGTGCGCCTTTACCGACTGGACTTCGGGTACCGGCGCCGATGTGGACGCGATGCGAAGCCCCAGACGGTCGACCCCATACTCGGCGATCCGCCGGAAGACCGGGGCGGCAACGATCCCCCCGTATGTGGCCGTCTTGGGACTATCAAGGACCACCAGAATCACGAACCGCGGCGCGTTCGCAGGCACGAATCCGATAAAGGACGACATCCGATCTCGCGGCGAGTATCGGCCGGCCTCGACTTTCTGCGCCGTACCGGTCTTGCCGGCAACCGGGATACCATCAATGCGCGCCTGGGTCCCGGTGCCCCCCTCGACCACCCCCTGCAGCAGTCCAGTCACCAAGGCTGCGGTTCGTGGCGAGACCAGTTGCCGCACAACCTCTGGCTTGTTTTCGCGCAGCACCGAACCGTCCGGCGCGACAATGCGACGGACCACATATGGCCGCATGAGTCTTCCACCGTTCGCGATGGCCGCGTAGGCGCGGAGCAACTGCAGCGGTGTCACCGCGATACCCTGGCCGAAACTCGTGGTGACCAGGTTGATTCGTCCCCACTGAGCCGGTCGGACCAAGCCGGACACTTCCCCAGGCAGATCGATTCGGGTCGGCTCACCAAAGCCGAAATCTCTGATGGCCTTGACAAAGCGTTCCGCCCCAAGGCGTTCGCCGACCTTGCCAGCGCCAATGTTGCTCGAATGTTTGATCACCTCGGCGAACGTCAGCCACCCGTACGGTTCGTGATCGTGGACCACGCGGCGTCCGACAGCATAGCGCCCGTTCTCACAGAAGATGCGGTCTTCTACGCCCACGACCCCGGCCTCGAGGGCAGCGGCCGCCAAAATGCCCTTAAAGGTGGAACCGGGTTCGTAGGAATCAGCGATCACGCGATTCCGCCACTGGTGTGCCGTCGAAGTGGAGACGTGGTTCGGGTCGAAGGTGGGAACGCTTGCCAGCGCTAGGATCTCGCCCGTTGATGGATCCATAACCACGGCAACGCCAGCAGCCGCGTGACGCGCAACGACCGCCGATTGCAGTTCCGTCTGGGCCACTTGCTGTAGGTTCGCATCCAGGGTCAGCTCTACTCTGGCACCCTGGCGCGGCAAGGGTTGCCACGCGCCTTCCGTCAGCATACGTCCGCCACGCGCATCGCGTTCCACACTCAGCGACTCCAGCGCCCCCCGCAAATCGTGGTCGTACGCCAACTCGACGCCCTCGAGGCCCTGGGAATCAATGCCGGCAAATCCGACCACCTGGCCAGCGAGATCCCCGCGGGGGTAAAAGCGCCGCCGTGTGGACTCACTTCCAATGCCCGGCAGACCCAACGCCCCGACCGCCTCCGCCTGCTCTGGAGTAGCGCTCCGAAGCAGCCACACAAAACGTTCCGACGCTTTGATCCTGTCGGCAACCAACGCGGGCGCCAGACCCAACGCTTGCGAGAGGGCTGGAATCGATTTGCCGCTTACCTCGAGGGCGCGCGGGCGGGCATAGACAGCGGCAGATTCGACTGTCTGTGCGAGCAGGTCGCCGTGGCGGTCCACGATGGGACCACGCTCGGGAGGCAGCGCAACCTGTTGCCGATGCTGTCGGCCCGCCAACTCCTCGAGCGAGGCTCCCTCGACCACACAAAGTTGGAACGCGCGCGCGAGCGCAACGACGAAGAGCATAAAGAAAACGCCCGCCGTGGCAGCGATGCGCATACGCAGCGTTCCAGGTTTCATGGCAACACGGCTTCCTGTCCCTTTTCCGGCCGTGTCATGCCGAGGCGCGCGTGCGCGACTTCCTCCAGGCGGCCGGGCGCATCGAGGGTAGCGATGTCGATGGTGAGCTCATGCTCTTCCCGTGCGAGCTTCTCGATCAGCTGACGCGTGGTGACCACCTGATAGCCGAGATCGACGACTTTCAGGCGCAGCCACACGTGGCCCAGCGCAATCAGCACGCTCAGGACAACGAAACATCCCAACCAGGCGATCAGTGCGCGCAGGTCTGAACTCTTGGCGGATGCGATGTTCGCCGGTTTAAACCAGACAACAGACTCACCGACGTCCTTTCGTTCGGTGCCCAGCGTTGCGATCCGTCCCAGCGACAGCGGTAACATGTTCAAATCCCGAGTTCGTTCAGGTCCTCAGGCCGTTCCATGATGCCCTGCTCAGCCTCTCCAAATACCCGCTGCCATTGGTCGCGATCCCAGATGCGGAACTTCTCCAGCGCCGCAGTAAAGACAACGTCCTTCGTAAGCCCGGCATAGTCGCGCAAGGTCGGCGGTAGGAGAACCCGTCCTTGCTTGTCGAGCGTGCACTCGTGGGCGGCGGCAAAGTAGTAATTCTGGAATCGCATGACGCGCTGATCGAATTGCGGCTTCGCCCGCAACCGATCCTCAAGTTGCAGCCAAACGGCATGGGGGTACACGTCCAAACAACGCACGGAAGCCATTACGAAATTGGTGATGACGACGCGGTCGTCGTTGGTGGCTTGCAGGAATTCGCGAAAGCGCGCGGGGACACTCACGCGGCCTTTCTCGTCGATGGTATGCTCAAACATCCCTCGGAACATACCCCACCACATGTCCTCCTAGACCATTTTACCCCACTTCTTCCCACCACCCCGGCGGACTATAGGCTGGTGTGTCTGACCTGTCAAGATAAAACTCATGGTTGGCGCAAAAAAACGAAATTCGGGCTGGAGGGAGTCTATAAGCCGGATTCTGTCACCTCCCCTACTAGGGAAGGTCTGCGGTCATTCCTCTGGGTCGACCGTTGCCGGCCGACTCTAGCGACATACCCGGAGGCGGCGCGGGCAGCGCATCCCTCCTATCAGTCTTGCTCCAGGTGGGGTTTACCGAGCAAGTCCGTCACCGGACCTGCTGGTGAGACAGCTCACCTTTTCACCGACTCCTCCGGCGGTACCGGAGGCCGTCTCTTTTCTGTGGCACTTTCCCCCGATCGTTCGGGGCCGCCGTTAACGGCCACCTTTGCCCTGTGGAGTCCGGACTTTCCTCCCGTGCTGGCTTTACCAGCGCAGGCGACCGCCCGACCTCCTCCAGCCCGAATGCCAAGTTTAGCGTGGTGTCTCTGCCTGGTCTAGGCGCTCCGGCCGCCAGAACAAGATTCGATGGCAGCTCGGGCATAGCCGTACCTCGCGGGTACGCTGCAGTTCGTTGAAAAACTGCGGGGGCAGATTCATATGACAGCCGAGGCAGGTTCCGTTGCGCACTTCGACTACGGCGGTACCGCCTCGTCGTTCGAAGATCTGCTCATACTTTTGCCGGAGGTTTCTGTCCAGAGCGGCCGCCAGATGGGCGCGGCCCTCACGCTGGCTCTCCACCTCAGCTTTCAGCTGGCTGATATGTGCCAGCCGTTCCGCGACCTTGGATGTCCCAGCCTGTTCGAGTTCATGGAGAAGCGTCTCGGCTTCCTTCGCCGCGGCGTTTAGCGCTTCCAGAGACTCAAAAATTCCCAGCAGTTGTTCTTCGGTCTGTTGGTTCGCTTCTTTTCCGATCTCGATCTCGCGCCGAATGGAATTTAGCTCTTTCTCGTTGCGCACGCGGTTCAGACGCATGCGGCGGTCTGTCATCTTGGCCTCCTCGTCTTCGAGGTGCGCCTCGAGTTCACGACGGCGAGCCTCGACCGCATCACGTTCCGCCTGCGCGACGCGGGTCCGTTCGCGCTGCAGTGCGAGCTCGTTTTCGAGATCGGTCATCTCGCGTTCGAGGCTCTGAACCAGCTCGGTCTTCTCGCGCAGCCGGCAGTCGATCTCCTGCAGTGCGGCTAACCTATCAATCGGCGTTTCTACAGACTCACTCAAGGCGTTCTTCCACGGCATTGAAGTCCAGTGGGCCCACCAGGATTCGAACCTGGGACCTACCGGTTATGAGCCGGCGGCTCTGACCAAGCTGAGCTATGGGCCCGTGGCGCAGTTCACACGCCGGTAATGCAGTCAACCCCATGCTGATGGCAGCATCCGGCGGAGAAATCAAGCGCTCGTCGTCACTCCCTAACGATTCCAGCTCAATTATTGTCAATTTCCTTTCGCCGAAGGAGCTCATTCTTCCGTGTCAGCGCGTCGCGGTAGCGCGCATCGTCGCCGCTGGCCTCAGCCTGCCGCAAGGTGGCAAGCAGCGCCTTGGCCTCCCTTCCGCGCCCACGCCGTTCAATGCATTCGATGCAATCTTTGGCCGCTTGGAGACGGTCGCCGCCGGCAATCGGCCCTTCACCAAGCAGCGCGGCCGTAATCCGCTCGGCGAGCGCTGGCGGCAGCTCGTCGATCGCCCCGTGGCTGCTCTGCTCCCTCTCCCACGCGGCTATCAAGGCTCGCCCAGCATCGGCCAGGGTGTTATTGCTGAACGACTCCAGCACCCCGCGATGTGCAACAAGCAAAGCAACTTCGCGGTCCAAGGCCATCGCTTCGAGCAAGGTCGCTTCCTCAGGACGAAATGCCGCCGCTTGGTGCTGGGGTTCGGCCGACGCTTCGACGGGACCGGTTGAGGGCGCAGCGGCACGCATCTCACGAAAGAGCGATTCGTCGACGCCCAAGCGTTGCGCCGTCTGCTTGGCTAGCAAGTTGAATTGAAAGGGGTCGCGAACGCGGCTGATCACCTGCGCGATTCGCTCCGCCGCTCGCGCACGTTCGGGCAAGCTCGCATCGTGCCCGGGGTCAAGGCGCTGGATGAAGAAATCTGCGAGCGGAGTCGCGCGTTGGAGGAGCGCGACGGTCGCTGCGGTCCCATGCTGGCGGACGTAATCGTCCGGATCGACTCCTTCGGGCAGGAATGCGCCCAACCCCCAAATGCCCGCTTCGATGCAAACGGCAAAGGCGCGCGCCGCAGCTTCCTGTCCGGCACGGTCGCCATCGAAGAAGGCGACCACCTCCGGAGCAAACCGACGCGCCAGTCGCAATTGCGCTGCGCTCAGAGCCGTGCCGAGGCTGGCCACAGCGTACCCGATCTCTGCCTCCACCAGTGCCAGCGCATCGAGATACCCTTCCACGATGACCACACGCTGTGCCTCTTGTATGGCGCCGCGGGCTTCGAAGAGACCGTACAGGACTTGCCCCTTGTGGAAGAGCGCCGAGTCGGGCGAGTTGAGGTACTTGGGGTGCTCGCTCCCGAGCGTGCGCCCGCCAAATCCGACAATCCGTCCACTCCCGTCGCGGATGGGAAACGTCACCCGACCCCTTAATCGCTCATACCAGCTGCCATCGGCGCGCCGTCCGATCAGCCCCAATTCGACGGCCCGTTGCTGTCGTCTGCCCGCCAAACCGCGCGCCAAACCCGATCCACTAGGAGGACAAAAGCCGATGCCGTACTGCTCGATGATCGGCGCGCCGACGCCCCGCTTTTCGAGGTACTGGCGTGCCGGGGCGCCCGCCGCCGCCCGCAACGCCTGGCGGAACTGCTGTTGCGCCGTCTCATTCACCTCGAATAGTTCCTGGCGCTCCGCGCTCCCCTGTCCCCGTTCAGCCCGTTCGGGCAGGCGGACACCCGCACGTCGAGCCAGGATCTCAACTGCCTCAGGGAATCCGATGTGGTCGGCGCGCATCAGAAACGTGAAAACCGAACCGCTGGCCCCACACCCAAAGCAATGGAACAGGCCACGCTCCTCGTTGACGGTGAAGGAAGGAGTCTTTTCCGAGTGAAAGGGGCAGAGGCCGAGATAGTTGCGGCCGGCTTTCTTCAGGCTCACATAGCCGGATATTACCTCAACGAGGCTCACCCGTTCGCGAATCGTTTGGAGGGTCTCGTCGGGGATCTTGCCGGCCATCGCTGCCTACGTCTTCCTCGAAATATCCGGCTGCGACGTGGACTGCAGCCCGTAGCGAACGGCGTTGCCGGCGGCGTTCACCAACGGACGGCCGATCGTGGAACTCATGATCTGCCCATCGAGTTCGGGAACGAAGGGAAACAGGTGCAAGAAAAGCAGGATCAGGCCGAGGACAGCCGCGCCCTTCCCGACACCGAGAGCCGCACCGGCGAGCCGATTGATGCCCCGCAAAAACAAGGCACCGGTCAGGCGATCGAGGAGCACCCCGACGAAATTCACGACGGTGTGAACGGCAACAAAGATCGCGACGAACGCTACTCCGGCATCGACCGGCGGCGGGAGCCGAAGATAGTGCTGCACAACGCCTGCGCCAAGCGAGGCGAATTTGATCGCCGCCCCAATTCCCCCAACCAGCGCGAACAACCCGAAACTCTCCCGGAAGAAGCCACGCCAATATCCACGGAGGGCACAGAGCAGCAACAGGAAACCGAGGGCCAGGTCAACGCCGTTCATGCTGCTGTTCGACCCGGCCCTCGCGGCGTTGGCTTCTCACTAGTATGCACTGCGTGCCACCCGACGCAAAAATCTCTTCTTCGCCGCCAGCGCCTTCCGTTTCCGTCTGACGCTGGGTTTTTCGTAGTGTTCGCGCTTCCGCAACTCCGCCAAAATACCAGCTTTCTCACACTGCTTCTTGAAACGCCGAATTGCACTTTCGATAGGTTCGCTGTCCTTCACTCGAACCCCGGCCATGCAACACTCACCCCCTCCCCATGTGGGATGGACGCACGCCACCGAAACTATGCGGAATAACTGTAACCTGGGGCGTCAAACTCGGTCACTTTAGTTCTTTTGATGCCGGAGTCAAGCCGTTCAGACCTCCCGCATCGTGCCAGCAACGAGCCGAAAACGTTCAGGGAAGTCGCTGATAATGCCATCGACCTCGCGCCGCACCAGTTCTCGCATCGTTTCCACGTCATTGACGGTCCATACGAACGCTTGAAGCCCGTGCTGACGCGCCGCGCACATGAATTTCTCTCTCACCAGCAGCCAATGGGGATGGATTGAGGCAGCATGCACCTCGCGCGACCAACGCCACGCCTCGGTGAGATCCGGGGCTTGCCAGAGCAGCCCGAGCCTGGCATCGGACGCCTGGGTGCGGACCACCTGTAGCGCTCCGGGCTCGAAGCTGGAAATGACCGTTCTGTCGAGCTGCCCATGGCGCCGCAGCAGTGTCGTAAGCTCCTTTGCCAGGACGTGCCAGTCCTCTGAGGGTGCCTTGATCTCGACATTTAAACGAACATGACCATCGACGAGCAGCACGACTTCACGCAGGCTCATCACACGCTCGCCGGCGAATTCCGACGCAAACCAGCTTCCCGCATCCAAGGCCCTGAGATCTGCGAAATCATGTTCGCGCACCAAGCCGCTCCCGGTGGTCGTCCGCTCCAGCTCATGGTCGTGCATGACGACCAACTCCTGGTCTCGGCTCAACTGGACATCGAGTTCAATCATATCGACGCCGACGGCGAGCGCGCGCTCAAAGGCGCGGCGTGTATGCTCCGGCGCACCGCCGGACGCGCCGCGATGCGCGATGCGTAGCCAGCTTCGTTCCACAAGCGTCCAATAGAGAACGCCCTGTTTGCGGTCAAGGATGCGGTTCAAGGCCTCTTGGTTCCATTGCTTAGGCTTCCCGCCGTATGTCATAGGGAGAGCCATGCCTGCGGTGTGGTTCGAGCTCACGGTGGAGGTCTCGAAGGAACGCAGCGACGCCGTCGCGAACTTTCTGACCGAGAGCGGCGCTCCGGGACTTCAGGTCGAAGAGTGTGGCGGCAAGGTATGCCTCGTGGCCTACTATGCTGCCGCACCCCCGCTTGACCTCCTGCACCGCTTCTGCGCCGGCCTCGGCTCGCCGCTAGAGACGGGAGCCGTTCGTGTCCGTCAAATCGCCGAAGAAGACTGGGCTCAGAATTGGAAGCTGCATTTCCACCCCCAGAGCATCGGGGATCGCCTGTATATCTGCCCACCCTGGGATGCCGCCGCAGCGCCGAATCGTGTCGCCGTCGTGATCGAACCTGGCATGGCGTTCGGCACCGGCCAGCACGGTAGCACCAGAGGCTGCTTGACCCTGCTCGATTGGGCAGCCGGACGGCGATCGATCCGGCGGGCACTGGACGTGGGGACCGGCTCGGGTGTCCTCGCCATTGCGCTAGCCAAGCTTCAGGTACCAGAGGTGTGGGCAGTGGACGTCGATCAGCAGGCAGTGACGATCGCCGCAAGGAACGCAGTCCGTAACGGCGTAGAAGAACAGATTCACTTCACGTCGGAAATCGATGCGGTGCCGGGAACCTTCGACCTTCTCGTGGCAAACTTGTTCGCGAACCTCCTAGAGGAATTGGCAGGGCGCTTCACCCAGCTCCTCGCTGCGGCAGGCCTTTTGATTTGCTCCGGGCTGCTCACCAGCGACGAGAAGCGCGTGCGCCGTCCTTACGAAGTGTTGGGTTTCGAGATCAGCAAACGTTACGAGGAAGCCAGCTGGCTGACATTGGCACTGGAGCAGAGAGCGAAACGGTGACGCCGCCACGATTTTTGGTCAGTCCCGGGACACTGACGGGCACGCGGGCGCTTCTTGCCGGTCCAGAACTGCGGCATCTGCGCGTGCGGCGGCTACGGATCGGCAGCGATCTCATTCTGAGTGATGGACGCGGTCACCAACGGCAGGGGGTTGTGGTGGCTCTCGACCGACACCATGCGGTCATCAGCCTGAGTCCCGGCCAGCCGCCGGAACGGGAGTCGCCCTTGCACCTCGTTTTCGCCCAAGCCTCGCTCAAAACCGACAAGATGGATCTCGTGATCGAAAAGGCTACCGAATTGGGAGCGAGCGAATTGCTGGTCTTCACCAGCGAGCGCAGCCTTGGCCATCCTTCTGCCGCTCGGCACGAACGCTGGCAGCGCATCGCACGCGGTGCTGCCAAGCAATGCCAGCGGAGCACGGTACCACCCATTGGCGCGCTCATCTGTTTTGATGATCTGCTGTCTCGCCGCGAAGAGCCGCGCCTTTTGTTTTGGGAAGGGAATCCTGTGCGGAGTTTGGCCAACACGGGACGGCAGCCTGGACCGCACGGAGTGCTCGCTGTGGTTGGCCCAGAAGGGGGGTTCAGCGCGGCCGAAGCGGAGCGGGCAGCCGCCGTCGGTTTTCACCTCATGAGCTTAGGCCCCCGTGTCCTCCGAGCCGAGACCGCCGCGCTCGCCGCCGTCACCCTCTGCCAATTTCTCTGGGGCGATCTGAATCAGAGCGAGCGATGAACCCGGCTGCAGCGCCGCATCAACCAGGCCGCCGATGCGCCGGTGCTCCTGCTTGCAGCAACGGCATTTGACTCGTAGCATACCTCCACATGGCCTACCGCCTCTTGTTTGTCATGGATCCGATCGATCGCCTGCTGCCTGACAAGGACACCACGTTCGTCCTCATGCTCGAGAGTCAGGCACGCGAGCACGCCGTTTACTACTGCAACGTCGCGGATCTCTTCGTGACGAACAGCGTACCGCAGGCCCGCGTCCGGCGCGCAACCGTGGCTCGCACCACCCCTCACTACCAGCTTCTGGAGGAGCGCACGGAACCGCTCACTTGGTTCGATGCTGTCTTCATGCGCAAGGATCCTCCCGTCGATCTCACCTACATCTTCGCCACGCACATCCTGAGCCTAGCGCAGGCCTCCGGCGCATTTGTCTTGAACGATCCACGCGGCTTGCGCGACGCCAATGAGAAACTTTACGCGCTCAACTTTTCGACGGTCATCCCCCCCAGCATCGTCACCTGCGACATTGCCCGGCTGAAGGCGTTTCTGGACGAACTCGGCGGCGAGATGATTATCAAGCCGCTCGATGCCTGCGGCGGCGCCGGCATCTTTCACCTGCGTCGTAGGGACCGCAACCTGAACGCTCTGCTCGAGATATCCACCGAGAACGGACGCCGTCCGATCATGGGTCAGCGGTACCTACCCGAGATCCGCCAGGGCGACAAGCGACTGCTGCTGCTCAACGGTGATCCGATCGGCGCGACCCTGCGGGTGCCACGCGAGGACGAGCACCGCGGCAACATCCACGTCGGCGGCACGTGTATCCAAGCCGATATCACCACCCGGGACCGAATCATCGCCCACACCTTGGCGCCCCGTCTGCGCGCGGACGGCCTGTTCTTCGTGGGCCTAGACATCATCGGCGACTATCTCACCGAGGTGAACGTCACCAGCCCAACGGGGATACGAGAAATCAACGCCCTCAACAACGTCACCCTTGAAGCCATGGTCATGGATTTCGTCGAAACTGCGATCCGCCAGGGAGGTCGCCCACCAGTCAGCTGAAACTGAGGACCCGCCGTTGTCCAGTCCCAAATGCCGGTTCCCGGTGGCTACCGTCGACTATAGAGGTCACTCGTAACAAAAAAGGCGGGGCACCAACCGGCACCCCGCCTTCGTAAAGCCAACTGCAAAGCGAATTCACTTTAGGGAAGCGTGATCAAATCCGCATTGTCCCTTGACCCGCTGAAGTGGAGGTTGAACGCTGCGCTGCGTGCACGCCCCGACGACGGCGTGTGAGTCTCGATCGCCACCCCAAGGAGGCCGCTGCCGAGAGGGCTGAGGCGAGTCTGTCCGCTCAGCGTGCCAGCAACGTTCACATTCCATAACGAGCGACTGCACTGCGGCGTATCGATGTTGCAGAGTGGGATCTCCTGGAAGCAGTTCACCCCCCTGCTGGTCGAGAACCGCTGCTCGAATTCATTGAACACCAGGTACTGCACAACGGCTGAGCCCCCAACCTGCCGCAGGAAATCCTCCGTGCAGGGCACCAGCGTTAGGTCAGTCGTAATGTCGCTGGTGCCGCCGGGAACTGGATCAGCGGCATCATCAAAAAAGTGATTGAGGATCAGGATGTTCGGGCAACCGTTGTAGTCGCCGGAGCTTCCCGGTCCCAGTGTCAGCGGCGAGTCGGTAATCGCGCTTCCCGCCGCGCCCGTCGCTTGCACGCCAATCGCGTTGTAGCTGGCCACATCAAAATTCGCCTCGGTCCCCGTAACTACCGTCTCGATGAGCGCCTCACCCTTAAGCTCGTTACGCGCAACTGGCGTTCCGTTGGCGTCAACAGCGATACACTTCAGTTCGCCCTTGAACGGGTCTTCCGCTGTCGGAGGAATCCGGGTGCCAGCGTTGCTTTGCGTGCAGACGCCACCAGGGAACGGGGTGCAGTCCGCGTCAACGCCGCAGGTAAAGAACTGGTTGCCCGTGCAGACGCCAGTAGGAATCGGAACGCCACCGTCGGGCCCAGGGAGTCCATCGGATGCTTCCCACTGAATCGGCTGGCCGGCAGTCAAGATGATTCGGAAATCCGTCTCGTTCCAGCCGGGCACGCAGACGCCACCGCCGCACGTGCTCGCGTCCTCGCAAACCTGTCCAGCACCCAGGCCACCGGAGCAGTGCGAATTTGCGTCGATGTAAAAGCAATGCGCTTCGATCGGGGTTGTCGGGTTCGTGTTGGTCAAGCGGATTACTGTGTCGATTCCTCTACCGCCATCAACGATGATCTTGGGGTAAACGACGATTGCAGCCGGTTTATCAGATGCCACATCCGCCTGCGCGCTCTGTAAGCCGGAGATAACGAGTGCCGTCGCGACCGCCACCGTCCAGCCTGCCCATCGCACCTGTCCCATGTTCAATCTCCTTTCCGCTGTCCTTGGACGCCGCATCATCCACACCGGGTCCGTACGGTCACGGCAGCAGCTGATCGCCCGGGATAGTCACCTTGTCCAGCCCCGGCTGATCCTGGAAGCTCGTGTGTCCGTTCTGGGCTGATCTCGCGGTCAAGCCGCCCGTCGTCAGTTCGGTATGTGTTTCCTCAACGACAGCCAGCACGCCGCGTGGCGTCCCAGTAGCTGAGCGCATACGTGTCTGCGCCAATTTGCCTCCAAGGGTTCCTGTATTGAATACATCGCTCCAGACTTGGGAACCGAGATCCCATGAGGCCCAGCACGTTACCGTAGTAGAGGTCGACAGGCTCTGCTCGAACTCGTTGATCACCACGAACTGCAGCGTAACCGAGGTGGGAACTTGGGTCTCGAAGTTCTCCGTACATGGCACCACCGTTAGATTGGCACCGACGCTGCTGTCGATACCATTGTCCTCGAGTACAGGATCAATGGCGCCGACGGCGGTGGTGTCGAGGTACCAGGAAGCCGGACACGCGCTGTACTCCGCTCCAAGCGGGCACGCGGCAGGGTCGCCCGCTGCTGACGAGTTACCGAGGCACAGAACGTTATCGCCGTTGTTATTGTTGTTACCCACGAAGCCGACGGCATTGTACTTCGATACGTCACCAGTCGTCGGGTCTTCGATCGTGGCCTCGCCTTTCAGCGCATTGCCGCTTTCCGGGGCACCGCTCGAATCCACTTCGATGCACTTCAGCTCACCGGTGAAATCAGGCGCGACCGGCGGTACACGCCCCGGATCGATACCCGCATCGCAGCAATCGGCAACAGCAATCGCAGGAGCTACATCCGTTTGGGCCCGCGGGCCTCCAGACGTAGCCGGATTGCACACGTGGCCCCGGCAATCCAGGTCGGACGGGTAGACCTGACGCCCACGCGACACAACCCAATGGGTTGGCTGTTGCTTCGTCAGCCAAATGTCGAAGTCGATCTCCGTACACGAGGGCGGGTTGAGCGGCCCTGGCGGCAAGCCTGCTGTGACCGGCGCGCCGTCGACGTAAAAACAGTGCGCATGCCGCATGACGTTGGAGGTATTGGTAATCTGAATGACGGTGTCGCGTGTTCCGTTGGCGATCACCTTCGGGAACACCAATATTGACGCGCTTTGCTCTGTGGTGACACCCGACATGGCCGGCTGGGCAAACATCCCCAATCCGACCAGCGTTGCCAGCCCCGTGAGCCCAACTAGCCCTCGCTGCCTACGCATTACCCTCCTCCTTTCGATCACGCCGCACCGAATTCGCCGGAGCGAACCCCTCGATCAAGTGTCGGCCTTATATCCGTGAGGTGCCAAGTTGTCAAGTCAAAAGGCCCTTTTTTTGCCACTTTGCATCTCACGGGAGGTAAATGAAATCTCCCTGGGGACGGCTGCCGCTAAAATGCAGGTTGAATGCTGCCGTTCCGCCCCCACTTCTGAACTCCTCTGCCACACCCAGAATCGCATGCCCGTAGTCCGTGTGCTGATCGGCCACGCTGCGAATTCTAGTTTGCCCCGTCAACGTCCCTCCCACCGCCGCACTGAAAATGGATTTGTCCGGGCTGCGGGTATCAATGCTCGATATTGTGAATTCCTGGAAACACGTGATGCGGTGAGCAGTTGAAAAGCGCTGCTCAAACTCGTTGAACACCAGGAACTGGACCGAGGTCGTGACCGGAGTCAGGGTCGAAGGATTCAGGCCCGAAGGATCCTGCGAACACGGCACCAGAGTCAGATCCGTGGTCACCCGGTCGCCCGAAACCGGATCGTCAGCCCCATCAAAAAAATGATCCAAAATGAGGATATTCGGACACCCGCTGTACTCTCCGATGCTTACGCACGTGCCGCCCGGACAGTCGGAGGGACCGGCACAGATGTCTTGTGCCTTGGTGCCACCAGCGCATACATTTCCACCCAGCACCAGGGTACCGTCGAAGTTATTGGTCCCGGGAATGGCCGGAATGCCGATGGCGTTGTAGCTCTCGACATCGACGATGCCGGTAGTCGAGCGGACGATCTCGACCTCCCCCTTCAGATCGTTGCGTTCCACAGGCACAGCATTGCCGTCGACGGCAATGCACGTCAACTCGCCGATGAACGGGTCCTCCGGCGCCGGTGGGACACTGCTGCCGTTGTTCGTTTGGCTGTTTGTAGTATACGGCCCGTTCGTCGTGAGCGGAAAGCACGGCACGCCAGGAGTTGGACCCTCCGAACACCCGATTGCAGGCTGAGACACCAACCAGGCAACCGGCTGGTTGGCGGTGATGTTGACGTCGAAATCTCTTTCCTGCCACTGTGGCTGACAGGTTCCGGTACACGTCACCGGCGTGGACATGCAACTGCCCGAGCTATTACTGCATTGAGGCGTGGCATCCACGTAGAAGCAGCGCATGGAGATAGGCTGCGCCGAGGTGTTGCTGATGCGAATCAGCGTATCCACCGGCCCGCGTGCGGTGACACCGCTCGTATCCACCACTAGTTTCGGAAAAATCAGAATGGCAGCGGCCTCGTCGGAGGCCACATCAGCGCGCGCAGCCAGAGCGACCGCCGTGATGAACGCCACCACGACGACACCGATCTTGCGGCTCATAGTCCCGGCTGGTCTACCGCAGGGCTGCATCAGAATATCCCCGGTAAGATGATGAGGTCGGCGTTCGGACGGGCACCTTCGCCGTGTATATTCACAGCCGCGCGGCTGTGCTGTCCGGTCGCGTTCGCAGACAGATAATGAAACTCCTCTGCGACACCAACGAATCCGGGCTGGTCGCTGGTCGCCGGCGTCATGCGCGTTTGGGCAAAGCGCGAGCCGAGACTGCCCTCGAGGAAAACCGAATTGACGGCCGAAAGGACGAAATTTGACCAGCACATGACCGTGGTACTGGTCGAAAAAAGCTCTTCGAATTCGTTCGTGATCAGGAACTGCACCACCACTTGCCCGGGAATCTGGTTCTCGAAGTCCGCCGTGCACGGCACCAGTGTCAGCTCCGTCGTGACACTCGATGTCACGTTCGCCAGTTCGTCGATTGCGGGATTGCTGGCTCTACCGGTGAAATGATTGAGGATCAGCGCCTGCGGGCAAGCGTTGTACTCGGCACCAGTCGGGCAGCTTTCGCTCACGCCACCACCCAGGCACAGCGTATTGTCCCCGTTGTTCGTACCGGCGGCGCCATTCAGACCCATGACACCAACGGCGTTGTACTTGCTCGCGTCTCCATCCGAGGTCACAATCGTGGCCTCACCTTTCAGGTGATTGCCATTGATTGGCGCGTCAGACGAATCCACCTCGACGCACATGAGCTCACCGGTGAACATGTCGGCGACCGGCGGGATGGCACCCGGGGCGAACCCCGCACCGTTGCAGTCACGAAAACCGAGGCTGCATCTCTTGTCCGTCGTGGCCCCGCCCTGGACCTGCCGGCCCGTCGACGCGACCCAGTGCGTGGGCTGCTGCTTGGTGAGGAAGATATCGAAATCCACCTCCTGCCACTGGGGCTGACAGGTTCCGGTACACGTCACCGGCGTGGACATGCAACTGCCCGAGCTATTACTGCATTGAGGCGCGGCATCCACGTAGAAGCAGTGAGCGAACACCATCGAGTTCGAGGTGTTGGAAATCTGAATGATCGTGTCGACGTTCGACGTCTCCGACACCACCTTCGGGAACATCAGGATCGAACTGCTGCGCTCGGTGGTTACGTCGGCGTGTACGGGTAGGGCGCTGGCCACGAACGCGAAAATCAGCAGCAGGCCGCCGCGCTGGAGCATCCCCTTCTCACTTCCCATCGGTCCCACGGTCCTCGATCGCATCACCCCACCGGGAGTCTGTAGCACAAGCGTTTCCCGTTCGGTGTCCACCCAGACAACACCACGTGACAAGAGGGCCTTATAGACCTCCGGGGCCGTGGCTGTCAATCAAAGTCAACGAAAAGATAGCTACCGTGCGAACTTCCGCACGCTACTCATTTGACCGGCGTGAGCCAGCCGATATGATTTACGTCCTCGCCGCATGTGATCATGGTAAAGCGCTGCTGCAACTCTTGGCAGATCGGGCCGGGACGTCCCGGTCCGATCTGCCGGTCGTCAATCTCTCGTACCGGGGTCACCTCTGCGGCTGTGCCAGTCATGAAGACCTCGTCCGCCAGGTACGCCTCATCCCGCGTGAAGCGCTCCTCGACAACCTCCACACCGTGGTCGCGCAAAACGGTCAGAACGGACTCACGCGTAATGCCGGCCAGAATCGACGTCTGCGGTGTCGTCTTCACCCGCCCGCCGCGAACAATGAAAATGTTCTCACCGCTACACTCGGCGACGTACCCATCCACGTCGAGCATCATGGCCTCGTCGTACCCACCCCGACGGGCTTCGACGGCCGCCAGAATAGAGTTCACGTAATTGCCGACGGCCTTGGCCTTGGTCATGTGAGTGTTCACGTGCATCCGTTGGAACGATGATGTCTTGAGCCGCACGCCTTTGCGTACGCCTTCCTCTCCAAGGTACGCTCCCCACGACCAGACGATGATCGCCACCCGTATCGGGTTGTGCACAGCCGCCAGCCCCATTTCACCGGACCCCAGGAAGACGATCGGCCGGACGTAACAGGAGCGGAGCTTATTGACGCGTACGGTCTCGACGCAGGCGTTGATGATCTGCTCCCGGCTGAACGGAATGGTGAGGCCAAGAATATGCGCCGAGCCAAACAGCCGATCCACATGTTCCTGCAACCGGAAGATCGCCGGCTGGCCACCGCGACCCTCGTAGCAGCGGATACCCTCGAAGACGCCCAGACCATAGTGCAACGTATGCGTCAGCACGTGGACTTGCGCCGCATCCCACGGCACCAGCTGACCGTCAAACCAGATGTAGTCGCTCTTCTCCACGGTGAACCTTCCCCTCGGCTGCGCCAAAACGCCCGATCACTTCAATTCCGCTTCCAGGCGGTCGAACCACCGCTCGTAACATCCTCGAATCGCTTCACGCCGCACGCTGAACTCCTGCCACAACAGGGCGCCGAGATCTTCAGCCCCGCCTTCGAAGCCCATACGCTTTGCTACCCGCTTCAAGTCCATCTGCGTCCGATCGAGATCCTCGACAGGTCGGTCATACGCCAGCCGCAGCGAATTTTCTACCCGACGCAGGAAGCGATAGCCGTCGGCGAGCAACCGGTAATCCTCTGCGGAAAGCACGCTGGCCCGCGCCAACGCCTCCAACGCCCCTAGCGTGTTGGCACCGCGTACGCTGGCCTCGCTTGCGCCGTAGTGAAGCTGGAGCATCTGCGTCAAGAACTCCACGTCCACCAGTCCGCCTCGTCCGGTCTTGATGTTGAGCCGTTCGCGGCTCTCCCGCGCTAGCTCGTGCTCCATGCGCCAGCGTAGCCGGCGAATTTCGCTGACCTCCTCAGCGCGCAAGCAGGCACGATAGACGAAGTTGGAGATGATCATGGCCACCCGCTGCCCCAGCGCCGGTGTACCCGCCACCGGCCGCGCTTTGACCAACGCCTGCCGCTCCCAAATTTGCGCGCTGGTTTCGTGGTAACGGCGAAAGCTTTCCAGGGACGACACCAGCGGACCAGATCGTCCGGACGGGCGCAACCGGGTATCGATGCGATACACGATCCCCTCACGCGTCGCCACCTGCAAGACAGTGATGAGACGTTGTGCGAGCTTCGAGAAAAACTCGAGGCTGGGCACTGGCGTCGTCTGGCTCTGCGGTTCCTCGTAGACGAAAATTAGATCCAGATCGGAATTGTAGTTGAGCTCGCCGCCGCCGAGCTTCCCCAATCCCAGCACCACGAGCTGCCCTGGCAGCTCGCTGCAGCCATAGCGTGCACACACATCCCGCGCGGCGACGTCACAGGCACTCTGCAGGCACACCTGCGCCAAAACGGTCAACTCGGCGCTCACCTCTTCCGGCCGCAGCACGGACTGCAGATCATTGATGCCGATGCGCAAGAACTCCTGGTTGCGGAAACGGCGCAAGGCTTCGAGTGACTCTTCCAAGTCACGATCGCGGGGGAGCAGGGTCTGCACCTCGGCGGCGAGGTCCTCCGCCGTGCGGTGGACGCGGACGAGATCCGCCCGCACTAACGTATCGAGCAACTCGGGGTGGCGGATGAATGCGTTGGCAAGAAACTGGCTCCCCCCGAACAGTTCGACCAGCATGCGGAGCGTGCCCGGGTTCTCGCGCAGCAAGGCGAGAAAGCTAGTGCGGGCGCCCACTGACGAAATGAAGGTGGCGACGTTGCGCAACGCCAGATCGGGATCGGCGGATTGCAGGATCGTCCGCAATAGCGACGGAGCGATGTCGTAGAGCACCTGTTTGCGGCGCACGCGCGCCGGTGCCGACACCGGACCGTCGCGCAGCAGGAGCAAGTCGTCGTAGCCGCTCTCGGGCCGCGTAAAGCCCAGCGCCCGCAAGCGCGCAAGGCTCGCCTCGCGATCCTCCAGGGTCTGCAGCAACTCGACGACCTCGGCGTCCGCGGACCGCCGCGCTTCCGCCGCCGGTTCGTAGAAGAGCTTCTCGAAGGCGCGCCGCACCCGCTCCGTATGCTGAGTCAGGTCCGCCCACATCTGCGCCACGGCGTCGTCTCCCCGGTATCCCAACCGCCGCGCCAGGGTTTCTTGCTCATGCACGTCCGAAGGCACCATGTGGGTCTGGCGTTGATGCACGATCTGGATCTTGTGTTCGACGTTGCGCAGGAAGCGGTACGCCTGCACCAACGCTTGGCCTTCGTCGGCCGGCAAATACCCGGCCTCCGTCAGTTTGGCCAAGGTCGGCAGCGAGCCAAGCCCTCGCACCCGCTCGTCGCGCCCGCCGTGCACGAGCTGCAACACCTGCACGAGGAATTCGATCTCGCGGATGCCGCCGCGACCCAGCTTGACGTTGCCGCGACCGACCTTCTTACCCAACTGGGTCTCCACACGCGCCTTCATCTCCTTCATGTCGGCGATGGTCGCGTAGTCGAGGTAGCGCCGATACACGAAGGGGCGCATCTCACGGAGAAAACGCTCGCCGAGTTCCATTTCGCCCGCGATGGGACGTGCTTGGATGAGGGCCGAACGCTCCCAGGTCTGACCGTAGGCTTCGTAGTAAACGAGCGCATCGTTGAGGGCATTGACGATCGGGCCATTCACCCCCTCAGGCCGCAACCGCAGGTCGACACGGAAGGCGAATCCCGACGGCGTGACCTCCTGCAAAGCGCGCGTCACCAACTCGGCAAGACGGGTGAAGAACTCGCGCGCCTGCAGCGTCCCACGCGGTCCGCCGCCGGTTTGCTGGCTCTCCGAGGCGTAGAGATACATCACATCCACGTCGGAGCTGAAGTTCAACTCGCCGCCGCCCAGTTTGCCCATGGCGAGCACCACGAAGGAGTCCGGCGTGCCGAGTCCTGAGTCGGGAGAAGACCTGGACGGGAAATCGTCGTACTGATCACGCAGGGTCCGCCGTGCCCACTGGCAGGCGGCGGCGAAGAGACCCGCCGCCAGCTCGCTCAATTCCGCCATTGTAGTCTCGACGGGGTAGCGGCCGGTCAGGTCTGCGAGTCCGATGCGTAGATACTGGCGATGGCGAAGTTGACGGAGTTGGCTGGAAAAGGTTTCCCAGGGCTCGTCAATCGCGGCGCGGAGCTCACGCTCGTGGTCCGCGGCAGTGCGTGTACGAGCCGCGTAGCATTCGCGAAACAATGTCAGCCATCCCGCGCCCAATGCCTGCAAAGTGTTACTGAGCGGCTGACTTCCTCCGAGCAAGACGCACAGCGCCGACAGCTCTTCTGCGTTCAGTGTGGCGATCACGGCGGGGTCGGCCGTTACCTCGAGCAAGCGTTCCCATCCGGCCAAAGCCATGGCAGGGTCGGCAGCGGCAACGAGAAGCGCCGGCACGCGATCGGCCAGCCCCGAGACCGCCGAGCCCAGGGTCCGCGCCAGGCGCGCTACCCGTTCGTGGTCTGCTCCCAAGCGGTGAAGAAGTGCGTCGGGTGCGTCCATCAAAGCCATCGCCTCGTTGGATCATCGAATCATTGGCTTCCAACTGCAAGAAGTCAGCGACTCGACGATCAACGGATCAACGGTTCACTCACGCGAGCGGCGGTGTGGAGTTGTTCGTCAAGCGCGTGCGCCGCCATCCACGCCCGCAGGTCGCTCCAGGCGCGGGCCGCCAGATGCCGGCGCTTCTCGCGGCCCCGCTCGCGGCCGGCAATGGCAGGGAACAGCCCATAGTTCGCGTTCATCGGCTGGAAGTCGCGGCGGTTTCGATCGGTGAGGTAGCGCACCAACGAACCCAGCGCGGTGGTCGCCGGCGGCACGATGCACGCCGCCCCCTCCAACAGCCGCGACACGTTGATGGCTGCCAACAGCCCTGCCGCAGCGGACTCGACGTAGCCTTCGACGCCGACGAGCTGCCCGGCGAAAAACGTCTGTGGACGACCCAACAACTGCAGCGTCGGCTGCAGCAGACGCGGCGAATTGATGAAGGTGTTGCGATGCAAGCTGCCGAGCCGGACAAACTCGGCGTTTTCGAGTCCCGGAATCATGCGGAACACCCGGCGCTGCTCGGGATAGGTCATCTTCGTCTGAAACCCGACCATGTTGAACAGCGTGCCTTCGTGATTATCCTGGCGCAGCTGCACCGCCGCAAAAGGGCGGTGGCCGCTGCGCGGATCGATGAGTCCCACCGGACGCATGGGCCCGAACGCCAACGTGTCAGGCCCACGCCGCGCCATCTCTTCGATCGGCATACAGCCTTCGAAGTGGACACAGCGCTCGAACTCCTTCGTCGGCATGGTCTGCGCGCTGCGCACCGCCTCGACGAACCGATAGTACGCGTCGCGCGACAACGGGCAGTTGAGGTAGTCTTCGCCCCCCTTCCCGTACCGCGATGCCAGGAACGCAATGCGCCGATCGACCGACTCGGCCGTGACGATGGGCGCGATGGCGTCGTAGAAATACAGATACGTCTCACCGAGAACCTCTTGCAAACAGCGCGCGAGAGTCGGCGAGGTCAACGGACCGGTGGCGACGATGGTGAGACCAGCCGGCAGCGTGGTGAGTTCTTCCCGCACCAGCGTCACCTCGGGCCGCGAGGTGATCGCTTCGGTCATCTGGGCGGCAAACAAGTCCCGGTCGACCGCCAGCGCCACACCTGCCGGTACGGCGGTTCGATCGGCGACTTCCATGACGACGGAGCCCAGGCAGCGCATCTCTTCCTTCAGCAAACCGACGGCCGAATCGAGAGAGGCGCTGCGAAACGAATTGGAACAGACCAGCTCGCCCAGCCGGTCGGTGTGATGCGCCGGCGTCGGGCACAGCGGGCGCATTTCGTAGAGCCGTACGGGAATCCCGCGGCGCGCTAACTGCCAGGCCGCCTCGGACCCAGCGAGGCCGCCGCCGATGATGGTGACACAGTCTTGATTCATGAGAATTCAGCTCAGCGCACCGAGCGGAAGCGTCAAAGTCGGATTGACTTCACGGATTGATTGGGACTTTCCGCTTTCCAGTTTCAGCTTTCAACTCTTTCCGTCACACCGCCTCCGCCTCGGCGACGGTCTCCTGGTATTTGCAGCCTTCGCTCAGGCAGCGGCGAACGGTGCCGTAGCGTTTAGTCGTTTTCTCCACAACGAACGGCGCGTTACACTGCGGGCAGGGCTCCGGCACGGGGCGCTCCCAAGTCGCAAATTTGCACTGCGGGTATCGCTTGCAGCTGTAGAAAGTCTTGCCGGAGCGCGAGCGCTTCTCCATGATCTCGCCCTGGCCGCAATCGGGGCACGCGACCCCGGTGGGCACCGGACGCACGAGCGGCCGCACGTTCTTGCACTCGGGGTATCCAGAGCAGCCGAGGAACTTGCCGTAGCGGCCGAAGCGCAGCTGCAGCGGCCGACCGCACAATTCGCATTTTTCGTCGATCTGCTGTGCCTCCTCCACCCGGATGCCGCCTTCGGCGTCGCGGGTGAAGTTCTTCGTGTTCTTGCACTCCGGATACTTCGGGCAGGCCAGGAACTCGCCGCCGCGCCCCCACTTGATTACCATGCTGGCGCCGCAGGACGTACACGAAATATCGGTCGGCTGACCTTCGCGCTTCACGTCGCGCATGCGCTCTTCGGCATGCTCGAGATCGCGAGCAAAGGGATCGTAGAAGCGCCGCATGGCCGCCACCCATTGCTGCTTGCCCTCCTCGATCTGATCCAGCACGTCCTCCATGCCGGCGGTGAACTCGACATTGAGAATGTCCGGAAAGGCGTCGACCAGCAGTTCGGTGATGAGGAACCCGAGCTCGGTAGGACGCAGCCGGCGGGACTTGTCCTCCGCGACGTATTCCTTGCTCAGGATCGTGGTCATGATGGTGGCATACGTCGACGGCCGGCCGATGCCCTTCTCTTCCAGCTCTTTGATCAGCGTGGCCTGGCTAAAGCGCGGCGGTGGCTGAGTGAAATGCTGCTCGGGAAGGAGTTCGTGCAGCCGCAAGCGCTCCCCTTCGGTCAGCGAGGGCAACTGGCGCTCGGATTCGTCTTCCTCCTCTCCTTCCCTACGATCGTCATCACGTCCCTCGGTGTACACGCGGATGAAGCCGTCGAACTTCATAATCTGGCCGGTAGCGCGAAAGAGGGTGTCCGCTGCCGTGATGTCGACGGTGGTCTGATCGAACACCGCCGGCGTCATCTGGCTGGCGACGAAGCGGTTCCAGATGAGCGTGTAGAGTGCCGACTCCTCCTGAGACAAGTACGGCGCGACTCGTTCGGGCGCGTGGCTGAGCGCCGTCGGGCGGATGGCCTCGTGCGCGTCCTGCGCGCCCTTCTTGCTCGGATACGTGATGGCGCTGTCCGGGAGATACGGTTTGCCAAACCGCTCGCCGATGAACTGCCGCACCTCCTGCAGGGCATCCGGGCCAATACGAGTCGAATCGGTTCGCATGTAGGTGATGAGCCCGACCGCGCCTTCGCCACCGAGCTCGACGCCCTCATACAAACGTTGTGCAACCCGCATGGTGCGGCTGGGCGCAAAGCCGAGCTTGCGCGAGGCCTCCTGCTGCAACCGCGAGGTGATGAACGGTGGCGTCGGATAGCGCCGGCGCTCTTTGCGCTCGACACGGCCGACGACCCAGGTCGCCCCGCGTAAACGCTGCACCAAAGCCTGCGCCGTGCCTTCATTTTCGATCCGGAACTTGTCCGGGTCCAGACGCTCCTCACCGATGCGAAACAGGCGTGCAGCGAAAGGCGGCGGGTTGTCGCCTTCGAGACGCGCGGTGACCGACCAGTACTCCTTCGGTGCAAACGCCTGGATCTCGCGCTCGCGCTCGCAAATGATCCGCACCGCCACCGACTGCACGCGGCCGGCGGACAGACCGCGGCGCACTTTCTTCCACAGCAGCGGACTGATTTGATACCCCACCAGCCGGTCCAGGATGCGACGCGTTTGCTGCGCTTCGTACAAGTTACGATCCAACTCCTGCGGGTGGCGGATGGCTTCCTCCACCGAGCGCTTGGTGATTTCGTTGAAGAGCACGCGATGGAGCTTCTGGTGGCCACGGCCGATCTGCTCAGCGATGTGCCAGGCAATGGCCTCACCCTCACGGTCCGGATCGGGAGCCAGGTAGATGTTCTCCTTGCCCTTCGCGGCTCGCTTCAGCTCGTCGATGATCTTCTTCTTGCCGCGGAGCACCTGGTAGTCGGGCTTGAAGTCGTCCGCGATGTCCACCCCCAGCTTGCTTTTCGGCAGGTCGAGAATGTGACCGACTGATGCCTTCACCTGGAAGTCTTTTCCCAAGTATTTTTCCAAGGTCCGGGCCTTGGCGGGCGATTCAACAATGACCAGATTCTTCGCCATGAATCATACCTGCGCCGGAGTGCGCCGCACGTCAACCAGCGCGGCGACAAAATGTTTTCCGGGAAGCTGCTGTACGACCCCTTTCAATTCCAGGTCGAGCAGCGTTTGCAGCACGGTTGCCGGCGCCAACCCACTACGGGTGATGATCTCGTCGATATGGACGGTGTCGTGGCGCATGCATTCAACGATCGCCGCTTCAGTGGAAGCGAGTTCGACGACGCCACGCGGCGCCACGCGGCCGAGCAGTTGCGGTGCGATTTCTTCCAATACGTCTTCGACGCGCTCGGTCAGTTTCGCTCCCTCACGAATCAGCCGATGGGTGCCGCAGGTACGCTCGCCGATGGCGCCTGGAACGGCAAACACCTCGCGGCCCTGGTCTGCCGCCAACGTCGCCGTGATCAACGATCCGCTTTTCTCTGTGGCTTCCACAACCACCGTGCCAAGCGCGAGGCCGCTGATGATACGGTTGCGGTTTGGAAAGTTCTCCGCGTCCGGCTGCGTGCCCATCATGAGTTCCGTAACCACTGCTCCTTGTCGTGAGATCGCCTGAAAGAGCGCATGATGCTCACTTGGGTACACCACGTCAATGCCGGAACCCAACACCGCGATGGTGCGGCCTCCGGCGCGTAATGCGGTCCAATGTGCCTGCGCATCGGTGCCGCGCGCCATGCCGCTGACGACGGTGACACCATAACGCACCAACCCCTCCGTAATCTCGCGCGCCAACCGGAGCCCATAGGCACTGACGCGGCGCGAACCGACCATCGCCACCGCCGCGGTATCGCACGGCTCTAATTCTCCTTGCACGAAGAGAAACGGAGGCGGATCGTGGATCTGGCGGAGGTTGACCGGATAGACCGGGTCGTTCCACGTGACCAGCTTCGCCCCGCTCCGACTTAAGCGTTCGATTTGCTCATCCACCGCGCGCCAATCCCTGAACCGACAAATCGACTGCGCCACTTCGGTGCGCACGCCAGCGCACGCCAACGCATGCGGGCTGGCATCAAAGACCGACGCCGGCGTGTGGAAGGCACGGAGCAAACCCTGATACATGACCGGGCCGACACCATGAACCATTCTCAGCGCCAGCCAGGTCCGCGCGTCATGTTGCGATCGATCCACCGCCGCGTTGTAGCGCAACTTCGCAGCGCGCATCAACCAATGTGTCTTGTTGAGTGCTATTCAACCATACTCCAACCGTCGCACGATGGTTCACGGTCGTTGGTCTGACAGCCCCTCCGAACAAGACGTGGCGCCACCCTCGCAGGCAGGAGAAACACTTGCGGTGGAGCGCCACGCTCGGCGTCCCGTTCTTTCACTTTCGCCCTGACTCACGCAGCCCGGCCACGAAACCGTGGCGCCCTCGCCATGATTCGGTGGGAAGGCGGGAAGATCCTGAAGCCGGGGTAGCCTTCAGCACTTGTGCCGTTTTTGTAAACGCTTTCTCGGTAATCGTCATTAATTGCAGGCAGCTTACTGGTTCCCAGGGCTACTCGAATTGGACCACTCGGTGGGTGCGAGTTTGGCATGACATCTGCATACCAGGGTGTGACGTTGAGAATAGGGGGTCAGATGATGGAGAGCCAATACCGAACCTTTGGGCACGCGAAGCGTATTCGTGTGCGTCTGCCTCTTTCGGGATTTTGCCGGGCATGGGACTGCCGGCCCTTCGGTTTCGGGCGAATCGTCGCTCCCGTCGCCAAGGGGTCGATAGAAATCGCGCCGCGGGTCGAACTCGACTTGTCCACTGGCGAGATTCGCGCCGAGGTCCGTTCCCAGAAGCGTTCGGCCTGAGGGTCCGAACCGGAGGAGAGCGTCATGGAACCAAGAGTCGATTCCGAGATCTCTGCAATCAGAGAGATTCGGTGCGCGTTGTGCGGTGAGCCGTTTTGTTCCAAAGCCCACGTGCACGAGTGTTTGCGCGACCAGCTCGACCCGGTACGCTATGTAGAGCTGTTCTGGGACGAAGCTTGACCCGGTCCCGCCTCGGTTCACCTGTTCCTCGGCACAAGAAGATGCGGGTTGAGGAGCGTCTACTTGCGCAAGCACCCGCGGCGCATTTTCTTGCCGATTCCGCGTAGATAATCCCTTTTTCGAAATCAGCTGCCCCTCTCGCTCTGGAGCGAAGCCGCCGCACGTGGCATGAGAGCGATCGTGCGTGAGGTGCGGGTGACAGAGTTGGGGCAAGAGGGAACATCGGAGAAGCGTCCGGCAACCCGGTTGGGGGCCGCCGCGTTGCTCCTCGCCGCCAGCGTCTTGCTCTCCCGCGTCCTCGGTTATGCCCGCGAAGCCTTGCTGGCGTATCAGGTCGGGGCTCGGGCGTCGACCGATGCTTACTTCGCAGCCTTTCAGATTCCCGACCTGCTCAACTACCTGCTCGCAGGCGGCGCGCTTTCGGTGGCTTTTCTTCCACTCTACACCCGCCATCTCTCGCGTGGCGACTTCGAGGCGGCGGATCGGTTCCTCGCGACCGTGCTGGGCACGCTTGGCGCCGTCGCCGTACTGGCGACAGCGGCATTGTGGTGGTGGGCCGAGCCACTGGTCGCGTTACAGTTCCCGCATTTTGATCCACCCACCCAGGCCCTCACAGTCCATCTGACGCGGATCGTGCTGCCGGCGCAGATCTTCTTCATCACGGGCGGTATCGTAAACGCTACCCTGTTGGCGCGGGAACGGTTCGGCGCGGCCGCTGCGGCACCGTTGATTTACAACGCCGGCATCATTGCCGGCGGCCTGCTGCTGGCGCCTCACCAAGGGATAGGCGTAGAGGGATTCGCGTGGGGCGCGCTGGTGGGTGCCGTCCTCGGACCATTCTTGGCGCCTTTGCTGGACGCCAGCCGGCGTGTCAGGCTGTATGTGCGCGTCAGCATCAGCGACCGAGCGTTTTTGAGCTATCTCGTCGTCGCGGCGCCCTTGATGTTCGGGCAAACGCTGCTCACCGTCGACGAATGGTACGGACGCTGGTTCGGGGCGCTACTCGACGCCGGAACGGTGGCGCACTTGGCCTATGCGCGCCGTCTGATGCAAGTCCCGGTGGCCGTGGTCGGGCAAGCGATCGCCGCGGCAGCGCTGCCAACGCTCGCACGCCTGTGGGCGGAGGAACGGCAGGACGAGTTCAGACGATTAATGTTGCGCACGTTACAGGCGGGCCTTGCGCTCGCCGTCTGCGGCGGAGCCGCAGTGATTGTTCTGGCGCGACCCATGGTGGAGTTAGTCTACCAGCATGGCGCCTTCACCGTAGGGGACACGGCCCAAGTGGCCAGCATCTTGGCACTGTTCTGCCTGGCAGTTCCGGCATGGATCGCCCAGCAAATTGCCGTGCGCGCGTTCTACGCCCGCGGTGACACGTGGCACCCCATGCTCCTTGGCACCGCAATCGCAATCGCCGCAATCCCGCTCTATCTCTGGCTCGCGAAACGCTTCGGCGTGCTTGGCATCGCCGCGGCAGGCACCATTGGCATGAGCGCAAACGCTCTGGCCACACTCTCACTGGCGCGCTGGCTCCACGGCGGGCCGAAGTTGCTGCGGCTCCTCGACACCGCCGCGCGGGCGGCGCTCATCGCCACGATCGCCAGCATCGTAACCCACTTGTCGTTGCACCTCATACCCCGAGGGATCAGCGGCGCGCTGGTTGAACTCGGCGGTGGTGGGCTCGTCTTTGGCGGTGTCGTCCTCGGTGGCGTAGTAGCAATCGGCGACGAACCGATGCGCAGCGCCCTCCACCGGATGTTCCACCGTCGGTGGAAAGCCGAGCAGGCGACCCGATCCGCATCACCCTGATGCCCCCCAGCCTTTTCCCTGGGTGGCCTCAGTGTCGGTCGGTGGCTACGCCACGTAGCGCAACATGAACACGAAATGGAAAATGCTGCCTGCTAGGACGAAAAGATGGAAAATGTCGTGGAAGCCGAAGACGTTTGGCAGCGGGTCGGGGCGTTGCACTCCATAGACCACCGCGCCCACCGTGTAGCAAATGCCGCCCATCAGCAGCCAGTTGAACCCGCCCGCAGGCAAGGTGTGGAGCAGCGGCACGAAGGCGACAACGGCCATCCAGCCCATACCGAGATACAACGCCGTGGTGAGCCAGCGTGGCAGATGCTGGAAAAAGAGCTTGACGGCCGCGCCGATCAGCGCACAGGCCCACACGGCGCCGAAAAGGCTCCATCCCAATCCGCCGCGGAGGGTCACAAGGCAGACGGGAGTGTAGCTTCCGGCGATCAGCACGTAGATCGCCGTGTGGTCGAAGCGGCGCAGCAAGTCCTCTCTGCGCGGTGAGAGCGGCAACCAGTGGTACAGGGTGCTGGCCGAGTACAACAGGATCAGGCTCATCCCGTACACCGTGAACCCGACCGTGCGCAACGGGTCACCGTGCGATCGAAGAATCAGCCAGACCAAGCCGGGGATGGCCAGCAACACGCCGAGCAGATGCGAATAGCAACTGAAGGGTTCTTTCACGCGTAAACGCATTGTCGAGAGTCTGAACACTAGACGACCCGGGATTCGTTATCAACCCCCGGGGGGAGAGTTCCGTGACACGCGGCATGGGAACATGTGGCTCAGAAGGAGTAGCCGAACCGCGCCACCACCTCGCGCTCGCGCTCCCGCAACAGCCGCGCGAGAGGTTCCGTGTAGAAGGTGCGGTAGTGAGCATGCGCCGTCGTATCGGATCGGCGGGATGCAGCACGAACCCCGTGAGCGCCGGTGAGACCACGCCCATCTCCCGCAGGAAATCGAGTAGCTCTTGTCGCAGGTTCTCTTTGCGAATGAAATGCACCGGCAGGTCCCCGTACATCCTCCGAAATAGGAAAGTGTACCATCCGCCGCGAAAGCCACGGAGCCCCTCGATGCAGGCCTTGGTGAGGTTCACCTGGCGGTTCGGGAAGTCGGCAGGTGCGAACTCGACCAGCCGGTCGATCAGGTCGCCTGCCTCTCCGGCACGGAGCATCCGCTCGGTCGTCGCGGCGAAATCGAGCTGCCCTTCGTCGGAGAACACCCGCCAGACGTATTCCCGGCGTCGGCTTTGAAACGTGAACCAGGAGACATAGAAGTCCCACGGGTTCCGGACCACGCCAAGCACGCGAAGACCAACGCACGCCGGCGGCAACTGAGAGGCCGGCCGGTGATGTCCGGTCTTCACCGCGCCCGGCAGGTGGTTGAGCAGCGCCTCGTTGACGAAGGTGCCGCCGGATTTGTGCAGATGCGGGAACACGAAGCGAGGCGTGATGATCATCAGGCTTCCGAGTGGGGCGACCGGACAACCGGGCGATGCCATCGAGGCGACCTCAGTTCGGTCTTCTCGCAGAGGTTCATCCCTCTACCGCCCCACCGTACCGAGCGTGAGGCCGCACAGCACCGCAAGTGAATAGGTGATGAAGATGCCCGAGATGCTTCCCATGGAGGGTCCCTTCGTCGCATGCGTATAGCCCCGCCGATGCATCCGCATGAACTCGCGCGCCGAGAAGACCGCCGCGGCGGTCAGTGGTGCCACCGCAACTATCGGCAGGACGCGCAGCGCAACCAGGAGGTAGGCCAGTGCATACGTGAGCGCTCCCAGTCCGTAAATGACCCCCTGGGACCGCGAGCGGCCGAGGACGATCGAGAGTGTTCTGCGGCCGGCGGCGGCGTCGCCTTGAATGTCGCAGGTGTTATTGACCGTCAGGATGTCCGCGATCAGCGTCGTGGAGGGCAGCCCGAGCAGCAGCGCGGCGGAACTGATCTCGTGCGTCTGGACATACGTGGAAAGAACAATCAGCACCATGCCCAGCAGGCCGCCCGCAAGGACTTCGCCGAAAGGCGTGCATGCGAGCGGCAGTGGACCCCCACTGTAGAAAAAGGAGACGGCCATTCCGAGCGCCCCGACGCCGATCACCTCCCAGCCGACGCGGACGCCGAGCGCGAGCCCGAAGAGCGCGCCCAACCCGAAGGCCCCGCAGGAGATCCAGAACGCCACGCGCGGCTCGATGCCTCGGTGGACGAGCACTTTGTAGCGATCGACGTCGGAGTCAACGGTATCGACGCCGCGGATGAAATCGAAATAGCTGTTGAAGCCTGCGGTGCCGATGTCCACACACTCGGCCGCCACGAAGAGGAGCAGGAACAGAACCAGTGACAGATGATGGGTGGAGTACACGGCGTAAGCCGTGCCGATCAAGACCGACGACACGCTGACGATCTTAGTCCGGATCTCGACGATGCGTAGGGCGTCGGTGAGCGTCAGGGTCGCAGCCATGGCTCAAGCGACCTCTACAGCGCGCTGGCCGGCCTCACGTCGACGATTCCCCACAGCACGGAACGGTCGCGCGCCGCCTGGTTGTTCACTGTCTGTTCCGTCGGCTCCGCGAAGCTGCGGAGAACGACGACACTGTCCCGGGTTGCGGCCCGCTTGATTGCCGCGAACAGCCGATCGCGGTAGCCAGCGCCGGCCCCGTCGAGAACATTCGAGAGCGTGAAGCCGTCAAAGCTACGCGGCGCGCAGGACTCCAGATAGGAGGCCGCATCAGCCAAGACGAGTTGGATCGGGTGCGCCGCGGCCGCACGGGGCTCGGGTGAGAGCTCCCCGAGCAGCAGCGCGCGCGCGTAAGGGTTGGAGCGGTTCGGATGGGTCCGAAAGCAACGCTCCATACGTCCCCGCATGACCCGCCCGAAGTGCGGCGGCAGGATATCGAGGAATGGGGACGCGTACAGCGCGCGCAGCCCGGTCACCGAGAACATGGCGTCGAATCCGATCCGGAAGGTCATCGTATTGAGGCGCCGATTCCAGAATTCGATCTGCTCCGCCGGGTTCGCGAGATCCAGGAATGCCTCGATGGTGCCACGGCGCCACCCCGCGATCGGGAGCAGCGCACGGCCGACCGACATGATCCGTTCCGCCGTACCGATCTGCATGGGCTCGCCCGCGAGCCGGCGCTCCGCATAGCGCAATTGCACCGGATTGATATCGACGGCGACGACGTCGTGCCGCTCGGCGAGCTTCATCGCTGTGCAGCCCGCCGACGCAATGCAGAACACGCGACCGCCCCGCCCGAGGGCTTCCTCTTCGATCAAAGGGTCCTCGTACATTCGCCCGAACAGGACCTTCTTCTGGCCCCCTCGGCGATCGAAGCGGCCCGCCTCCCACGGAGTCTCGGCCGCCATCGTAGGTTCCTAGTGACCCGCCTGTGCCGCCGCGACCCACATGAGTACGACGAAGGCGAAGTTCTTGATCACCATGCCCGCCGGGTCGTGGATCATACGCCGGGCGAAGATGATTCCATTCGTGTTCAAAATGACCAGCAGTACGGTCTGCGCCAGCGCCGCAAGGAACGGCTGCCATCCGCTCAGCACCCAGAGCGCCAAGCCGCACTCGACAACGCCGAGCGCCTTCAGGAACACATCGGCGAGGCGCTCACCGAAGAATGGGACCGATTCGACGACCTCGTTCTGCTGCGATCGTCCGAGGAGCTTGCACCACAGTCCTTCGTAGAACCATACGGCGGCAATCGCAAACCGAATCAAGATCAGGGGCGGCATGAAGCCATCTCGGTTGAAGTCAATCGGACGAGTACCAGCGCGCCATGAGGGGGTCAAGGACTGCGGCGGCGCGGCGACCCGATCCGTCGGGCTGTTTTGGGACGCACACCGACCACGGGACTAATGCTTCGATGAAGCATCCTCTGCTATGGTCGCAGGCCAGCAACGGAGTCGGCGTGACCGGAGGGTATAGAGAACGTGCGCTCTCGGCAGTCAAGTGGAGCGTCTCGGGCGACATCGTGGAGCAGGTTGTCCGCTCCGCCTTCGGCATTGCGCTCGCCCGTCTCCTGTCACCGCGAGATTTCGGACAGCTGGCGATGCTCACGGTCCTTACGCAGTTCGCAGCCTTGATCTCGGACCTCGGTTTCGAGGAGGCGCTCGTCCAGAAGCGCCATCTCACCGAGGCCCATCAATCCTCGGTCTTCTGGGCAAGGCTCTTTGTAGGATCGGCGCTGACCGTCGGCCTGATCGCCGGCGCGCCGTGGATCGCAGCATTCTACGGGGTGGAAGAGCTGGCGCCTCTCGCTGTGGTCCTATCCGCGCTCTTCGTCCTGGATGCGATCGGCACCGTGCCGCGCGCGGTCGTCGCGCGACGGCTCGACTTCCGGATCGTCGCTTGGCTGCAGTGCGCGACCGCCACCTTGGCCTGCGTTTGCGCCGTGGCTCTCGCATGGCTCGGTTTCGGAGTGATGAGCCTCGCCGCCGACCTCCTGGTCACGACGGCGCTCGAAACCCTGCTCTTCTTCGGCGCGAGCGCGTGGCGGCCCCGGTTCGAGTTCCGCCTCGCGGCGCTTGGCGACCTACTCGGCTTCAGCAGCTACCGCCTCGCTGGCCGGATGCTGGGCTACTCGGCGCAGCTCGATCAGCTCCTCGTCGGCAAATTCCTGGGGTCTGGTGCGCTCGGGCTCTACACCCGCGCCTATAACCTCACGCGCTTCCCCATCCTCAGCGTCTCGCGGTCGATCGGACGGGTGATGTTCCCATCCCTGGCGTTGATTCAGCAGGATGAAGGGCGCGTGCGCGAGGTTTACCTGCGAGCAACCGGCGCGGTGGCCCTCGCAACCTTCCCGATGTGCATGGGGCTCTTCGCCGCAGCGGAGCCATTGATTATCGGAGTTCTGGGACCGCAGTGGCGGGAAACGATCCCGATCCTGCGTATCTTGAGTCTCGCCGGCGTCGTCCAGAGCATCGCCGCGCTGGCGAGCAGCCTCTACCTCTCGCAGGGGCGCGCCGACCTTCAACTTCGCCTCACAGGGCTGCAGAGAGTGTCCACCATCGCGGCGATCTTGATCGGCCTCCAATGGGGCGTCCTCGGCCTGGCAACGGCCTACACCCTCGCCGCCGTGTTCAACGCCCTGCCGACGCTCTACTTCGCCGGCCGGCTCATCCATCTCCGCACAACGGCGCTTCTGGCGCACATCTGGCCCGTGTTCCTGGCCAGTTCGGTGATGACGGCAGTCGTCCTCGGGATCGACGTCTGGACGGCTTTGCAGTTGAACCCAATTGAACTCCTCGGGATCGAGATCGTTGCCGGTGTCCTCGTCTACTGGGCCGCGCTTCAGCTTTTCCGGGTGGCAGCGTACTTCGACGTGATCGGCTTGCTGCGACAACGCTCTCCGTCCGCACAAGAAGCCTAGGCCGCAATTTGACGGGTCGTGGACCGGCGCGTATGAATCCACACACTTATGGTAGCTCCCTCGGCAGAGGACATCAGCCTTCTTGTCCGCTTGGTTCGCCGAGATCATGAGGGTGCCATGCGTTGCGTGCGCGCACGCCGGGCACCGCTCGACACCTTCCTCGAGTTCGCCGTCGCCCACCAGCTCTCGATCGTGGTTCTCGGCGCAATACAGGAGTCGCCGCTCTGCGACGCCTTTCCGCCGCGCGGGGTCGAAGTACTGCGACGCAAATGCCGAGAACAGGGGGCGCGGTCGCGGCTGCTCCTCAGAGAGCTCGAACGGCTGGCCGATCGCTTCGAGGCCGCCGGACAACGCTTCTTGCTTCTCAAGGGACCGTATCTGGCGGCGCGCTTCTACGGCGACGCGCACCGGCGCGAGTTCGTCGATCTGGACCTTCTCGTCCCGGCTGGAGACCGGGAACGCGCCTTTCGCCTCCTGGTCGAGGCCGGCTATGCTAGAAAGTCGCGCGCGCTCCTCGGCGTCCGCCTGACCTGCTACTTCGTCCACGGGATCGATTTCGTCAGCGGCAGTTCCAAGATCGACCTCCACTGGTGCCTGTCCCGACATCCGTCGTTCCGAATCGACGAACGAGCGATCTGGTCGAGCCGAAGATCGTACGATGTTGGCGGGCGCCCCTACGACGTGCTCTCCGACGAGCACGAGGTCGTGTTGGCGGTACTTTCCATGCTTCGGGACTTCGAGCGGGGACGACCAAAGATCAAGAACCTCGTTGATCTCTTGCGGATTCTCGAAGCGCTCGACAAGCGGCTCGACTGGGACGCCTTTCTCGAAGCACGGCGCGGCGAGGGAACGCTTGGTCCCACGGTAAACATCCTCGGACTGTGTCTCGACATCGCCGGCGCTCATGACTGCTTTCCCGGTCTTCACGCCGCGCTCGCTCGCCACGCTGGTCGTCGGGTGCCCGTGCGTCTTGCGGGCTCTCCCTTTGTTTTCGCGCCCGCGAGTTTCGGCCTCGGGAACAAGCTCTGGTGTGCTCGCGTCTACGACGCTTCGGTCGCGGCGTGGCTTCTCTGGTGGGGCGTGTCGCTGCCCTTTCGCATCGCGGTCCACCGACGCAGGCACCAACGGCCGGGAGCAGGGGTCCTATGGTGGTGAGAGCCAGCAGCGACGACAAACTCGGGCGTCTATTCGCTGCGGAGCGGCTCGCGGTCTCAACACGGAAGCGATTGGGACGAAATGGCTGAAGACGGAAGATGAGCCAGCGACAGGCCGCGGCCGACCTGCATCGTCTGCTCAACGGTTTCCAGATCTCCCAAGCCATCCACGTCGCCGCGGTGCTGGGCGTGGCTGACCACATGGCGACCGACCCGCGGCCCAGCGATGAGATCGCCGCGGCCGTCGGCGCCCATCCTCGAGCGCTGTACCGGTTGCTGCGGGCACTCGCTGCGATCGGGGTGCTGCGCGAGCACGAGGACCGGCGCTTCTCGCTGGCGGCCATGGGGGAGTGCCTGCGCTCCGACGCCGAGCTGTCGGTGAGACCGTCGGCGACGTACATCGGCCAGGCGTATCAGTGGCAGACATGGGGGCATCTGCTGCACAGCGTGAAAACCGGCGAGAATGCATTCCGGGCGCTCCACGGCATGGACAGTTGGACCTACCGCGCGCGACACCCCGAACAGAATGCGATCTTCAATGCCGCCATGACGGGCAACTCTCGCCGCGTGGATGAGGCCGTCGTCGCGGCGTACGATTTCAGCCGCTGCGAGCGGGTCGCCGACATCGGTGGCGGGCAGGGATCGCTCTTGGCCGCGATCCTCGCGGCGAACCCCGAATTGCGCGGCGTACTGTTCGATCTGCCGCACGTCGTCGCGACGGCGGCGCCCGTACTCGGAGCAGCTGGCGTGGAAGACCGTTGCGAGGTTGTGGGCGGCAGCATGTTCGAATCCGTCCCGCGGGGCTGTGCCGCCTACGTGATGAAGTTCATCATCCACGACTGGGACGATGCCGACTGTACCCGCATCCTGCGGGCTTGCCGCCGCGCGATGCGGTCCGATGCCAAGCTGCTCGTGATCGACCGCTTCGTCGGTCCACCCAACGAAGATCCGGCCGTCAAGCTCTCCGACTTGAACATGCTCGTCGGCCCGGGTGGGCAGGAGCGGACGCGCGAGGAATTCGCAGCGCTATTCCGAGCGGGAGGTTTCCGTCTCGCGAACGTCGTCTCGACGACCGCTCCCGTGAGCGTGATCGTCGGCGAGCCGGATTTGTTGACTGAGCTGTGATGTGCTGCTGTGTGGTTGTGTGATCTAGCAGCAACGACTCTCCGCTACTGCCGCTCAGCACACTACAACAGCCCTCTCTACTACAGCTGCAACTGTCACACTACGACACTCCCACACAGCCACACAGTGACCGCTCGTTCGGCCGAAGGAATCTCGTGTCCCTCTCGGCTCGGCGCCTCAAGCATGGTAGACAGCCATCATGGATGCACTGGTGACGAGGGCGGATCGCGAGCCCATGGCCGGAGTGGAGTGTCCCGGTCCACACCAGATCTACCGCCGGCCGCGGCTGAGTGTAGAGGAACGCGCGCTCGGCTCCGTTCCCACCGGGCACGCGCGCATCGAGATGCAACTCGTCGGGATCTGCGGCTCGGATCTGCGCGTCGTTCAGTGCGATGCGGCGACCGGATACCTCCTCGGCTCCACCCCGCTCGAGATCGGTCCCGAGGGCCGTGTCCTCGGCCACGAGGGCATCGGCCGGGTCCGTGAGGTGGGTTCGGAAGTCGCGGGAATCCGCCGCGGCGATTGGGTCGCGTTCGACTCCCTGGAGGCGTGTCACCGCTGCGAAGCGTGCCGCAAGGGGTACTTCAACCAATGCGTGAACGCGGTTCTCGTCGGCATGCAGCGGGACGGCCTGTTCGTGGAGGTCGTGGACCTTCCGGCCCAGTTGGTGCACGACGTCAGCGACCTCGCCACCAGCGAGCCGGGCCGGTGGGCCGCCGCGTGCATCGAACCCGCTGCGTGTAGTTTGGTCGCCCTCTCTCTCGCCCGGGTGAGGCCCGCAGACGACGTCCTGATCTTTGGGGCCGGCCCGATCGGCCTCTTCGCGGCCATGCTCTCCCGCCTAATGTTCGGGGCCGCAAGCGTCCAGGTCGTCGAGCCCCTGCCGTTCCGTCGCGAGTTCGCCCGGCGGTGGGCGGACCGCGTCTGCGACGTGGAGGAGTTCTTCGCGGAACCCGTGTGGAGACCAGCGGACGTGCTGATCGAGGCTTCCGGCGAGCTGGGGAACGTCGATCGTGCGCTCCTGCGCCTCAGCCCCAACGGCCGCATCGTGCTCCTGGGGCGCTCCGGAATGCCGCTCACCCTGCAGCGGGTAGACCACGTGATCACGAACAACCTCTCGATCATCGGCTCGCGCGGTCACCTCGGCGGTGCCGTCGGTGACCTCCTCCGGCTCTACCGGAATGCGCGCCTTCCGCTGCACGATGCAGTGACCGGGGTCGTCCATGGCCTCGACGGTTTGAAGTGCGCGCTCGAAGAGCCCGCAACGCTTGTCGGGAGGCACTGCAAGGTGTTGGCGCAGCTGTGATCCGTGTTCCAAGTAGCGAACGGATCCCGGTGGGGTACCGGTTCGGTCCGGCCGTCATCGACGTGGAAGCCGACGACCCTGATGCCGCCCGCTGGCTGGCGGAGTTCCTCACCCCCTGGTTCGAAGCGGACGCACCGGGCACGGGCGAGTTCATCGTGCGCCTGACGTGTTCAGCACCGGCCTTCGCCGCCCTTGATCGCCAACGAGCCGCTGTGGCCTCACACCCGGTGGCCTGCTTCGCCCTCGACAGCCAAGTCGTCTCGCTTCCCGGCTGGGCGGAAGAAGACGGCGGCACCGTGATCGCGGATTCCGGGCGCAGCTGCTTCTATCGTGTGCGACGACGGAGTGTGGAGATCGTCGCGCGACCGGGGATCCGCCGGGTGCGGGTCGGGCTTATGCGCGTGGTCCGCGAGCTCGCCGCCGCGCGCATGCTCGCGCAAGCGAGCGTCCTCGATTTCCACGCCGCGGCCTTCGCGGTAGGGGAACGGGCGGTCCTGCTCGTCGGGGCGAAGGGGGCCGGCAAGACGACGCTCCTGGTCCACGTCCTCGCATCGGGCCGGGCGAGCCTGCTCGCGAACGACCGCGTCTTCGTCGACGCCAGCCGGCATCCGGAACACGCCTTCGGCGTGCCGACGCTGGTGTCCCTCCGAGACGACACGCTGCGGCTGTTCCCGAGCCTACGGCACGGCTTTCCCGAACGTCCCGCCCTCTTGCACGCCGCCGAGCTGGAGTCGCACGATGTCGGCGCATTCGACGGCGACGACGCGCCGCGGGACTTCGCCCTGTCTCCGGCACAGCTCGCGTGCCGGCTCGGCGTCAGTACGGTGCGTTGCGCGCCAATCGCGGCAATTGTCTTCCCGGATATCTCCCCTGCAGCTGACGCCTGGTCGATCGAGCCCGTCGCTCCCACGGATGGAGCCGGACGGCTTCGCGAGTGCCTCTACGGGGCTCGCTCGGGCCCTCGCTCCCGCACGGTCTTCGAAGAGGTCGGCGGCGGCCGGGTCCTTTGCCGGGAGGCACAGACGGCGCTCTTGGACCGACTGGCGGCGGGACCGCCACTCTTCCACTGTCGTCTGGGGCGCGATGCCTACCGCGAGGGTGCGGACGCGTGGTTGCGAGCCCTGCCTCTGGAGCCGGCAAGCGAGACGTGCGTCGCATGAGCGAATCTCTCGACCCGGAGATCGCCGTCGCCCTCGATCGCGCCGGTCTCCGCGTCCGATCCTTCCGGCGCATCTCGAAGATGCGCTCCCCGGACATCAGGCGATTGGTGTACCAGGTCGACGTCGAGCCCGGACACGCGATCAAAGCGCGCCGCGTGCAGGACGACGAAACCGCGCGCCGGCTGTTCGAGATCCGCCGTGACCTGCCTGATGCATTCGCGCCGGCGTTCGGCTGGTATGGCGCCGTGCTGCTCGAGGACTGGATCGAAGGCGAGGATCTGGGGGACAGACCCCTGAGCTGTGCGCACCTCGTCGATGCAGGGTCGCTCCTCGCCGACCTCCACGCGACGCCGACCGTGGCCGGCCATGCGGTGCACGAGATGCGAAGCACCGCCGCCTGGCGCCACGAGGCCGAAGCTGACCTGCGGCAGATCCTCGCCGCTGGCGGACTCGACGAGCGAGACGCATCGCTGATGCGCGCAGCCCTCGATCGGCTCAACCCGGGACAGGCGATTTTCGGGCTGGTGCACACCGACTTCTGCGGTGAGAACATGATCGTGGACCGGGCGGGCCGGCTGCGCGTCGTCGACAACGAGCGCGTCGGGGTCGACGCGCTGGGCTACGACATAGCGCGAACCTGGTATCGATGGACGCTTCCCACATCAGCCTGGGAACGCATCCGGTCCGCCTACGCGGCCCGGATGCCGTTTTCGGAGCCGCTTGAAACCCTCGACTTCTGGAGCATCGCCGCAGTCGTGCAGAGCGCCGCGCTGCGCTTGCGCGTGGACCGATCTCGCGCGCACGTGCCCCTCGATCGCCTGCGCCGGATGGCAGCCGAGCTTGGCGACCAACGGACGCCGTCCCTGGGGCGCCGATGATCCTCACGCCGCGGATCATGACCGGAACGTCCGCGATCGTCTTCGGCATGCCACAACGGGGCCACTTCAATCGCCTGCGGCCGCTGGTCTCAGGTCTGGCCGGCGCGGGCATCCCGACGCACGTCTTCACCGACCTCCGCTTTCGCGAAGAGGTCGAGCGGGCGGGCGGCTGCTTCGTCGACCTCTTCGCGGGGCGGCCGATCGAGCGCGCCGACACGACGTCGATCCCGGTGCCCTGTCGGTACGTGAGTTTCGCGGGTCACTACGCCGATGACGTCATACGGGAGGTGGCGGCGCTGCGCCCGGCGGTCGTCGTCCACGACACGTTCGCGGTGATTGGGACCGCGGTGGCGAACTCTCTCGCGGTACCCCGCGTGAACGTCTGCGCCGGACACAACTTCGCGCCCGCGCCGACCGTGGAGGCCCTGCGTTTGCCACGCGTGAGCGTCTCCGAGGAGTGCTGGCGCGCCGTGCGCGTGCTCCGTGAGCGCTACGGCATGCCCGACGCCACCCCCTTCGCCTATTTTTCCGCGCTGAGCCCCGACCTCAATGTATATTGTGAGCCCCGTGAATTCCTGCGTGCCGAGGAGCGCGAGGCGTTCGAGCCGATTGCCTTCTTCGGCTCCCTCTCGGCGGAGGAAATAGGTGGGGAGGCGACTGCCGCATCGCCATTCGGGGAGGACTCCGCCAACAAGCTTCGCATCTACGCATCTTTCGGGACGGTCGTCTGGCGCTACTACGAGGCCGAAGCGTTGAGTGTCATCGAAGCCCTCTCCGAGGCAATCTCGCACATGCACGATACGGTTGCGTTGGTGAGTCTGGGCGGTCGTGACCCAAGCAAGTCCGCGCCGCGACTGGCGCGGCGCAACGTTCGCGTCGAGAACTACGTCGACCAATGGAACGCGTTGCGCGAGGCGTCGGTCTTCATCACCCACCAGGGTCTGAACTCGACCCACGAGGCAATCTTCCACCAAACACCGATGATCTCCTATCCCTTTTTCTCGGATCAGCCGGGGCTGGCGAAGCGGTGTCAGGAGCTGGGTCTTGCGGTACCGCTGGTGGAAGCGCTGCGCGGACCCGTCGACCCCGGCGACGTGCGCTCGGCCCTGGCGCGCGTCGCGGCGCAACACGATGCCATGCGGGCCCGGCTCGCAGAAGCGCGGCGCTGGGAGCTGGAGACGATCCACGCGCGCAAAGACGTCATCGCACGCATCGTCGCCCTGATTCGATGATCTACATCGTCGTGCGAAAAACCACGGACTGGGGCAACGAGGCGACGTTCCGCGCCCAGATTCCCGCGGGGCTTGAGCCTGTCGTCGAGCTCTGGAACACGACGTTCGAGATGCCCTATCACCTCTTTCGCCGAGAGCTGAAGCGGATCGCCCAGCTGAGCCTGTCGCGCATCCAGGGTGCCGTGTGCGTGGCGCGCGACGAGATCCCCAAAGATGCCGTCGTCTTGCCGACAGACGACGACGATTGGTTCTCGCCGCGGCTCGCCAAGGTCCTCGAGGAAAATGTCGATGGCCGCCACGCCGGGTACCACTGGCCCAGCCAGTTCATCGAGGTACCGATCTCACTGCCGCACCAGCTCGGTCTGATCCGCCGCGCGATCTTCCCTCGAACCCCGCCAAAGTGGCTCTGCACGACGAACAACTACGCCGTCGTGATGCGCTCCGACACGGCCCCGCTGATTGACAGCCACATCAAGGCGAGCCGGTGGTTCATCGCGCACCCAGCCGCGGTGAAACGGCTGGGCGAGCCCCTGAGCGTCATGAACCGCTCGCTCGCGTCCAGAACCTCGCTACGGTCGAAGCCGTCGCGGTCTGCCCTAGTCCGCAAGTTCCGTCGGTACGAGACGCTCTACCGAAGGGCGCTCCCTCCGGAGTTGTCCTGGTGCGAGCCTTACGTCGTGATGATGCGCGACCTCATGGACCAGCTGCGACTCCGGAGATAGACCCCGAGTCTCCCGTGATGCTGCGACCAGGCGGCGGCGTGGCTCACGGGTCAGGAAAAAGCGAGCAAAATTCGCAAGCCGCATGGCTAGGTATGCGAAGGGCAACTGGTGGAAGCCTTGCACGGACGTATCCATGTGCTCGAAGAATACCCCGATGAGGGCCGGAGTCTCGTTCTCGGGCGTTTCCACTTCACGCCGACGGCGACGTCTGCTCTCCATATCCTGTGTGACTTGAGCGATGAGCGCGTGCTGGATATCGTGACCGCCTACATACCGCAGCGTCCGTGGTGGGTATCGCCGACGCAGCGTGGGAGAAAAAAATGAGCAAAGAACTGGGGGCGCCTTGTTCCGAGTGCGGTGGTCCCGTACGGACCCGAAGGATCAAGCAGGAGTTCGAGCGTGAGGGCATTCGCGTCTCCGTGTCGGGCATCCGCGCCTCGGTCTGCAGCAGGTGTGGCGAGGTGTACTTCGCCCCTGGCGGTGCGCAAGCCGTTGTCGAAGCGGCCAACGGACTCTTCGCCCTCGCTCGGCGGAACCGTCAATCGAGGGGCAAGCTGTCCGCTGCGGTGTCCTGAGCGACGGCGTTGCCGGTTGGCAAGCTGGGGACCAGCCGAGCGTCTCCCGACCGCAGGCAGGTTCAGCCGAAGGCGCCCAGTGCATTCAGCGGGATTTTCAGGATCCTTACCGCGCGCTCGTGGCCGACGAGCTTGGATCAGAGGCAGCAGACGCTGACCACGGATTCCGTTGGGTATCGAGCCTTATACAGCTGCTCGATCGCCACCAACGCCGCAGAACCGTATCCGTGTGACGAAACCCAACCTGGCAGGGCTGCCAAGCTGGCACGAAGCGTGACGTCGAGCGCATACTGGGCTAACTCTTCAATTTATCCTGCGTGCACTGATCGACACCCGGCGGCCTTGCGTCAAGCACTGGCCGCCCTGGTCGGGTGCACGATCGAGAGGACCGTGCCACGCGACGTTGTTCCACAGACCGATCGACGGTAGACTCAATCATCGGTGTGGCTTCAATTCTGCGGCAGCCAACGGCCAGCGGGCGGGCGTCGGAAAGGGGGATCGCTATGGCAGCGCAACAGGGGGCTTCGACCGCGTCGGCGATGGCGCTATTTGATCTAATAGCCTCGCATCGAATCACTGCAGTTGTCTACGTCGCGGTACGGCTCGGGGTCACCGATTGTCTGGCAGAAGGGCCAAGAACAGCCCGCGAGCTTGCGCATCGAACCCACGCGCACGAACGATCGTTGCAGCGCTTGCTCCGCGCCTTGGTCACTATCGGCGTTTGCAGACAGGTCGGACAGGAGCAGTTCGAGCTTACTTCAGTAGGCGGGCACCTGGCTGGCAGCGCAGAGCAGTCGCTGAAGGCATGGGTGCTCTTCGAGGGTGAGTTGCTGTCGCGATCGTGGAGCGGGCTGCTCGATTCGATCCGCACTGGGAAAACGGCGGCTGAGCTGGCGGGAACCGACGACTCGTTCGATCTAATGGCGCAAAATCCCGAGAGGGTGAAGGTGTTCAACGAAGCGATGGTGGCGCTGACTCGGCACGTTATCCCCGGGGTGCTCTCGGCATACGACTTCTCTCCCATCGGCAGATTGATCGATGTCGGTGGCGGCTACGGCGAGTTGCTGTGTGCGATTCTCAAAGCGTATCCATCGATGCGCGGCGCCATCTACGATCTGCCTCGCTGTGCCGAGGGCGCAAACAAATACCTGAGCGAGGCAGGCCTCAGTGGGCGCGGCGAATTCATTTCCGGAAGTTTCTTCGAATCTGTTCCGACAGGCGCGGACGCCGTGATCATGAAGAGCATCGTCCATGACTGGGACGACGCGCGCAGCATCAAGATCCTCCAAAACTGCCGCCAGGCTCTGACTCAGCGAGGCAAGCTCCTGCTCGTCGAGCGGATCATGCCGGAGACTCCCGACGCGGACACGGAGCACTGCTCAGTCGCATTGAGCGATTTGAACATGCTGCGTGGCCCCGGTGGGTCGGAACGAACAGAACGTGAGTATCGCGAGCTGTTGAGCAAGAGCGGGTTCAAGATGACACGAGTGCTAGCGGCAGGACGTTCGAACGTCATTGAGGCGATGGTCGGATAGGACACATCCAAGTTCAGCCGTCAGGCGGCGACTTGTGCCGCCCAACCCTGCCGCAGCCGCTTCCACTCACGTGGCGTCAGCTCCAAGACCAGCCGCGCGGGGTGTGTCGAGACGCGCTCGATGACGTCGCGCAGATAGACGAACGGATTGATCTGCAGGTGTTTGCAGGTCTGCACGAGTGAACACAAGATCGCGGTGCGATGCGCCGCCGCTTCGCTGCCCGCGAAGAGCCAGTTCTTCCGGCCGAGCACGATCGGCCGCAGCGCCTGTTCCGCTCCATTGTTATCGATGCTGAGGCGGCCGTCCTCCGTGTACCGGGTGAGGGCACCCCAATTGCGCAGCGCGTAGCCGATAGCCAGACCCAGCGGACTCTTCGGTAACGCCGTCGCCTGCTGCTCCTGCAGGTACGCATGCAGTCTCTCCAAGATCGATCTGGCCTGCTCCTGCCGCAGGCGCTGTCGTGCGGGTGCGTCGAGATGCTTGTCGCTGGCGGACCGCTCGATCCCGTAGAGCTGCCCGATGATCGCTAACACCCGCGCGCAGGGAACGGCCGCCGTGGGGCGCTCGCGCATGTTGGCGATGAGGGCCATCACGACAAATTGGATTCCAATAAGCGCCGCGCCGGACGATCCAACGATGACGTAGAAGCTCTGCCACTCGGACAATGGTGGGTCCATCGCCTTGTCCTGCGCATCCCGGTCAGCGACCGGTCATCTTCTCAAGCTCTTCAGGATACCGAGCGCCGTGCACTGTAATCTGTGAGGCGGCGCGGTCGATCTCGCGGAGATCGTCGAGCATTAGTTCGACGACAGCCGCCCCGATGTTCTCGTCGAGGCGGTGGAGCTTCGTGGTGCCCGGGATGGGAACGATCCACGGCTTCTGGGCCAGTAGCCACGCGAGCGCGATCTGAGCCGGTGTCGCCTTCTTCCGTTGGCCGATGTTGCCGAGCAGATCGACCAAGGCCTGATTCGCTCTCCGAGCCTCCGGCGTAAAGCGAGGAACGATGTTGCGGAAGTCGGAACTGTCGAAGGTCGTGCCTTCGTTGATCTTTCCTGTGAGAAAGCCCTTGCCCAGAGGGCTATAGGGAACGAAGCCGATTCCGAGTTCTTCGAGGGTCGGTATCACTTCTTTCTCCGGGGCTCTCGTCCACAGTGAGTATTCGCTCTGGAGGGCAGTGAGCGGCTGAACTGCGTGTGCGCGCCGGATCGTTTGCACGCCCGCTTCAGAAAGCCCGAAGTGCTTGACCTTGCCTTGCCGAATCAAGTCCTTCACCGCGCCGGCCACGTCTTCGATCGGCACGTTCGGGTCAACGCGATGCTGATAGAGCAAGTCGATCGTCTCGACCTTGATCCGCCTGAGCGAGCCCTCGACGGCCTGCTTGATGTGCTCCGGCCGGCTGTTCAGGCCCGGCGAACCCGTCATTCCGCGGGGATCGAAATCAGGACTGAGATCGAACCCAAACTTGGTGGCGATCACCACTTGCTTGCGAAAGGGAGCGAGGGCTTCGCCCACGAGTTCTTCGTTGATGAACGGGCCGTAAACCTCGGCGGTGTCGAAGAACGTGATGCCGCGATCCACGGCTGCCCGCAGAAGAGCGGTCATCTCCTCCTTGTCTTTGGGCGGACCGTAGGAAAAGCTCATTCCCATGCAACCGAGCCCGAGGGCCGACACTTCCAAGTTGCTCTTTCCAAGTTTGCGCTTCTGCATGGTTTCTCCTTTCATGCGTCCGGACCTGTATCGATGCTCAATGTCATGATGCTGGCGTGCGCCTCGGCGAGCAAGTGGCGAAGGACATGATCGCCGTGCGTATCGGGCCGGACATCTGTATGGCGGTCGTCGGTGCCCCGTCGTACTTCGCGAAGCGATCACCACCAAAGAAGCCACAGGATCTGACTGACCACAACTGCATCAATAATCCCTCGAAATCCCGAAAAACCCGGAACCGTTCCGGGTGTCTCTGCGATCGGCGGCAATGCCGACGAAGTCGGGGTCGCGGATTGCACGACCCTCCGCGTTGAGGCATGAAGGGTCCGCCGACCCGCGAACTTTACAAGGGTCGATCCACGCGAGGGAGAAACGCAATGTTCAGTCACGTCATGGTCGGAACCAATGACATCGAGGCATCCAGGAAGTTCTACGACGCCGTGCTGGGCACGCTCGGCATCCCGGCCGCCGTCACCGACGAGAAAGGGCGCCTCTTCTACCTTGCCCCGTCCGGAGTCTTCGCGGTCACGAAGCCGATCAACGGCGCCCCCGCTTCCCCCGCCAATGGCGGCACGATCGGCTTCGCCGTCGCGGATCCGACCACCGTGGACGCCTGGCACGCTGCTGGCCTCGCCAACGGCGGGACGACCTGCGAAGATCCCCCGGGAGTGCGCGAAAGCGGTATGGGGAAGATGTATCTCGCCTATCTGCGCGATCCGTCGGGCAACAAGATCTGCGCCCTGCATCGCATGGGCTGATCACGCCGGCTGCGAGGAGGGGGACTTGAACCCGAAGCGCCGCTTTAAATGATTGAGGAATTTCAAGGCGAGTGTTGCGCCGTGTGGCGCCGTATGACGTAGATTGGCCCCCCGGGGGCCAAAGTCGGGCCACCGGACTTTCCATAACGCGCCCGCTGCGATTCCTGCTGCAGCGGGCGGTTCGGCAGCATCCAGCACCGGCACCCCGATCAGCTATACTGGTCGAAGTTCAACAAGTGAATGAAAATCCGCAGGCGAAAGCCGCTGCCGGTGTCGGCTGGTGACGCCGCGGTCCCGGTAGGTCAGGAGATTCGCAGCGTCCGCTTTCACGCTAAAGGCGTGGACCCGCCCGAGAGAACCTTTCGATCGGATTGACAGGTCAAACGTCAGCCCCAGGTCTGAACCGAACAGGGAGACCAGTTTCGCGAGGGCGTCGAAGTCGCCCCCAACAGCCGCCTTGAACGCTCGCTGAGCATCTGCAAGGTACGCGTCCGCATGCATGCTTGCCTGCTCGATCCGCTCCTCGGCTATTTGGAGATCGGCTAACGGTTCCGCGGTCCATTGCGGCTGTTCGAACTCACCGGCCAGGGAAAGCCAGGTCGCCTGACGCCCGTTGAAGAGCAACCCTGCTCGACAGCGCTCACGGAGCAGATATGTCTTCAGTTGCCCGACATGATGCGCAAGCTCTTCCTCCATACGCTTGGTCTCGGCTATCACGACCGTGACGCGTGGCCGGAACCGCTTGTCAAGCGCATCGCAGGCAGAGAAAGCGGCCACGTCGAGTGAGCTTTCTTCAACTCCGAATCGGACGTATTCCCTGAGCACGGCCGCACGGCTGCAGCCTTCTCGGAGAAACCAGACGAGGGCTTGACGGACACGTTCCTCCGGCGTCAGCCGGAAGGGGCGCTGCCTCACCGGACATCTCACAAGTTGCTCACCCCCGGTCCCGTCTTCGACAGTCAGACTGGCGGTGAGATCATTGCCAAGGTAGCGGAAGCAGGGCACATCGAGAGTAGCCACTATTCCTCAGCGAGATATTCCAGGACCGGATCGATCACGATACGCTGCCAGGCCTTTTCTGCCGCATCCGCGAGGAAGACTTCGTGGCCCTCCATCTTGTCGGCATACATGGTCAGCACATCGTCACGGTAACCCGATCCCTGACCATAGCGCCTTTGAACGCTGACCCAGAACTGATTACTCATGTCCTGTGGCGCGAGAGCCATGTCGTGCAGGTACGTCTGCATAGTCGCCCCTACCTCGCGCACCATGGCTTCAAATGACGAATCGATGCGCGTCTCAAGGACCGTCAGTAGCTCACGGAGATCAGAATCCGACGACACCGTGTCCTTCACGCTGCGGACAATCGCGAGGACATCCTCCTTCGGCCTGGACACCGCAGTTCGCACCAGTTGTTCAGCGATGGGTATCGCATCATAGTACACGTCGATTTTCCTGGGCGAGTAGTAGCCGAAGCGGTTGTTCGCGGCCCGCAGTGTCATCACATGCCGGCCGCCGGGGCCTTCCCAGAGGCGGCGATACAGTTCGAGAAAGCGATCGGCGTTCGCCAGCGTGATGTGGCGGTGCTCACTTATCTTTACCCGGGCTTGTCGGACGAGGTTCTCCTCTTCAGGGTTGAGTCCTTTCCCGTCCCGAATCTTCTCGAAGCTGTCACGGACCTGCGTTACTCGCTCCCATGCCTTGTCCTCGCGTAGCTTGATCGCGTCGAAAATCGCGTTCCATACCTCGTCGCGTTCGGTACTGACCTCCTCGCGCGTGCTGTCCGACCGCTGTCGGTAGTCGACGCCGACTGCCTCGAAATGCCGCAAAGGGTCGAAGAACATCACGTTGAGCCCCCGGATTCCGCGGCTCGACAGTGTTTCCTCGATCTGACTTCGAAGGAGGTTGATGCCGACATCACGGTCGCCAACCGGCCCTTGTCCACCGACCTTCTTTTCCGGCTCGCTGCCCCGCGGGATCACCATGAGTGCGAATTTCGACAGGGACATCGGGGCTTCCGAGGTGACATGGCGCTGGAGGAGTGGGGCCACGTCCGTCGGAGCGGTATCGAAGCCTTCCGCGAGGATGCAGACAGCGGTTCGCTCCTCGCGGATGTAGCGGTCGAGATCTTCTCGATTGAACTGCGCTGCATCAACCCCCTTCGTGTCCACCACGGCCGCGACATTTGCCATCTGGGGCGTCAGCAACTTCGCATCGACGCGAAGAGTAATCCGCTGCGGGATTGATACCGTGTTGAGACGCGCGAGATTCAGATCGTCGAAAGTTTTCTTGATCCACGCCCGGGAATTCGGTTCGGTTGAAGGACAGACGAATTCCGTTCGCGTCCGGGCGTCAAGGTTTGCTTGTCCCAAGACGCGGGCCTGGAACTGATCGAAGCCATTGGAGGGGAATGCACGCGCCAGACGGATCGCTGCGTCGTCTTCCCGCTTTTCGGCCTCTGGAAGCTTCACCATGTTCCGGACAGCCCGGACGAGTTCCGGCGGAAAATTGATTTGGTCGCTCCCCTTCTGCCCCTCACTGAGGTTGTCAGGGTAGACCCTACTCCAAGTGGTCAGGCAGAAATCCCCGATGATCCGTTCCACCTCCAGCCGCGGAAAAGGCTCGATCTCGAATTCGTTCCTGTCTCCAGGGATAACGACGACTTCGCAGAGCGTGGTGAACCCGGAGCCAGTGGCCATCAGATCCTCGGTGACTGAGACCGTCTTCTCGACACCGGCGTTGTTCGTCTTTTTCTTCTCCCGGTCAGCGATCAGACCGAGAAGATGGCAGATCGCCGTTGTCTTGCCGACACCGACCTTCCCAATGAACACGAGACGATGCCGCGTCGTGCTCAGCAAGTCCGCCAACTCAATCAGCTCGGCCCGGAGGTCGGCGAGTGCGCTCTTCCGCATTTGCTCGAAGACCGTCTTCGGAGGCGGACGCTTCGCTAGTTCCTCGTCGATCTTGGCAGTGAGTTCCTTCGCTTGTTGCGCTTCAGCTACTCCCATTGCGAACCTTCCGCCCCCTTTTTACAACCGCTCGGTCCCCCGCTGCAACCATTTCTGTTCCTTCTGTTGCGAGGGATAGGATGGGAATCCTTGCAAGCCGAACGACCTAAACATTGTTCAAGATGCCCTCTCTGCCAATGTGGGTGAGACAGTTGGGTAGCAACAGTTTACTGTAGAGGGCGGGGAGGAAATGATGGATGAAGGTGGTGGAGAAGAAACAGGTGGATGAGACGTTCGGGGAA
>JBIOJG010000005.1:0-164380 GCA_044450645.1 Binatia bacterium
CATCGGATCGCCGTGGTGGTGGGACGGGCTCTATCCGTATCCGTACTGGGGCTACCCACAGCCGTACTACGCCTATCCTCCCGTCGTTGTTCAGGAGCCGCCGTCGGTGTACATCCAGCAGGAGCCGGCGCCATCTGCAGCGCCGCCGCAAGCATACTGGTACTACTGCGCGAGCGCCAAGGCGTACTACCCGAAGGTTCAGAAATGCCCCGAAGCCTGGATAAAGGTCCCGCCGCCGCCTCAGTAGAGGGACCGGGGAGAACGACAATGCGCAAATCGTATTTGTTCCCAACCGCAGTCGGACTGCTTCTGACAGGATGCGTCGCCGTGCCGACTGGTCCGAGCGTGATGGTGCTCCCCGGCTACGGGAAGGACTTCGAGCAATTCAGAGCCGAGGATGCCGTGTGCCGTCAGTGGGCGTTGCAACAGACCGGGATGACGACGGCACAGGCGTCGACCGACGCTGCGGTCAGCGGAGCCGCCGTCGGGACGGTTGTCGGAGCGGCTGCCGGGGCCGCGGTGGGCGCTGCCTCTGGGCATCCGGCCACTGGAGCCGCCGTGGGCTCGGGACTCGGGCTACTCGGTGGAACAGCCGTAGGCGCCGACCGCGCCGCGGGCGCACAGTGGTCGGTGCAGCGCCGCTACGACATCGCGTACATGCAGTGCATGTACGCTAAGGGAAACCAGGTCCCGGTGCCCGGAGGCTTTCAGCGCCCGCCCACATCCACGTGGCAGCGCCCTGGCGCGCCGCCGGGGATGAACGCTCCCGTCGGTGTTCCGCCTCCGCCGGCAGGGAGTCCGCCTCCACCCCCTCCTGGGTCGTGGTAGCAAGATCGCCTACCGCTTTTAGCATAGCCCCGCGACTGCGAAATGGTGGAAGGTATCGCTCCGCCTGCGTCTACGCTTCAGCGCAGCGAGCACGCCACACAATAGGTAGTTTCATTGCCAGGCTTGCGGAGTGCAGCGACCGTGAGCTGTTGCCGCTTGCAGCGAGCGCACGCAAATGGGCGGTCCTCGCTGGCACGCTCCACTATCCAGGTTTTTCGGCCGACGTTGATCCGCATCTGTTCTTTGTGACGGGCTCGGTCCAACACGTACTCTCTCAGTATCTGCAGTTCATAAGGCGTGCGAGCCGGGAGCACCAGTCCGCCACCGGCAAACACAATGTGCGCAGTCATCGGGGCGTCCCTGGCTTATAGGCTGCTGCACGCCGCAACCCCACTTCCACAACCTCATATCCGTGCAGCGATGCTCGGATGCTGTCCCTTTTAGCGGAATTGTCAATCGCGAAGAGACGGCAAACCTGCACCCGAGCGGTGAAGTCGGCAGGCGAGCAGAACGGCGGTGAGCCAAAGAGCGAGCTGGCGACGCAGGGACTCGTTCTCCTCACCGGCACCTATTTCACCCGGCGGACACCAACCCTTACGAGCACCAGCTCCGATGCGCATCGGCTGCCCCGCAGCGCGGTTCTCCACCGGATTTCCGATCACCTCCTGCAATCCGCAAGCACGTGGGATCGGACGGACGGTTGGAGGTTTGCCGCCAACCGTCCGCCATCGCCGCCCTCTTCTCGGCGACAGTCTTCCGACCTATCGGCCGATATTCCGGCCGGACCCTCCAGCATCGCCACTACCCGCAGCAACGACCGGCGCCGTACCCCGCGCGCAGTTCCTCCAGCACGACGAAGGTGGGGAGCCTCAATTTCGTCCGCAGGGAGGAATCACGCCACGCCGAGCCCAACATCAAGTGCCGTCGCCGTCGTCCTCACTCCCACCACTGTCCCCGCCATCATCATCAGCAGCGCAAGTGTGCCCCCAATGCGTTCCGACGGAAGTAAATCTGCCGAGCGCCCCAAGCGCACAGGTCAGAAGCATGACCATAGCGATTCGTTTCATCGTCAATCTCCTTTCTGCAACCTCGTGAGTTGAGAGGCATACACGACGTCAACAATGGCGCATCGCTGGAGCAAGACCGGGACCACTTAGGCCGCACTAGCTTTGATCGCCTGCGCCGCTTGTTCCAGGCGCCGCAGGCCCGCGCTGTCAATAAAGCGGGCGGCACTGCCCAGCCTCCGGGCAATCAAGGCAACGACCGCATGAGTCGACGGTGCCGGGACCTGGAGTAGCGATGAATTCCGCAGGAACGGCTGCTGCCGACCCTAGTCGCACACGCCAATTTGCGATAGTAGTCATCGTCAAACGAACCGCAGCACCTGACCGGATTGGAGGAAGCGAATGGCACGCATCCCAGGGGTTCCGCCCAGCCGAGCGGGACTGTTCACGAGATTCGCGTATTGGTATTCAAACCGACGGTTCGGAAAAATCGCGGAACCGCTGACAATCGCCGCGCATCACCGCCAGATCTTTCAGGCGTACGGCGCCTATGAGTTCATGCTCGATCGTGCACGCTCCGTCGATGCTCGCCTGAAGGCGTTGGCGTCCCTGAAAGCTGCGGCATTGATCGGGTGCCCCTTCTGAATCGATATCGGCTCTGCCGTTGGCAGAGCGGCTGGTGTTACCGAAGCACAGCTTCGCGATCTCCCCGTGCATGGAGGCAGTGAGGCATTCTCTGGCTTAGAGAAACTCGTGCTCGACTACGCGACCGCGATGACGAAAACGCCGGTCGAGGTTCCCGACGATCTGTTCGTGACACTGCGGCAACGCTTCTCTGAAGCGCAACTCGTCGAACTCACCGCCGCGATTGCCTGGGAGAACTACCGCGCTCGCTTCGACCATGCGTTCGGTATCGAGGCGCAAGGCTTCTCAGCCGGCGCGTACTGTCCCCTGCCCGAGCCACGATAAGAACACCGAGGCATCCTTTACTCAGGGGCAGAACGCCGGGTCCGAGATCGTCGTAGTTCAGATCACCACGAACAGCTGTTCGAGCTGAAATACGATGGCTTCTACGCCGTTGCCTACGTGCAGGAGGCGGGAGCGACGATTTCCGTTGACTTATCTTTCTCTCTCTGCGCGAGAATAGATGCGGAGGTGGGCATCCTTGGCACGCTACAGCGAAGCGATCTATACGGACGGGATCGGTCGGGAAGTGTTCCGCGAGCTGCTGGTTGACCCCGGGTGCGGCTCGCCAACGGCGGTTCGGCAACGTGACGGCATAGTCTATCTCCTCATCGCTGAAGGTAACCATCGATCTGTGTATCGCAAAGCTTTGAATCAAGAGGCGTGGGGCGTGCAACCCGATTGGTGTGGCGCCTCCACCGCTGGGCAACGCCACCTCACGAACTGACCGATCGTCACCAACCCCGATCCGTAGCTCCCTCCCGCCAACAATTGAGCAGGCATCTGGGTTGACCCTTGCACAGGATCGCAGGGTTCACACTGGCTGCTGTCAACCGACGATGCGGGTCACTCGTCGGTGTTCGTAGACGCCGGAGAGGACCACAACCTGAACTCAGTGAGAGATTCCGCTGAAGTACAACGATCTCTCCGAACCCACCGTGAGCGGGTTCTACGCCTGAGTCGGCTTTTGCTGTCCGATCGGGATACGGCAAACGATCTGACGCAGGACATTGTTCTAGTCAGGTTGAATTCCAAGGAGGGCAAGATGAAGCGCCGCTATGAACAGCTGGCAGATGGCGTAATACTCGCGGGAGTACTGGTCGTGGTCGGATTGGTCGTCTACCTCATTGCGATGGGATGGGACTGACCGGGTTCACTTGTGCCCGCCCTCTACCGGTCCACCTGGTCTCTTCACTGCGTTATATGATCCGAACCGACCGCCTGCTCTCGGCTGGGCGGCAGAGGAGATAGACGATGAAGCGAGTCGCAACGGTAATGGTCCTGAGTCTTGTACTGCTGGCGTTCGGCAAGTTTTCCCCGCTCGCCACCCACTGCCAGCAAGCTGTGGCAGATAACGGTGGGGACAGTGGTGACGACGATGGGGACGAAGACAGTGGCGCGTGAGTAGGCTGCGTGCTGCAAGCTATTGGCGTCGGCACGGTCTTCAGCCGGCAGGGCCGCGCGGATCACCCGCGGTGCACGATCAAGCCGTGGGTTGGATCGTACGGCGAAACGGCGATGGTCACGTGATCGCCGGGAATCACCTTGATATGGAAGCGGCGCAATCGGCCGCTGATACGCGCGATGAATTCGCGGCCCTTGTCGCCCCGAATGCGAAAGTGCCCTCCGGCGAGCATCTCCATCACCGTGCCCGGTATCTGCAGCAGGTCGTCGCGGCTCATTCGCGATCCCCGAGCTTGAAGCGGGTGCGCGCCGCCTGTCGGCGGCGCCGGCGAATCGCCTCGCGCGTTTTGCGGCGCTTCCGATCCCCGGGCTTCTCATAGTGCGCATGGCGCTTGATGTCTTTGAGCAGACCTTCTTTCAGAATCAACTTCTTGAACACGCGTAGCGCTGCCTCGACACCGCGCTCGTCCACGACGACCGTCAAAGCCTGAGCACGGCGCCGGCGGGGATACTCGCCAGCACTCGGCTGAGGGGCCTGTTCGATGGCTTTCCGCTCCAATTCGCTCATTGCCAAGAGTCCTCCCGCTGTTCGATGCCCCTGAGTACCGCCGTGATGCCCGACGACGGCTCAGCCACAACGCACTCGGCACTGCTTTGAGCCGCCACCCAGACCGCGGGAGCGGCATGGGACGAGTCGATCCAGACACGCACACTCACACCCGCCCTTGCCGGGCGCGAAAAGGTTTGTACTGCGAGGTTCACGAGGGGTAGTATCCTTTCCTCTGAGTTAAGGCGCCAATTGCACACGGGAGGCGCGGAAGACCGTGAGTCCCCGCCGAAGCGTTCCAAACTTCGCCGCGACGAGTTTACCAAGACTGGTGCAAGCTGCGGTAAGGCTAGTAAGCGAGCAACAATACCTTTAGTTCGATAGCAAGCGGCGAAGAAAAAGTCGAGGGCATTCACGGGCCAAATTCTTGAGGACACTTCGACCTACCCGAATCCCTCGGGTCCGGGCGCACGGCCAAGAAGTGGACACCGTGGCGCTCCATCGTCCCAGACCGTACCGGCTGGGGGGCCAGCCCGCAAACAAGTCGTGGAATGATCAGCCAAGGCAACCGAGCAACGTACGCTTGAGCATTGGAGAGATCACATCGCTTGTGATAGGAACGCCCCGAAACGACCACCCTAGTGGGGTGCAGGCAGAAACTTGCGATTTAGGCGCCGTTCCTATTGTGTCCGCTCCCCCGACGCACCCTTCCAATCTGGACAGAGACAGACGGCGCCGAGACGAGGCTATGAGCAGGATCGTATGAGCAGGACTTTTGCGACAATCGACGGTAACGAAGCGGTAGCGTCAGTCGCCCACCGCATCAACGAAGTGGTCGCCATTTATCCCATCACCCCTTCATCGCCGATGGGCGAGTGGGCGGACCAGTGGAGTTCGGAGCAGCAGCGGAACATCTGGGGCACCGTTCCCCTGGTGGTCGAGTTGCAGAGCGAAGGCGGCGCCGCGGGTGCCGTCCACGGCGCGCTGCAAAGCGGGTCGCTGACCACGACCTTCACGGCGTCGCAGGGGCTGTTACTGATGATCCCCAACATGTACAAGATCGCTGGGGAGCTGACGCCGACGGTGTTTCACGTCGCGGCGCGCTCGCTGGCGGCGCAGGCGCTCTCCATCTTTGGCGATCACAGCGATGTCATGGCTACCCGCGGCACGGGCTTCGCCTTGCTGTGCTCGTGCTCGGTGCAGGAGGCCATGGACTTCGCGGTCATCGCCCAAGCCGCCAGCCTCGAGAGCCGCATTCCGTTCTTGCACTTCTTCGACGGCTTCCGCACATCGCACGAGGTCTGCAAAATCGACATGCTCTCCGACGACGATCTGCGTGCCATGATCGATGACCGCCTCGTACTCCAGCATCGGGCACGCAAGCTGTCCCCGGACCATCCCGTCTTGCGCGGCACGGCGCAGAACCCGGACGTCTACTTCCAGGCGCGAGAGACGGTCAATCCGTACTACGCCGCGTGCCCCGACATCACCCAGAAGGCGATGGACACATTCGCGCAGCTCACCGGACGCGGGTACCGGCTCTTCGAGTATCATGGTGCGCCAGACGCCGAGCGCGTCATCGTCCTCATGGGCTCCGGCGCCGAGGCGGCGCACGAGACTGTCGATCACCTCAATCAGCAAGGACAGAAGGTCGGCGTGCTGAAAGTGCGGCTGTACCGGCCCTTCGACATCCGGCGCTTCGTTGAAGCACTCCCGGCAACCACCAAGGCGCTGGCGGTGCTGGACCGCACCAAGGAACCCGGCAGCGGTGGTGAACCGCTCTACCTCGACTGCGTCAGCGCGCTCCATGAAGGCTTGCAAAGCGGCTGGGGTGCTCTGACCAAGTATCCGGCGATCGTCGGTGGCCGCTACGGCCTGTCGTCGAAGGAGTTCACCCCGGCCATGATCAAGGGGGTTTTCGACAATCTCGCTGCCGACACGCCCAAGAATCACTTCACCACGGGCATCGACGACGACGTCACGCACACCAGCATTACCTATGACCCAGGGTTCTCCATCGAGCCGGACGACGTCATGCGCGGCTTGTTCTACGGTCTGGGTTCCGACGGAACCGTCGGCGCCAACAAAAACTCAATCAAGATCATCGGTGAGGACACCGACCACTACGCGCAGGGATACTTCGTTTACGATTCGAAGAAGGCCGGTGCCGTCACCGTCTCGCATCTGCGCTTCGGCCCCAAACCGATCCGCTCCACCTATCTGGTGACGCAGGCCAACTTCCTGGCCTGCCATCTATGGGTGTTCCTCGAGCGCTACGACATGCTCCAGTACGTCGTGGACGGTGGGACATTCCTGCTGAACAGCGCCTACGGCCCCGATGACGTCTGGAACCATTTGCCGCGCCGCGTCCAGGAGCAGATCATCGACAAGCACCTGAAGTTCTACGTCATCGACGGCTACAAGGTCGCGCGCGAAAGCGGCATGGGCGGGCGCATCAACACCGTCATGCAGGTGTGCTTCTTTGCCATTTCCGGCGTACTGCCGAAGGACGAAGCGATCGCAGCGATCAAGAAGTCGATCGAGAAGAGCTACGGCAGCAAGGGTGATGAGATCGTGCAGATGAACTTCGCCGCCGTCGACCACACCTTGGCGCACCTGTTCGAGGTGCGCGTGCCGGCGCACGCGGACGGCACCATCGCCATGCCGCCGCCGGTGCCGCCGCAGGCGCCCGCGTTCGTGCAAGACGTCACCGCGAAGATGATCGCCGGTTTGGGCGACAGCCTGCCGGTGAGCGCACTGCCGGTGGACGGAACCTATCCGACGGGCACCGCCAAGTGGGAAAAGCGCAACATCGCGCAAGAGATTCCGGTGTGGGATGAGGCGGTCTGCATCCAGTGCGGCAAGTGCACCCTCGTTTGTCCGCACGGCGTCATCCGCATCAAGGTGTACGAGCCTTCGCACCTCGAAGGTGCGCCCGCCACCTTCAAATCGTGCGCCGCCCGCGACCGTGAGTGGCAAGCATTGAAGTACACCATTCAGGTAGCGCCGGAGGACTGCACCGGATGCGGCATTTGTGTCGATATCTGCCCTGCAAAGAACAAGACGCAGACCCGGTTGAAGGCGCTCAACATGGCGCCGCAACCGCCACTGCGCGAGCCGGAGCGGGACAACTGGAACTTCTTCCTGACAATTCCGGAGATGGATCGGCGCCAGATCAAGATTGGAACAATTCGCCAACAGCAGGTTCAGGAGCCGCTGTTCGAGTTCTCCAGCGCCTGCGCCGGCTGTGGTGAAACGCCGTATATCAAGCTGGCCACGCAGTTGTTCGGCGACCGCATGATCGTCGCCAACGCCACCGGCTGTTCCTCCATCTACGGCGGCAACCTGCCCACGACCCCGTGGACGCAGAACGTCGAGGGCCGCGGGCCGGCCTGGTCCAACTCGCTCTTCGAGGACAATGCCGAGTTCGGCCTCGGCATGCGCTTGGCGATCGACAAACAGAAGGAGTACGCCTCCGAGCTACTGAAGAAGATGGCGAGCACGGTCGGTGACGAACTAGCGCAGGCGATGCTGACCGCAGAACAGAAAGACGAGGCGGACATCTTCGAGCAACGCGAGCGCGTCGAGGCGCTCAAAGAGAAGCTGCGCGCCCTGGACACTAACGAAGCGCAGCAACTGCTCGCCGTAGCCGACATGCTGGTGAAGAAGAGCGTTTGGATCATCGGCGGTGACGGCTGGGGCTATGACATCGGCTACGGCGGCCTCGATCACGTGCTCGCCATCGGGCGTGACGTCAACGTACTGCTGCTGGATACCGAAGTCTATTCGAACACCGGTGGACAAATGTCCAAGGCCACGCCGCGCGGTGCGGTCGCGAAGTTCGCCGCCGGCGGGAAACGAGCGCCCAAGAAGGATCTGGGCATGATGGCGATGAGCTACGGCACCGTCTATGTGACGCGGGTAGCGATGGGGGCAAAAGACGAGCATACCCTCAAGGCTTTCCTGGAGGCCGAAGCGTATCCGGGCGCCTCCTTGATCATCGCTTACAGCCACTGCATCGCCCACGGCATCGACATGACGACGGCGATGCAGAATCAGAAAGCGGCGGTCGATTCCGGGCAGTGGCTGCTGTACCGGTACAATCCCGATCGGGCGAAGAACGGCGAGAATCCGCTGCAACTCGATTCAGCGCAGCCCAAAATTCCGCTGGAGCGATACATGTACATGGAAAACCGGTTCAAGATGCTCACCAAGAGCAAACCGGAAGACGCCAAGCTGCTCTTGAAGGAAGCGCAGCATGACGTCGATACGCGCTGGCGTCTGTACCAACACCTCGCCGGGCACAAGCCGACCCCCGGGTCCTGAGCGGACGGAGACTCAGGACTCAGCACTCAAGACTGTCAAGGGAGCCGCGCACAATGGACCTCAGGACAACGTACTTGGGAATGCCCCTACGGACACCGCTGGTGCCGTCGGCGTCACCGCTGTCTCAAGAGATCGACAACATCCGGCGCATGGAGGACGCGGGCGCGTCCGCCGTCGTCTTGTACTCGTTGTTCGAGGAGCAACTCGTCCTCGAACGCTATGAGCTGAACCGTCGCCTTACACAGGGCACCGAGAGCTTCGCCGAAGCGCTGACGTATTTCCCCGAACCGAGTCAGTTTCATCTCGGGCCCGAGGGCTACTTGAATCACATCCGCAAGGCCAAGACAGCGGTCAACATCCCCGTCATCGCCAGCTTGAACGGCACGTCGATGGGCGGGTGGACCAGTTACGCGAAGCAGATGCAAGAAGCGGGCGCCGATGCCTTGGAGCTCAACGTCTATTCCATCCCGACCGACCCGGAGCAAACCGTCGATCAAGTCGAGCAAACGTATATCGACATCCTCAACGCGGTCAGATCGGTGGTCACCATACCGGTGGCACTGAAGCTCGGCCCGTTCTTCAGCAATATGGCGCGCATGGCCCGGCGCATCGACGAAGCCAACGCCAACGCGCTGGTACTGTTCAATCGCTTCTACCAGCCGGACATCGACCTCGAAGCGCTCGAAATCCGCCCGCGCGTGTTGCTGAGCACGCCGCAAGCGCTGCGCCTGCCGCTCACGTGGATCGGCATCCTGTACGGCCGTATCCGCGCCAACATGGCCGCCACGAGTGGCATCCACGCGGCCGAGGATGTGCTCAAGCTGCTGATGGTGGGCGCCGACGTCACCATGCTGTGCTCGGTCCTGCTGCAGCGCGGCATCGATCACATCCGCGTGATCGAGCAAGGTATGCGCGACTGGATGGAAGCCCACGAGTATGTCTCGGTACAGCAGATGAAAGGGAGCATGAGCCAGCGGAACTGCGCCAACCCGTCCGCCTTCTCGCGCGCCCACTACATCGGCACGCTGCAGAGCTACAAGCCTGCCTAGAACGAACTCGGGCTGAGCCGCATCCTGCGCCGCCTGGCCAGCGGCGCGCTCACCCCAAGTGATTCCCGACGATGAGGACAGGAGTGCGCATTCTCGATCTGTCGGCGCTTCGTGTTTCTGGCGACCTGCAGTCCCGTGATGGTGCGATCGTCATCGGCTGAGCATCTTGACGATCTCGAACCACGCGATACTCAACAGTCCGGCCAGCAGACACATGGCGATGTCGGGCACGTGGAGCGCAGACATGCGAAAGAGTTCACGCGACGCTGGAAGGTAGAGCACGAGGAGTAGCAGCGCCAGCGCGCTCCCGGTAACCCACCAGAGTGCCCGGTTCGGTGACCGCAACGTGCCAACGACAGTGCGATGCCACGAGCGGTTGGAAAAGATCAGCCCAAGGTTGGCGATGATCAACGTGGTGAAGGTGAGGGCGCGGACCTCGCCCTCTCCTTGCCCCCGATGCAGGCTGATGAAGAACACAGCAAGCACGATGACGAGGACGCTGACGCCCTGGAGGAGACTCAGGGTGACCAGGTGCCTCCCGAACAACGGCTCCCGCGGGCTGCGAGGCGGGCGGCGCATGATTCCCCCGTCCTCCGGCTCCGCCTCGAATACCACCGAGCAGGCCGGCTCGATGATCAGGTGCAAGAAGGCGATGTGTACCGGGAGCAACAGCAACGGCAGCCGGAAGGTCACCGGCACGAGCGACATCCCAGCAATAGGGACGTGAATGGCGAGGATGTACGCCATGGCGTTCTTGAGGTTGTCGAACACCCGGCGCCCGAAGCGGACGGCGCGAACGATCGAGGAGAAATCATCGTCCAGGACCACAAGGGCAGATGCCTCTCGGGCCACGTCGGTACCGCGTCCGCCCATAGCGATGCCAATGTCGGCCGCCTTCAAAGCAGGCGCATCATTGACGCCGTCACCCGTCATCGCCACGACCTCGCCGGTGGCCTGAAGCGCATGGACCAGCCGCAACTTCTGCTCGGGCACGACACGCGCAAAGACGTTGGCGGTATGAAGGCGTTGCTGGAGTTCAACATCGTTCAACTGATCGAGGTCGGCTCCAGTGATCACGTCATCCGGGGCTCGCAGACCGATCTGTCGGGCGATGCTCTGGGCCGTGTGCGGATGATCGCCCGTGATCATCACCACGCGGATGCCGGCGGCGTAGCATTCGAGGATCGCTGCGGGCACGGTGTCGCGCACTGGGTCCGCCAGCCCGGCCAACCCGACAAGCTCGAACTCGAAGTCGTGCTGCTCGCTGGGCAAGGATTCGGGCTGGAAGCACGCTCGCGCCACACCGAGGACGCGCAGCCCTTCGCCCGCCATGGCTTCGACCCGTGCAGACAGGATCGCCTGCTGCTCGGCACTCAGGTGACAGAGATCCGCGATGGCTTCCGGTGCCCCCTTGGCAGCGATGACGTACTCGTGTCCGTCGGGTGACCGCCACACGTGTGAGAGTGCCAGCAATTGATCGGACAACGGGTACTGGCGGACGAGCAACCAGTTGGGGTGCAAGTGCTCGGTACCGGCCAGCCGCCGATCGCCAAGCACCTGGAATGCCTTCTCCATCGGATCGAAAGGATCACGCTGGCTGGCCAGGACGCCGAACTCGGCCAATTCGTGAACGGCTTCTGGCAAGGGCAGCGACATATCCGCGGGTACGTCATAGAACGTTTCGCCCGCGCAAAGTCTTCTTACCGACATCTGGTTGAGCGTGAGCGTCCCGGTTTTGTCGACACAGAGCACGGTGGCCGAGCCCAGCGCCTCGAGGGCCGGAACCCGACGTGTCAGGACACGCTGCTGCGCAATGCGCCACGCGCCGAGTGCCATGAACACCGCGAGCACCGCCGGAAACTCGTTCGGCATGATAGCCATTGCCAACGTCAGGCCGGCGAGAAAACCGTTGAGCCAATCTCCGCGCGTCAACCCATAGGCAACGACCGCCAGCGCGCACAGTCCGACACCGATCAGGGCCAGCCAGCGGACCAGCTTGCCAGTCTCCCGCTGCAGGGCGCTGTTCTCCGGCGCCACGGTCTGCAACGCCTTCCCGATCATGCCCATTTGGGTGCGCGGACCGGTTTGCTGCACCACCGCGATCCCTTGACCCTTGGTGATCAGCGTACCAGCGAAAACGAACGGCTGCCCATCGCCACCGGGCCGGTCCATTGTAGTGGCGTTATCCCAGGTGGTCTTCCGAACTGGTACGGATTCACCCGTCAGCAGCGACTCGTCGGCCGACAGATTCAGGCAAGACAGCACGGCAGCATCCGCGGCGACCCGGTCGCCTTCGGACAGGATCAGGACATCTCCTCTGGCCACCTCACGGCCGGCAATGCGCTGTCGCGCCCCGTCGCGGATGACCAGTGCGCGTGGGCTGGTCAGGTCACGCAGCGCCGCGAGCGCGCGCTCCGTCTTGCGTTCTTGGTACAACGTAATGCCGGCCACCAGGAAAACGAAGCCCAAGAGAATGAGTGCCTCCTGGAGATCACCGAGGAAGACGTAGATGGTCCCGCAAGCAACGAGCAGCAGGAACATCGGCTCGCGCACAATGTCAGACAGACTCCCAACTATGCCCGGGCGGTGGTCGGACGGCAGCTCGTTGAAGCCTTCCGTCCGCAGTCGCTCGCGTGCCTCCTCCCCGGTCAGACCTACGGTCGCGTTCGTGGATTCACTCATCGCCCTCCCAGGCCCGTGCAGGCTGGAACCGATTAGCACTTCCTCTTGAGGGATTCATCTCCAGTTCAGGCTACGGTAAGGCCTTTCGGGCACTGTCCCACAGAGGGTCTCTGCCCACCGTGCGCACACGCCTCTCCTTTGCGAAGCCTTCGGTCGCACGCCCCTGCAGCCGCCGGCGCTCAACTGACAAATGTCACTTGCATAACGCGTGCTGATATGGGATTCGAAAATGGTGACCCGTTGGACTGCGGCTTGCTTAGCCTCCGTGATCGTCGCGCTCGGAGCGGAGACCGCCTTTGCGCAATTCGCCCTTCGGCCGGGGGGCTCACAAAACGTGGCGCAGTCCCCTCAGTTCATGGCCGTAGGCGACTTCAACGGGGACGGCATTGATGACCTCGCTATCAGCAGTCCACAAAGCAAGACCGTCACGGTGTTGCTCGCTGACGGCGAGGGCGGGTTTGCTGCCGAAACAGCGCAGACCTTTGGGACAACACTGGGTTTTCTCGCAGTGGGGAACCTCCACAACGTACAAGACAATCTGGCTGATATTGCCGTTGTTGACCAAGCAGGAACGGTCTGGATCCTATTCGGTAAGGGCAACGGGACGTTCCGCGCACCCGTGCAACTGAATGCAAAGGTTTGCCAGTCGGGTCCGAAGCAGGGCGAGTCATGCAGCACCAACACGTTCTGCGGCGGCAAGCCGTGCGCCGCCGCCCCGAGAGGGCTGGTCATTGCTGACTTCGATTCGGCAAACGGCAATGACCTCGCCGTCACGGACTACACGGGCAATCAGGTACTGCTCTTCCTTAATGATGGCACAGGCACCTTCACCCTCGCGGGTCACTTTCCGACACCAGCTCAGCCCGGAAGCATCGTCGCAGCCGACTTCAATGGCGACGGCGTACTCGATCTCGCGGTTTTAAGCGAGCAGGGCACCACGGCCCGCAAAGTGGCCGTGCTGCTGGGTTCCGGCGGCGCCTCTCCGAGCTTCTCGACTCTGGCTAACTTCGTGGCAGGTATGCTGTCAACTCAATTAGTGCTAGCCGATTTCAACAACGATGGCCGAGTAGACATCGGAACGGTAAACAACTCTCCGGCACTCAACGGGGCCGACGTAACGTTTCTCCTTGGACAGGGCAATGGTTTTTTTACGACGAGCTCGCTGACAGTATGCCCGTCACCGCCCAGCGTTTATCTTCCGCCGTGCTCCGCTCGGACATTGGTAGCCGCCGATTTTGGCAATGGTACGACAGATCTTGCAATTGGGGTGGCTGGTGGAAATCCCGTAACCGGTGCGGATGTTCTCGAAACGTTCCTCGGAGGAACGAACGGCGCATTCCTTCAGGCGCAATCACTGAAGCTGTCCGGCTCGTCGCCGAGCGCTGTTGTCAAGGGCCACTTCACTCACAGCGGCCAGCTGGACGTCGCGATAGCAACGTCCAGCAACAATACCGTCCAGCTATTCCTCAACGCGACCCTTATGATCGAGGTCGGATCCACAATTGCGCAGTGGGGCACACAGGCCCCGATAAACGTGAGCCTGAAGGCCCCCACGAGCCTGCAAGTCGCATCTCTTCAGAACGACGTCAAGTTTGACGCCAGCACGGGGATTGCGGCGAAGCCGACGATGGCTTGCGCGAGCGATCATACCATCCCCTGCGTCACCAACCAGGATTGCACCACCCCCTCAGATCAGTGCGTCTCCGTGCCAGACTGCACGGTGAATCCCGCGATCAACAAGCCGGGCAGTAAGTTTTCTTTCCAGCCTCTGGGCTGTACGGTCGGGGTGAACTGCCAAGCGGTCCGCGCCTTGATCCTTGACCAGACGAACCTGAGCACAATACCAAACGGGGAGATCTACAGCTGCAACATCACCGTCCAGAACACCGCCACGCCGGGGTATCATTCATTGATCATTTCAGGCACCGGAGCCAGCGACCGAAACGGCCAGCCGCTCGACGCGGCGGGGACTAGCGGAAGCGTCGTAGTAACGTGTGTCGGCGACTGCAACCTCAATACCCAGGTCACAGTGGACGAGATAATCACCGGCGTCAACATTGCCCTGGGCAACACACCCCTCGCTAGCTGCCCCGCCTTCGACGCCAATCATGACGGCGTAGTCACGGTAGACGAACTGCTGGCCGCAGTGAACGCGGCGCTCAACGGGTGTGCGCCACCACCTACCCCCACGCCAACGCCAACGACGCCGCCGACTTCCACGGCTACGTCCACTGGAACGCCGACCCCGACCCTGACCTCGACGCCCACGCCCACGCCGCCGCCGCCGCCGACGACGACTCCGACGCCGACCAATACCGGTACGCCGACGCCAACGACTGCCTTCATCAACATCGGTGTTGGATCGGGCCTGGCCGGCGGCACGGCGGCCGTCACCGTGAGCCTGCAGACATCCGGCCTGCAAATTGCCGGCACCGTGAACGACATCACCATCCCGAGCGCAGCGTTGACGCTGAATCCAAACAACTGCGTCCTGAATCCCGCGATCCCGAGCGGGTTGTCGGCCACCACTGTCGCGACCACCGCGACGACCACGACGGTGCGTGTGTTCGTGCAGGGACCGAACGTCCAACCGCTTCCCGATGGACCGCTCTACACCTGTACGTTCGGAATCGCAGTTGGAACGTCACCGGGAAATTACCCGCTCGTCAACGGCAACGTCTTTGCCCAAGACCCCTCGGGCGTGATTGTCCGGGCCGCCGGTACAGATGGCGCCGTGATCGCCACGCTGATTGGGTCAACCTCGACGCCAACCAGTTCCGCCACCGTGACCCCAACGCCCACCCAAACCGGGACGGCAACCCTAACGCCGACCGCTACCGCGACCGCAACGTCGACGCCGACGGCGGCACAGATAAACATCGGCGTGGGAACCGGTCTCGCCGGCGGCACTGTCGATGTCCATGTGAACTTGCTAACGTCGGGGCTATCAGTTGCAGGAACCGCCAACGATATTACGTTCCCGAATGCCGCCCTGACTCTCAATACGGCTAACTGCGTCATCAACCCGGCGATTCCAAAGGGACTCTCTGCCACCATCGTCGCGTCGAATGCCACCACCACTACCGTTCGGGTGTTCGTGCAGGGACCGCCTGCGAATACCGCGGTAGTTTCCGACGGTCTCCTCTACACCTGCACGTTCGGCATCGTGGCCGGAACTGCCTCGGGGAGTTACATACTGACCAACAGCAACACGGTTGCCCAGGATCCATCCGGCACCAATCTACAGACGATCGGGAGCAACGGGGCCGTCGTCGTCACGCTCATTGGACCGACTCAGACACCGACCAATACCCCCACAGCGACGCCGACGCTGACACCGACGTTGACACCAACGTTGACCCCAACAACTACCCCAACACCCACGGCGGTCCAGATCAACATCGGCACCGGCAAGGCCTTGGCCGGAGGCTCAGTCGATGTTTCGGTCAGCCTCGCAATCTCGGGCTTCCTCGTAGCCGGCACGGCCAACGACCTTACGTTCCAGAACACCGCGCTCGCGCTCAATACTGCCAACTGCTCGTTGAACCCGGCACTTTCGAAACAATTCTCCGTCACCACGGTCACGACAACCTCGACCGCCACTACAATTCGGATCTTCGTCCAAGGACCGCCGGTCAATATCACGCCGATACCTGGTGGACTGCTCTACACTTGCACGTTCAATATCTTGCCGGGCACCCTCCCTGGCAACTACCCGCTGAGCATTCTTAATGTCGTCGCGCAGGATCCGACCGGAACGAACCTGCCGGCTTTCGGTACCGATGGAGCCGTCATCGTCACGCTGGTCGGGCCAACCCCGACGATCACTCTGACCCCGACCATCACCCCCACTCCGACCATCACGCCGACGTTCACTTCGACCGCGACCGCGGTACCCACTGCGACTCCAACGGCATCCCCAACCAATACGCCGACATGGACGCCAACCATCACGCCAACTGCAATGCCGACCGGTACGCCCACGGCGACTCCGACTAATACGCCGACGGCGACGCCAACCGACACGCCGACGGTGACGCCGACCAATACGCCCACGGCAACGCCGACCAACACGCCGACGGCAACGCCGACCAATACGCCCACGGCAACGCCGACCAACACGCCGACCAACACGCCGACGGCAACGCCGACCAATACGCCGACGGCAACGCCGACCAACACGCCCACGGCAACGCCGACCAATACGCCCACGGCAACGCCGACCGACACGCCCACGGCGACGCCAACCGACACGCCCACGGCAACGCCGACCAACACGCCCACGGCAACGCCGACCAACACGCCCACGGCAACGCCAACCGACACGCCCACGGTGACGCCAACCGACACGCCCACGGTGACGCCGACCAATACACCCACGGCGACGCCGACCGACACGCCCACGTCGACCCCGACCGACACGCCCACATCGACCCCGACCGACACGCCCACGGCGACGCCAACCAACACGCCCACTTGCCTACCGACGGGCGGGATCTGCACCCTCAATAGCGACTGTTGCAGTTTGACCTGTGGCGCGGGCGGAACATGCGCTTAGGCAGATCCTCACTGGCGTTGCTTGTGCCCGCTTAAACCCTGCGGGAAGCCCCTCTGCACCGCCTCGTTCCGGCGTACCAGGTCTGATCGTACTTGGCGGCAGCGACAGACCGCGCTTCACGGAGGTGTCCGCCGCTCACTTTCCCACCGGCAGCACTCCACGGGGCTGCAGCACTCGTGCTAGGCAAGAACGCGTCGCGGTAAGCACAAACCTTGTCACGAAATTACCGATGTAAGTCCCTTCGTTAGCGCAGCGTCGTGCGGAGTACGTGGCATGCGCCTTGCGTGCTGCCAGGTTGGAGAACTCTTGTGGGTGACGGCAGTGGAAACATAGCGCTGCTGCGGTTCTTGGTCCGGGCTAAACTCCTCACCAATGAACTCGCGCAAGCAGCGGAGGCGCAACTCGGTGGCCTACAGAACGGCAAATCGCTGATCGACTGGCTGAAGGACAAGGGCGGCATCAGTGAAGAGGAGTTGGCGAAGTCGCTAGCGAAACATTCGCGTCTGCCCTTCGTCGACTTGCCGACGGTGGCGTTGGACTCAGCGGTCACGTCGTTGGTGCGTGAAGAGCTGGCCATGCAGTACCACGTCGTACCCTTGCGCGTCACCGAACAAGCCCTGACGGTGGCCATGGCCAATCCACTCGATCGCGGGGCGATTCGTGCGATCGAATTCGCCACCAGCAAGACCGTGCACGCGGAAGTCGCCACACAAACCGCGATCCGGGATGCCTTGGAGCACGCGTATCACCTTGATGAGGCCTTGGACCAGTACTTGAAGAACATCCCGGAAGACGGGGAAGTGCCCATCGCCGAAGCGATTAGTCAGGAAGCAACCGACATCCGCGGCCTGATGCGAGATACCAATCTTGCACCGGTGGTCAAGTTGTTCAATTCGATCCTTCGCGAAGCTCTCCGCACCGGCGCCAGCGACATTCATATCGAAGCCACCAGCTCGGGACTACGAGTACGCAACCGAGTAGATGGTCTCCTAGAGGACTCCATACGTCTTCCCAAGTGGGTACAGGATCCACTGATCGCGCGGTGCAAGGTGCTCGCGAAGCTCGACATCACCGAGCGTCGCGTGCCTCAGGATGGTCGCATTCAAATCCGCTACGGCGACTCGATGGTTGACCTGCGCGTGTCGAGCTTGCCCACGCAGTTTGGTGAGAAGATCACCATGCGCGTGCTGGACCCCGGCACTGCGCCCAGCAGTCTTGACGGGTTCAGCTTCTCCGACCGTGAACTCACCTGGATCCGTCACGCTAGCAAACGACCGGAAGGGATCATTCTGGTCACCGGACCCACCGGTAGCGGCAAGAGCACCACGCTGTACGGCATGATCGCCGAAATCGTTTCACCAGTGCGAAACATCATCACCATCGAAAACCCCATCGAGTATCAGATGGACGGCGTCAATCAGGTCGAGATCAACGACAAGCAGGGACTCACCTTCGCCAGCACATTGCGCTCGATCCTACGGCAGGACCCCGATGTGATCCTGGTCGGGGAAATCCGCGATGCCGAAACGGCGGAAGTCGCCCTGCGCGCTGCGCAAACCGGCCACCTCGTACTTAGCTCTCTCCACACCAACGATGCCGTCTGCACCATCACGCGACTGCTCGATCTGGGGATTGAGCCATACATGCTCTCTTCAGCACTCCATTTGGTCATCGCGCAGCGTTTGGTTCGCCGCGTGTGCAAACACTGCGCTGAGCCTTACGAACCTGACCGGGCGACGTTGCGCCGCCTCGAAATCGACCCCGATGGCAAGCAGTTCCTCCGCGGCCGAGGCTGCAAACAGTGCCGCAAGTCGGGCTACGCCGGGCGGGTGGCCATTTTCGAGGTGCTGCCCATCACATCCAGCATGGCCAGGCTCATCGAGAAGAGATCACCGGAAAGTGCTCTACGGCTACAGGCCCGGGCGGACGGCACGACCTTTTTGTCGATGAACGCGGCGCTCCGCGTATGCGCTGGCGCCACCACGGCCGACGAGGCACTTCGGGTGGTGGACATCGGCCTGCAGGCGGTCCGGTGCCCTTCGTGCGATCGCTCGGTTGAAGATACGTTTGCCGTGTGCCCGCATTGCGCTACCGTCCTGCGCCGGAATTGCACTAGTTGCGGAGCGCAGCTGGAGGACGACTGGCAGATCTGCCCACACTGCGCCGTGCCAGCCACGCGCCTGGCGCCCCCGGCAGCGCACCTGCAGCCGGCTGCCGCCGCAACGCATCCTCCTGCTCCCCTGTCCGTCGGACCGCGCCAGTACCGGGCATTGGTGGTTGACGACCATGCCGATATGCGCCGCCTCATTGCGTTCTCCCTGGAACACAGCAACCTAGCGATCTCGGTGGTCACCGCCGCTAGCGGCACCGAGGCCATCGAGCGCGCGCAAGAGGATCCTCCGGATCTCGTTCTGCTCGACGTCATGATGCCCGGGATGGATGGCTTTGCCGTGTGTGAGCAGCTCCGCGGAGATGTCCGCACCGCGTTCATTCCCATCCTGATGCTGACCGCTCGCGACGATGCCGCCAGCCGCGCGCGCGGATTCCTCGCCGGCACTGACGACTATCTCGGTAAGCCGTTTGCGCGCGCCGAACTGCTGGCGCGAGTGCGTCGCCTCATCGAACGGACCTACGGTGCCCTCCTTCCAACACCGCCCACGTCCGGTATCGCGGCGGTCGCGGATCTCAGCCCCGATATCCGCCGCGTCTCACTGCAGTGATCTCTCGCAACACCGAAAGGTGGCGACGATTCGGCGCCCTGCGCCTCCATACGCAGTCATCAGATCATGTGACTGGTCGACTCCATTTGATTTGCGTTCCGCCATGCAACAAAGGGCGGCGGAAATTGGCGACCGGCTGACGCTTTTCCGCTGCAGGCAACTGCTGAGCGTCACTAGTGCTCCTCTCGTTAAACTGGTGACGATGCACGCGGTCTGATCATCCAGCGGGTACAGAAACTCTCCCGCCGTTGTCAGCACAGCGCTGATCGGCACACGGCCTGCTCTTTCTCAATGGGAAAGTCAGGAATCGATGGCGATTTTCCAATTTCGCTTGCTCTTAGCAACCCTGATAGCATTCCAGCTCTTCATCACGAACGGACTAATCGGCGTAGGGACTGCGGGCGCCACCGCGAGGACTTCGTACCTTCGTTGGTCCATCCGCCCGACATCGCCGCCCGCACCGACGCCGAGGCCCAAGCTGGCACTCCCGCCGAGTGCGACTGCTACCGCCACCGCAACACGGACATTCACTCCGACCCCAGCTCCGACGAAAACACGGACGCCCAGGCCGACGGCAACTCGCACTTTCACCCCGACGCGGACATTCACCCCAACGCCAAGCGCAACTATGACGTTCACCTTCACCGCTACGGCGACGGCAGCTGCAAGTACGTCAGGCCCCCTGCTATATTGGGTCGAGAACAGCTTGATCCGGGTGCAGCCGACGGCGTCGCCGGGGACAATGACCGCGGCATCAATCAGCGCGGCACAAAATGAGTATGAGTCATTTCAAGTCATCGCCCGGGCGCCAGCAAACGTTGCCCTTGTCGGGGTGAACGGCTACGCCACAGACCTGACTGGACCGGGCGGCACGCTGCCGAGCGCCAACATTGTTCTCTATCGCGAACAGTACGTGCGGGTGACAACACCTAGTCCGGGATCGCCCTATCCTCCCGACTACTGGCCGGATGCGTTGATCCCGTTCCTCAATCCGGAAACCGGGCAACCACTCTCCGGCGGCCGCATCCCCTCCGCACCCTTCGACGTGCCGATGGGAACCAATCAGCCGATCTTCGTCGAGGTGTATGTACCGCCAGGAACGGCACCCGGCGTGTACACGGGCAGTGTGGTGATGAGCGCCACCGTTCGCTCAAGCACCGCGGTGCCCGTGACGCTGCAGGTGCGAAACTTCGCCCTGCCGCAACGTGCCAGCTTGCGGTCAGACTTCACGCCGTATGGCCAAACCTCCAACGCCGCGAACTATTTCGGCCTCCCCTATGGTTCCGCCGACCGAGCTGCGATGACCGAGCGATTCAACTCCTTTTTGCTTGCGCATCGGCTGAACAGCGACCAGCCAAACGGCAGCACTCCTTACGTCTTCCTGAGCACCGGGCACATCGATACGACCGACTCCTATCCCCTCTTACGGCATTACTTCGAAGATCTTCACGCAACTGGATGGTCGATTCCGTTTGGCCCCAACTGGCCCTGGCCCGACCCAACAGGAGCCGACCGCGATAAAGCCGTTACGTACCTCACCGAAATGGCGAACTATCTCACCGCCAACGGTTGGTTTAACCGAAGCTACGTATACTTATACGATGAACCCAACAGTGCGGCTGCGTACTCCACGATCCGGGATGTCGCGGCGCTCATTCACTCCGTGCGCGGGGATTACCGGGTTTTGATCACCGAACAACCGCAGCCTCAGGAGCCTAGTTGGGGAAGTCTGAGCGGCGCCGTCGATATCTGGGTTCCGCTCTTCTCCCTCTTCGACGAACCTAGCGCGAGTGCGGCCATCGCCAACGGCAACGAGGTTTGGGCTTACGCCGAAGGCAGTGCCTCCCCGCAATGGCTGATCGATTTCCCGTTGATCAACTATCGCGTCCCGTCGTGGATTGAGTGGCGCTACGGTCAAACTGGGCTTCTCTACTGGACGCCTTGGTACTGGGAACAGACCAACCCTTGGGATAGCACGGCAACAGACGTCAGGTCGTACGCCACTTTCAACGACAGCGGGATGCTCGTCTATCCCGGCAACGACGTCGGGTACCTGAATGGCCCTATTGCCTCAATCCGTCTAAAGGCCCTGCGGGATGGGATGGAGGATTACGAATACCTGAAGCTGCTGAGCGACATGGGAGACGCCAATGCTGCTGCTGCCGAAGCACTAGGGATTGGCACAAGTTGGCAGGCATGGGACAGGGCTGCGGTCGACTTGGAAGCTGCACGTGATCGTCTTGCCAGTCGGATCGAAGCACTGATGTCCATCCCCTGAGATGCAAAGTCCTGGAACCGAAATGCCGTAGATATCGGCTCTAGCTTCGGCTCTTATACTCGTACGAGGTGATCAATCCATTCAGATTGATCACGTGCCGGGCGGACAAATTCCCATAGAGGCTGTCCTCCGGGATATAGGACGCAAAGAGGTAGTGGAGGGTGCCTTTCGCTGCTGCAGGTAGAAGAGCAATGCAAGTACGAAGGTGAGGCCGACCGTCGAGGTACAATGAAGGTGCAATACCTTGCCGGACCCGTCACTGGCCATGGAAGTCAATTCTGAGACGGCAATGCGCTTGCCCAGGCTCAACCAGCTGCGCGGGCTCTGCCTGCTGCGGGCACCTGGACGGATGAGGGTTTAGCGTAATGACGGTAGCGTCGGTGCAAGATGCCTTTCACGCGGGTCACAAACTCCGGCAAGCGGAAGGGCTTTGAAACGAAATCATCCGCATCGAAGGTAATTCGCTTGGTTTCCTCGCCCAGCTCGGGATAGGCCGTCATGAGCATCACCGGCACGTGCCGCGTTGCCGGATCGCGTTTCAGCTGCTGAAAGACCTCCAGACCGCCCAGTCCCGGCATCATGAGATCAAGAATCACGAGATGCGGCGGCGTCGCCCGGATCTTCTCGAGCGCATCCACACCATCCTTGGCTGTGATGACCTCTAGGTCGGCGCGACGCAACGCACGGCTGATCATATGACGCATGTCGGATTCGTCATCCGCCACCAGCACCCGAAAGTGGGTAACGGGCCCCGTGATACCGGCAGTCGCTTCTACCATCTGCGGACTGAACTCGGGCACCATCATACGCAGCAGCTCAATCATCTCCGGCACATGACCTTGCTCCGCCAGGTTTGCCAGCTCGTCGATCTGCCGGTCAAGGTCGGAACCGTTACGTTCCGCAATGGCTCGAATGGCGGTGATCTTGTGATTCGCGGTCGGCTGCGGATCTTCGCTCTCGCTCCACAGCTCTTCGTCGAGTTTCTCGCCCGGGCGCAGTCCCGTAAACGTGATGGCAATGTCTCCCCCGGGCTTCAAGCCGGAGAGCGTGATCAGGTCCTTGGCCAGATCGACCACATTCACGGGCTCGCCCATATCGAGGACGAAAATCTCGCCACCCTTGGCCATGGCCGCTGCCTGAATCACCAGCTGGACCGCCTCACTGATGGTCATGAAGTAGCGCGTCATCTGCGGATGGGTGACGGTCACCGGGCCACCCTGCTCGATTTGCCGCTTTAATCGCGGAATCACGCTGCCCGCACTGCCGAGAACGTTGCCGAACCGCACGGCAAGGAACTTGGTTCTCCCTCTGGCTGGGCCGTGAGCCAGGTGCTGCATGTACAGCTCGGTCATGCGCTTGGAAACGCCCATGACGTTGACCGGATTAACTGCCTTGTCGCTGGAGATGAGCACGAAGTCCTTGACCGCTCGGACGAGCGCCAACTGTGCCAGCATGGTCGTGCCGACGATGTTGTTCAGTACCACCTCGCGCGGGTGCGCTTCCATCAAGGGAACGTGCTTGAAGGCCGCCGCGTGGAAAACGACATCCGGTCTAAATTGATCGAAGACCTCTTCCATCCTGGCCAGCCAGCGGATGTCCACCAACTGGGCGCTACGCGCGACGTCGGGAAAGCGTTCGCCGATCTCGGTATCGATCTCGTACAGCGAGTTTTCGACTCGATCCACCATAACCAGCAACGCCGGCTTGGCGCGGCACGTCTGGCGACACAGTTCCGAGCCAATCGATCCTCCAGCCCCCGTCACCAGCACCCGCTTCCCACCGAGAGACTTTCCCATCAGCTTGAGATCCGGTGGCACCGGCTTGCGCCGCAACAGATCCTCGATCTGAATCCGGCGGATACGTGATACCTCGACGTGGCCGCTCAACAGCTCACCCGCCGACGGGAAGATGCGCACGGGAATGCCGACTGGAGCACAGAGTTCGGCGAGGCGTTTGAACTCGGCGCCACTCAGCTCCGGGTCGGCAACCACTACCTCTTTGATTCCAAGATCGGCAATCAGTACCGGAATGTCATCGATGTCCCCCACCACTGGAACGTTGTGAATGAGCAGCCCCAGCTCGCCCGGCGTGTCGCTAACGATGCCAACAGGGTTGTACGGTAGCGCCGGATTCTTCAAAATCTCTCGCACCACCATCTCCCCCGTATCACCACTGCCCACAACCAACGAAGGAACCCCGCGCGCACGGGTTCGCACAGACAAACGGGCGAGGTTGCGCAAGCCAACGCGGAATCCCGCGACCAGAACGACAGTCAGCGGATAGAAGGTCAGCAATACCAGCCGCGAGTGCCCTCGCAAACCAAACAGGAAAATGAGCACGCTGCCCGCAAGCGTGCCAATCGTCAGGGCATTGACCAAATGTACCAGATCGCCGAAGCCGGCATAGCGCCAGATGCGACGGTATAGCCCGAAATGCTCCAGAGCCAGTATCGTGGTCAACACGATCAGCGGGAGGCTACGCCACATGAGCGTCGCCTCGGAAGCCGGGATGTCCCCCTCGAAGCGAACGAAACACGCCACCAGATAGGCTGTTGCAACGAAAACCGCATCAGTCGTCATGAAGAGCGCGCGATGCATGGCCGAGCGCAGGAGTTCTTTCCTACGTTCGCTCTTACATCCGATCTTTTGCATCACCTTCTTAGCCGGGCCCCTATTTCAAACTACCACCGCATCCGACACTACCAGATTAGGAACGCAGCAAGGCGCAGACCACTTCGTGAGGAGCTTACTTTGCGTGCGAAACCGCACAGCACAAAATAGGGAGCGTCACAAAAACTAGCAGCACGGTCTGTGTGAACAACCAACCGCCGGCCTTCAACCCGAACTGTTCTTTTCAGCGTCACCGACGTCTGACCAGCACGGCCAGGGTGCGAAACAGGATCCCGAAGTCGCGGCAGGTTGAATGCTGTTCCACATAAGCGAGATCGCCCAGCAGCTTGGGCCGCAGGATGTGCTCTACGTGGTACTGCACAATGTCCACCCCCGGCGGCACGCGCTCATCTTCATCACGGAACGCCAGCTGGGATGGTCCGGTAATGCCCGGCCGTACCGTCAAAACCATGCGTTCTTGTTCGGTATAGAACGCCACCAGCTGCGGCAGCTCAGGCCGCGGGCCGACAAGACTCATGTCGCCAATTAGCACGTTGATCATTTGCGGGAATTCATCGACCTTCCAGCGCCGTAGCAAGCGGCCCATACGGGTGATCCGCGGATCGTCGCGTTCGGTCAACATCGGTCCCGCCTGTGCAGCGTCGGGCTGCATGGTGCGAAACTTCCAGAGCTTGAAGTGGCGGCCATGGAACCCGACACGTTCCTGCCGAAAGAAGACCGGGCCGGACGAATCCAGGACGATTGCGAGCGCGACCACAGCCAGCAGCGGGGTCAGCACAGCGAGGCCGATGGCCGCGACGGTCACGTCGATTGCACGCTTCATCGGATCGGTTTGTAGAGCGTAACCCCACGGCCACGTACGATATTCCACACCCCGAGAAGAAATCCGACATTCGCCACACAGAATGCGAAGAGCAAAGAAGCAACAGGGATCTGCCGGTGAACTCGGTCGGCAATGAGTCCGACGAGTGCGCCCCCGTAGAACAGTAGCTGTGCGGCCCACGCCGCATCGAAGAGCAGCCGGCCTGGTAAGAAAGCGCTAGTAAGAAAGAGCGTTATCAGAAACAGCGGTGAAAGATAGCGCATCACGCGATGCGAGATGAGCTTCAGGGCCGCCTCGGGATATCGATAGAGACGAAGAACCTGGGGACGGTTGACGATAGCAGTCAGATTTTTGGTCACGATGCGCTGTCGAGCCGCTAACTCGTTGGCACTGGAATCCGGTAGACGATCATAGGCAACAGCATCTGCCACAAACACGACGCGACGACCCGCAAGAAGCGTATCGACTGGCGCTGCATCATCGATGTCATCCGTCGGTGCCAGCGAACGGAACAGATCTTTTCGCATTGCCATGCATGCTCCGGTGACCGCCACGGTCGATCCTCCGGCGCTCTCGAGGCGGCGCAGCAACAGTTCGTACCGCCAGTACCAACCCGCGCTTTGGGCAACGCCGGCTTCATGAGCATTCGTGTACACGAGGTACCCACTAGCGCACCCGACTGCCGAGTCGGAAAAGGGCGTTAGAAGTCGGCGAAGACAGTCGACGGCAAATTGTGTGCCCGCGTCAGTGAAGACCAAGATCTCCCCGCGCGCTGCAGCGGCGCAGGTGTTATGGACTCCGGCTCGTCCCTGGCGCGGCAGATCGAGTACGCGGATCCTGCACCGGGCGACTTGGGGAACCGCAGCAACCGTACCGTCGGTGGAACCGTCGGAGCCCACCAACACTTCCAGTCGATCGTCGGGATAGTCCTGGGACAACAGATTCTGTACACGTTCGCCAATGGTTGCCGCTTCGTCGTGGGCCGCAACAATGACGCTGACCATCGGCTCCTTGTCGGGGGCAACACCGGCCGCCAACCTTCGTCGAAATGGACTGCCGTCGCTGGCCCGTAAGACTGTCTGCGTGGCGTGCCTGCTGGTCCAACGAGACCAGACATACAGCACCATCGGATAGCCGGCGTACGTGTAGGCAAGCCACGCCGCTGAGAGCATAAACGCCGCGACGATCATCGATTCGGCAAGTTTGTTTCAACCACTTGCTTCTGCGGATCAGGATTCTCCCAGGCAGCCACCTTGTCTGGAAATTGATCCACGAGGTACTGCTTCAGTAGCCTCACAAACTCTCTAGCGTGCGCCTCACGGGTCAGCCGGCGTGCCGTCGCAATCCCGTTCGCGACCAACTGCCGCCGCAGCCTGTCGTCTCGGACCACAGCCTTGATCCCAGCAGAGAGCCCTGTTGTTGATCCTGGCTCGACCAAGATCCCGTTCCAGCCATTGCAAATGAGACCAGGGATTCCGCCAACCCTTGTCGAAATCACAGGGACGCTCTGAGCCATTGCCTCGATCAGCACGCGGGGCACCCCTTCGGCAAGTGAGGGGAGAACGAAAAGGTCAGCCATCCGGTATGCTTGGAACAACTCGCGTTCCGAATTGATGGAGCCCATGAACCGCACTGTCGTCCCCAATTCGAGTTGCGCCGCAAGCTTGCGGAACTCGGTGTCATCCGGCCCGCTGCCTACGAGCAGCAACTGCACATCCATCTCGCGTCGCAACTGGCCAACCGCTTCGATCAAACACCGAAGGCCCTTCTTTTCCAACAAAGCCCCCACGTACAGCAAGCGAATCGGGGACTGCAGTGCACGAACCTCGCGAGCACACAGGTCCTGATCGCTGATCGTCGATTCAAGCAAGCTTACCGACGTAGCCGCCGGATGGCCATACCGCTTCGCTAGCGCCTCACCTTGTGTGATGGTGAGAGCGTAGCTGGCCATGCATTTCGTGAGATAGTCGAAGGCGTATCCGACCAAGCGCGCCAGTGGCCGGATAATCAGCGGGTAGTCTGCCATGGCCGCCAGCAAGTCACCCACCACGTGCAGACACAGTGGCCGGCGCAGCAAGCGCGCAACCACAAAGGTCGGTAGCGCAAGCGGGCAAGGGAGGCGCACGTACAAGACATCCCATCGCTTACGTTCGCGCAGCAACGCTGGTCCGAGCCGCAATATGGCAAGCGGACTTCCGAGCCAACGCTCGAAGAAAGGCAAGGCGAGGAGGTCCACGTTTACGGCCCGCAGACAATAAGCCAATGGCCGGTGGCTCGTCGGCGTAGCGTGCGGGGCCGCAAGGACGAGACGATCGAAATGCGGCGCAAGCGCATCTACGTAGCGCCCGTAAGCGCGATCGGTCCAAAGACCGCCGTCCTCGCGAAAGGCGTAATCGTACACCATTGCCAGGCGCATCAGGACATCTCCCTATGCACCAGGTGGGCCAGCGCGGTCCCCATCCCGAGCAGAGTCCATACGAGGATTAGGTTCAGGTCGTCCTCAGCGCCGGCTTCAATTGCCATCGCTAAGAAGCTGGCGACGAAACCCACTACCGTCAGGCGGTCGGTTCCTGAAACTCGGCGCCGAACTTGCCACAGCATCCGCATGCGCGAGCCGTAGAACCACAAAAAGCCAACCAGCGATACAACCCCAGCTTCGGCCCACAAGTACACATAGAAATTGTGAGGAATGTGTGGCGCGACCGGCGTCCCGGGCACAGCGTAGACGTAATAGTGGCCCAGATAGTTGCCCAGTCCGACGCCCAGCAGCCAATTGCTCCGAACCATATGCAGGCCGGTTCTCAACAGATACCCGCGCCCTACTGTTGAGGAAGCGAAGGGCGAGGCGACACCAAAATCTGTCACAATGAAGATGCTCAGGAAGCGGTTGCGCACTTCTTCTGGCACCATAGCCACCAAGAGCACGGCAGCTAGCACTAAGAGCACATACCAGCGCACCCGCCGGCCGGTGACGAACAGCAGGCCCGAAGTCGAAGCAATCCACCCTGCCCGGTTATAGGTAAACACCTGAGCAATGCCCAACAGCACAAGCAGCGCCGCTCGCGCGACCCGGCTGAACCCAGAGGCGGCAAGCAAACGCGCATACACCAGCGGCAGCAAGGCCGTCAGATAGAACGACGCGGCAGCCCGTGTGGCCACGTCATCAAACACGTCGATGTAGTACGACGCACCGGTGAAGACGCGGTACAAGCCATACACAGCAAATGCGGCAACGACAACGCTGAGTCCGTCCGTGAGGTTGTAGATCCAACTGGTCTTCCTGAACACCGTCACCACAGCCGCAAAAACCAGAATATGGCCGCCCCATTTGACCAAGCTTGAGGCATACGGCTCCGCCTCTAGTGCTGCGAGCCCAGATGCAAGGAGCCCAGTGACCAGCACGAACAGGCTGGCTACCGGCAAGGGCGGACGCCGCCAACTGGAGCTGCTCCACCCCTGCACCAGTACTCGCGTCAACAGCACTCCTCCAATCAACGCCGGTGGCGGAATCCACAGGTCACCCACTTTCAACCTGAGCGCTCCGTGAAACACCCCCAGAAACGACAGGCCGAAAAGGGCGAGCCCGATCCGTTCGTCCGCCCAAGCCAGCCCTACTGCCATAGCAGCGAGAAGCCCGGCTGCGGCTTGCCAGCCGTAACCCAATCGTTCTCCTTCTGCCAAGACCGCCCCGGCAAGACAGGCGGCAAGCGCCGTCGCCACGAGAAATACAGCGTCCCTTCGCTGATCTAGTGCACGTTCCATCACGCGATTCTCTGTCGCTGCCGACATAGCTTAAGTGTCAGACCGCCCGTTTGCACGCAAAGATCCCGAAACAAGGCGCGAACAAACGCTGCAACCCCAATGGCGCAACCACGCTGGCAACGGCAAGAGCCAGCCTTTTGTGCCCGGAGGCGGCCGCGTGCATCTGCCGCAGCGTAGCCCTCAATGCCTTATGGTCTCCCGGCGGTACGAAGTGTACCGGATGGTTGTAACCAGGTAGGACGATGCAGACACGAACATCAGGGAAGCCAGCCTTCCGCAGCAACGATTTGTAGCCCCAGTACGAATGCGTGTAGGTTCGATACACACCGCTCCCCTGGGTCGTCCGCTGCAACCGCGGCGTGTGCCAGCGCACTAGCCAATCGGCTAAACGCCGGGGAAGTAGGTTCGTGTACGGCAGCCCACTATGATCGATCGCACCCCCGAAGGACTCGAAGGCAAACCGGTTTTCAATACCAATGTACACCCAGCCATTCGGCCTCAAGCACGTCCACACTTTCCGCAGGAACTGTCGTTGCAGGGCATCAGGTGAGGCCTCGGAACTCGCGATCCCAACCCATTCCAAGACACCGTTCAAGACTACAACATCGCAACTCGATGCGGGAATCGGGAGGTGGAGGAAGTCTGCCTGGATTGGCTGGATATTTATCAACGCGTCCTGCGATGCACGGACCCGCATGAAATCAAGGCGCTCAGGAACGCTTTCCACTGACACGACATGCCGATAACGGGTCGCAAGCAAACAGGAGATGGTTCCCCACCCGCTACCTACGTCAAGCGCCACCGCATCCGAACCACAGGGAATCTGATCGGCAAAGTCGGCACGAATCGGGTCGATCACATAGCGGTAGATGTCGGGGTAGTCCTTCGCAACGAGGGCTTCGAGCGCCTCACGCCAGCCGTTCTGACGCGCCCGATGCACGACCTCCTGCATCAGCTCGCGTGGCAATTCTCCCCAATAGTATGGTGACTCGACAAATCGCGGCACTCCTTTAATGAGCGGCCATGCTGCGCCACACAGATTGCACCGCAGCTGATCCTCCTGCGAGGCAAGCATCGCGGAACACGCGGGGCAGCATAACTCCATCAGACGTCCTCTTGAGTGTCGGTCAACCACCCGGTGCTCTGCGGAACGCGCAAAGCGTGCAGCAGCGCCCTGAGTTCGACAGGTGGGCCCTCACCCATTCGCGCGAGCTGGCACCGTGCCAACAAGCTCAACAAAAACGCTGCGTGTAGCCGCGCCGCGTCGACGGCGAGGTCTCCAATCGTCCTTTGCACGAAGTCCCGTATGGCGGCAAAAAGCCACCGCGGCGGAAGCGCTGTGTCAGCTGCGTCGGGATCGAGCCGCTCGCCAAACAGGTAGAAGAACGCGAACAATAAAGGATCGGCGAAGGCAGGCCCTTTCAGGCGTACCACTTCCCAGTCGACCACGGCAAGCCCAGTCCCCCCAGGCTGCTCCAATATGTTGCCAGGCCACAAGTCGCCGTGCTGCGCGGTCCATCTAACCTCGGCGCCGCGTAGCGCCCGAACACGGCGACCCAGTTCTGCCGCCAACTGTTCGATCCGATCCCTTCTCAACCAGCCGGCAAGGTTCGCAAATGGGCGCAGCACATGTTCTTCTTCGTCGGCAATCGTCCACTCGCGCCGCTCGCTCTCAGTAGCATCCTGGAACGTACGGAGCCACGAGATCACGCTGTCGAGCGCACCCTTGACATGTGAATGCTCACCGAAGTGGCGGCGGGCGCTCAGCCGGCCGATCAATGCCTCGCCGGCCAACCCTTCCTCTATCAGCGTCAGCGTTCCCTGGAGCCGTTCGAGGGCCAACGCCAACGGCATCGCTCGCCGCTGGGTTGCGGGAAGACACGCCTGAATGTGCTGCCGCGCCGTCCATTCTGCAAGGAGACGATCTTCTCCTGATGCGTGCCGCGGAACATGACACACGAGCCGGGGCTGTGTTTCATCGCCAAGGAACACAAAGAAGTTGACCCGCCCCCCGAGGGCGCGCGCCCCACTGCTCTTCATCACACTTAACGGCATCGACCGGCACTCTCCACCTAGCAGAGAGGCCCCGTCGCCCCGCAGGTAGTTCGCCACAGCTTCGATCATGATCGGGCGCCCCGCGCTACGACGGAGACTCCTGGCATGACCGGCGCCAGCGATATTTGAAACCGTCGTAGCACCCAGAACCCCACGCGAAACAATCTTGGCAGCATCCCGGCATTCGGCTGAGCTGAGGTGGGAAACCGAGAGAGCAGGAACTCTAGCGACCGCGCATCATCACAGCTGAACAAGTATCGGGGAACCACGTGTGACGGCAGCCGTGCATAGCAGCGCACGCAATCGAAGCCGCGCTGTTCGAGCGCCCTGAGCAGTAAACGGAGGCGACTCCGCGCACGGAAAACTTCAAACGGCACCGGCAGCCACCGACGCCAGTCCGCTAATGAGAGACCCGCCTGCACACTCCAGCCCGCCACGGCAAGGTGGAGAACACCTCCTGGCACCAGGATGCGACGGATCTCGGCGAGGCAGTCGGGCAATGACTCCCCGTCCCAACGCTCAAGTGGGAGGTCGACCGTAACAATATTGAAGCTGCCACTGCGGAACGGGAGGTGGTCGGACCTTATTTTGATCCGTGCATTCACCCTTCCGCGTGCCGCGTCGGTCGACGCGGCCGGGTTGTCCAGGACGAGTACCCGGTATGGGGTCGTCAGAGTCAAACTCTGCGGACGACGGGATCCCAGCCACAGCACGCGTGATTCACGGTCAAAAGGCACCAGAAACCGCCAGTCGGCTTCCTCAACATCAGCCTGCGGCCCGACGACGTACGGCGCGACGAGGTCATCGGCAACCAGTGTGCCGGCCGGTCCGAATACACGGGCCTTGTCAGTTGGTTTGCTTGCCTCAGCTTTCACCGCGGCGCGACACATCAGCCACGCCATGACAACATTTAGTGGCACGCCTACAGCGCCAAGCAGTGCCAACATGGTTGGAAGACCACGAGTTAGGGTCACCTGTTCGAGTAACAGCCCAGCGCCAGCCGCAGCCGCCATCGGCACATGTATCCACGCGTACGTACCGATCAGTTTCAGCCAGGAACGCCGACACGCCGTCCCTGCAAGCAAGAAGCTCCCGGCCGCAATCAACCAATACGTGAGCAACATGGCCGTCGCCACACCGGTGATCCCGAACCCAGCATGCGCAGCGGCCAAGGACAGACCGCCACCGATAACGATTCCGGCACCGTTCAACACTACGAGCACACCGAGGTGACGCAGTGCTACGAGCACCACGGAGGCAATTGCATGCACGGTGAGAAATACGGTCGCACAGAGAAGCACCCTCGCCGCGTCCACACCCGGAACGTACGCGGGAAGTACCCAGACAGTCGCCGTCGGAAGCAGAAGCCAACCCACAAGCAAGAATACTGGCAGAATGGCGCTCACGATCCGGATGACATCTTCCGCGGCTCGGAACACAGCGTCGGAATCGCCATCCTTCCCAAACCGCTCGACCAAGTGTGGCAATAACACCTGGCCGAAGAGAAACGGCACCGCCGAGGTCACCTCAAAGAGGACCATCGCCAGGCCGTAGTAGCCCACGGCTTCCGTTCCCAACAACGCAACAATCACGGAACGGTCCACGGTCCTGATAAGATCAAAGGCGAACGCCGACGCCGTGATCGGCAAACCGATCGCCATCGTCTGTCGCAGATCGGGCACGCTCCACGCCAGGCGTGCCGAAAACGACAGGCCGCGCGCGAGATACACGCTGATCACCGTGTTCACCAGCGTAACGCTCCACATGAACAGCCACACGTCCCCCCACCATGACGCCAGCGGTGCCAGCGCACCGTCGAGAAGCGCCAGCCAGACCATCCCGCGTGCTCTGACCGAAAATGCCTTCTCGGCGTTGGCAATCTCGAACAGGTAGATGAGCACGCGAGTAGTCAGCAGCACCGGGGCAAACACCATCAGCCCGCGGGCAAGCGTCGTATCGTCGGTGAAGTGGTTGGCAAAGAGCAGAACTAGCGCCACTAGAATGGTAGGGACTAGCGTCAATAGCCATGCGGCCTGCTGCGCTCCCATGGATGCGCTGGCCTGTCCAGCGCCCCGCAAGAACGGAATCTGGCGCCCCACTGCGCGCCGGGCGCCCAGATCGGTCCAGCTACTGTAGAAAAGGATCAGCTGCAGCGACTTCCACAGTCCGAACTGCTGGGGACCCAACAGCCCGGCGACCGCCAATGAGCGCACGCCTTGTACCACCTGCGCAACCAGCGTCGCTCCGTACACGGTCAACCAGTCGCGCCAAACCTGACCTCCACGCGCGCGACCCATTAGCGCTCCCTCGCCAGCAGCACGTCCAGCTCGGCCTGTGCCTCCCTGTCGCCGGGTCGGAGGCGAAGTACCTCACGATACTCTTGCTGCGCGGCGTCGCGTCTCGCGTCCTTGAAGGAAGCGCGAGCCAGCCACAGGTGCATCTCGGGGCTCTTCGGAGCCACCTGCAGCCCAGCCTCCCACGTCGAAGCCGCCTGATAATAGAGCCCCCGACCGTAATACAGCTGCCCAAGCTTGTAGTAGAGATCACTATCATGCCCGGCGAGTGCACGTGCCCGCTGGTATGCCTGACTGGCATCGAGCCACAGATCCTGGCGATCCAGCACTATGCCACTGCCCAGCTGCAGCCACGGATCCGCGGGGCGCAGCACAAGCAGTCTGGCGAAATAGTCCTTGGCTACCACCAGATCGCCGGCGTCGATCAACATGAATCCCTGATCTCTTTCGAGGGCGTTACGCTCGATTGATGGTGGCAACGCCGCGATCGCTTGTGAGAACTCGCGCTGCGCATCCGCGTAGGCGCCCAAGCGCCAGTCCGCTCGCGCCAGGGTGCCTGCGATCCAACTCGACGACGGCATCGCATCACGCATCTGAGCCAGAATCCGCTGCGCCCCAACTCGATCGGAACGCCTGGCGATATTCGCAGCTAGATCCTCAGCCTCCGCCAAAGCCACCGAGTGCGGATATAGCGCGGCACTTTCGGTGACCAAGCGATCGACCCAGTCCGTACGGCCGCGCGCTTCCAATGCCTGGCCAAGCTGCCACAACGCCAACTGATCTGCCGCTACCAGCGCCCGCACATCCTCGTACACCGCGCCGCGGTTCATAACCACCTCGACGGCCCCGGGGAGCAGGCTCCGATCCAAAGTGACGGCGCGGCGCAACGCGGCTGCGGCAACAGCTTCGAGCGGTGCTTGATCCGCCCCCCCCAGACCCAAGCCCCGCTCCGGCTCAGACGCCAGATGCTCCAGCGCCCAAAGGCCGAGCGTGTACTGCACATTCGCGTTCCGCGGCTCGAGATCTACGGCATCCTCGTACATGTTGAACGCCAGCGTTGACGGCTCCGCATTCGGTGGAAGCCGGTCGAGCAACAGCTCCGGTGTAAAGGGCATCGAGGCAAAGGCTTCCTCCAGCGTGGCCAGATTGCTCAGCACCCAGCCGAGGTCACGCCGGTAGGTTGGATTAGTACGGTCGGCAGCGATGGCGTCCAGGTACGCGTTGACGGCACGGACATACAGCGTCTGCGTCACCTGCGCCCGCCAGTCGTCGGCGGCGAGCGGGAGGCCGGACAAGTCTTGCCCGTCGGTCCAGGCTCGATACCCGGCCTCGGCCAGTCGACGTGCCGACTGGTAACGATACTCTCCCATACGCGGCTGCAGTTGCGCAGCAGCGTCCAACGCCTCGACAGGAGCAGAACGATCCTCCGCCGACGCGCCGCTCCGCAACGCGTCGGCAGCCAGCTGGGCTGCGTGATACGATGAAGCGATACCCGGAACCAGCGCAGCGCCGAACAGAATCGTGCCGAATGCAAGCGCGACGGCAGCGCGTCGGACAATCGGACGCGGCGCACCCGGGCAACCTTCCGCCGCCACAGCCAGTGCCGCCAGGAGCACCCCCAGCGCGCCCACGGCGGGGAGCCGGATGGCGAAATCAAATAACGCGCCAACGAGGAGCGTGATCACTCCTGCCTCGGCACCGCGCGACAAGAAGGATCCACCAGGCGTCTCCGCGGTACGGCGGGCGGTCCTGAGGATTCGAAGCCATGCAACCAGCCCGCCCAAGGCGATCGCTAGTCCGATCGCACCTGCCTCCGTGACGAGTTGCAAAGGCTCACTGTGGGCATGGTCCACCAGGGCACGGCTCGGGACCGAAGGATCAAGAAAAGGTCGTGTTGCTTCCAAAAACGTTCCGAGCCCGCTGCCTAGAAGCGGTGCTCGCATGATGGCGCGCCCTGCCGCCCGCCAGAAGGCAAAGCGCATATCGCCGAGCGGATCGTTCCACAGCACCGCAAACCGAGCCACCAGCGTGGCGCCTGCGGCCCAGGCGGCATAGCTCAGCAAGGCGATACCGATTCCCGCACCGCCGTAACGCCGCAACCGGTCACCACGCAGCATTCCCAGTGCGAAGTACGCGAGGCCACAGCAGAGCCCCATGAGGGCAGCGCGGGAAAACGTCAGACCCAGCGCCGCCGCCAGGAACGGAAGCGACGCGGCTGAGGCGAGACGGTACTGTCCGAGGCCCGGCGGGCCGAGGCGCCGCGGCGTCAGGATCCCTGCCACGCCCAGCGGCACCAGCGCAGCCAACCAGTTGCCAAAGTGATCCGGATTGACGAACGGGCCGCGGGCTCTGTCCGTCCCAACACCTGCAACCGTGGCAAAAAGCGCTCCCGGCTCAAGGAAGCTCCAGATGCTCGCGGCCGCGATTACGCCCCCGGCACCGACGAGGCACGCCGCAACAACGGCAGCCGAGCGGGGACGGATCGTCGCCAGCGACACGACGAACAGCACGGCAACCGCAGCGACCAAGAACAGTGAAGACGCCGTGGAAGCGGCATTCAAGCTGAGCGGCAGCCATGCAGGTACCAGAGGGAACCGTAGGGATTGCTCCGGTGCGGCGCCCAGAACGGACCGCACCCCGACTGGCAGCGGCAGCAACTGGAGCACGCCAATACCGACGAGGAGCCAAAGCGGAAGCGACAGCCGGAGCGCATCGGACGGCACCGCACGCTGCCCCGTGATGCGTAGCGCCAGCCCACACGCAAGAACGATGCTGCCACACTCCACGCCCGCCCTCGCGCCCGACGTAACGCCGCCGTAGGCAAGCGTGCTGCCGACCACCACCGCGAGCACCCCGAGCCACAGCCAGTCGTCGGCGTCAATGACTCTGTCACCGCCAAGCCCGCTTCGTGCTGTGAGTCGTGCGGCGCGCACCTTCTCCGAGAGTCAGTCGTGATAGGCGTAACGGTAGTGTCCGTAGTAGCTGCCCTGCGACCCGCTCTCGACCCCGTTCAGGACGACGCCGATCACCTTGGCATGCACCGCCGCGAGCTCACGATGGGCTTGCTGAATCGCATCACGGGGGTATTCCCCAACGCGTACGACCAGCAAGATGCCGTCGACATGGCCCGCCAGGACGGTAGGATCGGCAACCGAGAGCACCGGCGGCGAATCGTACACCACGAGATCGTACGCCGCACCGAATGCGGCAACGATCTGCAGCATCCGGGCGCCGGCGAACAGTTCCGCCGCGCCTCCCGCCGGTGAACCAGCGGGAAGGACAGTCAAATTGGGCACGCTGGTCGACTGACAAAACCGCCGTAACACCTCTTCTGTTACCGCACCATTCTCGTGTAGTAGCTGAACAAGGCCCGGATCGTTGGCGACGTGAAACGCGGAGCACAGCCGCGGGCGTGGCAGGTCGGCATCGACGAGCAACACCTTGCGCCCGGCGTGGGCAGCGGCCACGGCAACGTTGGCGGAGATCATGGTCTTCCCCTCGCCGGGACCGGCACTCGTAATCAGAACGTGGCGAAGTTTCCCCTCCTGCGCCATCAACAGCAGACGGGTGCGGAGAACCCGGAAGGCTTCGCTAGCAGGCGATCGGCGATCTTCGCACAGCAGCACTGCTGACTCCTTGTCGTCATGCGTGCCGGCGGAGATGCGGCCCGTCACCGTCGCGGCGTCCCGCTCGACGGCCGGGCGAGCAGCCAAGATGTCAGGAACAGACAGCCGGCGTCGCAACGCCATCCGAACAAGCAGCAGCATCGCTGCCGCAGCGCCTATGACCAGAGGGATCTGGGCCGTGCTTGCCGGTGCGCCGGTGACCCAGACTGCTGCGCGGGCGAATGCGGTGCCGAGCGATTCCATCGCCTACTCCGTCGCCGCCCGTGGCGCCGTCACCAGCGGGATCCGCGCGATCACGGTCAGGCCGGTAAGTTGTTCGACTTCGCGTACGCTACGCACGGTGTTATCCATGTACTCAGCAAAGAAGGCAAAGCCCACGCCGAGCAGCCCACTGACTAGGAGACCCACGGCGATGTTGAGGGGTCTGTTTGGCTTGGCCGGGTACCGCGGGGCAACGGCCTCCTCCACCACGCGCACGTTGCTGCCGGGCAGCCCTTCCTCCAGCCGCGTCTCCTTCACCCGTTTGAGGAGCAGGTTGTACATCTCTTGGTTCGTGTCCGCCTCCCGCTTGAGGACACTGTATTGGATCTGCTTCTGCGCCAGCCCTTGGACCTCGTCCTTATACTGGCCTACCGCCGCCAACATCGCCTCCTCGCGCGCGCGCAGGGCGTTGTACTCGGTCTCCCTGCTACGCATGATGCGGGCCACTTCAGAATCAATCTCCCCATTGATCTTGTCGATTTGAGAACGGAGCTTGACAACGTCCGGGTGTTTCTCCGTGAAGGTCGATTGCAGCTCAGACAAGCGTACCTGCAGCGCAATCAAATCGGCCCGCAGCTTCTGGATGAGCGTGTTCTGCACGATCGCTGGCGCGGAAGCGAGCTTGTTACGATCGTGCTCAGCTCCTCGTATCTCGGCAAGTTGCGACTCGAGTTCGAGCCGCTTTGCTTTAGCGCTGATGTATTCGGAGTTGAACTCTTCAAGCTTCTTGACCGTGATGTCCTGCTTTTCCTCCGGTGCCAACAGACCTGAATCTTCCTTGTAGCGTTGCAGCACGGTCTCCGAGTCTTTCGCTTTGGCTTTCAAGTCGAGCAGTTGGTCGGATAACCAGTTCAGCGCCTGGCGGGCGGCCCCGATGCGGGTGTTGACAGTCTCCTCCACGTATAGGTTGGCGAACAGATTGGCGATCGCCGCTGCCATTGCCGGGTCCGGATCCTCGGCAGCGATCCCGACCAGCCGGCTGTTGCGAATGGGCTCGATCGTCACATGGCGCAGCAGTGCCTCGACCGGGTCGCGGGCATTGGCAAGGGCCGGACGCTTCTCGAGCAGGCCCAGCCGGTCGATCACCTTTTCAACCACCGGCCGGCTGCGAATGATCTCGTACTGCGTCTGGTAGTAATCTTGGGTGGCCTCGATCGGCGACACCTCCTGAAACGACATCACGCGTGGGGCCTCGCGTTCAATGAGCACTTTCGCCGTCGCGATATAGGCAGGTGTCTGCAAGAAGGTGCCAACGGTGACCGTGCTGACCAGGGCGGCGACGCAGGTGATCAACACCCATCGACGCCGCCACACGATGCTGAGATAGTCCCGAAGATGGAGTGCCGCTACGAGACTGCTGCTCTCTGACTCCATACGCCCCGCCTAGAAAAAGCTCTCCGGCACCACCACCTTATCGTTCGGCTGCAGGGTGATATCACGGTCCTGCCTCCCCCCCTCCATGACGTCGGCCAGCGGCACCTCGATCGTAGTCTCTTGGCCGCTGCTGACCCGAATTACACGCGTCCGGTTTGGCGCCGCCTTAGGAGTGAGGCCACCCGCCATGCTGACGGCTTCCATAACAGTCGTCGGTTTCTCCAAGGTGAACGACCCTGGCTTCTGCACCTCGCCCAGAACCGTGAAGCGCTGGCGGAATTGCTGCATTGCCACTGTAACTTGAGGGTTGACCAGATATTCCGCCAGCCGGTGCCGCACTTCGGCTTCGAGTTGCACCACAGGGAGACCGGCCGCGTGAATCTGGCCGACGAGCGGTAAAGACAGGTTACCCTCGGCGGTAACGGTGTACTCTTTCGACAAATCGGGCTGCCCGTAGACATTGATCTGCAGCTGATCCCCAGGCCCGATCGCGTACACAGATTCCGTCAGCTGAGGAGTCTGCGGCACGATGGTCTGGTGTGCCGCCGAGCAACCGACTAGCAAGGCGCAAAGGGAAGTGACTGCTAGCCGCCTCATGTGGGTCGCTTTATCACAGCGCGGCGGTCGCCGCGACAAAAACGCGGTTCTCGTTGTAATCGAAATCCAGCCCGGGTGTGCCACTCGAGTTGCGGCGTGCGTGCAGGTACGCGGCACTGACACCAAGGTATTCCTCGATCTGGTAGTTGAGGCCAACTGCCCCTGCGTAGTAATCGTCACTCCGCGCCGACTGTTCGTAGCTGTTGTTGGCGAACGTACCCGATACAAATCCACGCATCCGGTTACGCAGCACCTGCTGGATGGTGAGCGTGACACTATTGCTGACGAAGAATGCATCGCCCTGCGAAATGAACGAAGCGACCGGTGTGCTGCGGTCGATCAGCAGATCAATTTTCGTCCGCTCAGCCGGCAGATAGACAAGATCCACGGAGGCTACGAAGCCTTCGAAGTTCTTGCGGGTGTGATTGTCGAAATCCAGCGTCTGGTAGCCGAGCTTCACCAGGGCGGTGAGCTTCGAGGTGATCTCGCCTCGTACACCAGCCCGGCCGAGGTGAACAGTACTGTCGCGGTCGGCGGCTGTCGCATCCGAAGAGAAGTTGATCTTGCCGTAACCGTACTCCACGAGGAGAGCGGTCTTTGGCTGTACGAGATAGTAGAGGTCAGTGGTAACCAGCTGCTCCATGCGGTTCAGCTGAGTGCCATAGTCGCGCAGCGTGCCGTCAGGCAGAGGCTGCTGATTCCCATAGTCGTAGATGGTGTTGTAGTAATCGACTCCCGCGGCCCAGCGATTTGCAAAAGCATATTCCGTCCCAACTGCTGCGTTATTTTGAGTCCGCTCGATCAGCGGATCCTGCTCGGTGTTGGGCCGTTCGTTGGTGCGTAGCGCTTCGTCCTGCGCATACCAGGAGAGCCCGCCAGGGTACTTCCCTCTCAAGCCCACCTTGCCGTCGTGTCGCACTGTGTTCTCTTGAGAGAAGCGGGCGAACTCCAAGAAGTCTGCGCGGTAGCCGATGGTAAAATCGTGCCGGCCCAACGGCAGGTGAAAGGTTAGGCCGGGGCTGAGCACCGTGATGAAATCGTCCTTCTTGTCTGTTGGCTGCAGGAACAGATTGTCGTCATACAACTCGGCGACGCCGAGGAACGGATGGACGCGAACCGGCCCAAGCCGCAGATTGCCCTGACCCGATTCGAAGGGCAGCACCGGCACCTGCGCACGAACCACGGTCGCGCTGACGAGAAGAGCCACACAGGCTGAGAGTAGGGTCGCCAAGGAATTGCGCATGTTCGAAGCACCTCAGGGCCGCGACCGGGCCTGGTTTAGGGTACGCTCCGGCTTACCGGCTCGACGACTTCACGGGGCGGCGGCGGGAACGGAGGAGGTGGAGGGGAAAAGTGCATATCCGTCGGCGGCTTCTCAGCCGCGGGAGGTGGAGGCGGCGCTACCGGTGCAGCTGCCACCGCTGGGCGCTCTTCCTCCGCCGGTAAAACCGCGACGTGCCGATCCGGATAGACCACATTGAGGCATAAGATCCGAATGACCAACTGGTCCCGTCCGTCGAAGTAGCCGCGCTCGCCGGCCTTTATCAGCTGGAAAAAGCCGCTATCCAGCTTACCCTCACCCGTCCGATATGATCGAAGGATGCGACCCATGCGATACGTGCCTGTCTCGTTGAGTTCGTATTCCTTCAGGGTGCGAATGAACGCCACCGCTGTCGCGGGTTCGGCTTGAGGGATCCATCCGGCGTCATGCAGTGACTGCGCGTATTGCTCCTTTGTCGCGTTCAGGTGATTATCTTCGACTAACTGCGCAAAGGAATCAACGGATGCCGGTGACCGCTTCCAGACACTGTAGCCCATCGGCTGCGAATAGTATGCGCGCCGATCATACGAGTCCGCAGCCTCCGCGGACCTGACCGTCAACCACGGAAGCGAGGTGGCAGCAATCAACCAGAGCGTTACACTTAAATATGGTAACCGAAATTCATTAGTCGCCATCTAGTCCACCATTGTTATGTTACCGGAGGCGCCAATGATAAACCAGCGCCACCTGCCGTGTCACTCCGCATGCTCGGACATGATATTCGCCACTGGCGCCGCGCAGCGACGCACCCACGCCCTGGACGCGGTAATTGACTCCCTAACGCGCCAAAAATAGTTGTGTTAGATAGGTGCGCCCTCCATTAGAGGCGAAGCCGATCGCGGTCTGCGTGTACCTGTCACTCAGGATGTTGGCTCGGTGCCCGGGGCTCTGGAGCCACGCATCAATGGCCTCGTCAACAACGACATCAGAAGAGGCCGTACCAACGTCCTCGAGGAGGTTCTCACCCACCACTCGCCAGTCCACACCGGAAGTCGTCAAACGATCACCCGCCGTCTGCCCCTGATCATCGCGGTGGGCGAAGAATCCCCTCGCGAGCATCCGCTCGCTGTACGATCGCGCCACCTGGCGAACCTGGTCCCCGGCGTAAGCGAGTGGCCGCAGGCCGTGATCCATGCGAACGTGGTTAATGCGTTCGATGAGAACATCCTCCGGCTCCTTGCCCGATGACGGGGTGCTCAGAAGCGCCAAGAGCGCGGTCGCTGCGAGCAGAACAACAATATTGGCGTACCGTTTCATCCGCCATGGTCTTTCGCAACCTCGATGCCACGCACGCAGCGCTTGCGGGAACCGAAGAACTGCCAGCCTCTAAGCCTGTCGACGTCAAAAGCGTACCGCTTGTTGGTCAAACGGCTACGGAATTCGACGGTGAGGATCCCCTTTGCGCGCCTATGGCGGCGCGTGCGGGACGACACGGCAGTTCGCACAGCGGAATCCTCCCGTGTGGGAACACACCGACATCTTGTCGCGACAGTGCAGAGCTTGACGATGCTGAGGGGTCGGACTCGTCAGCTACCGGATGTCGACGGTCTCACGCGCTAACGCCAAAAGGCTTCCACCCTCAAATGGTGGAACGAGGGCATGCAGCACTCGCTGCCACGGTGGAGGAAGGTCGACAGTGACATGCGTGCTGAGCAACTCGCTGATACGCTCGATGAACGTTCTGGGCTGCGGGTAAAAGGCAAGTTCCGCCTCTTGTGTCGCCTCAATGCCCGCCGCTTGCTTGGCCGCTTGAATGGCGGCAGCGAATCCGCCCAGCTCATCAACTAGGCCGTTTCCCTTGGCTTGTGCGCCGGTCCATACCCGTCCGCGACCGATCTCGTTGACACGCTCCGGCGTCATGTTGCGCCCGACCGACACCCGATTCACGAAGACGTCATAGATGTAGTTCATCTCAGCCACGAGCTTCTGCCGGCCGTCAGCGGTCAACGGAGTGGTGATGTCCTCGAGATCGGCAAACTTGCCACGGCTGAGGGTTTGCGTGTTAATGCCGAGGCGTCCCAGCAGGCCCCGAATATTCGGGCGGGCCATCACCACGCCGATCGATCCGGTCATGGTCCCGGGTTGGGCGACAATCCGGCTGGCGCCAGCCGCGATGTAATACCCGCCAGAACCGGCAACATCAGACATGGATACTATCACCGGCTTCTTCTTTCGCGCGTCCTGCGTCGCCCGCCACACCAGATCGGACGCCAAAGCCGAACCCCCGGGGCTGTCGATGCGGAAGATGATCGCCCGTACATCCGTGTCATCGGCCGCATCCTTGAGTGCCTGACTCACGGTCTCCGATCCCACTGTCTGCCCCTGAACCGTGGTGCTGCTCTCACCGGTGGTGACGGTACCCACGGCGTACACGACGGCGATTTTCGGCCCGGTGTCCAGTCCGAGGGTTTTCGGATCGACTTGCGCGTAGTCTTTCATCAAGACCAGCGGCGCCTCGTCCCCTCCCAATTCGTCATGGATGTCCTGCAGAAACTTGGTCCCGTCGCTCAGGTGCGCCGCCTCGATGTCCGACGGCGAAACCGGTGCTTGATCAACCAGCGTGACAACGGTCGCAGGTTCTATCCCGCGGCTACGGGCGAGGGCGGAGATGAACTGTTCGTTAATACTGTCTAGAAGGGAGTCCGCCATCTCACGGTGCGCCGAGGTCATTTCCTTGTTGGCGATCATGTCACCCATAGTCTTGTACTCGGCGATCTTCTCGACATCCATCTGGATATCGAGCTTGTCCCACACGCCACCGAGAAAATAGAACTCCGCCACCAAACCCGTTAGCGGCGCTGTCACGTCGGGTGAGAGGTAGACACGATCTGCCGCGCTGGCGAGGTAATACTCCTTATTGCCGCCGCTAACTTCATGCTCCAGCAGCGCCAGCAGCGGCTTGCCGGATTTCTTGAAATCGAGCAACGCGTCGCGAACATCCTGTGCCTTCGCCCAACCGATTTCCAATCGACTAATCCTGATGATAACGCCCTTGATGCGCTTGTCTACGTGCGCCTCGCGGATCGTCGTCAGCAGATCGATCAGGGTACGTTCGCTCCGGCGCAACAAGCGGCCTAGAATGTCCTGGGGCGGCGCTTCCACGTAGCGCCCACTCACATCGAGAATAAGATAACTGCCGGTGGGAACCACCGGACCACGCAGCGCACGGCGCGCGATCATCACTCCACCCGCAACCAGCACGAGAAGGATCAGGATGTAACGGGTCCGTTTGCGCATGGCCAGCCTCCTCAAAGCAGAGATGCCAGAGCACAGGTCTCCTGTGTTCTGGCTCCACGCTCCCTCACGTCGTCACCGCTGCGACGTTGTAGAAGCTGTTGATGATGGGCAGATCGACGCTGCCCCACACGCCTTTCCAGCGGGGGTCCACCCCTTCAACGACCTGTAGCGCTTCCGCGTACTGAAGCTCGGCGTGCGGAGGACGGCCGGCGAGTACCTGCCGCAGTTCCTGCCGAACGCCTTCAAATACCAGTTGCGTGTAGCGGACCAGAGGCACTAGCGCCGCAAGTGCAGGATCGTCGAACGCCTCACACTTTCGGATCACATCTCCCAGCCGTGGCAACGCAGATTCCAGCCTGTCCAGCACGCCTGCCGCCGCCGTGGCAGAACGAGGCGGGCGACGGATGTCGCCGTACGTCACCACGCGCCCGATGATCGCTTCCAACTCAGCGAACAGCGTTCGGGCAGCAGCGGCTTCGGCACGGAACTGAGCGCAGTAGTGATCGCCAGCAGTTTCAGGCACCTCCCCGGTCAGCGCTGCGGCAAAGGTCACAAAATTGAGCGGATACGCCCAACGACTGAAGGCACCGAATTGGAGCATGGTGATTTCAGGCACGCCTAGGCGCTTGTAGTAGTCCACATCCGCGGCGATCACACCCGCTAGCGGGACGGCGCAGCCGGCGAACAGAATCGCGTCGCCGTAGTACTCGAACAACCGCACACGGCCGTCGAAGAGATCGACGTACCGTTCAAGTGCGCTGGCATACCCGCGGTTCGTCCCGCAATCGGGATCGTTGAGGGCGTGGCCGTAGCAGCGTTCTCTGGGAGCAAACTCAACGGTGACGCTACGTTCGGGACGCACGGTGATCTCGGGCTCGATGGTGTCGTGGTAAGCGAGATAGCACACCGGGCGTGTCACTCCGGCGTCGGCGAGGGCGCGCGCAACGGCATTGCAGACACGTAAACCCTGATCCTGCACACTGACCGCAGCACAGGCGGTGCAGCCACACCATCCGCCCCGCCAGAGATCGGCGCCCCAGATGTGCACAACGCGCATCTCCGGATGCTCATGCGCATATCGCACCGCGTTCGTGCTGGCTGTGGCCAGCGCGCCCGCACTGCTCGTGCACAGGTTGCCGTTATCCGTCCGCGCCCCGTCGGGTGATTGTGGAAAGTACTCCGGATGATTGCGATACACCTCACGCGGTAACAGCAGCGGAATGACATGCCCGCCGTACTCGACGTCGATGCCGCGGCGCTCGAAGTCGGGCAACAGTTCTGGGATTGTGAGCTGTGTATCGAAGGGATGACGAATGAAGAAAAAGGTATTGGCGCCGCTCTTTGCCATCCAATCGACGAAGGCGCGATCTTCCTTGAGATGCTCACTGAGGTATTCGGGCTGCGTGTAGTGCCAAGTCATGATGTCGGAGCAGTACCCGCGCACCGAGAAAGTCGGAGCGTGGCGCGTGGGATCGATCTCAACCGCCGGCACCGAGAGCCACGGCACCTGCTCGCGCGCCGCATCCAGTGACCACCGGCATCCCAATTGTTCGAGAAGCGCGTAGGCCGCCCGCAGGAGGGCACGCGGGGAACCCGCCGCCAGTGTAATGTTCGTTGCCTCCGGGTGGATGACGAAGCCGTCACCCGCTTCCACCGACACAGGAAGCGGAACAGCCTGTTGCCCAAGCACCAGCGCATCCCGACCCCGCAAGGAAGCCGCTGGCGAGATCGGAACGGTCGCCCCGGTCATTGTGCGCAAATAGCGCTGCAACTCTTGGGCAGCGAAGGCGATGGGAAGCGCCGCCCCATCGGCAACGTGGATGGCAGCGGTCCGTAGCCCGGGAACACTGAAGCGCGGCATGCCCGTTCTCTACCCCAGGCGTACGGGTGTGCCAAGGGTGTGAGGGCGTCACTGTAAGGGCGTCACTTGCGGTCGCTTCCTGCCTCGCCTAGTCTCCAACAGTCAGAACTGCGAACCATGTCCGCTCTCGTCACCAGCCTGTTGCAGTCTACCGTGACCATGGCCGTGCCGTTGCTGTTGGCTGCTCTTGGAGAACTGCTGGCGGAGCGTGCCGGTGTCATCAACATCGGGCTGGAAGGCATGCTGCTCACGGGAGCCTTTGCTGCCATGACAGCTACCTATTTCAGCGCCATGCCGCTGCTCGGCTTAGTGGCGGCCTGGTTCTGCGGACTGCTCCTGGCCGTGCTGTTCGCTTACGTCGTAGTCGTCCACAGCGCCAATCAGATCGTCGTGGGTACTGCCCTCAACCTGCTGGCGCTAGGCATAACCGGCGTCGCGTATCGGGCAATCTTTGGAATAACCGGAGCGGCACTGACAGTAACCGGGTTTTCGCCGGTCGCCCTTCCCTTCTTGTCGTCGCTCCCGGTCCTGGGTCCATCGTTTTTCTCACAAACCGTCCTGGGCTACTTCGCCTTTGCGCTGGTGCCACTCGTGTCGCTCGGCCTGTATCAGACGATCCCCGGCTTGAAGCTGCGCATGGTTGGCGAGAATCCGGGCGCCGCAGCAGCTCAAGGGCTCTCGGTACGACTCACGCAGTTCCTGGCGCTGTCGGGATGCGGCCTCCTGGCGGGAACGGCTGGGGCCTATCTGGCCATCGCCTACGCTCACACGTTCGTCGAAGGCATGTCGGCGGGCCGCGGCTTCATTGCATTGGCCATCGTCATTTTCGGCCGCTGGTCGGCGTGGGGAATCGGAGGCGCGGCACTCCTGTTCGGTCTGGCAACGGCTTTACAGTTCCATGTGCAGGCGTTGGGCTTGCCCATCCCGTATCAGTTTCCGCTGATGCTGCCCTACGCACTCACACTGCTCGTCCTGGCTGGCTACGCTGGTAAGACCACAGCGCCGGCAGCCCTGGGAGTACCGCTCGAGAGTGAGCTTCGCTAGCGACGGGCAGCTCACGCCTCGCTGCTGACGTGTGTCTCGTCACGCACGAGGAGCGAATAGAGCAACAAGATCAGCATGCCGACCGTGATGCAGGAATCGGCAACATTGAAGGCAGGCCAGTAGTAGCCGTGCCAGTGGAAGTCGAGGAAATCGGTCACCTCACCCGACACCATCCGATCAACCAGGTTGCCCAGAGCTCCGCCGAGAATGGCGCCGAGCGCCAAGAGCAACCACCGCTGGCCGGGTTGGACACGGCGCACGAACGTCAGCAGCACCGCAACGGCGATGCACGACACCAGCAGGAAAAACGGGAGGCGCCAGGTATGTGTGCCCTGGTTCAATAGCCCAAAGGCCCCACCGGCGTTCCTCACGTGTGTGATATGGAACACCGAATCGATCACGCTCACCGATTCATACAGACTGAACCGCCGGCGGATGTACCATTTGGTGACCTGGTCGATGATCAGCACCACGCCGGCAACGCCGAATACCATTGGATACTTTCTCATGCGCCGATAGCCCTGATGACCGTCACGCAACGCTCGCACAGCCCCGGGTGGGCGCTGTCGCCGCCGACAGCTTCGCTATAGTTCCAGCAGCGTTGGCACTTCGCGCCGCGCGCGCTCTCGACGTGGACCTTGAGGTCGGCGAGCAACGGGCTGACCGCGTCGTCCGCCAAGTCATCGGCTAGCTGCACCTGGGAGACGATGAACAGTGCCGGCAAGTCACGTGTCTCCTGCTCCAACAGGGACCGTAAACCATTCTTCGCGCTCAGTCGCACTCGCGCGTCCAGCGAATGCCCGATCAGCCCGGACTGGCGCGCCTCTTCCAGTGCCTTGGTTACGGCGGTCCGCACCGCCAGCAACTGTTCCCATTTCGACGCGAGTTGCCCGTCGTGTCGAAACGGCTGAGGAAACCCAGCCAGCAACACGCTCGGCGGCCGCTCGCCGGACGGCAAATGCGCCCAGATCTCGTCGGCGGTGAAGGTCAGGATGGGCGCCATCAACCGCGTCATCGCGTCCAGAATCTCCCACAAGGTGGTCTGGGCCGAACGTCGGCCCAAGTCGGTGGCGGCGGAGCAGTATAGGCGGTCCTTGACGATGTCCAGATAGAGCGCGCTCAGATCCACCGTACAGAAGTTGATCAGCTGCTGGACCACGAGATGGAAGCTGAAGGCGTCGTACGCCCTGCGTGCCCGGGTGATCAGCTCGGCGGTACGATGGAGGATCCAGCGATCCAGCTCGTGTAACTCGGCATCGGGCACATGGTCATGTTGCGGATCGAAGTCGTAGAGATTGCCGAGCAGGAAGCGACAGGTGTTGCGAATCTTGCGATACGCCTCCAGCAGCGGCGGCAGGAGATTCTTCGAAAACGAGGTGTCAGCGGTGTAATCGACGGAGGCGAACAACAACCGCAGGATCTCCGCCCCGTGCGCCTTGATGACCTCATCAGGCCCAACGACGTTACCCAGCGACTTCGACATCTTCTTGGCCGCTTCGTCGAGGATGAGTCCGTGCGTCAGCACGGCGTGGTACGGCGCCTGACCCCGAACCCCCACCGAAGTAATGAGCGACACCTGAAACCAGCCACGGTGCTGATCCACCGCCTCGACGTAAAGATCCGCCGGCCAGGCAAGGTCGGGACGCTGACGCAGGACTGCTTCGTGCGAGCAACCCGCGTCGAACCAGACGTCGAGGATGTTGTTGTCTTTCTCGAAATCATCACCGCCGCAGGCGCAGCGGAAGCCGGGAGGCAAAAGTTCACGGCTCGACAGCTCGTACCACGCATCTGACCCGCGCTCGGCAAAAACGTCCTCCACGTGGCGGATCACCACGGGTGTAAACACAAAGGTACGGCACGCGCGGCAGCGGAACGCGGGAATGGGAACACCCCAGGCACGCTGGCGCGACAGGCACCAATCCGGGCGTGTCTCCATCATGTGATGGATACGGTCTCGGCCCCATGCGGGCACCCAGGTGACACGATTGATCTCATCGAGCGCCTTCGACCGCAGATCGGCATGATCGATGCGCAGGAACCATTGCTCGGTCGCACGGAAAATCAGCGGGCTCTTGCAGCGCCAGCAGTGCGGGTAGGAGTGCTGCAAACGTTCGACCTGCACCAGGGCGCCCCGCACGCGCAGCTCTTCGACGATAGCATCGTTGGACTCGAACACCCCGCGCCCAGCATAGGCTCCGGCTTCATCGGTAAAGCGACCGCCGGCGTCAACCGGCGTCAGCACCGGCAAGCCGTACTTCTGCCCGACCGCAAAATCCTCGTACCCATGCCCTGGGGCCGTGTGCACGCAACCCGTTCCGACGTCAGCCGTGACGTGCGCTTCGAAGACGAGCCGCGCCGGACGGTCGATGAATGGATGGCGGAACACGTCGCGTCCGTCCAACGGCGCGAGGTTCACAGGAATCCGCCGGCCTCGGTCTTGGCGTCCAATCGCAACGAGAAACGCATCCGCCAAGCGCGCCGCCACAATGTAGTACGCGTCATCCAATTTGACTGCAACGTAGTCGAGATGCGGGTTCAGGCACACCGCCAGGTTCGCCGGCAGCGTCCATGGCGTTGTCGTCCAAATGACCGCCGCCAGCTGGCCGTGATGGCGAGCCAACTCTGCGGCATCCTCGGGCTGGACCGCAATCGCTGCGGCGTCCTCGGCTGAACCGGAGAACGGAAAGCGCACGTAAATCGATGGCGACGCGTGGTCCGCGTACTCGACCTCGGCTTCTGCCAGAGCAGTACCGCACACCGGGCACCAATGTACCGGACGCAGGCCGCGATAGATGAACCCTCCTTCGACCAGCTTACGGAACACCTTGATGATCGCCGCTTCATACGTTGGCGCCATGGTAAGATAGGGGTGCTCCCAATCGCCAATCACACCGAGGCGACGGAATTCCTCGCGCTGAACACGGACGTACTTGTCTGCGTAGGCGCGACAGCGGCGCCGGATCTCCAGTTGGCTCAGTTGGCGGGCCTTGGCCCCCAGTTCCTTCGTCACCTGGTGCTCGATCGGCATGCCATGGCAATCCCAGCCGGGCACGTACGGGGCCTGGAAGCCGGCCATCGATTTCGCCTTTACGACAATGTCTTTGATGATCTTGTTTAGCGCGGTGCCGAGATGGACGTGACCGTTGGCGTATGGCGGCCCGTCGTGCAGCACGTACTTGGGCCTTCCAGCGTTAGCCTGCAGGAGCTGCTGGTATAGGCCCATCTCATTCCAGCGGGCCACGATTGCCGGCTCACGCACGGGCAGGTTTGCCCGCATGGGGAAATCGGTCTTCGGAAGGTTGAGCGTGTCCTTATACTCCATCGCGCACCGGCAGGTTTCTTGGACCCGATCTCATAGCAGCAGGAATCTGTCTGTTCAAATTGACATCCTTCGTACCACCCGCACTGCGCCAGGCGGTTGCCGTGTGGCCAAAATGCTCCCCATGCTTGATCGGGACTGAATCTACCTGTTTAATTGAGTCGTTTCGACTTTCGGAGGATCGGCAGTGGGTAATTATGAGCGCCTGAACGCACTAGACGCGTCGTTTCTGGGTATCGAGGACGAGAGCTGCCACAAGCACGTCGGTGGCGTCATGATCTTCGACGCCGGACCCTTGCGCAGCAGTACTGGCGGTGTCGACATCGATCGCGTCCGCCGCGCCATCCACGCGCGACTGCACTTGGTGCCCCGCTTCCGCCAGCGTCTGGCGTATATCCCGTATGAACACATCCCCATCTGGGTGGATGACGACCGCTTTCGGCTGTCGTACCACGTACGCCACACCGCCCTGCCCCACCCCGGAGATGAGCGTGTCTTGAAACGTCTAGTGGCCCGCATCATGTCACAACCGCTGGATCGAAAGCGGCCATTATGGGAAATCTGGGTCGTCGAGGGTCTCCAAGGAGACCGTTTCGCCCTCGTCACCAAGAACCACCACTGCATGATCGACGGCATCTCCGCTGCGGACATCATGTCGGTGATCCTGGAACCGGTTCCGAATACGGAGATTGAACCGCCGCATCCCTGGAAACCGCAGCTTCCCCCGAGTGAGGCACGCCTGATCTTTGACGAGGTGCGGCGTCGTGCGATCCAGCCGCTGGAGGCGTGGCACGCAGTGCGCAACGCCATTCGCGATCCTGAGGAGACCCTGCGGAGCGTGCGCGATTCCGCCGCTGGAGTCCTGGAGGCGCTGGCTCCCGCGCTCAGTCCGGTGTCCAAAACTCCGATAAACGTGACGGTCGGACCGCATCGGCGTTTCGACTGGACCGACATGCGGGTCGCCGATTTGAAAGCGGTGAAAAACGTGTTGGGCGGGACGTTGAACGACGTCGTGCTGGCGACCGTCAGTGGAGCACTGCGGGTCTTTTTCAGGCAACGAGGGCTCGACTCGGACGAGCTCGAAATCCGCGCCTTGGTCCCGGTGAGCGTACGCAGCCAGGACGAGCGTGGACGTCTCGGCAACCGAGTCACGGAGTTGACCGTACCGCTTCCGGTAAGTTTGGCGGATCCGGTCGCGCGTCTGCGAGCCGTACGAACAACGACTGCTGACTTGAAGGAGTCGCGGCAGGCACTGGGTGCCCAGGTACTCACGGCCATCAGTGACTGGACGGTGCAGAATCTGCTGGTCCAGGCGGTACGTCTGGCCTCGCGGACGCGGCCCTACAACTTGATTGTGACGAATGTCCCCGGCCCCCAAATTCCGCTCTACCTGAACGGGGCCCTCATGCAAACGACTTACCCGGTAGTGCCGCTATTCGAGAACCTCGGAATCGTAGTGGGGCTCTTCAGTTACAATGGCGGGCTCTACTGGGGCATCAACGGCGACTGGGAGCAGATCCCGGACCTCCACGATTTCGTGCTGGCCATCGAATCGTCGTTTCAGGAATTGCAGGAGGCGGCCCGTGTGGCCAGTCATCGGACGGCCTCGGCTTCAGCGCGCAAGCGCGCACGCCGGGCGAAGCTCACAGTTCATGCCCGGCCGGTTCAAGCGGAATAGACCGGAACGATCTAAACCTATCGCAACAGTGCCGGTGCCAACTCGCGCCACTGCCGCAGGGGCAGCGCACGCGGGTCCGGATCGAGCACCTGCACGCACACGTGATCGGCACCGGCGTCATGATGGGCGCGCACACGTTTCACGATGGCGTCGATATTGCCCCACGCCACGATGGCATCCACCAATCGGTCGCTGCCGCCGTTGGCGACGTCGTCATCGGTAAAGCCGAGGCGTTTGAGGTTGTTCACATAGTTCGGAAGCCCAAGATAGGTCGCCATGTGGGTGCGGGCGATGTCGCGGGCTTTGCCGGCATCGGTTTCCAACACGACCGCCTGCTCAGGCGCAAGCAAGGGCCCCTTGCCCATGATCTGGCGCGCCCGTGCAGTGTGCTCCGGCGGAACGAAATAGGGGTGTGCGCCTGCCGCATGCTCCGCAGCGAGCTTCAGCATCTTGGGTGCGAGCGCTCCGATGACACGCATAGGCTGGGCGGTCGGCGGCACGGCCAGAAACGGGGCGGCATCCATGGCGTCGAGGTACGTTCGCATCGTGCTCAGGGGCTTCTCGTAACGGTGGCCGCGCACCCCTTCCACGAGCGGCGCGTGGCTCACGCCGATACCCAGCAAGAAGCGGTCTGGATAGGCTTCAGTGAGTGTCTTTTGTGCCGCAGCCATGGTCATCGCATCGCGCGCAAAGATGTTGGCAATGCCGGTTGCAACGACAACGCGCTGCGTACCCGCCAGCAATAGTCCAGCGTGCGTAAAGGCTTCGCGTCCCATGGCCTCGGGGATCCACAGCGCCTTGTAGCCCAGCGCTTCGACCTCCGCCGCCGCCTCTTGCGCACGCGCCGCAGGATGCAGCTCCAGCGTAAAGCTCCAAATGCCTACCCTTCCGATGTCCATGGCGTCACCCTTTTCATGCAGGAATGTCCAAGTATTATCCGTGACGCCGGAGTCTACCCCAGATTTTCGCCGAAACAAGTGAGCCGGCTCCGAACCTGAACCCCTGCCTATCGAATCTCCCGCATGGGACGGAACTTCGGCAACGCTAGTTCATCGTTGATCTTGTGGAAGACGACCTCCACCGGCATGCCGATGCGGATCTGGTCGTTCGGGCAGTCGATGATGTTCGTGTGCAATCGCGGGCCCTCCTCCAACTCCACGATTGCAACGTTGTAGGGAGTATCCGCGTTGAAGGCGGGGTACTGCGACTGGTGCACGATGATCCAGCTGAACACGGTCCCGCGGCCGCTGAGGCGGACCCACTCCGCTCCTTCCGACAGACAACGGGCGCACAGCAGCGCCGGGGGGAAACGGACGTGACCGCAGACGCGGCACTGCTGCATGCGCAGCTCGCCTCTGTGCGCAGCTTCCCAGTACGGGGCACTGTCTTCAGACGGCCGCGGAAGGGGCTTGTCGACAGCAAACATGGTCCAACTCCGTTCTCATCTTCCCAGCACCAGCGCACTGTAACTCACGGTGGGCGGCGCTTCATGGGGCGCGCCGCCGTAACCGGTAACGAGGCACAGCTCGGCATCTTTCACCTGACGCGGCCCACACTCACCACGCAGCTGGCGCACGGCTTCCCGAATGTGGCCGAAGCCGGAGAGATGCCCTTCGGAAAGCAAGCCACCAGCGGTATTCGACGGCAGCGAGCCACCCAGGCTCAGGCTGCCGGCTGCAATGAACTCTCCCACTTCTTCCGGCCGACAGAACCCGTAGGCCACCAAGTCGTGGATGACGCGCGGCGTGAAAGCATCATAGAACTGCGCCACATCGATATCCGCCGGCGCCGCCCCGGCCATGCCGAACGCCATCCTTGCAGCCTTCTTGCCCCCCCAGTGCCCGTCGCCGCCCACCGGGTGAATGATCTCCGATGAATGCGACTGGCCCGCGCCCAGGATGCGCGCCGGACGCTTCGGTAGATCGCGTGCGCGTTCCATCGAGGTGACAATGCAAGCGCCGCCGCCGTCGGTGTTCGGGCAGCAATCAAACAGACGCAGCGGTTCGGCAACCCACCGCGAACTCAGGTAGTCATCGAGGGTCATGGGCTTGCGCATCTGGGCATCGGGATTCAGTAGCGCATGCTCGCGCCAGGTGACCGCGATGCGGCCATAGTGCTCGTCCCTGTAACCGTACTCATGCTGCTGGCGCCGCTTGATGTGAGCCATCAAGGTGATGGCGCCAACGTCGCCGTACGGGACCTGAAACTCCGATCCGAAGAGTTGCAGCACCACGCCCTGGGGCCAGTTCTGAGTGGCGAAGCAGCACAACACGCTGCGGCAATAGCCCGCGTCGATTGCCGCAGCGGCGGTTTGTACCGCCCCACACGCCGTGGCGCCGCCGAGGTCCATCGTCGCGGAGAAAGTGGGCTCGATGCCAAGGTAGGCGGCCACGCGTGCCGCCCACCCGTGCTGCTCCCCCATGATTGCCGGCATCATCACCAACACGCCGTCGATCTCGTCGCGTGGCACACCGGCATCCTCCACCGCGCGCGTGCTGGCTTCGAGCGTGAAACCCATGGTGCTCACACCTTGCAGTCTTCCAAAGCGCGAGGTGCCGACGCCGACGATGGCGCATTTGTCAGTCATTGTTCCCATTCATCTCCTCAGAAGAGGGCGATCAGCAGTCAGCTATCAGCGCTCAGCCGGAAACGTTTTCATTGAATTGGTTCTTGCTGACTGCTGATCGCTGACCGCTTTATCAAGCCTCGCCAGCACCTGCTCGCGCACTTCACGCCGTTTGGCCTTCATGGCGAAATTCTGCGGGATGGCATCAAGGAAAATGATTCGGCGCGGGGCCTTAAAGGGCGCGATGTGCTGTCTCGCCCAGGCGAGCAGCGCCTCTTCGCTGACCTGCATCCCAGGCTCGCACACCACCGCGGCAACAGGCATTTCGCCTTTCACCCCGTGTGGAACACCGACCACGGCGACCTGTGCGACGGCGGGATGCTCAGCCAGCTTCCGTTCGACCTCGGCCGGGAACACCGAGTAGCCACCGACTTTGATCATATCCTTCTCGCGCGCCTGGATGTACAACATGCCGCGCCGCCCTTGGCGCACCAGATCACCCGTGCGGAACCAGCCGTCCTGCAGTACCTGGGCCGTTGCCTCGGGGTTGTGCCAGTAACCCGACATCAGACCCGGCGTCTTCACCACAAGCTCCCCCACGTCCCCTTTCCGTACCGGCAAGCCTTCGGCATCGACGATCTTGTACTGGGCGCCGCGTACGATCCGTCCCGCGGCGCCGTCACCGGCGCACGGACCCATTGCCGCCGCCAGTTGGCCAGCCGTCTCCGCCAGACCATACCCACGCACGAAGCGCGGACGCCTGGTCAGACCAAACACCTTCCGCTTCGCCGCCAAGTCGCGGAAGGTATTGATTAGTTCGTCTGGAAACGCGTCGGCACCGCCGCCCCACAGTTCGATCGAGCGGAGGTCGTATTCTCTCGCACCCGCTTGCAGCAGCATACGATACATCGCGGGGATACCGGAGAACATGGTGACCTTCAGATCCTGTATCAACTCCAGCACTCGTTGTGGGTCGAACCTCCCCAGCAACAGCACGGGAATCCCCATCACCAGCTGCAGCAGCAGTGCCTGATGCCCGGACGTGTGAGCCAGCGGCATGACCAGCAAGCTGAGGTTGTGGCGCGGCGTAGGCAGGAAGGCGAAAAGCCTGGCATACCTCCGCACCGCAAACATGAGAGCGGAATCGCTCAGCATGGCACCCTTCGGAAATCCCGTCGTGCCCGCCGTGTAGAAGATCATCGCCAGGTCGGACGGAGCAAGTGGCATCGCGGGAAAGGTGTCCGGTTGATCCGCAATCAAATCGCTGAGGCGGGCGACGCCAGGCGGAACGGCGTGGCCGGTGATCACGATCCATTGTTTGACGTTGGGAAGCTGAGCCGTGCCGCCGATGACGCCTTCAAACACGGAACGGTCGGTGATGAAGGTGTGAAAGCCGCAGTCATCGGCAACATGCCGGATCTCATCGAGACGCAGCATGATGTTTAGCGGCACCGGCACGGCCCCGAGTCTCTGCGCTGCAAACTCGGCAAACGCGGCTTCAATACGATTGCCGGTCATCAGCCCGATACGATCACCTCTGCTCACGCCGGCTTGGCGCAGCCCGTGAGCGACGCGGGACACGAAACCAGCGAAGTCGCGGAAGGTGATACAATCCCCGCGAAAAAAGGGGTAGTTCAATGGTTGATCGAGAAACACGGCGGGACGCTGGCCGTACAGCTCCGCCAGCCGATCCGGCAACGTCGCCATGCTGAGCTGGTTGACTTGGCGAAAGAGAGCGCGCCACTTGTCACGAAAGGACGGGACCGGCCAATTCTTCTCGCGGAGGCGCGATGAAGTAGGGTTCGAAGGCTCCGCGGTTCCAGGCTTCGAGTCCTTCGAAGCGTCTTCAGCCCTCATCCTTGTACCCTTGACCCCTGTTTATCTTATCTCCCCTTCCACACCGGCGCGCGCTTCTCGTTGAAGGCCTGGATACCCTCCATCGCGTCCTGGGTGGAGAACACTTCAGCGGCGTACACCATTTCCTGGTCCAGAGCTTCCTTGAGCGGCAACCCGAGTCCCCGCACCGCGGCCTCCTTCACCTTGCGCACAGCGACCGGGCCGTTCTTGCAGATCGCCTCCGCGTAGCGCACTGCGGTCGGCATGAGGTCTTTGAGCGGCACGACTTCGTTGACGATGCCGTAGTGATATGCCTTTTGTGCACTAATGGGCTCTGCGGTCAGCAAAATCTCCATGGCCCACGCGAACGCAACCTGGCGGGGTAGCTTGGTGGGAGATCCGCCGCCGGGAAACAGCCCGCGGCGTGGTTCCGCTATCGCAAACGTGGCGTTTTCGGCGGCGATGCGAATATCCGTCCCCTGCAGCATTTCCATCCCGCCGGCCATGCAAGCGCCATTGACAGCGGCAATGATCGGCTTGTAGATCTCGACTTCGCGTAGCACCGCCACCAGCGAGGCGTTGACGGGAACATCCTGCCCCAGCGTTTGCGCGCCACCCGACGCCGCCAGTTCCGTGATGTTTTCCGTCACCGTCTTGATGAACTCCTTGAGGTCTCCGCCAGAGCAAAAGGCCTTGTCTCCCGCACCGGTGATGATGGCGACCCAGAGATCGGGATCGTCACGGAAATCGAGCCAAGCCTTTGCCAGCAAGCCGAAGGCCTCGAAATTCAGCGCATTACGCCGTTCGGGCCGATTGATGGTTATGAACGCGATCCGACCTTTCTTTTCGTAGAGAATTGCAGGCATACGACCCCTCTCGACGGCGATAGATAGGACTTCTAATCGATCGTTTCAATCATTTGATTGAATGCAAAATCGATGCTGCCAAGTCAAGGCAAGCCGGGTCCCCGATTTTCGAACCGTCGCGCTTGCGAAAAGGCAACTGCCTCATGGGCAAAATTCGCTTGACACCTGCGCATCATGCGGCCTAAAACCGCTTGCAACCGATGGCAGCTCGCAGCAAAGAGTGCAGGGACCGAGATTGCGCAACGCGGTCGAACGGAAAAGGGGGGAACGTATGGGGATGAAGACTTTTCGCGCAGGGCAGTGGCTGCTGGCACTGCTGGTCACGTTCGGAATTGCACGCACTGCGGCAGCGATCTACCTGGACGAGGATCAGCAGATCAGCCTACGGGCCCGCCTCTATAGCCAGACGGCAATACGAACTGAGGGCTCGTTCGGCGATACCACGCCCGTCGTCGAGGCCGGAAGGGTTGTCCAGCAACGCAATTTCTTCAACCCGGAACTGGATGCCAAGCTGGCTTCGTACACTGCTTGGATGAAGGATATGCAGGGATTTCTCCCGGTGATCGCACCGGACTCCTTCGACTTCCGTCTCGCCGGCTGGGGTTTCTACGACGGCATTTACGACTACGGCACGCAGCAGTTCAACCGGCAACTGAGTCGCGTCAAAACCCGATTCAGCGAGGCGACATCGCTCACCGACGTCTTGAACGGCAACGATGATGTGCTGGACCCCAGAGACGTTTACGCCCACCAGCAGCGGGTGAACGAGTTATACCTCAGCTACACCAAAGGGCCGCTGTTTATTCGTGTTGGCAGGCAGGCGATCTCGTGGGGTGAGTCGGACACCATCGGCATCCTCGACCAGAACAACCCGTTTGACATCACGGTGGCGGCACCCGGCATTTTTGAAGACCTCGACGAAGCACGTATTCCTCTCTGGACCCTGCGCACGAGCTACGCCCTGTTTGATTCGCTCGGTCCGTTCTCGAGCGGTTTCGTCGAAGGCTACTGGGTACCCGGTGATATCGACAACACGACGGCTATCGTGCCGATGCAGACGCTCAGCCCCTACTCCGCACCCGGCAAAGATCCTGGTGATAATCCGCTGCTCGCGCGTCTCGGCAACCCTCCCTTCTACTTCGTCGATCATGTCCCCACCCACAGCATGGGCAACAGCCGCTGGGGCGTCCGGGCGCAGACAGTTGTTGCCCGCGACTACACGGTGAGCGCCTGGATATACACGACGTTTCCAAACGCTCCAGTGCCGCGTTTAGTCGGTAGGGCATACGCCGGCCGCTTCCACACTGACCCGCGTTTCATCCTTGAAATGGTCCACCAACTGGTGCCGGTGATCGGCGTCAGCAACACGTTCTTTTTCCAGCCGCTCAACGGCATCGTGCGGATGGAAGCCGAGTATTTCAATCGCGAGCCGGCGTTCATCCCTCAACAGAACCTTCCCACCGACCTCCCCACAATCATTTGTCCGAACGGACCAACCGGGACAGGCTGTATTCCAAAGGGCGGGACAGTACCCCACGCAGACTTTCTCCGTTGGGAGCTGGGCTTCGATCGCTTTTTCTTCTTCCGGCCGATCAACCCAAGCAACAGCTTCACCTGGGTCACGGCCATGGTGGGCCAATACAACCTGGACGAAACATCGAAGAAGGACTTCTATGCGGGCGGCCCGCAGAAGGCTGGCACGAGCGGGCAGAACCCCACTGACTTCATCCAACTGCAGAAAGTTGAGGTCTTCTTCCAGTCGGACCTCACGACCGACTTCATGCACGGCAGGCTGTCACCGTCCTTGCTGGGAATTGTCAACGTCGACGGTGCGCACGTCGTCCAGCCGCAGGTGCTCTATCGCTGGACAGACTCTCTATTCTTCAACCTGAGCTACACGTACCTGGGAGGCATGCTCAACGGACAAACCGGGCAGTTCCGCGATCGGGATCAGTTGGCGATGCGCGCGACCTATCAACTAAACTGAAAACATCGGGATCCGGGGTCGGGGACCTGGGGGATGGACCCCAGCCCCGATCCCTAGCTCCCAATCGACCGTTGGCTGTGGGTTGTTCGAGGATCTGACGCGGAACGCTCGTTCCGCTACTTGCCTGCCCGTCCGTACCGATCCTCCAGCCGTACCACATCATCCAGCTCTGAGGTGGACGCTTCGAGCACGTCGCAAGTTTCGACGGCCGTCATGCGGTGACGCAGCCCGGCAGGGATGTGGAAGCTCTGGCCGGGATGCAAGCGTATCGTCTGCCGCGGCCCATCTGCCATCGCGATATCGAGCTCAAGTACCCCGGTCAAAAGGTGAATCGTTTCGACTTTGCGCTCGTGGTACTGGTAGCTCAGCTGGCCGGAGCGCTCGATGTGGAGAATTTTCCCGGCGTAGAGCGGGGTCTCCGCCCAAATGAGTTCGTACCCCCACGGCTTCTCCACTCGCCGGCCGACGAACGGCGCCCCTGTCGATGTCATGGTGTCCAGTACAGCAGCAGGGCGGCGGTCACGATCCACAGCACGACATCAGCCTGCAACGGCTGGTCGCTCAGCAAAAGTTGAGTGGGATTGCCGCCTTCTTCGCGCTGATGCACCAGATACAGATAACGGAAGATGCCAAACAGCACGAACGGGATGGTGAGGTAGAGCTTGTCGGTACCGAGCTTCTCCCGCACCTCGGGTGAAACCGTGTAGATCGCATAGGCCACGACCGTCGAGGCCGTCACGACGGCGATCATCTGGTCGAGAAAGTAGGGACTGTACTCCTTCAGACTGGCGCGATGGTCCGTGGCCCGAGCTTCGAGCAAAATCAATTCGTGTCGCCGTTTCGAGAACCCGAGGAAGAGCGCCAGTAAGAAGGTACAGATGATGAGCCAGGGCGATACCGGCACAGCGATCATGACACCGCCCGCCACCGCGCGGATGACGAAACCAGCGGCAATCGCCATGACGTCCAGAATAACCACTTCCTTGAGCCAGAAGGTGTACGCAACCTGCAAGAGGAAATAGAGGCACGCCAGGAGTGCAAAGCCGGCATTGAGAGCGACCGCACCTCCCAGCCCGACCGCGACCAAGCCAACGGCCAGCACCGTCGCCGTACTGCGACGCACACGCCCGGAGGGCAATGGTCGGCGAGACTTCAGCGGGTGCTCACGGTCGCGGTCGCAGTCGCGCAGGTCGTTCATCACATAGGCGCCGCTCGCCAGCGCACAGAACGCGACAAAGCCCAACGTGACCACGATCAGATCGCCGGTCTTGAACAGATGCTTGGAGAACATCAGCGCCGCAAACAGCACGGCGTTCTTGCTCCATTGTGTGGGCCGCAGCAACTGCACGAGATCGCGCAGCGTCGATACACGTGCTTGCTGCACCGGAGCGACGCTTGCTTCAGCACGGCTCACCACACGCACTCCTCTTCATCCCAGGGTGGCGCACGCCGCTGAGACCGCGACTTCGCCACGCTCCTTGGTTCCAGCCGGTACGATAAGCTGTCCCGGCCCGTTTTGCCACAGTTCGGTTCGGATCGCATCCCCCGGGAACTGAGCACGGGGCTACACGCGAATCAAGTCGCGGCCATGAAAGCCATTTCGAGATCAGCGGAACAGAACCTTGGCGAGTTCCGACCGGTAAAGAACGGTGGTTTCGTGTTCTGGCCCGAGCAACTCGAAAATGTCGAGCATTGCTTTCCGTGCCGCATCATCACGGAACTGACGATTGCGGCGCACAACCTCCAAGTACTGTCCCAGCGCCTCGCTATGCTTCGAGGCAGCAGCCAACGCTTGGGCGAGGAGAAACCTGGCCTCGATGTCGGCAGGATCAGCCACCACCTTCGCCTGTAACGCTCGCTCGTCGCTCCTGCCCCCTTGGCGGACGCGAATCTCGGCCGCCAGCCGGTCTGCGTCTTGTCGCAAGTGCCCGAATCCGATCCGATCCAGCAGGGCCAGCGCCTCCTCGTACTCTCCACGATCCGTCAGGACAGCCGCCAGACCGAACAGCGCGCGCGCGCAACGCGCATCCACATCGAGCGCCTGTTGGAATTTCGCTTCCGCCTCGACGCTCTTACCGGCAGTCAACAGGTGATTGCCTTCGGCCGCCAAACGGTCCGCCTCTGTTGGCAGGACCTGAGCCAGGAACGTGCGTACCGCGGCCTCAGGCAGTGCGCCAACGAATTCCGCAACCGGCTCGCCGTCGCGGAAGCCGAGTACCATTGGAATGCTGCTAACGCCGAGTGCTGCCGACAACTGCGGATTGTCGTCGACATTGACTTTCGCGAGAACGAACGCGCCGGGGTGTTCTTCAGCCAGGCGTTCCAGCAGCGGGCCGAGTGCCCGGCAGGGCGCGCACCACGGCGCCCAACAATCCACCACCACCGGCGTGTGCTTCGACCGCTCGATGACCGCGGCCTCGAAGTCCTTATCGCCGACATCAACGATGTACTCGCTCATCGAGGCCGCCTACGCGCGTAGTTGATCATCATCAACGTTCCTGTAGCGTGGTGAAACAGTAGTCTGGGAAACGCACGGGCGCAACCGTCGGGCGCGCACCAGGCCTTCATCGCGGCATACGCGCGTGGGGGGAAGTGAAAGCAATGCGGTATCCCCACCTTGACTCGCAGTTCGATCCATGAAAACCCATCGCTGTCAGAGCGGGGCGATACCAACGCCGAGTGGAGTTGAAGGTGCTGCTGAGTGTCCCAAAAGAACAGTTCCGGACGCTGTTGACCGATATCAGCCGGCGCATGGGTATGACGCCAAGCGCCGTCGATCTCCTGGTGCGCAGTGCGCAGCTGGGACGCTGGAATAAAGGTCAGAACATCTTCAGTCCGGAGGACACCGCGGATTTTGTCAATTTCTTGGTCAGCGGCGTGGTCAAGGTCAGTTGTCCATCGGGCGCGGGCACGGTCTGCGTTCAGCTCATCCGACCTGGGCAGTTCTTCGGCCTGAACTGGTACGCCGACCAGGGGCAGCCCCGTCTGTTTTCCGCCAGCGCCTTCACGGACTCCACCGTCGCCATCATCACCAACGAAATGATGGCCGAGTTGGTGGCCAACTCTCCGCCTCCTGGCGTCCTGCAGATCGTCTCGTTCAGCTGGCGCGTGCTGAGTCGCTTGCTCTACGACAAATGTTGCCTGCTCGGCCTGCGTTTGGAGGAGCGTCTCGTCCACGAGCTGGCCGTCCTGGCGCGCGATTTCGGCCGCGACAGCGGCAGCATGGTGTTAATCGACTTACCCGTAACCCATGCGGACCTCGCCGAGTTCGCTATTGCGTCACGCGCGAACGTCGCCCGCGTCATGAAACGTTTCGAGCGTGAACGACTGACCGTCAAGGACGGCCGCAGGATTGTCCTTACGGAGCGCTTCTTCGACCAACGCTACAACGTGCACGTCGAGCAGATCCTGCGCGGTGATCTCCTGCGTCCGCCACGGGCGCAGCCTCGTGTCGGGCACGCAGAGTCTTAAACGACACAATAAATCCGCACGCGGTGTGCCCTACGGCACAGTGGCATCTTCCAACGACCCGTCGCATCCGTAACAGTGTACGCATACGGGGTGAGGAGATGCGACGAGAGGAATACCACGCCGACACTGAAATTGATGAATACCTGTGGCCCCTGACTGGAGACATACCTTCGATCCAGTGGGAGTCAGTTACCGAGGAGCTTCGTATCCGCCAGCGGCTGGCTGAAATCGTGACTCATGTACGTGAGATGCATGTGCGCCCACGCATCCGACGACTGCCTGATCGCATCGCTTGCACCCAGGCACGGAGCATCGTTGAATCCATCATCACGGGACCGGAGGGCGGTCCGCCCTGGGCTCAGAGCCTGAAGGAGCCCGTGCCGCGCGCCTTGCGCGACGAATGGAATCAGCTGACCCAGCGCCTGCGCGAGATCAACAGTTCGCGCTTGTTGCCGCAGCGGCGTACATCTCTGTAGTCTCCCACTGCCGCGCTCGGTTGACCCGCCGTATCGGCATCGTTACAGTGCGCCACCTATTGTGGTGTCACTGATGGAATGGCTCGTTGTAACGCTGCAGATCTACCGACAAGTTTGCGTCCGGGCGGCGATGCTGGCCGCAAAGAATTGGCCAGTCCTCGGCAGCCTCTTTGTGTATCTGGTGATCACAACCGTTGCCGCCGTCCTGTGTTCGCAACTGGGCATCGCCGGCGGCTTCATTGTGGGCCTCGTCCGGGCTGCGTGTCTTGCTTCCTTCCTCTATCTGGTCGAGATGATTGTGCGGACTTCGAGGGTGACGCTGAACGATTTCCGCCACAGCTTTGGGCCCTATTTGTGGGACGTCGTGGGGATCATGTTTCTCTTCTGGATCTTCACCCTCGCCAGCCCCATCATTCTTCAGCTACCGCAGGGTGAGGTAATCCTGCTCTTCGCATACGTCGCGATCTTCGTCCTGTTCAATGCGGTGCCGGAGCTCATCTACATGGGACACCACACTCCGGGCGCCCTGCTGTCGGAGAGTTACCAGTTTATCGCCGAGAATTGGCTCGAGTGGTTTCCCGCTACGATCATTGCGATCGCCATCATGTACGGCGTTGCATCATTGCCCATCGGCGGCGTTGGCGCCTACGCGCAAGCCGCAGTGATGGGACTGCTGCTGTACTTCACGATGGTGATGCGCGGGCTGTTGTTCATTGAGTTACACGGCTCGACACACCGTGGCCGCGTGTTCAAGTATCGCATGGGTGGATGGAGCGGAACCTGAATTCGCCGAGGTGAGAGCCGCCAGCCCTCCTTCGGGGGAGGACGCAAAGGTCCTCCCCCTTTTTCGTATTCGCCGCCAACCTTTCAAGCCGCATGGCGCGGTATTTCCTTTCTCCCTTCGAGCAGGCGCAAACGTGGAGTTTCGACCCTCACTTCCCGCCGGGAGCTAAGGGCGTGACGCGCCGCCAGCAGCAGTGGAACCGCCGCCACCAAGAGCGCCACCAAGACCCAGAGGGTCCTGCCGACACTGAACTCCACAGCTCCGGGGGCGGCTGCACCCACCGCGAGGGTCACGGGCTCTCGGATCAACGCATACCATTCCATATGATTACCTCCGATCACGCACCCAGCGACGCCGCACGGCCAGAGTGCGTGTCGTGGGCACACTAGGGCGTCCGTCCTCCCCGTCGGAAGGACAACAAGCGAACACCCGAATTGGTCAGTGGGTCACCGCAACGCTGGCGCCGTTGCCCTTGCAGCCCAACCCAACCATCATCTCCACGCTGCCCGCGCCGTCGGTACCGAGAAACCACTCCATCGGCCGACCAGTGTAGCGGGCGATGCGGAACAGCACCTCGGTCGAGGGGACTCGACCGTTGAGGTAGTTGTAGAGTGCCGACAGGCTGACCCCGATCTCATAGGCGAACGCCTTGGGCTCGTCGGCTACCACCGCCCTCAACCGCCGCGCCACCAACTCTCCATCAATCCGACCCATTGTCATCCTCCTCTCCGGATCGTTTGGCGGAACGGAGCCCATCCCCGATCCGCTCGTCTCCGCTCGTTGCGAAGACGTCATTTCGCCAAAAAAAAGGCCACCGAACTTTCGTCCGGTGGCCTTTTTATCCTCAAGAGTTGTCTCGCCCTTTACGGATTCCCCTCCCTCAGAGGGCCACCGGACACCCACCACGGGTTAATCTTCGCGGTGAAAAGCGTCCCCGCCATCGTTGCGACATCCACGCGCGATGCCGTCACGACCGTAGCGCTGCCGCGTCCCCATGCGTGCGCATGGCGTCGCTGATGCTGTCCGTCCATGATGTAGTGCGATCCTGTCATCTGTGGGACTTCCGTCTCAATCCTCGTGACCGCATTTATCCATAGCGCTGCACGTGATGCAAGGCCCTTGTTTTTACGCTTGTTGAACGTGAGCATGAAACCAAAGTGTGGTACGTTTGCGCGAAAGGAGGTGCGGTGGTGGCGCGGTCGAAGGGCAAAGTGCACGTCGGCGTGATTTTCGGCGGACGGTCGGGTGAACACGAGATTTCGCTGCGCTCAGCGCGCAGCATCGTCGATGCCATCGACCGAGACACGTATCACCTCAGTCTGATCGGCATTGATCGCGCCGGGCACTGGCACCTCCTGGATGAGCCGGCATTCCGGCAACTGACGGAGGCGGCGCTGCCCGCGCTCAACGGCGCAGGCAGCGAGGTCATGTTCCTGCCGGCCCCGACGACCGGAGAATTGATCGATCCGGAAAATCCGACCGCACCCATCAGCAAGGTTGACGTCGTTTTTCCGGTTTTGCATGGCCCATACGGGGAAGACGGAACCGTCCAGGGGCTGCTGGAGTTGGCAGACATCCCCTACGTCGGTGCCGGCGTGCTGGGTTCTGCGGTGGGTATGGACAAGGACGTACAGAAGCGCCTGTTGCAGGCTGCCGGTGTGCCGGTGGTCCCGTTTTCTATGACGACACGGGCGCAGTGGACGGCCGACCCCACGGCAGTCATTTCGCGCGCCAGCAAGTTCGGACTCCCGTTGTTCGTCAAACCGGCAAACCTCGGTTCCTCCGTAGGTATCACCAAAGTGAAGGCGTTAGAGGCCCTGTCCTCTGCGATCGCCATCGCGCTGGAGTACGACAACAAGGTCCTCATCGAGAAAGGGATCGATGCTCGCGAGATCGAATGCGCCGTGCTCGGCAACGACAATCCGCAGGCGTCCATCCCTGGCGAAATCCGCCCCACTGCGGAGTTCTACTCGTACGAGGCGAAATACGTGGATGAGAATGGTGCCGCACTCCTCATTCCAGCCCCGCTCACCGCATCCGAAGTCGCCACCGTCCGGGAGCTTGCCGTGCGCGTCTTTCAGCTGCTGGATTGCGCCGGCATGGCCCGTGTCGATCTGTTCCTGGAGCGCGAAACAGGCCGCTGGTACGTGAACGAGCTGAACACCATTCCCGGCTTCACCACGATCAGCATGTATCCCAAGTTGTGGGAGGCGTCGGGGGTTTCGTACCGCGAGTTGATCGGCCGCCTTATCGATCTGGCTCTCGAGCGGCACGCCCAGCGCCGCCGTCTGAAAAAAGCCTACACACCCCTTATTGGAAAGTAAGGTCCCCGCACGACTCGTAGGGGGGCACGCCCTATTTTCGGCGCGCCAGGACGCTGGCGGCGGCCCGTAGGCCGAGGAGGTAGCTCTCCGCACCGAAGCCGGCGATCTGTCCTACCGCGATATCGGTAATCAGCGAGCGGTGACGGAACACCTCGCGCTTGTACGTATTGGAAAGATGCACCTCGATGACGGGTAGCTCCGTGCTCAGGAGTGCATCGCGTATGGCGACACTGGTGTGCGTGTAGGCTCCGGCATTGATGATGATGGCATCCGTCGAACCGCGGGCGGCCTGAATCCGATCAATCAACGTGCCTTCGCTGTTCGACTGAAACGTCTTGAGTGCGATGCCGAGGTCGTCTGCCAGGTCGCGGAGGCGGCGCTCAATCCCCGCCAGCGTCTCCCGGCCATAGATCCCAGGTTCGCGCGTGCCGATCAAATTGAGGTTTGGCCCGTGCAGGACAAGCACTCGTGGCACAGCCTGACTTTTCTGGGTGCGGTCGGTCGGTCTTTTCGAAGCCATGGCAGCGCCTCTAGCAGAGACAAAGGGGAAAACGCCAGGTCACGGGTAGGGGCTCGGCTGCAGCCGCGCCCCTACCTGCGACCCTTACGGACCAACCACACCACCAGTGAGAATGCTCGTGAGGTTCCCGTTGGGCGAGGTTATCGTCACCGTGATGTTCGCCGGAGTGGTATTGGTTACTGTCGAATCCACCGAGAGTATGAAACTGAACCGCGTCAGGCCGTTTATCAACCGGTTGAAGGATTCGCCATCCGGCAAGGTGATGCTTCCACCGGTGATCGTGCCACCCGATGAAGTGATGGCGATCGTCGAACCACCGGCTAGCGGGTTGACCAGATCGTCGTGCACGTCGATCGTAAATGACATCGATTGGCCGGGGAGCAGGTGGAAGCCGCTACACGGTCCTGGTGAGCAACCGTCCAATATCGGTGCCTGGGTGGGACCAGAGAAAGTTACCGGGAAGACGTCGAACACCAGGATGTTGTTGTCCCATACTCCATGGGTACCCTGGCCGATCCCGGTCGTGCCGACGCTATCCCACACGCCATTGCCGTTGGTGTCTACGAAAAACTCGAACTGGGTGTTCGGGTCGAAGCGATTATTGCACAGCCAACTCGGCGCCGGAACCGTACAGGCAGCATCCGCCGGTGGATACGGGCGAAAGTCGATGAACGGCTCGGGCACGTCGTCAGTGAGGATGGTGTCACCGGCATCGAAGACGCCATTGCCGTTGTTATCGAGGAAGGACTCTTCACCGTGGGTGTATGCCAATACCGTGACCACACCGCTCGGCGGAACGATCCCCTCACTCAGCAGTGTTGCCGTGGCCACACCGTTTGCGTCTGTCATTGTCGGGCTCACCACACTGGCGGCATTGGTGATGAACGAGACGGAGGTTCCGAGCGGGACGGCATTGCCGAACCTATCGTTGACGTAAGCGCTGATTTGGTCCTGCAGCCCGAAGGTGACACGTCCGGGAATATTGAGCTTTTGCGCCGCCATGCTGAAGTGATTGAAATCGGGCGGCGCTCCAAGGATGCTGACGGCCGTGGATTGGGCCGTAATACTGGGGTTACTTGCGAGCGTGGCAGTCACACGCACGCTCGTCGCCTGGGTACCGCTCGCCACCGCCGTACTAACCAGTCCGTTCTGGTCAGTAACCGCCCACAGCGGGCTCAGACCCTCCGATCCAGTACCGGACAGCGCAAAGTTGACAGTTACACCGGGAATTGGAACTCCCAGAACGTTGTTCACCCTGAACGTAAGCGTAGATTGCTCCGGCAACCCGGAGCCGTGCACACCAATGGCCGTCGGTGTCGCACCCATGAACTGGATCGAGCCGGCCGGCGGCGTCGGCGTGGAAGTGGGTGTTGATGTCGACGTCGGGGTCGGCGTCGAGGTGGGTCCGCCCGGCGACGTGGGTGTCGCGGACACCAGAGGGGTGTTGGTTGCAATGGCCGTCGGAGTCGGCGGGCGCAGATCCGGCAGAATGATCGTCTGCGCGTCGGAGATCGGTCCCGACGGCGTTTGCACCTGGGCCTGGATGGTCACCGCCGTGCCCTGCAACGCAGCGTCGTACTTGACGCAAGACAAGGCATCCCCGGGCTGCGGTACTACGCTGAAGTTCAGGGTACACGGCTGTGCTTGTCCGGTAAGAGCGGGACTGGTCACGGAAGCCCCCGCCGGAATTGACGGAGTCGGGCTAGTCGGCACGATGCTGAAGTCCACCGGAATCCCATCGTTCACCGCCACGCCATTGATGTCTGTGACCAAGGCGCTGATGACACTGCTCAACGTCCCGTCGCCATTGTTGCCTGCCTGATTCACGAACAGCGCCACTTGGATGTGCGCCGGCGCGGGAGTTGGCACTTTGGTAGCCGTCGGAGGCGCCGTGCTGGTTGGCGGGGCGGTTGGTGTGGATGTGGGCGTGGGTGGACCTTGCACTACGACCCCGGCCGAGGCGGCTTTTCCCAGCGCGTCGGTCACCGTGATCGAGAAGTTTCCAATGGTATCACCCGCGGTGAAGATGAACGAGCCGCCAGATGTCGGGATGCTCGTTGCACTGATGCATCCGCCACCGCCGAAAACAGCAAATGGGGGGCTCCCACCGGTCACCACGAACGTCTGCGTCCCACCGTTGCAAGCGGTCGGCGGCGCACCCGTTCCAGCCGATAGCGTCGTTTGCGTCGGCACGAGTGCCGGCGGGACCGGTGATGGGGTCGGAGTCGCCGTCGCAGTGGGCGCCGGCGTAATCGTCGGAGTCGGCGTAGGTGCCGCAAGGAAGGTAATCCCGCTCTGCAGCGTCACCGAGCCATTGCCACCAGCTGGCAACGATTGGGTATCCGACGTCACCGTTGCGATGATGACATCGGTTTCACCCGTCGTCGCGGCCGCGTTTCCATCACTGACAGTGAACGGGAACCGGTTGATCCCGCTGAGGTGATCCAAGGTCATTGCATCGGGAAGCGTGAAGCTGGACACTCCGTTGATCTTCCCTCGGCCACCGCTCACCGAAATGCTCACCGTCGAGCCGCCGACGATGGGATTGCCAACACCCGGGTTTCCCAGCATATCCGGGTTGTCGCTCACGAGCAGAGTGAAGTCTCGCGATCCGCCGGAAGCAACCGGACCCGATCCCGAGGAGAGCAGCAGCGCGCTGGTCTGCGCCGAGAACGTAGAGCAGGTGTTCTTGAACAAAACGATCTGATCACCGCAGGTGGGAGATCCAGAGCCCTGATCGGTATCGAACTGCCCATTCCCGTTCAGGTCAATGAAGTCCTCACCAGGATCATAGACACCGTTACAGTTCGCATCGTAGAACGGCTCGGAAACCGGCAAGAGCTGATCATTGCCATCACACACACCGTTGCCGTTGACATCGATGAACGGCCTCTCCCCCATGGTCGTTGCCAACGTGTCCACGATTCCCGTGTCCGTCACCGGTTCTTGGGATACCAGCGTTGCCGTGGCTTGCCCGAGGGCATTGGTCGTTGTCGGGTTACCGATGGCGCCGCTCTTGGTGGTAAAGTTGACAGCGGTCCCAGGCGGCACGGGGTTTCCAAAGCGGTCCGCCACGAACGCAGTGATTTTGTTTTGCAGGCCGAAAGTGACGCGTCCCGAGATGTTGTTGAACTGATGCGCCAAGCTGAAGTTCGCCTGAGACGGTGGACCGCCCAGAATATCGACGGCGGTCGAGCGGGTCGTGATCGGCGGCGACACCGACGTGACCTGCGCCGTGACCTGGATACTCATAGCGCGCTCGCCGCTGGTGAGGGTCGCATGCACATTGCCGTCAGCGTCGCTGAGGGCTTGCGCCGGGCTGATCTTTTCGTTCGAAACCTGGGCAATCGAGAAGTTCACGGGAATACCACCCAAGGCGTTGCCGAGCGCATCGGTGACCTGGAATGTCAGTATCGATTGCTCGGGTAAGCCCGAACCACGCACACCAATCGTGTCCGGCTGCACGCTCACGAAGCGCAGCGCACCGGGCTGCCCGGTGCCGCCTGGCGTGGGCGTAACGCCCCCGCCGGTGTTGACGATGGGCACCGAAATGTTGATGACCTGGAGACCACCGCCGGCAACACGCAGCGTTGCGGTCCCTGACGCCGTTCCGGCCGGAATGGTGAGCGTAGCGTCCGCCACTCCGTCGCTGCCACTCAAGGCCGAGTGATCGATCGTGCCGACGGACGTAACGAATCGGACACGCACGTTCCGCACGGGATCCAGGTTCGCATCGAACACCGAAGCCTGCACGACGGCGGGGCCATCCTGTGTAGCACTGACGGAGATCGTCGAGGGAGCGACGCTCACTTCCAAATCACCGATATGCCCCGGCAGGGCGAGGGGCTGTCCGTTGACGTTGTTGACCACACCGGCCACCGAGACCCGCACCTGGATTTCTGTCCCTTGCAGGCGAAGCGGGTACTTGAGGCAAGTGATCGCATCACCGGGCTGAGGTGATATCGGGAGTCCCGTCTGCGCCTCGAACTGAGCCGTATCGCACGGAGGTGACGCGTTGGTGATGGCGTTGCCCACCAACGCCACATCGCGTGCCGGATCAGTCGGATCATCGGTCGGCACGACTTCGAAGAATACCGATGTCCCGTCCTCCACGGGGTTGCCTTGGGCATCGGTCACGATCGCGCTCAGCATGGTCAACAAGGTTCCGTCGTTGTTGTCGCTGAATTTTGCATTAACGCCGACGTTCAGTCGGCTGACAGGGCCCGAGGTCACCGTGAGGAGGGTTTGTTGCTCGCTTATCGGCGAGGGCACGTCGTTGATAGTCGTATCTACGCAGGCGGCCACCATCACTGCACCCGGCTGCGATCCGCTGTGCACCTGGATGACAGCGAAACCGGCGACGTCGGAAACGGACACCGGATCATCCGGCGGGCACAGCGTCGCCGGTGTCGGCGCCGGTGTGCCTGTCGGAACCGGGGTCGTCACCGGAAGAATCACCGCACCCTGGGCACTTTGAGCGGTCACGACGTGGTAATGCACACGGACGCCGCTCAGAGGGTTACCGTTGTTGTCAAAGACCCGGCCAATCACCGTGGCCAGTTCCGTTCCGCCTGTGCCTGTAACCTGCATGCGCGTCGGACTAGCACCAAGCGTGATCCCGGCAGGCTCGCCCGGCGGCACACCTGGATTGATCGTTCCAGGGGGCACACGTCCCGCGACAATAGTAACCGTGGTGGAGCCGATGAGCCCGCCCGCCAGTGCGTTGATCTTAACGGGGCCTTCCGGCGCACCTACCGGAATTTGCAGGACCGAACTGGCAATGCCGCTCTGGGATCCCGTCGTTCCCGTGCGGTCAGTCAGAGGATTCACCCGCCCCAGGGGTGTGATGAACAACACGTCGAGGCCGTTGATCGGCGCATTATCAGAATCAAAGACGGCGGCGCTGAGGTTTATGGTGCCGCCCGAAAGATTTCCGACCGTCGAAGGATCCGCCTGCAGTACCACCGTGGTGACCGGTTTCGTACTCACGCCGGAAACGATGTTCACGGTCACGGTGCCCGACTTGCCACAGGCCGAAGTCGAGACGCTCAGCGGACCTAAATTGGACCCTGGAGGGATGGTCAACGTGGTTGTAGCCATCCCGTTGTCGTCAGTTGTTCTCACGATCTGACTGAAGGACGCAATCCGCGGCTGCACATCGAACAACACATTGACTCGAGGTACACTCATATTGTTCGAGTCAAACACCACCGCGGTAATATTGCTGCTTCCGCCAGCCTGACTGCTGATATTCGGAGAATCAGACTGCGCGATGATTGTCTGCACGTCCGCACAAGGCTGCGGCGTCGGCGTCGGAGTGGGGGTTACAGTCGCCGTGGGCGCCGTCGTCACCGAGGGCGTCGGAGTAACCGTCGGCGTCCCTTGCGTTGGCGTTTCCGTCGGCGTCTGTGTCGGAGGTGGGGGAGGCGGACTCACCAGAATTGTCAGTGCCACCGAAAGGCCGCTGAAGGGTGTGTCAGGGGCGGATGCGACCAGGGCTAGTGCTCCGGCTGCTTGTCCGGTGGCGGTCGCGCCGCCGGATACCGAGCCGTCCGCGCCTGTGAGCGCGGTGATGGTCGTCCCGGTCGTCGTACTGCCGGGTATCGATACACTCAAACCCGTATCCGCAACGATCGTGACCGGTGTGCCCTGACCAACCGGGTGACCGTTCGAACTATTGAGCACCACACTGAAGGGCGTCGTATCATTCGCGTTCAGACTGAGATTGTCGATGCGTAACGTAATCGATCCGGCGTTGGAACTCGCCGTCCTCTGGTTGCTACTTGTTGCCAGGGGTATCGATGACGTTCCACCGCCTCCTCCGCCGCAGCTCACGACCAGCAACGCCAGGCCACCCATCAGGCCCAACATGGCTCTCATCATCTGGCGCTCCATCTCTCGTCTCCTCACATCACGGGGTCGGTGTCGACGTCGCGGTCGGCGTGCGAGTTGCGGTCGGCGTGCGAGTTGCGGTCGGCGTCGACCCGAGCGGTGCCGTTGGCGTCACCCCACCCCCCGTAGTGGTGCAGTTCTGCAGGTCAGTGAAGGTGACCGAGTACACAGTGCTGGTTTGAAAGGACCGATTCGCGTCGAAGCCAAAGAAAGTGATATTCACAGGATACGTACCGCTACGGATGCGCTTCTTCTCGTCGGTTGAGAAGAGCAGAATGTCGCTGACGGTGGTGTCGCTGTGCGCACACGCCCCGGGAACGGCAAGACAATCCGCATCAGACACGCAGTGGCTGAAGATGTTGGAGCACAGACCGCCGGGAAGGGTTTGGCCGATGGCGTGCTCCAGCACCACGGAGCCACTTGTCGGTCCAACGTCGATCACGACATGATCCAAGGTAATGTCAGAAGCCTCATTGTTCAGGAAGACTGCGTTGATCACCGTAGGGGTGAAGAGTTCATTGACCTGCGTCCCCGGGCACGGCGTCTCCTGAAGATTATCGACGACAGCACTCGTGTCGCCCACGACGTCTTCTTGGCTGATTCCACTGCTGTTGAAGCTGATGAACTGCATGACTAACTGGTCATTATTGCTTGTCGAACCGCATCCGCTCCACAGCACCGTCATCAGAACAGTCCCGGTCATGAATCCGCACAGCCGCCGCATGAACTCCTCCTTCCGTTCACCTCGCCGCCACCGCAGCCACCTCAGGCCCCGTGAAGTACTCAAATCGCGTTCGACCCAGGTCCTCGATGCAAACGAACTTCACCTTGCCACTCGCCACTTTCTTGTCGCCCTTGATGGCGCTCGCCAGCTGCTGCTCGGTGACTCCCGGCGGCATCTCCACCGGAAGGCCTGCCCGCTTCAACAATTCCCCGATGCGCTGCGTTGTCTCCTTCGTGCAATAGCCGCGAGCGGACGAGAATTTGGCAGCAAAGGCCATGCCGATGGCGACCGCTTCTCCGTGCAGGTAACGCTGGTATCCAGTGAGCACTTCGAGGGCGTGGCCGACAGTGTGGCCGAAATTCAGAATGGCACGATAGTCGGATTCTCGCTCATCGCGATGGACCACCATCGCTTTCAACTGGCAGCAACATCGCACCACGTAGCGCAGCAACTCCTCATCGAGCGCCAACACGCGATCGATCTCTTTCTCGATGAGCGCGAACAACTCCGCATCCAGAATCACGCCGTACTTGATCACCTCGGCTAGGCCCGCCACTAGCTCGCGCCGAGGGAGGGTCTTCAACGTACCGATGTCGATCAGGACCAACCCCGGCTGGTAGAACGCGCCGATCAGATTCTTTCCAGCTGGATGATTGACGCCGGTCTTGCCGCCCACGCTGGAATCCACCTGCGCCAGCAGCGTGGTTGGCACCTGCACGAACGGCACGCCGCGCAGAAAGGTTGCGGCCGCGAAGCCGGCAAGATCGCCGATCACCCCGCCGCCGAGGGCGACGATGGGGGACGAGCGTTCGAGGCGCGCAGCCAGCAGACGATCGTAGATGAAGGCGAGCCAGGTCAGATTCTTGTGCTCTTCGCCGTCTGGAATTTCCACGTTGACGACATCAAATCCCGCTTGCCGCAACGATGTCTCGATGCGGCTGAGATAGAGATTCCCCACGGTCGGATTCGTCACCACGGCGACGGGACCGCCGCCGAACTGGGTCGCCAGGCGCGCGCCGAGTTCTTCGACCACATGACTGCCGATGATGACCGGATAGGAACGATCACCAAGTTCCACCGTGACCGTCTCGGTACGCGAGTCGGCCAGGCGTCGGGCGGCGTTCCGGCTCACGGCCGTGCCCCCTGGCATCGCCTGGCGGTCGACAGGGACGGTCTGATGCGCAGCGCGGTGAAGCGTACGGGCAACCCGTAGCGTGGCGGCCTTACTGGCGATGCGTCCATAGTTCTTCGGCCGACGGCAGCCCTTGACGCGGCCCACCCATGATCCGCGGTGTCAGGAAGACGAGCAGGTCTTCACGGCGATCATTTCGATTGGTGTCGCGGAACAGCCAACCCAGACCGGGAATATCCTTCAGAAACGGAATGCCGGACTGTTGGTGGCTCACGTTGTCGCGGTAGATGCCGCCGAGCACGACGGTCTGTCCTTCCTTGATCAAGATATGAGAATTTGCCTCGCGGCTGATTTCCGTTGGAATATTGTCGACCTGTTGCGTGTAATCCGCCTGGCTTGATTTGGCGAACATGTCGAGCAGCACGAACCCGTCGGACGACACTTGTGGCGTGACGGTAAGGATAATGCCGGTCTCGATTTTTTCTGTCGCAGTCGATGCGGTTCCAGCGGCTCCGCCGGCACCGGTGTTGATGACCGTGCCTGTCGACGGCAATTTCACGCGTATAATTGTCAGGCTCTTGATGGTGGCCGCCACGTTGTTCAGGGTCACGACCCGGGGCCGCGAAATTATCCGTGCCTTGCCCTGTGACTCGAGAGCGGACAGTCGAATGTCCAGCGCCTGGCTGCCATCAATCGATCCGAGCGCCAAATCGAGCGCACTGCCGGCCCCTGGGTTAACGGCGGCCGGAAAATCGGCGATAAACGGCAACCCATTGGCCGCCGCACCCAGGCCTGAGCCACCCAGCCCGATGGTACCGGGGAAATTGACCCCGGTCGGGTTCCCGGTCTGCGGTCCGACGGAATGCTTATATCCCCACTGCACACCCATGTCGCGGGCGAAAGTCGTGGTCGCCTCAACGATGTTGGATTCAATCAACACCTGCGGTGTTTGCACGTCGAGGCGGTGTACCAGTTCGCGGGCGTTATCGATGCCGCGTTGGATGTCACGCACCACCAAGGTACTGGAAAACTCATCGACGAAGACGCTACCGCGGTTGGTCAGAACTCCCATTTCCACCTGACCAACTTGCGCCGCCTGCCGAGTGGCACCCGCGGCCATACGGCCGCTGATGATCTCCGCCAGTTTGCTTGCCTTCGCGTAGTTGACGTGAAGGTATTCGACTCGCAGCGGTTCGACCGCCTTGGCGGCCTCCTGCGCTTTCTGTAGTTCCTCACGTTCTTCGCGCAACCGTTTGACCGTCGAAATGCGGATGACGTTGCCCTCCTGCTCGCTTTCGAGGTTCAGCACTTGGAGGACGATGTCGAGAGCTTGGTCCCACGGGACGTCGAACAGGCGCAGCGTCACCTTGCCGCGCACGTCATCCGTGGCCACGATATTCAGCTTGCTGACCTCGGCCAGCAAACGCAGCACGTTGTGAATATCGGCGTCCTTGAAGTCCAGCGACACGTGCTGGCCGTGATACGGTTGACGCGCGCCCCCCGGAGCAACCCGGGCTGCGTCATCCCTGCGCACCGGGGCGGTTGCCTCTTCACGCTCAACGAACGGCTTCGACGGCGGGAAGGGCGGCTGCACCGGTTTGATCTCGGGCTGCGGTGCCGCAGGGGCCGCCGCCGTTTCCAAAGGTGAGCTTCCAACGGCGCGGCGTGTAAAAACGACCTGTTCTCGTACCGGCTGAGTCCCCCCGCTCGGTTCCCCGAGGAAGGCGACGACGGTGTCGTTGAGACTGTCCACCGTACAGGTCGGCACGGTGTCACCGCGCAGTCCCAACGTCAGACGGATCTTGCCTTCATGACGCGCCACGCGGATTTCGTGAATCACTGGGTCGTTCACGGTATACTTTTGGGCGCTGGTTTCGCCTTCGCCGTCTCCGCCGGCGATTTCGACCACCAGCCGGTTGGGCTGTGTCAGGGCGTGATGCGTCACCCCGGACGGGGCCCGGTTCAGCTTCACGAACAAGCCGTGCTGGCCGTTGTCTTCTATGAGCTTGATCTCGCGAACATCAAGCGCCGCTGTGGCTGACGCCCCCACCGCCGGCGCAAGCGCAGTCTCAGTGAGTTCGCCCTGCTCGCCCGCTCCTACAGGTGCGACGGCAGAAGACACCGCTTCTTCGGAGGTAACGACACGCCGCGCACAGCCCGCCAGCACCGCGACGCAAAGAAAGACGATACTCCACCGATATGCACCCGACCCGCTCCATCGCATCATTTCCGCTCCCGTACTGGTTGACTGGGACCCTCCTCCTTAGGCGTCTCCAAAACGATCCGATTGATCTGCTCTTTGCCGTAGAAATCGAGCACGCGCTCCTCCACCACCACGCGTTGCGGTTCGATCGCCGTAATCACACCGCCGTTACGCCCGATAGGAGTTCCCAGCGTCACGATGTATCCCATACCAAAGCTGTCCTCGACCATGGCCCGTGGCGGATTCACATCCCACACGGTGGCAACCACCGTCAGCTGTCCGAGCTCGTACCGCTGCAGTGGCGTCGCTTGGACGCGCACTTCGGGGCGGACATCGAGGGTGAAAGGACGGAAGGGGTCGCGACGCGTGGGCCGCTTTGCCATCGGGGCAGGGGCTTCGCTCGCACCGCCATCGACGGCCGCCAGCGGTGACTCTTGCTCGGCGTGCGCCGAGGCAATCCCGGCCAGAGCAAGCAGTGCCAGCATGGCCCCGAGCACCTTCACGGCTTGCCCCCTTTTTCCTTCTCCTTCTGCTTGGCGATACGTTCGCGCTCGGCCTCGTCGAGAAACCGGAAGGTCACGGCGGCGCACGAGGTATCCAACGTAACGGTATCGCCCTCAACTCTGGATGGACTCTTGATGGCCACGTTGGTGACATTGACGATACGGGCCATATGCGACACCTTCTCAAAAAAGCCGGCCACCTGGTTGTAGGCGCCGCGCACCAGGATATCGACAGGCACCGCGGCGTAAAACTCCTCGTATTGTTCCGGTCGCTGCTTGAACTGGATGATCTCCAAGCCCGACTCACGGCCGAGAGACGAGATATTGCTCAAAAGATCGGGGATTTCTTTCGTATCAGGGAGCTGCGCGATGGCAGCCCGCAGGTCGCCGTTCAGCTTTGCGACCTCTTCCCGCGCGCGGTCGAGGTTGGCCGCAAGCGCCGCCTTCCGGTTTCGGTCCTGACGGAGCTCCTCCTGCCGCCGTTCCTTCTCCTCAATGGCAGCGTTCCGTGGCCAGTACAAGAAGTTGGCATACGCCGCGAAGACCAGCACGACACCGCCCACCAGAAGCAGTATCCGCTGGCGCGCCGGCAACTCAAGAAATCGATCGAGCAGGTCGTTCATGCGATGGATCCCTAAGCACCCGTCTTGCTCGCAGCCGGCGGGCTAGCGCTGGGGGTTCCCGGCGGCTTGCCGCCGACACCGAGATAGTCGAGGTGGGCCTTGATAATGAACTTCTTGAAGCTGGCTCCATCGCCTGCTCCGCCCCCTCGTAACGGTTCGGTCTGTGACGTCTCGACCAAATCCACCTCAAAGAAATATTTCGAATTCTGCAGTTGCCGCATGAACACGGCGATCGTCTGATTGTCCAAGGCCATCCCGGTAATCGTGGCCGCGCCATTGACGTCGCTGAATTCGACCAACCAAAGCTTCTCTGGGGTCGCGGCACTCAGATCTTCGAGAATACGCACCGGTCCAACGCGCTTTTGCTTGAGATCCTCGATGACCTTTAGCTTTCCCTGCAGCTCCGCGCGTCTCTTGTCCAACTCTCGCACTTCCCGCGTTTGCTGCTCGAGCTTGGCAAGCTCCGCCTTCAGCTGATCAATTCCCTGATCGAGGCCGTTCAGCTTATGCGCTTGCAGTACGTACGGAATGATCATCACCAGAACAGCAAGCGCGAGTCCCAGCAAAACCAACGACAGCTGTTGGCGCCGGCCCATCGCCCGCTGCGCGTCTTTGATTGGGAGCAGGTTGATGCGAATCATTTGTCGTTCGGGCGTCTGGTCGCGAGCCCGACGGCAACCGCGAATTCGGCGGCGTGCCCCCGCAGCTCCGGTGTGTCGACGTGGTCGTCCACAGCGATCCGCGCAAACGGGTTGGCGACTTCCACCGGAGCACCGACGCGCTCGCTGAGCTGTTGGGCCAGTCCCGGCATTTGAGCCACACCGCCAGTCAAATAGATCACGTCGATCGTCTCGTCGGTCGCCGCGGTCCAGAAGAAACTCAGGGCATGGTGGATTTCCTCAATCAGCGCCGCCGCCGCCGAGCCAATCACGGCAGTCGCTTGCTCCGGGCGTACCTTTCCACCGGCGCCCCCCGCTTTTATCGTCTCCGCCTCTTCAATGCTGACATTCAGGTCACGCACCAGCGCTTCACTGATGTCACGTCCGCCCACCGGTACGTCACCGGTGAAGGTGGAGCGGCCCCCCTTCAGAATATTGATCGAGGAGTAGCGGGCGCCGATATTGACCAACGCAATGGCACGGTCCGGCGCCGGCTCGTAGTTGGTCTCGAACATGTTCTCGATCGCAAAGTAGTCGACGTCAATGACGGCGGGCGTGAGTCCGGCTGCCCGAACGGTCTCGCTGTAGCTCGAGACAATTTCCTTCTTGGCGGCGACCAGCAGCACCTCCATCCGCTTGCCGTCGTCGAGATAGTCGGTGATCTGATAATCGAGGTTGACGTTTTCCAGATCTTCCGGAATGAAATTGCCGGCCTCGAAGAGGATGGTGTTCTCGAGTTCACGTGCGCTCTGCGCCGGCAGCGTCACGCGTTTGATGATCACCGCAGGGCCTGGAATCGCAGTGATGACCTTTCGCGCACGCATGCCGCAACTGTCGCGCGCCGCACGGGCGACGTCCGCCACTGCCTGCGTTTCATAGACCATGTTATTCTGGATCGCCGATGGCGGGGTGGGTAGCACCATGGCGTTTATCAGGCGCAGTTGGCCGGTCCGCCCACCGACCTCGAGGATCTTGACGCTACTGGAACCGATGTCGACGCTCAGATAGGGCTCATCGCGCCGTAACGGATTGAGTTCAGACAGTGAGCCGGTGAATATACGCCCTACACGCCTGGCCCAATTGCTACCGATGGCCATATACGATCCCGCAGCCACAGCCCCTCACCGTTCCCCCGACCCCATCGAGCAACGGGGTTTTATTCCTTGCGGGCGGAGTATGAACTCCAGAAAGCCTGATGTCAAATGAATTGATTGCATGAATGCTGATCTAGCCGACCGTGCTCTCAGCGAATTCCGAGCCAGGCCAGGCGGTTCGCCGCCCGCAACATCGCCCCCCACGTATTCGCATTCGTGGCGACAAACTTCTGCCGCACAAGCATTTCACACACGCAAACACGGACTTGGCCGCCTGACAAGCACGGTCCTTCTGATTGATCCCGAACACTCATTGCTGCGTGCCGTAAACAACCGCCTCGCAGCTGGCTATTGCTGCGCACCACCGCGAAAGCTGCTGGCGATGACGTAGATTTCTGCCGATCCTTTTCGGGTAGCCTCTGGCCGAGTCGTACGCACGTCGGTAAAGCGAGTGCGGAGCTGTTCAACGTAGCGTGGCAGGTCATCGCCCATGAATAACTTGACCACCAGCTTGCCACCAGGTTTGAGAATCTTTTCAACGAATGCAAAAACGCACTCTGCCAAGACCTGAGTTTGGGCCTCGTCGCGTGCCCGCACACCGCTGAGCTTCGGAGCCAGGTCAGACAGAATGACGTCAGCCCTCCCCCGACACGCCCGAGCAACCTCCCGCTGCGTCGATGCGGCGGCAATGTCACCCACGAGAGTCACCACATTTTTCTGCGGCAGCGGCTTGATGGGTCGCAGATCAACCCCAACCACTGTCCCGGCCGGACCGACCAACTCCGAAGCAACCTGCAGCCAACCCCCGGGCCATGCCCCGAGGTCAACAACATGGTCGCCGCGGCGCAAGAGGCGACCGCCCTGAGCTAGTTGGAGCAGCTTGAACACCGCACGCGAGCGATAGCCAGCTGTTTTGGCGCGGGTATAGAATGCGTCTTTGCGCTGATACACCTGTGGACGCTATCACGCGGTCCCCAGCCCCCTCAACCACTGCCCGATGCCGGGAAGCCACCTTCACTTCGCTCTCCTCTGCCGCTACAGTGGCGCGCTCGATGACTACGGACCTCGCTCACTTGAACGCAGAGCAGCGCGACGCAGTGCTGCACACACAAGGACCCCTTCTCATTCTGGCCGGCGCCGGAAGTGGAAAAACCCGGGTCCTCACCCATCGCATCGCCCACCTGGTCTGTGATCACGGCGTAGATCCGGCTCGCATCTGCGCCGTAACCTTCACCAACAAGGCGGCCCGTGAAATGCGTGAACGCACCGAGCGGTTGATCGACTCGGCCGCCAACGTGTGGCTCACCACCTTTCATTCCCTGTGCGCGCGTATCCTGCGTCGACATGCCGACCGCATCGACCGGCGAAACGATTTCACCATATTTGACGACATCGATCAGCGGAACCTGATTCGCCGCGCAGCAGCGGACCTACAGCTCAACGAGAACCTGTACCCACCGGCTCGGCTGCTGGCCGGTATCGACCAGGCAAAGAATGACGGACGCTCGCCCCATGATGCACTGGCCGCTGCGGGCGACACCATCTCCCGCACCGTGGCAGAGGTGTATAAGCGCTACCAAGAAATGCTGGCCTCCAACAACGCTCTGGATTTTGGAGATCTCCTGCTCTGCACGGTGGAACTGTTTCGCCACGACCCGGTGGTAGCAACCCGATACCAAGACCAATTCCGCCACCTGATGGTGGATGAATACCAGGACACCAACCGGGTACAGTACCAGCTCCTCCGGCTGCTGGCCGCCAGGAATCGTAACGTTTGCGTCGTGGGCGATGACGATCAGTGCATCTACCGCTGGCGCGGGGCGGACATCCGCAACATCCTCGACTTCGAGAGTGACTTCCCCGGCGCACGGGTGCTGCGGCTGGAGCAAAACTATCGTTCCACCAAGAGCATCCTGGCTGCGGCCGGCGCCGTGATTCAGCACAACGCGGGCCGCAAAGGAAAGCGCTTGTGGACCACCAACGAAACCGGCGAGCTCATCCGGTTGCATATCGCCGCCGATGAACGCGCTGAAGCCCGATACGTGCTGCGCCAGATCGACCAGCTCCTGGTAGAAGGGTACACCGGCGGCGATATTGCCGTATTCTACCGCACCAATGCGCAGTCACGCGGACTGGAAGAGGAACTGGTCCGCCAGCGAGTGGCTTACAGCATCGTCGGGTCAACGCGTTTCTACGATCGCAAGGAGGTCAAGGACCTGCTGGCCTATCTGCGAATCGTCGCCAATCCGCACGACAGCGTGAGTCTCCTGCGCATACTGAACGTACCGCCCCGCGGCATTGGGAAAACTACGATTGACGCGCTCGAGCGCGTGGCGAGGGACCGCAAGCTCCCCATAGGAACGGTCATTGCTGACATCCCGACGATCGGGCTTGCTGCCGCCGCCGGTGCTCGGCTGACGGAGTTCCACCGCCTCTGTACCCGCCTGCACGCCCTCGCGGACGAGCCGGTAACTACGCTGCTACGTGCCATCCTCATGGAAACGGGCTATCTGGAACGACTGCAGTCGGAGCATACGCCCGAGGCGCAAGCTCGCGTCGAGAACATCGAGGAACTGCTGACCGCGACCGAGCAATTCGATTCCACGGCCGAGGACCCATCCTTGAGCGCTTTCCTCGAGCAGATCGCGTTGATTGCCGACGTCGACACATACGCTGCCGCGCAGAACCGTGTCACCCTGATGACCTTGCACAATTCGAAGGGACTGGAATTCCCCATCGTGTTCATCATCGGCCTTGAAGAAGGCCTCTTCCCGCACGAACGCTCGCTGTTGCACGCCGAATCGATCGAAGAGGAGCGCCGGCTCTGCTACGTCGGCTTCACGCGGGCGCGGCAGCGCCTGTTTCTGGTCCACGCACAGCAGCGTCACTTCTTCGGCCGGACGCAGCAGAATCAGCCGTCGCGTTTCTTGGCGGAGATTCCCCAAGAGTTGCTGCACCTGGACACGGTGGCGGCCTTCGCCTCGTCTTCGAAGGAAGAACCGACTGTGGACTACTCGTATTCGCAACTGCGCGTGCCCCGGCGTGCGGGCCAGCGCCCGGCACCGCCATCGGACGGCGAAGGGTTCGCGGTCGGGCAGCGGGTACGGCACAAGGAGTTCGGCTCCGGAACGGTGCGCGCCGTGGAAGGCAGCGGCGACCGCACCAAGCTCACCGTACGCTTCGACCAGGCCGGCCTGAAAAAGCTGATCGCCCGCTACGCCGGGCTCGATCGGCTCGGTTAGTGGTACGTCCCAACTTCCTGGTGGGGGTAGTGGCCGAACACCGGCTCCAGGTAGGGTCGCGACACGAGGTAATGGAACGGCCGGAAGATCAGCCACTCGGCCGTGAAACCAATCGGGTAGACCAGATAAGCGGCCACGCGCAACGGATGGGACTGGGTATCGTCGTACTCATCAGGAACCGCGGCAGCCGGGCCGGCGGTGAACGCAAGCACGGCGGCGAGCAGGCCTACAGCAATACATCGCCTCATAAACTCGCTCCTCCATTTGCAGCCTAACAAAGGCCCTCCGTCTTTCCAAGTCAACCGTACCATCCGACGAAGCTCAGCTGGCGGCCTGTTCGGTCTGCGGCGTCTCGACTGCACGCAGCACGGTACGAAAAATACTCTTCAGATCCGCACCAGGTGCACGGCCCGACGCTGGAGATGTGGCTTGCCGGCACCCCGACTGCGGCAAGGAGCACCCTGTTGACCCGACGGAGATCCAGACGGCGCTTCGCGTCGTGCGTGGCAATGGCCTCGGGCATCGGCCCCCAGCGCCGCTCGATTTCGTCAGTGATGTCGCGTTCGACTTCGTAGCAACATGCGCCGATTGCGGGACCCAGCGCTGCGTGAAGCGTCGAGGGTGCCACACCGAACGTCTGCTCCAGAGACTGCACCGCCCGCTGCGCGATCCCCAGAACGGTACCTCGCCATCCGGCATGCACCGCAGCAACCACCCGACGTTCTGGAGCCACAAGCAGGAGCGGCACACAATCCGCCGTCAAAATACCGAGCGCCAGCCCGGATGCATGGCTCATGAGTGCGTCGGCCAGCGGCGCATCGGTCGGTTGCTCTTCGACGCGGACGACCTCCGCGCCGTGTTGCTGCCTCATGGTAACGAAGCGGATGCGGCCCTCGAGGCTGGCGCGTAAACGTCGCCAGTTTTCACGCACGCAGTCCGGGTCATCACCGACCACATGCGACAAATTGAACTCCGCGAATTCGCCGCGGCTGACGCCACCGCGTCGCCCGCAGAAGCCGTGCACCAGTTGTGGGAACTTCTCCCACGCCGACACCCGCAGGATGGGCGGGCGCTGATCTGAATCGTTCACGGCATCCCGGAGGTGAGCAACCTCAGCTGCGCTCCGAGCAGCACAGCCTGACCAGCTCACGCAGCTGCGCCGAGCTGGCTTGATCCAGGTGCAGGATCAGATCAATGGCCTTCTCCATCTTCTCCTTGCGCAGCGTGTAACGAGTTTCACGGCGAAACTTGTCCTCCACCGACTTGCGGCGTTCCTCGAAGGGTCGGCCGGCACCGCCAAAGGGCACCTCTTGCTCCGCTTCAAACGTCCGCCCATCCTCCATTTCGATACGCACACGCGCACCGAACGACATTTTGAAGCTACTGAGATCGGCGCTGTCGAGGTCGAGCTGAAAGTGTTCGCCGCCCTCCCCCTTCACGCTCTTCACCAGCGAGCGGTCGCGCATGCGTTGCGCCATGACCTCATCCAGCGCCAGCTGGACCCGCCCGGCCAAGTCCCACGTGGCCTTGTCCCGGATACGCTCACGGCTGAACTGGCGGGCCGTCAGCTCGCGATCCATCAGCGCCACCGCAACATTATATCCGATGCTGAAATTCAGCGTCACCGGCAGGGTCTCCGGCCCCTTCAGGTGCGGCGCCGAGAGCGCTTCCATTCCCAAGGTCAGCGGACTTGCGCCGACGTACACCGTTTTGACCTTCTTCCCATCAATCGAGTGCTGGCGCGCCAGCGTCAGTACGCAATCGATAGCCGTATCGATATAGGCGCAGCCCGGGTAGAGTTTGAAACACAGCGTGTCGCTCAGCCACACCTTCCCCAATCCTTCGTATGCTCCCGGCAGTGGCTGCTTGGCAAACACGCTGAGGAAGCCCTGTTCGCTTTCGAGGATGTCTCCCGCGCCACGCAGACCATTGGCCGCGAGTTGGGCGGCCTGGACGCCGATCGGTGTCGTCATCGAAGCCAGAACGGTCTTTCCTTCCGAACCGAAGAATCCCGCTCCCAGCGGGTAGTTGGGCTGCATCATGGCAAGGCCGATGGCCGATTGGATCTGCGACTTCTCCAAGCCCATCAGCTTGGCAGCAATCACCGCGCCGCCGATCAAATGGATGAAGGTCCACATCTGGCCATTGAGTGGACCGATGAGGACCGAGGCACCAACGCGGCCTTCGATCTCGTTCGCCAAGGTCTGCGCCAAGAGAAATTCCTTGCCGCTGACGCCCATTTTTTCGGCCAGTGCCAACGTCACTAAGACCGACGAATGTCCCGTATGCCCGGCGAACAGGTAGTCATCGTAATCGAGCGCCATGCTGAGGGCGGTGTTGGAAAATATCGCATTGTAGAGCGATGTCCGTTCGCCCGAGGGGATCATGGTCGCTTCCTTGCCGCCCGACCACTCTTTCACCGTGCGGCTCACCGTCCGTCCGGCTTCCGAGAAATGTCCTGCATGCACGGCAGCGATGACGCTGAGGATCTGATTCTTGGCTTCCTCCGTCACCCGCCGTGGCACGTCGGTAAACTGCGCCTGCTCTACCCACTCCGCGATGCGTTCGGTCGGGCCTCCTGTGCTCATGCACGTCCTCCTCTCGCAGCCTGATGCCCGGTCTATGTACTCAAACCGGCGCCCGCATGCTACCCCGGGCAATGTCAAAGGGTTCAACGGCTCGGCAGTGTAAGCTGTCCGTGTCCCTGCAACTCGAGCAGGTGGAACGCCACCAGCGTCAGGGCGTTCCCCACCGTACCATTCAAGATCAACTCTGGCACCCGATCGAGCCGAACGGTCTCGACCACGAGTTCTTCCGTCTCGTCCCACTGGGGCGCGCCCACCAGCTCGACATCGCGCGCCATGAACACGTGACAGCGGTTATTCATGATGGCCGGGTTCGGGTGGACGACACCCAACGGTACCAAGTCATCACCGGCGTAGCCGGTTTCTTCGCGCAATTCGCGTTGCGCCGCGTCGGCAGGCGAGTGGTCGGCTGCATCCATGAGTCCGGCGGGAACCTCGAGCGTGAAATCTCGAATGCCGTGACGAAACTGCCGGACCATCACCACCTGCTGGTCTCGCGTCAACGGGACCACATTGACCCAATCGCCGGTTTCGAGCACGTGAAAGTCGGAGGCCTGGCCACTGTGCAGCGAGCGGCTCCGGTCGCGCCGCACGGCAAACATCCGGCAGCGATAGATGATCTCCGACTGGAGCACCTCCCAGCGCATCTCGCCTCAGAACAACCGCTCGTATTCGATCAGCGGACACCGATCCATGACGACCGTGAGCCCCGCCCGTTGCGCACGGGTCGCCGCCGCTGCGTCGATCACGCCGAGTTGCATCCACACGATCTCGGCTCCGATCATGATGGCCTCGTCAACGATCGGTCCGACCACCTCTGCGCGGCGGAAGATGTCGACCATGTCAACCGGGCTCGGAACATCTCGCAGTGATGCATAGCACGTCTGTTGCAGAATCTCGCGGGCCGCCGGGTTCACCGGCATGACAGTATGCCCCTTTTCGATCAGCACGCGCGCCACCCGATGGCTGTCACGGCTGGGGTCCGGGGGGAACAACCCACGATGGCGATCCGCCTCGGATGCCACAGGATATCGCGAATGACGCTATCGGGTGGGTTACGAAAAGCTGACGTCTCCATGGCGCAGTCGTAGGCTCGCATCACACCAGCACATGTGCAACGGCAACCGGCCACCCCAGCTGCCCTCAATCGCTGTGCGCGACCGAGCTACGATCCCTCGGGCACGGCCGGCGCCAAGCGCGCGAGGGCCTGCTCCAGACAGGCCTTGATTTCATCCCGACACGCGGCGTACACATCGTCCCCTTTGCCGACCGGGTCATCGATATCACCATGGCCACCGGCGAACTCTTTCAAGGTATACACGTCTTTTCCCGCGGCCTCGGGAAACGCGTCGCGCAGCATCTGCACCTGCTGCGCCGTCATCGCCAGGATCAGGTCGGCCTCAACGATGAGGTGCCGGTTACGCTTCAAGTCGGTGGACACCGAATCCGCGGCCAAATGGATGCCTTCCTCGCGCAGGACCAGACGGGCATCCATCGACACCAACGCGCCGTCTCGGGCATAGGAGGCGATGCCGCCGGACATGACGGACAGATGATCGTGCAGGGCGCGTACCGTCAACATCTTCTTGAGCAACGCCTCGGCGATAATGCTACGGCTCGTGTTGGCGTGGCAGATGAAAAGGATTTTTCGATAGGGAGGCAACGGGGGTAGATCCACGATCGGCGGCCCGGGCGCGTCGGCGCCCGAGCCACCAACCGTCCTACAACATGGCGCTGGCCAGGATGCTTCCGATGTTCTCTTTCGCCGTGAGCCCTTTGGCGAGTTCCGTCTTGAGCTTCTCGCCCAAGAGGGCGGGGTCCCACGTCGCACGCTGCGAAACTTTTCCAACCGTGTGCCAGCCGCCCATGAGCCACACGGTGCCACCACCCACGCGGAAGACCTCACCGTGCACGTCTTTGGCGTCGTCGCTGGCCAGCCACACCACCAGGGGCGCGATGTTCTGCGGGCCGAAGATATCGAACTCGCCGGGTGCCACCTCACGGCCCATTAAGGCTGCGGTCGACGGCGTCGCGTCCACGGTCAAGCGGGTCCGTGCCAACGGAGCGATCGAGTTGGCGGTAACACCGTACTTCGACATCTCCACATCAATTACGATCGCCATCAGCGCCAGCGCGGCTTTACAAGAACCGTAATTCGCCTGGCCTACGTTGCCGATCAAGCCGGCGTCGGAAGAGGTCGTAAGGAGGCGTCCGTTGAGGACGTTGCCCTTCTTGTGCTCTTCGCGCCAGTACTCGCACGCATGACGGCTCATGTTAAACGAGCCCTTCAGATGGACCGCGACGACGGCGTCCCAGTCCTCTTCGGCCATGTTGAAGATCATCCGGTCGCGCAAGATGCCGGCGTTGTTGACCACAATGTTCAGCTTGCCAAACGTGTCGATGGCGCACTGGATGATGCGCTTGGCGGCTTTGAAGTCACTGACGCTGTCACCGTTGGCGACGGCGGCCCCGCCCATCTTCTTGATCTCGTTGACAACTTCCTGCGCCGGGCTAGCGCTTGCTCCGCTCCCGTCGAAATGCGCCCCCAAGTCGTTGACGACGACTTTCGCGCCGTGCTTCGCCATGAGTAACGCTTCCTCCCGGCCGATACCCCGGCCGGCCCCGGTAACTATCGCGACCTTTCCCTCCAGCAGACCTGCCATGCCCTTCTCCTTTCCAACTGTTCGCTTAATGATTGTCTCCGACAATTCAGGACGAACGCCGCGTATCTGCCTCCAAAAACAGGAGCTTGTCAAGATTCACTTTGCGGGCGCGGCCGGCAAGTACGCATTCTAATTTCCGGGGCAAAGCGCCCTAATTGTTTCGGTCCGCATTGCCGATTTTCGTGCGCCCTCCAAGGCTTTGACGGCGAGCCGCCAGACCACTATCATTCCTCCCTGCAGGCGGAGGAACATGCGGCAGTTTGTTTACGGAGTCATCTTAGGCGCAGCGGCGTTCTACTGCTATGTCCGACTTGATCCGGTGAAGGTGTTCAATTACTTGAACGCCGCCACCCAATCTGCAGTCCAGTCAACACACGGTTACGGCGGATCCAAGAAATGAGCTGCGTGGTTCACCGCCAGGCAACGACGGTGCGTCCGCAGGCAGAACGGGCAGCGCGGCGGATAATACCGCGACGTTGATCGGTTGAGATCTTGCCTCCGCGATACAGGGCGCTTGTGGCTCGGGCCACGCACAGGAGGTACTCGCGTTGGCTCTGCCACTGCTGGCCGGTTGCTGAGGCGTCGCAGGGACACACTTGGTCAACGCTGCATCCGCTCCGGTTCACGGGCTGATCGGCGGGCGTGTCCGGACACAGATCGCACACGTCTCCCACCCCATCACCGTCACTATCCCTCTGGTCCGAATTGGCGACGCTCGGGCAGTTGTCCTGGGCATCCGGGATGCCGTCGCCGTCAGTGTCCTGCGGCTGGTCACTGACCGGCGACGCCGAGACCACGAGCACGTACGTTCGGTCCGCGCGGCGCGAAGACGACAGGATGATCGTGATGCTCACCGGGTCGGCATACTGGCGCCGGCCACTCGTGAACACGACGGTCGCGCCATTCACTTGGGTGTCAAGCACCATCGCCTGGCGATCCGGTCCCAGTCTCTGCAGAAAGCCATTCCCCGAAACTGTGAAATTCCGACTCACCAACTTCACGTTGGTGACCGCTGCCACATCGAAGATCGTCGACAGGGGGAGAATGGTGACGTCGAAGCTTCCGCTGAGCGCCTCCGGCGCCGCGGGCGGCTCGGCGCAACTGTTACACACCGACGTAACCGAGCTACCAGCGTTCAGAATGTAGCGGAGGGTATCGGCAGAGGCCGTCTTGGCACAGACGAGCCAAAGGCATGCCACCAACACGGCCGCCCGCCGGCCCCCTCGCGCACAAGAGTACATGTCGTCGGCAAAATACGCTGGCAGGAGCGGTCTGGCAAGCACGAAATCCTCGGGACTCCTGCGCCGGTGTGGTGCGCCGCTTCTGATGGTTCGGTGCGGGCTCCGGCTGCGAGTCCCCAAGAAGGCGGGAACGCGCCCCCGATCACCGTGTCAGAACGGGATGTCGTCCTCAGGAGGCCCAGCGTCTTCACCGGGCGGGACGCTGGTTCCGGCATCCGTGGCCGCGCGTCCGCCACCACCACCGCCGCCGCCGAGAAAGCGCACGTCGCGGGCGACGATTTCAGTGATGTACCGCTTGTTGCCATCCTTGTCGTCGTATTGGCGTGAGCGGATCGAGCCCTCGACGAAGACCTGCCGCCCTTTGGACAGGTACTGGCCACAGGTCTCGGCTTGCTTGCCCCACACCACAACGTTGTGCCACTCGGTGCGTTCCTGTTTATTGCCGTCTTGATCGGTCCAACGTTCCGAGGTGGCAACGGGAAATTTCGCCAGGGCACGACCGTTGGGAGTGAAGCGCACCTCCGGATCCTTGCCCAAATTACCCACCAAAATGACTTTGTTGACCACGGTGCGGCGACGCTAACAAGGCGGCTCAGGCGAGTCAAGCGGTGCCTTACCGCCTGTTCGGGATGGAGTATGTACCGTCGGGCACAAGGCAGTAGCGCAGGTTCCACTCTTTCCCGGGAGCGGAGTCGTACCAGTGGATGCCTGGGAAGCGTTGCTCGAGTGCCTGCTCGACCGCACGGACCTCCTCATCACGTTTCAGGTCGTAGACCACGGTGAACGGCGGGGTAATCGCAGCGAGGGTCTCGACTGCACGTGGACCGAAAGGCCGAATGTACGTGCCGCGCTCCCCGAGATTGTACTCGTCGAGGATCTGATCGACATTGTAACTATCGTTGTCATCATGCTGCACGTACACGATTCGATAGCTCTCGGAGAGCTGCGTCGTGAGCCTGATCAGTTCGCCGGTCGTCCCATCACCGTAGCCGTGATGCAGATGGTATATGCTCCGATGCAGCGCACTGACGTTCCAGAGGACCGCTGCCGCCACTAGGCCGATGCCGCCCACCCACACGAGCGGCCGGCATCTCACTACTTGTGATGCGCACGACATGAGCCGATCCAGGGAGATGGCAGCAAACAGCGCCGTGAACGGCGCCAGCGTGAGCAGTCGGGTCAAGGGTGGACAATCGTACGGCGTGACCGCACCTACAACAAAGGCGGCAAACAGATACGCCGGCAGGAGAGCACGCATTCCGGAGCGGCGCCGCAGGCTCAACACTCCCAGCCACAGCCCCAGCATCGCCAATGCCGCCGTGACCGGATCGACCGCGGGATTCCAGCCGAAGTTCCAACCGCATTTCGTCCACGGGGCGTACAAGATGGACCCCAACCAGTGGGTCCCTACCCTCTCCAGCGGCGCAGGATCCTCCGCCAGCGCCCTGACCGACGCCTGCCAGTCGGCAAGCGTGGGCTCCCTTCCGGCCCCGAACGCGGTCTGCTGCACCATGTGGGTCACGATCTCGCCCGGATGCGTCAGCACCGGCAGTAGCGCAAGCAGAACCCCCGACACCAGCGCCAGCAGTTCGGCACGAGCACGCGTCAACGACAGCCGCCCGAAGCTCCAGAGAAGTAAACCGGCCAGCGGCGGCGCCAGGCGGGCGGGGTAGAACGTGTAGAAGCCGAGGCCAGCGATGCAGCCCGCCAGGTAATGCCCGGCGACGCTCCGGCGCCGGATCGACCACGCCAGAACGCCCAACGACCCAAGAAGGACGGGGTACACCTGCACGTTGTTGTACCCGAGATGCGAAAACCCGACGGCCAACTGCGCCGATCCAAACAACACGGCGGCGATGAATCCCGCCCTGCGATTCCATAACTCGCGCGTGAAGAGGTAGAGGAACGGCAACGACATGGCGAGGGCGGCGGCGGAGGAGAGCCGCCAAGCAAAGATGTTGCTTCCAAAGACCTTCATGAAACCGGCTTGGTAGTAGGAAGACAGCAGCGGGTGGTATCCGAAGACGCCACGCTCCGATAGCGGAAACGGTCGCGACCGTCCCGACGCAAGCTCCCTGGCCGTTATGAAGAAAAACGATTCATCGGGCGTTCCCGCCCACCGCCAATGCGTGAGATCATGGGCGACGAGGATCAGATCGAGGACCACCAACACGAAGAGCGCCGTCCATTCCCATCGTTCCGGGAACGGATGGCCGAAGCGCGTGCCCCGAATCCGGTCGGAGGATCGGGCCACGAAGAATGCCGAAAGCAGCGCACCCAGCCAAATGCACACGCTCCCCATTCCCGGCGCAGCTCGGCTGAGTGACAGGACGCTGAATCCGCTCAGCGCCGCCGCCAGCGCAACGAGAAGGTAGCCTGCGCGCCGCGCCACGGAACTCGAGAGGCGATCGTCAGTCGCTTCGGCAGGGCACTGTTCGTTCGTCACTGGCAGACCGATGACCACAGCGACCAGCAATGCGCCGGCCAGCAGCAGCCCGAGGCCGAGGGCGACACCCTGCGCGAACGTCGCCACCATGCAGGACGTCAGCGCCAGACCGAATCCCCCGAGCCAGTTCTTGGTGAACGCCACCACGCTCTCGCCGTGCGCGAGGCTGTACTGGCCTACGGCCATCAAACACAGGCCCAACGCCGCCACGATCGACGCCGCGGTTTGATGTCGCCTCTCGGAAGGCGTTGTACGCGCACTGATGTGCAGAGTCTGATTCCCCCGAAACCTTGCCAGTCGCGTCTCCAGCTATCCCGGCAGGAAACACGGATCAAGACACGACAGCTGGTCATGCCCACATGCCGTTCTCATGCCCTATTCCTTCCAAGTAGGAAGCACCGCCGCGTCATGCTAACGGAGAGCGAGGGAGGACGCCCGCGATGGAATCAGGAACGATCCCCGGCGCTTGCTTGTGCGGCGCGGTGCGATTCGAAATCCGTCTGCCCACGTTGTTTTGTGCCCACTGTCACTGCTCGATGTGTCGTCGCGCACACGGGGCAGTCTACGTCACCTGGATCGCCGTACTGAACGAGCGCTTCACGCTGCTCGGAGGCGAAGACCACCTCGTCCGCTATCACTCGTCGGATCACGGCACCCGCAGCTTTTGCGGGACCTGTGGCAGTTCGTTGTTCTTCACCTCGACCCAGCACCCAGAGAAGATCGACATCGTGTTGGCAAACCTCCAGGGCGAGATCGACCGGCCGCCGCAGTTCCACGTGCACTTCGACAACCGCGTGTCGTGGGTTCACGTCGACGACGGCCTTCCCCGCCTCGGCGGGACGACCGGCCTGGAGCCGCTGTAGCGGCGGCGTGAGTCTTGCGAAGACGCGGCCGACGTGACATGCGGACCGACCATGGCGAAGAAACAGATCTGTGAATCTGCACGTGATGCTGTCGCCGACGTCCGTGATGGCGCTTCGATTCTCGTCCACAGCTTCGGTCCGCCCCAGGCATGGCCGACCGACTGCCTGCTGGCGCTCGCCGAGCGTGGCGTGAAGGACCTGACCGTCATCTGCAACACCCCGGCGGGCGGCCCGACCTCGCTCTGCATCCTTGCCGACAAGCGGCAGATCCGAAAGCTGATCTGCAGCTACATCGGCGCCCCGGCGATTCCCACCCCGGTCAGCGAGATGGTGAAGGCCAAGGACATCGAGCTCGAGATGGTGCCGCAAGGGACCCTCATCGAGCGCGTGCGTGCCGGCGGCGCCGGACTCGCCGGCTTCTTCACGCCCACCGGCGTGGGGACGGCGGTCGCTGATGGCAAGGAGGAACGCGTCTTCGACGGCAAGCGCTACATCTTCGAGCGCGCCCTCGCAGCGGACTTCGCCCTGCTCCAGGCGTATCAGGCCGATACGGTCGGCAATCTTACCTTCCGCCGCGGCATGCGCAATTTCGGACCGGCGTTCGCCATGGCCGCGAAAACGACCGTCGCTGAAGTGAAGGAGATCGTGCCCGTGGGCACCCTCGACCCGGAAGCTATCGTCACGCCCGGGATCTTCGTCGACCGTATCCTCAAAACCACCACGTACCTCGACATCGGTGTGCTCCGCCAGATTTTGTTGTCAGTAGGCCGGGTCACCGACATGGAGGGACGCGCCATACGCGACGGTGGGCCGGTCGGGTTGCCTGCCGACCTGATGGCAATGAAGGTAGCGGCGCTCCTGCGCGAGGGCGAGTACGTAAACCTCGGCATCGGGCTACCGACCCAGGTCTCCAACTATATCGCGGGTAGGGACATCACGCTTCATTCGGAGAACGGCATTCTCGGTTTCGGCCCTTTTCCGGTCGAGGGTGAGGAGGACATGGACCTCTACAACGCCAGCGGCCAGCTGGTGACGGCGCTTCCCGAAACATCGTACTTCGACTCGAACGTCTCCTTCGCCATGGCGCGCACCGGCCGCGTGTCGACCACCGTCCTGGGTGCCTTCGAGGTCGCAGAGAACGGCGACTTGGCAAACTGGAGCACCCCCAACGGCAGCGGCGGCATCGGCGGCGCAATGGATATGGCCGCGGGCGGGGCGCGCGTGATCGCGGTCTGCTACCACCGCGAACGTAACGGCCGGTCAAAGCTCGTCGAGCGGCTGAGCTATCCGCCGACCGCACTCAAATGCGTCAAGTCGGTGATCACCGATCTCGCGTGGATCGACGTCGACGATGGGTTCCTGCTGCGCGAGCTCGCCCCGGGCCTGACCGTGGACGACGTGAAGACCGCGACGGCGGCGCCGCTTCGGGTGGCCCGCGACGTCCGCGAGATGCAGTTCGAGTGAGCAAGGAGGACAACGAATGACGATGCGACAGACCACACTTCCGAAACAATGGGACTTAGAGGTGGACCTGGTTTCCATGGGGGCAAGCTCCGGAGGACTCGCCGCCGTCATCATGGGACATGACCTCGGCCTGAGCACCGTGCTCTTGGAGAAATCGGAACACCTCGGCGGAGGAACCGCTCTCTCAGGCGGCGTCATCTGGATTCCCTGCAACGATCACATGGCCGCAGAGGGTATTCCAGACTCCCGCGACGAGGCACTCACCCACATACGCCGCACGAGTTTGGGACGGCATGATGAAGAGTTGTTGGCGACATATCTGGACACCGGCCCCGAGGCCGTCCGCTACGTGGAGGCCCATACCCCGTTGAAGCTGACGATTGAGGCCAGCACGGACTACTATGCCGACCTCCCGGGCGGCAAGAAGCACGGCCGCCAGCTCTATCCCGATCCCACGATCATGATCCCGCTCCTGACTGAGGCGGCAAAGAAATACCCTCTCGTGGCCAAAGTCCGGCCCGACCCGATTCCGTTCTTTGCTGGAGTGCGTGAAAAATGGGCCGAGGGGCGGGGGCTGATCGGCGGACTGGTGCTCGGCTGCGTTGAACGAGGCATTAACATCCTGACCGGCGTGCGTGGCAGACAACTGCTGATCCAAAATGGGAGAGTGATCGGTCTGCGCGCCGAGAGGGAAGGCAAAGACTTCTTCGTGAAGACAAACAGAGGTGTTTTGCTGGCCTCTGGCGGCTACGAACGCAATGCCACGATGAACAAGAGATTCCTCAACATGCCGGATCTGCATGGCCTCACTCCCGCTTCCAACGAGGGCGATGGTCACATCATGGGAATGGAAGTGGGTGCCGCCGTTGCACTCATGGAGCATTCCATCTTTCAGCCGGTGTTCCGCGTCGAAGGGGAAGAGATCAACGGCAGGCCTCTCTACCGAATGCTCTCGTACGGGTACCCAGGCAATATTATCGTCAATCGCCACGGCAGGCGGTGCTGCAACGAGTCCTTCTATCCCGACATCGGCAGAGCGTTCCTCGAATACGACAAGAATTTCTCCGAACTGGCCAATGCGCCACTCTTCTGGATCGGCGATCATGCCGAGGCGGACCGCTCCTACATGAATTTGCTGGCCACCATGACCAAGAATGCAGACTGGCTGATCAAAGCCGAGACCTTGCCGGAGTTGGCCACGAAACTCGGCATGCCGGCAGAGAGCCTGGTCGAAACGGTCAAGCGCTTCAACCAGTTTGCCGCTCAAGATCGAGATCCCGATTTTCACCGAGGGGAAAGCGCGTACAATCACTACTGGGGGAGTAGACGTTCCCCCGACTTTGCACCCGGACCGGTTCTTGGCCCGTTGGATACTCCACCGTTCTACGGCGTGAAACTCGAACTGGGCTCGGTGGGCAATCTGGGGGGACTGGTGATCAACAAGAACGCTCAGGTCATCGACGCGCAAGGAGACAGCATCCCGGGATTGTACGGCACCAGCAACACCACGGCCCTCCTCACGCACGGCTTCATGTACACCAGTGGCGCCTGCCAGGCCAAGAGCTTCATCTTCGGATACATCGCGGCGCGACACATGGCGCAGGCTAAGGCGCACTAGTGCGCCCCCGAAGCCGCTCGGCTCAACGATCCGTCTGCTCGACGATGGGGTTCTGCAGAGCGCGGCCACTGAGGCCGCGCTCGCCGTCTCTCAGCAAGATCGCGTCGGACATCCGCAGGGACTGGCGACTCACCACCCGAACGCAAGAGCCGCGCGTCACGGTGCGGGCCACGCGGCCAGCACAGACGGCAACTCACCGAGATGGTGGATCCGTAGCAACGCACCGGGAAGCTCGCCCACGGCAATGAAGTGTGTGCCGGCGGCACGAGCCGCTTCGAGGTCTGAGGGACTATCGCCGACGTATGCCGCCTCGTGCGCGGCGATACCGAAGTGCTGCAGGCACTTATCGAGCATGTCCGGAAAGGGCTTCGGCCGCGGCACATCGTAAATGCCGACCGCAAGCTCGAGTAGCGGCGCCAAGTTGAAGTGTTGCATGACCCCGGCGACGGTAACACCACGGTTGGTCGCCATGGCCAGACGATAGTGCGGCTTGAGCTCCGCCAACAGCTCGTGGAGGCCCGAGGCCGGCTCCATCCACCGAAAGAATGGCGCATAGTCCGTGCTGCGTGCGAGCGCACGGGCCGGCTCGATGAGCCCGGCGTCACCACCAAACAGCGCTTCAAACAGCTGCGGCGACGACAGTCTGTGCGCCAAGCGCTCGCCTTCGGCATCCAGGGGCGGCCGGCCGAGCGCCGCCAGGACGGCGTTGTAGTAGGCCACATTGGCGCGCCACGAATCGAAGAGCACGCCATCGCAGTCAAAGATGATTGCGCGCAGCCCCGCGTCGCGCGCCGCGGCCGAGGAAGGTCGCGGCATCTGCACGTCGCCAGCTGATTCAGTGGACGCGAAGGATTCGCCGCCCCGTATGAAGACCTCGTCGGACATCGATACCGAAACTACCGGTTCACCGCGCAATGGCAAGAGCAGCGCTCGCTGTCAAAACCACCGAGGGCTTGCCCTGAACCCGTCCGGGTAGTTTAACCCAATGCGGGCCTTGAGCCCTACTGGCCTTGACTGCGTGTATCGCAAGCTGACAAGGAGTGCACGATGAACGTGTCGATGTGGGCGAAGGCGGTGAACGTCATCCCACGGGTGAGCAAGGAGGAGTGGGATGCGCTCGACGTGATCTCGCGCTGGCTCATCGCCACACGCTCGGCTGTGCTGGTCATGACCTTCATTTCAGGAGCTATCGCGGGACTGCTGGCGGCGCGTGACGGCCGCTTCGATCTCCTGCTGTGGATCATGGTGACGGTCGGACTGCTGTTCGCCCACGCCACCAACAACCTGGTCAACGATTTTGTCGATCACCTGAAGGGCATCGACAAGGACAACTACTTCCGCGCGCAGTACGGCCCGCAGCCACTCGAGCACGGCTTGATGACCCGCGGCCGGGTCCTGCTCTACATCCTGGTCACCGGCCTGATCGCCCTCACCGCCGGCATCGTCCTCGTGGCGGTGCGTGGCGAGGCCACACTGGCGCTGCTCGCCACCGGCGTGTTCTTCGTTCTCTTCTACACCTGGCCGCTCAAGTACATCGGCATGGGTGAGGTGGCGGTGATCATCGTCTGGGGTCCGCTCATGGTCGGCGGCGGCTATTACGTCATCACCGGGCAGGTCTCCGCACCGGTCGTCCTGGCCAGCCTGCCGGTTGCGCTCGGGGCCACGACTGTCCTGTTCGGCAAGCACATCGACAAGCTCGAGGCTGACGCGGCGAAGGGCGTGCGCACCATGCCGGTCTTGCTGGGCGAGCGCAGGGCGCGGCTGGCAACGATCGGGATGTTCACTCTCGAATACGTCCTGGTCGCCTACCTGGTGTGGAGCGGTTACATCTCTTGGCTGCTGCTGAGTGTCTTGGCCGCCCTGCCCTGGTACGTACGTGCGTTCCGCGCGTACCGGCATGCGCGTCCCGCCGGCCCGCCGCCCGAATACCCGCCGAACATCTGGCCGCTCTGGTACTCCGCTTTCGCCTTCCAGCACACGCGGCGCTTCGGCAGCTTGTTCCTGCTGGGTCTCGCCGTCGACGTACTGGCGCGCAAGATCGGGTTGCTGTAGGACGCTCGCGCTGGCCGAACTCGGTCCGCGTGCTCTTGAGAAGCGCCTCCGTCGTCGCCGCGCCAACCGGTGCATTCCTCGCCGAGACGATGCACCGATGCCCAGACCGGGCTTCATTCTTTCTTGAAAACCATTCCACCATGGGCTCCCTTTACTGACGTGGCGTTCACAGTCTTGAACGACTTGAACGTTGCACCTTGACAGACTCGCCATAGGGAAGTACGTGATGCACCGCGCCTGTCGTTGACATCCGCAACCGTCGAGGACCGCTGTCGCATGTCAGAGGTCAGCACCCGCATTCGTTGCACCCGCAACCGCGAGGCCAATCCGCAGGGGACATTCCTATGAAGGGCCCCCCAAGCTGCTTCTGGGGCAAGCTTCGCCAGGGAGAAGATGGGCAGCCCGTCGCATGGCACCCCTTGCCCGACCACTGCGCCGATGTCGCGGCATGTTGCGAGGCACTGCTGCAGCGGACGCTGCTGCGGCGACGGCTCGCGCGGCTCGGTGGACTCGATGACCTTTCTGCCGTTCAGGTCGCTCGGCTGTCAGTGCTGGCGACCTTCCACGATATCGGGAAGTTCAACATTGGCTTCCAGAACAAAGCGCTCGGCCTTCGTCCTCAGAACGGCCACGTGCGCGAGGTACTTGCCGTCATGGGCGACGCTTGGCGCGAGCGGGAGCTTCTTTTCCGCAGCTTGCCTTTCGACGAACTCTGCGGATGGGGTGAAGATGAGACGGCGCTGCGCCTGCTGGTCGCCTCGATCGCTCACCATGGACGGCCATTCGCTATAGGTGGCAACCACCAGGAGACTCCTTGGAGGCCCGCGCGTGGCCTTGATCCCTTTGGGGGTATCGCAGATCTGTCCGAGCGGACCCGACGTTGGTTCCCGGACGCGTTTCGAACGGCTGGCCATCTGCTACCAGCCGAACCTCGCTTCCAACACGCCTTTAGTGGCCTCGTGATGCTTGCCGACTGGCTCGGCTCAGATACGGCCTTCTTTCTCTTCTCGGAAGAAGAAGCGGATGACCGCATCGATTTCGCACGTTCCCGAGCGCTACTCGCACTCCGCAAGATTGGTGTCGATTCGGAATCCGCCCGCAGTTCGCTGGGTGAGAAGGCCCCGGCCTTTGATCGAATCTCGGCCTTCGAGCCTCGCCCTCCCCAGAGGCATGTACTCGAACTGCCCACCGACCCGGGCGGCTCAATCTCCCTACTCGAAGCGGAGACGGGTTCTGGAAAGACGGAAGCTGCTCTTGCGCGCTACGTGAGGCTCTTTCACGCCGGGTTGGTCGACGGAATGTACTTCGCCCTACCGACGCGGACGGCCGCGACACAGATCCATGGCCGAGTGTTCGAAGCTGTCACGCGCGCATTCCCTAACCCTGAAGCACGGCCGCCGGTGGTTCTGGCGGTGCCGGGCTACATCGCAGCGGACGACCGGACGGCCTACCGGCTCCCCGACTTCAAGGTGTTGTGGAACGACGACCCCAAAGAGCGATTTCGCTTCCGCGGTTGGGCCGCCGAACATCCGAAGCGTTATCTGGTCGGCCCAGTTGTCGTTGGCACCATCGATCAGGTGCTTCTCTCGACCTTGATGGTGAACCACGCACACTTGAGGGCAACCGCGCTGCTGCGCCATCTGCTCGTTGTTGACGAGGTGCACGCATCGGACGCGTACATGACCGCTCTGCTCCAGCAAGTGCTCGATTATCACGTGCGCGCGGGCGGCCATGCCCTGCTCATGTCTGCAACGCTCGGAGCGAGTGCGCGACAGCGGCTGCTGTCTGTGGGCAGTGGTCGGCAGCAGCCGGTGCCAGAGCCACTGGCGGCCGCGTGCGCCACGCCGTATCCCCTCGTCACGCATTGCGCTACCGGGCGCGACGCCGTCCGGATTGCGGTCGAAGGCACATCGGCGGCGAAGGACGTGCACCAACGGCTATCACCATCGATCGGAAGTCCCGAGGAGATCGCGCGCGAAGCACTCAATGCGGCGGTGTGCGGGGCGCGCGTGCTCGTGCTGCGCAACACGGTCGGCGACTGCGTGGCAACGCAGCAGGCGCTCGAAGCCCTCGCGCAGGCAGAGGGTCGTGAGGATCTCCTCTTCCGCTGCGAGGGCGTTACCGCTCCGCACCACGCTCGCTTTGCCAAGGAGGACCGCGAGGTGCTCGACGCTGCGCTGGAATCGCGTTTCGGCAAGGACGCACCGGCGAACGGATGTGTCGTCGCCGCCACGCAGACGGTTCAGCAAAGCCTCGACCTCGATGCCGATCTACTCATAACCGACCTCTGCCCGATGGACGTGCTGCTGCAGCGGATTGGGCGGCTGCACCGTCACGAACGAGCACGACCGGCGCGGTTTGAGGAACCGGCGGTCGTGGTGCTGATACCGGCCGATCGTGATTTGTCTGCGTACATCCAGAAAGACGGGAGGGCACGTGGCGCCCACGGGCTCGGGACCGTGTACGACGATCTGCGGATTCTGGAAGCGACTTGGCGTACACTCTCGACACGTGAGCGTTTGTCCATCCCCCAGATGAATAGACAGCTCGTCGAGGAAACGACGCATCCCGAGGCCTTGCAAGCGATCGTGACCGACCTCGGCGGGCGCTGGCCGGTGCATGCCACTTGCTTGCTGGGCTCGCTGTTTGCTGATCGTCGCGCTGCAGAGTTGAACATCATCGACCGCGAGCAGCCGTTCGGCGAGATCGAGTTTCCAAGTCGGGAACTGGAGCGGCGGATTCAAACGCGGCTCGGAGAGGGTGACCGTTTGGTGGACTTCGATCCGCTGCGTGTGGGACCGTTTGGTCACTCGGTTAGGCGGTTGTCTGTTCCGGCGTACCTCGCTCGTGGTGTACCGAGCGACGCCCAGCCGACGGAACTCACGCTCCACGAGGGGGCGATCAGCTTTGCATTCGGACCCCGGTCCTTCATATACGATCGGCTGGGTTTGCGCGCCGCGCAGGCGCTGCCGCTGGAAGAGGAGGAGTTGGCCGATGCCTGACATGCGGCACAATCTGCTGACCGAGCCCGTGTTCAGCGTGCAATGGCCGGAGGGGAAGGAAGCACGGATCACCCTCCCAGAAGTGCTCGCCCATCTTGGCAACGGCGCGCCGATTGAGTTCGCGGCGCTGCAAGCGCATCAGATGCACGCCTGGCATGCCTTCCTCGTCCAGCTTGCTGCAATCGCCTTGCACCATGCGGGCGAGGGGACGACCACCCGCAATGCCGAGAGCTGGAGAGGGCTGCTGCGTACATTGACGGAAGACCGCGATGAACCGTGGTGCCTCGTGGTCGATGATCTCTCCCAGCCCGCGTTCATGCAGCCCCCCGTGCCCGAGGGATCGCTGGCAAAGTGGAACGCAATCGCATGTCCCGACGAGATGGACTTGCTCGTGACAGCGAAGAACCACGACCTGAAGACCCAAAGGATAGGCAGCGCAAGACCCGAGCACTGGGCTTATGCGCTCATCTCACTTCAGACCATGGAAGGTTTCGGCGGCAGCAAGAACTACGGCATTGCACGCATGAACGGCGGATACGGCAACCGGCCGTGCATTGCCGTATCGAGCGACGCACGCTGGGCAACACGTTTCGTGCGGGACGTGCAGCTCTTGTTGGCTGAGAGATCGGCTATCCTCTCGCGCTACGGATATCAGCCCATTGGCGGGCACGCATTGCTCTGGTTGGTCTCATGGGATGGCGAGTCCTCGCTCCACCTAACCCGCTGCGATCCGTTCTTCGTCGAGGTCTGTCGCCGGGTGCGGCTCGTACCTGACGGAACCGCTGTCGTCGCTCGAACAACGGGCAGCGCTGCTCAGCGCCTTACTGCGAAAGATCGCAAGGGTGACCTGGGTGACCTCTGGACGCCAATTCGGAGGACCGACGGCGCTGCCTTTGGGTACAAGGACGTGTCCTACGAGACGATGCAAGAAGTCCTTTTCGGAAGCGATTGGACCCCAAGTCCCGCGAGTCAACCACAACCCGAAGACGGAGACGCGCCGCTCTTGATTGCGCAGGTTCTTGGGCGTGGCCAGGGCCGCACCGAGGGGCTCCACGAACGCTTGATCCCAGTCCCCCCGAAGGCACGTAGACTCTTTGGCACACCAGATGGCAGAGAACGTCTGGGAAAGCTCTCGAAACAGCGAGTCGAGCTGGTAGCAACCGTGCGAGCCAAGGTCCTCTTTCCCGCCCTAAAGCAGTTGACCGAGACTCCCAGCCCATTCACTCGCGCGCTCGACGAACATGTCGACACCATCTTCTTTGAACGCTTGTTCGACGACGTGGACCGCGAGCCCGGGGAAGCATCACGCGACTTCACGCGCCGTGTCTTGCACATCGCCCGTGAGATTTTGTGCGAAGCGATCGAGAGCGTTCCGTTACCCGCCGTTCGCCGTTATCGTGCGATCAGTGCCGCTGAGGGAATCTTCGAAGGCACGGCGCGCAAGCGTTTTCCCGACGTGCATAACGTGAAAGGAGAGGATACTGATGACCGAGCCGTCTGCCCGTGAACAGCCTACGCTGGCTGCAATCGTGAACGCGGTTGCCCACAGCATCGAGAAAGTGCTCTCCCCGGGCGACGTGGCGGCACTCCGCCGCCTGCGCCCGCACGACGCGTCGTGCTCGGCGTTCTGGCGGGTGGTGGTCACACACCTGGAACCGGCGTTGCCAGACGGCGGACCAGCGCGAGAGGAAGTAGAGCGCCGCTGGGCAGTGATCCTGCAAGCGATGGCGGACATGGAGGGCTTGCACGCACCGGGCGCGCGAATGGGCCGCGCACTGGCGGGCGCCGGACTCGCAGAGTCGCGCGCTCTCAAGCTCCTGCGCGCGAGCGGCGACACGTTGTTCGACACCGTCCGGGTCACTGCCCATTACTTGGCGAGTACGGCCACGATGAGCGACCACACGGAGATTGCGCGTCTGGTCTTGAGCGACGGTCGTGAGGACGAAGAACGCGTGCGCCGGCAGATCGCGCGAGACTTCTACGCACAACAAGAACGAAACGAGAAGGAGGCCAGCAAATGAGTGATGCCCGATTCGTCCAGATCCACTTTCTCACTTCATACCCAGCCTCGCTACTCAACCGCGACGACGTGGGCTTCGCCAAGCGCATTCCTTTTGGCGGCGTCACACGCACGCGGATCTCCTCCCAGTGCCTCAAGCGTCACTGGCGAACGTTCGATGGTGAGCACGCGCTCGCTTCTGTTGCGGGTATTGCACCGTCCGTCCGATCTCGCGTGACCTTCAACCGCTTAGTCTACGATCCGTTGGTGAGAGATGGAATTCAGCCGGAACTCGCCAAGGCTGCAACCGCCGCATTGATGGCCGAGGTGCTGGGCGAGAGCGCAAAGGCCAAGAAGGAGAAGGCGCAGGCGAAGGAAAAGGGCGCGGATGACGTCGAGACCGGACAGGTGACGGTGCTCGGTCGCCCCGAAATCGACTTCCTACTGACCGAGGCGCGCGCGATCTGCCAAGCGGCATCTGAGCCGGGCAAGGTCGCCGATGCCGCGAAGACACTGTTCACGAAGGAACGTCGCGAGAATCTGCGAGCGCTCAAACGTGGCGCCGGGCTCGATGCCGCCCTGTTCGGTCGTATGGTTACCAGCGACATCCTGGCCCGCTGCGACGCCGCAATCCATGTGGCGCACGCGTTCACCGTGCACGCGGAGGCAGCGGAGAGCGATTACTTCTCCGTCGTCGATGATCTGCTGCAAACTGGCGACCAGGCCGAGCTGGGTAGCGGCCACATTGGCACCAGCGAGCTCACCAGTGGGCTCTACTACGGCTACGTGGTCGCTGATGTGCCGTTGCTCGTCTCGAACCTGGAAGGGTGTGTGCAAGAGGCATGGACCGCTGCGGACCGTAGCCTCGCTGCCGATGTGATCGGGCGGCTCGTTTATCTCCTTGCCACCGTCTCGCCCGGCGCCAAGCTCGGCTCCACGGCACCCCACGCCTACGCCAACTTCGTGCTGGTCGAGTGCGGTACGGCCCAACCCAGAACGCTGGCGAACGCCTTCCTCGCGCCCGTCAAAGAGCGATCGGACTTGCTCGCGAACGCGTACCGCGCGCTTGTGACACACCTGGGAGAACTGGACGCTATGTACGGGGCAACGATCCGCCGTGTCGCCGCCATCGGCCCGAAGACTGTGCTCGATCCAGCGCTCCCTGAAGCGGTGCGTGTTGCGAACCTCAGCGCTCTCGCTGAGTGGGCGGCACAGCAGGTTCGAGGGCAGGCATGATCGACGCCCTGGTTCTTCGGTTCGATGCTCCACTGCTGTCGTTCGGCGGTGTCGCTATTGACAGCCTAGGCGTCACCCGATGGTTTCCGGGCCGCGCGATGTTGGCCGGCCTGCTCGGCAACGCGCTGGGCTACACCCATGGTAACGCCGACAAGCTGCAGGCACTCCAGGCGCGTATCCGGTACGCCGCCCGCTGCGAGCGCCCTGGCCGGGAGATTGTTGACTACCAGACCGTCGATCTCGGTCAGGAGTTCCTCAAGCAAGGGTGGACAACTCGCGGAACCATCGAGGGCCGCGAGGGCGGCACAGCAAAGGAAGGCACGCACATTCGCTACCGCCACTACCTCGCGGATGCCGTGTACGTTGTTGCGCTTACGCTGACGCGTGTGGACGACTCGCCGACCCTCGACGAAGTTGGCGCCGCACTGCGAGAACCAGCTCGCCCGCTGTTCATTGGCCGGAAGTCATGCCTGCCTGCAGCCCCGTTGCTGGTGGGCCGCACGCGGACCGAGACGCTGCTGCAAACGTTGGAGATCGTCCCGCGCGGTCCACGTGCGAACACAAGCGGACCGCTTTCCGCGTGGTGGCCGGCGGATGAGGACACCGAGCGTCCCGGCGCGCGACTCATCCCTGTCACAGACGACCGCGACTGGACCAACCAGATTCACGTTGGCCGCCGATGGATGCACGAGGGCACGATCAATGGCTGACCAGCCACTCTTTATGATCCAAGCCGAACTCGACCGCTCCCGTTTGTTCGAGCTGGGGCGCCAGTTCGGAATGCCAATACACCGAATCGACACCGGCTATCTCATCCATTCGGCGCTACGGGCACTCTTCGGCGCACAGTCACCGCAACCCTTCGCCGTGAGACCGGCACGCGGACGACATCTTTCGGTGCTCGGCTACGCTGCGCTGTCGCACCAGCAACTCCAGGAACATGCGCACCAGTTTGCCGATCCTCTGACGCACTCGGTCTGTGACATCGACGGCCTGGTAAGCAAGCCGATGCCGCAAAGCTGGCCTTGCGGCCATACACTGGGTTTCGAAGTCCGCTTCTGCCCGATCGTGCGGAAGGCCAGCGAAGGTGCGAAGCATCGGAAGGGAGCCGAAGTTGACGCGTTCCTCGCCCGCTGTTCGGCAGTTGGCGAGGGGGTGTCGGTGGATCGCGAAGAGACCTATCGTGATTGGTTGCGCGCCCAATTGGAACGAAGCGGCGCGGCCCGGTTCCAGGAGGCAAAGCTGGTTCGCTTTCAACGCGAGCGTCTCGCCCGCCAGACCCACCGAGCACAGCGGCGCTGGGAATTCTGTGACCGGCCGGATGTCACGATGACCGGGACGCTGGAGGTCGCAGACGCAGCTGCATTCCAGGCGCTGCTGACGCGCGGTGTTGGACGCCACCGCGCGTTCGGCTTCGGCATGTTGCTGCTCCGCCCGCCTCAGGAGCGCTGATGCTCAAGGGCCGCCTGGGACTCGAGACCGCGCGGATTCCGCAAGGCGACCGACACGGCTTGCTCTGGCTCAGCCGCGGCAAGCTTCTCGTCGAGGATGGCACGCTGCACTTCATCACCGCTGGAGGTGGCGAGCTGTCTGCCGGTGATTACGCGATTCCATTCCAGATGATCTCCTGCATGCTGATGGGACCGGGCTCGTTGATCAGTCATGATGCTCTGCGGCTCCTCGCCCGACACGGCACCGGACTGGTGATGACCGGCGAGGACGGCGTGCGTATGTATGCCAGCATGCCGTTCGGCCCCGATAACTCGGCGGTGGCGCGGCGCCAGGCGCTGCTGTGGGGCGATCCGAATATGCGGGTGACGCTTGCGCGGAGGATGTACGCATGGCGCCTGGGCGAAGTGGTGCCGCACTCTGACATCGAGGTGCTCCGCGGCATCGAGGGTGCGCGCATGAAAGAGACCTACCGCCGGCTCGCACAGCAATATGGCATTGAGTGGGCGGGGCGCCGCTACGATCGACAGAACCCCGAGGGTGCCGACACATCGAATCAAGCGATCAACCACGCAGCGACCGCCGTCGAGGCTGCAGCGATGGTGGCGGTCGCAGTTGTGGGCGCGCTCCCGCAGCTCGGGTTCATTCACGAGGATTCCGGCATCTCGTTCTGTCTAGACGTTGCTGACCTGTACCGAGACTCTGTAACGCTGCCCGTGGCGTTTGGCGCGGCACGCGAGCAGAGTCGCAAACCGGCCGAATCGATCGAGCGTCTGGTGCGCAAGTTGGCCGGGCAGACTTTTCGCAAGATGCAACTGATTCCGAAGATGATCGACCGAATCAAGGAGCTGCTTGCTGATGACAGTGGTAGTAACTCGTGATGTTGCGGCACGCTTCCGAGGTTTCCTGGCGTCGTGCATGTTGGAGATCGGGCCGGGAGTGTACACAGCGCCGCGAATGACACGTGCGGTTCGTGAGCGCATCTGGTCGGTCATGGAAGAGTGGTTCGCTGAAGTGGGTGGCGGCAGCATCGTCATGACCTGGCGTGATCCTTCGTTGCCAGGAGGCCAGCGGCTTGCTCTGCTCGGAAGCCCGCCTTGTGAACTCCGCCGCCACAACGGCGTGTATTTGGCGAAGAGACGGGCAGCGTCAACGGAACTCTGACCCGGCAGACGCCGGCTCGAATTGTGCCGGTTTCAATTGCTGGTCTTTGACAACTCGTGTTGTGCTGTGCAGAACCTGAGACTAGGTTGCCGCGCCTAGCCCTGACGACAATTTGTCAGAGTCTCCCCCGCTCGCGCGGGGATCGACCTCTGACGACGGGTCGAGCCGTACGGGTGCGGATGTCTCCCCCGCTCGCGCGGGGATCGACCCCCCGTGGCGGCGTCGGTAATACTGGTCGGCTTGTCTCCCCCGCTCGCGCGGGGATCGACCCAGACGTCAGCCCCGGCGCAGCCCGTCGGGACCGTCTCCCCCGCTCGCGCGGGGATCGACCCACTCGACGTGCCCCACACAGACACCGACGGCGGTCTCCCCCGCTCGCGCGGGGATCGACCCCTGTTGTCTGTACGTATGCCGGTCGTGAACTCGTCTCCCCCGCTCGCGCGGGGATCGACCCTCGCCATGCTTGCCCCACACCACAACATTGTGGTCTCCCCCGCTCGCGCGGGGATCGACCCTGTACAACACCGGCGCATCCACGTGTCTGGTCGTCTCCCCCGCTCGCGCGGGGATCGACCGCATGCATAGCGCCCCTCCATGGCAGCATCTTGCTCTCCCCCGCTCGCGCGGGGATCCACAGGTCACCCCAACACCGGGGTTCACCCGAGCGACCCGTTAATCGCCCGCGTTGGAAACCGGCGCTACTGCGGCAGCGACACCGCCAGAAAGCGCTCGATCATCGCGTTCACCTGCTCCGGCACTTCGAGCTGATGGAAGTGTCCGGCGCCGACCGTCTGACCGGTGATCACGTGTGGGCAGACCGCACGCAAGCGTGGCATGTCGGTGAACACGTGCGTCGCGAACAAGGCTAGCCAGGGAACCTTGCAGGCGGCTGCGGGCCCCGCCTGATCGAAGCGCACAATGTTCTCGAACGCCGATGCCATTACGTGCTGCGGTGCCCTCGACATCACCTCAACGATGCGCGCCTTGCGCGCCGGATCGTCGGTCGGCAGGAACAGCATCTGCTCGATGAACTGGCGCTGAGCCTCCTGGTAGGCAGGGGTGCGTAGTGCCGCCACGAAAGGCGCCACCGGATCAAAGGCGCCTTCCGGTGGCAAAATGGGCGAGTCGACCGTGACGATCGCCGCCGGCAACTCGGGATGGCGGGCGGAGAACTCCAGCGCGATCAACCCGCCCATGCTGTGCCCGATGATCACGGGTTTCTGCAGCCCAATCTGTGCGCACAACCACGCGAGATCGTCGGCGAACGCCGCCATGGAATAGTCTTGCTGCGGTTTGTCGCTTTCACCGTGACCGCGCAGGTCCACCGCGACGACGCGATGCACGCGGCCGAAATATTCGAACTGCGGTCCGAAGAACGTGTGATCGCACGTCCAACCGTGAACGAAGAGCAGCGGCGGCGACCCGCTCCCGGCCTCCGTGAAACACAGCGCGATGCCTGCACGATTCAGTTTTTGCACACTGTCCCTCCTGACACCGTACGGTCCTTGTAGCCAGCTGTGATGATCGCTGTAAAGTCTTGTATCTTCAGCCGGATGCTCAGCAGTGGCATTGTTTCAATCGTACAGCAGTGCCCTGCCCCGCCCGGCATCGTAGGCTTCCGTTCCACCGCAGGCGATCTGCATGACCGCGTCGAGGTCCTTGCCGGCATCAATGGCTTCTCGGACTGCACGCCGGCCGGTCAGCAGGTCGATGGCCGGGACATCGTCACGAAACTCATACCGCTCCCGGCGCCAGGAAAAAGACTCCGGCCACAGCTGCTTCACCGCAACGAGGATGGCCAGACCGGTGCGGTAGGCCTGAAACGCCTGGCGATCGGTGACGTGCAGCTGCACTGCGCCGCAGCGCTGTCCGACAAACTTGTGGAAGGCGGGCTCGATGACGCAGGGGCGGAAGAGCACGCCCGGAAGATCGTATCGTTTGATCTCGTCTGCAAGCGCACGGCCGTCGATGAAGGGGGCGCCGCACAGCTCGAAGGGCCGGGTCGTGCCGCGGCCTTCGGAAAGATTGGTTCCTTCGAGGAGGCACATACCGGGATAGACGATTGCGGTGTCGAGGGTCGGCATGTTCGGCGATGGCATCACCCACGGGAGATCGCACTCGTCGAAGTACTGTTCGCGGCGCCAGCCCTCACAGCCGATGACTTCCAACTCGCAACCGATACCAAAGGTGTCGTTGTACAGACGCGCCAGCTCCCCCACCGTCAGGCCGTGCCGCTGCGGAACGGGATAGAGACCGCAGAAGTTCTCGATTCCAGGGTCCAGTCCCCCGCCTTCGATCCGCACACCTCCGATCGGGTTCGGTCGGTCCAGAACGACGACTTTCACTCCTGCCGGTTTCGCGGCGCGCATGCACAGCGCCATGGTCGCGCCGTACGTGTAATACCGCGCGCCGATATCCTGTATGTCGAAGACGAGAACATCGATCTGCGACAGCTGCGCAGGGGTCGGCGACAACGACTCGAACGTCTTGCCGTACAAGCTGACCTCCGGCAGGCCGGTGACCGGGTCGCGGGCGCTGCCAACGTCGACCATGTCCTGCGCCGCGCCGCGGATGCCGTGCTCCGGGCCGAAGAGCAACCGGAGATCGATGTCCGGGTGCCGGTGCATGAGGTCGGCGCCGTGGTTGAGGCGGCGATCGACGGTCGTCGCATTCGCGACGAGCCCGACACGAGCCCCGCCCAACCATCGCATCGGCTCATCCAGAAGCCGTTCCAGTCCGGTGCGCATGTCGTGATCTTACACTGTGGCAGCGTTCGTCTAAAGGGACCGCCGTCTCTACCGAAGCGGGGCCGAGCGGCGCGTGGTCCAACGCCCGCGCGGCCCCAGGGCGCGCCCGTCAACACTTGTGCTCTCGCCCGCATTGCGTCGTGATGCCGGTCACAATTTTGGCACTCCGCTATTCCGCAAGTGACAAGATGCGCTCTCTGATGTGTGACAGCGCTGAAACACGTAACGTCCGGCATGCGGCCCTGATGGCACATGCCTTGCTCAGCCCCAGCGCAGCGCGCATGCCAAGTGCAAAAATAGATCGCGCAAAGGAGGATATCAGATGTATAGATTTATTAGGCAAGGCGTGTTGGTGAGTGCTGTTTCCCTCGCAGCGGCGTCGACGGCGTTCGCAGCTTCACAAACGGCAAACCTTGCGGTGAGCGCAAGCGTCACCGACAACTGCACCATCACCACCGCAGCCATCCCGTTTGGCTCGTACGATCCCATTGTCGCCAACGATACGGCGCCGCTCGACAACACCGGCACGGTGACGATCACCTGTACGAAGGGAACGCCCGCGACCATCGGCCTCGGCACCGGTTTGAACGCCGGCAAAGTCGTCGGAGTAAGCCGGGCCATGAATGACACGGCGAGCCCGACACCCGACTACCTTGGTTACGAACTCTACCAAGACTCGGGGCATGCCACGGTGTGGACCAACAGTGGTGCGGGGTTGCTCTCTCCGGCCGCGGCTCCGTCGAAGGCGGCTCGCAACTTCTCCGTCTACGGACGAGTGATCGCTGGTCAGGACGTACCGCAGAATTCGTACACCGATACCGTCGTAGCCACCGTCAACTTCTAGCTCGACATACCCATGCAATCGTGGCGCGCATATTTGGCGTTGACGGCTGCCGGGCTTGGCCTGTTGTGCTCTTACCAGGCCAGGCCCGCCCTCGGGGCTACCTTCCAGGTCTCTCCCATCAACCTGACCCTCGGCCCAGCTTCGCCGAGCACGCTATTGACCATCACCAACCAAACTACTGACGTCCTGCGGTTCCAACTCAGCGCCTTCACGTGGGGGCAGGACGATGAGGGCGATCCCCTGCTGAGCGATACTGAGGACATCATCTTCTTTCCGAGCCTGCTGTCGATCCCGCCTGGCGAACAGCGCAACGTGCGTGTCGGGACCGCCGTACCGCCCGCGGCATCCGAGAAGACGTACCGGATCTTCGTCGAGGAACTCCCGCCAATGGGAGCACCAGAGATTAAACGCTCCGCCAGTGTGATTCGTGTCCTGACACGCATGGGCATCCCCATCTTCCTGCAACCGGGGACCATCGCCAGCGGCGCTCGAATCACTGACATGAGCGTCAGAGACAAAAGTCTTTCGTTCGTTCTCAGGAACACCGGCAACGTCCATCTGGTGCCGGTCGTGCAGGTTCGCGGGGTCAACGCCGCAGGAAAGGCGACGTTTCAGCGTGAGACGGCGGGCGGATACGTGCTGGCCGGAGGGCAGCACACCTACACGCTGGAGCTTCCCGTGTCCGAGCGCTGCGCGACTACGGGATTGGTTGTCGCGGTTCGTAGCGAAGGCACCTCTGTCGAGAGCAAGCTCGATATCGGTGCGAGCGCCTGCAGCTCTGATTGAGGAGCGAAACCGTGAGAGGGCGATGTGACCACGTCTCAGCCGCGATACAGCGCAGCCGCCGTGTTATCCGCGGTGTTCGCGGGGCTGCTTGCCCTCGCAACCTTGCCGCCGTGCGCCGCCAGCGCCGCGGATCGTCACGCCATATTTCCGATGACCGTGAACGGTGTCGACAAGGGTGACCGGGTCGTCGTGCTGCGCGACGGCGACGTCCTCGTGCGTATCGCCGACCTCGAGCAGGCCGGATTGCGACGATTCGACGGCCGCCGCGAGCCGATCGCCGGCGAGACCTTCGTTTCGCTGTCCTCGCTAGCTCCCGGCACCACTTTTGACCTCGATGAGAGCACCTTGACATTGCAACTGACGGTCGACCCGCACCTGCTCGACACCACCGTCATCAGCCTTCTGTCATCGCGACCCGCCGGCATCATCTACGAATCGAATCCGAGCCTATTCTTCAACTACGCCCTGACCTGGCAGGACTTCGATCGTCCCGACCCCTTCGGGTTTGTCGAGTCGGGCCTCAGCCTCGGCAACACCGTCCTCTACAGCAGCGCTTCGCGGGCACAGGACGGGTCGTTTGCTCGCGGCCTGACGAACTGGACTTTCGACGATGTCACCAACATGAGGCGCTGGGTGGCAGGCGACAGCTTCGCCGGTTCCGGCGGTTTGGGCGGTGGGCTGCTCTTGGGCGGAGTGAGTGTGTCGCGCAATTTCAGCCTCGATCCGTACTTCATCCGCTTCCCCACCCCCGGCCTTTCGGGAGCCGCCCTGAGCCCGTCCACCGTGGACGTGTACGTCAATGGCGTCCTCGTCAGCCGCACCGACGTGCCGCCTGGCCCTTTTGACATCCGCAACCTACCGGTAACGGCAGGCAGCGGGTTCACCCGTCTGGTGATCCGCGACGCCTTCGGCCGCGAGCAAGAGGTAGGGTCTCCTTACTACCTGGCGACCGGGGTGTTGTCCGAGGGGCTGCAGGAGTACAGTTACAACCTGGGATTCGAGCGGAAATCGCTCGTGACGGCCGCCGGTGAGTACGGCGCGCCGGCGTTCCTGGGAACACACCGGTTGGGTCTGTCCGACTGGCTGACGGTCGGTGCGCGCCTGGAGGCGACGTCGGACCTGGTGAGCGCCGGGCCGAGCGTCGCGTTGATGACCGCGCTGGGCGAGATCGATCTGGAGGTCGCAGCCAGTGGACAGCACGGTCACGAGGGCGGTGCCGGATTGATTTCGTACCAGTACCTGGGGCGCCGCTTCAGTTTCGGTGGCTTCGCGCGGTGGTTTAGTTCCCAGTACACGAACTTGAGCTTGAACGGCGGAGCCGAGGGCACGCGTGCGGACGTGAGCCTCTTCGCCGGCGTGGAACTGCTGCCCAGGGTGAGCCTGAATGTCGGCGGCACCGCGACCGACCAGCGCGATCAGGGGTGGGGCAACCAACTCACTGTGTCCACCAGCATCGCCCTTTCAAATCGGCTGAGCGCCTTTCTCTCCGTCAGCCCCAAGCTTCCCGGCAGTCCCAACGCGGGACTGACTGGCCGCCCGGAAACGACCGCCTTCGTCGGACTGAGCTACTTCCTCGGTGCCACCACCACGGCCAGCGTATTCCGGGAGCAAGAAGGCAAGCAGGGGCAAACAGGCATTGAGGTGCAAAAACCGTTGCCGGTCGGCACGGGCCTCGGCTATCGCGTGCACGGCGACCTGGGCGACGACCGGTTCGGCGGCAACGGTCTCCTGCAGTACCAGGGGCCTTGGGGCCTCTACTCACTGAACTACGACCACGAGCAGGGCCAAGATTCCGCAAGTGCCACCATCGCCGGCGGACTGGTCGCTATCGGCGGCGCGCTGCACGCCACCCGCCCGGTGAGCGACAGTTTCGCACTGATCCGTGTGCCCGGGGTCGCGGGCGTCCGCGGCTACCTCAACAACCAGGAAGTGGGGCGAACCGATTCCGACGGAGACCTTTTCGTTCCGAATATGCTCTCTTACTACGGCAACCGTCTGCGTATCGAAGACACGGACCTTCCCCTGAACTACAGCGTCGGCGCAAGGGAGCAGGTTGTGGCGCCGCCGTACCACGGCGGCGTGCTCCTGCCATTCTCCGTGCAACGCGTCCAGAGCTTCACCGGCACGATCGTGCTCGACACGCCGGCGGGTGATCTCTTTCCCGCCTACGGCGAGCTGACGGTGACCGCGAAAGGCGCGACGTTCGTCTCCCCTCTGGGGAAGCGCGGCCAGTTCTACCTTCAGAACGTGCCCGCCGGACGCCATACGGCACGCGTGCGGTACGACGGAGCCGAATGCGACTTCATGCTCGAAATTCCCCAGAAGGACGCTCCCTTCGTCGGGCTGGGACCACAACACTGCCAGACTCCAGAAAAACGAGGCTCATCATGACCGTACGCTGCTGGTTCGCTTTGACTTTCGCCCTAGCGACGCTGGTTCCCACTGCCAGCGACGCGGCGCAGTGTGTCTTCGTCACTACGGTGGGCGCCGCCTTCGGCACGTACGACGTCTTCAGCTCTGCCCCGACGGACTCGGCCGGCACGATCACCTACCTCTGCACCAACGTGAGGCCTCCGGATAGAGTCACCATCTATCTCGCGCGCGGGGTTGGCAACTCGTATGCGCCGCGACAGATGCAATACACCACCAATTGGCTCGGCTACAACCTCTACGTGGATGCGGCCCACACCATCATCTGGGGAGACGGGACCAGCGGCACACAGTTCTACGGGCCGCTGAGGCCGCCGAACGGCGTGCCCGTGACGCTCAACGTCTACGGACGCATTACGCCGCAGCAGGATGTCGGCGTCGGCACATACGGTGACGCGATCACGGTGACGATGACTTATTGACTCACCCGCCTCGAGGGCGCCTCGTCTCTCTGAGGCGGGCCTCGTTAGAAGTTGATGGTGACCAAGACGGTGTCGCTGTACGTACCGGAAGGCACGTTTTGATCCGCGGGAACCCGCCCATAGACCATGAAGTCGCGAGCCGCGCGCGACGGAGCCGCTGCCGGAGAGAGCAACCCCGTACCACTGTTGGTCCACACCGTGGTGCGCGATGACTCGTTATACAGCTCGTAGTTGAGGAATTGGGTGCTGGTGCCATCGCTCAACGCCCGGCTCGTGCCGGTGGCGCTCGCGGCGTTCAAACCGGCGCCGAGACCGATGGTGGCCGTGGTACCCTTTGCACAGGTGATCGTCACCTTGCCGTTGGAACTGTCGAGCGGTGCCGTTTTGTTGGTGACGATCGGATCGTACGCGCCGAACGCCGTAGCTGTCGTGCTGATGATGCAGTTGTTAGTTACCGAAGCACCGACTGACAGGTTCGCTGTGGTCGAGCCGGCCCATGCGGGCGCGGCCACAGCCAACGACACCAGCAGCATCAGGAAGGCACGTCCCATGATTGAATGCATGAGATGGTTCCCCTGTTTGGCTGAATACATGAAGTCTTTCCCTTTTGAAATGCAGAAACGAAAGTGAAACACGTCATACGACTGTAGGTCAGCAAGGGCTGTGCCCACTTCCGCGTTCGGACGCGTCGCTCCGGGCAAGCTCTGAGCCCCGTTACGTCAGCGCCGCTTTCGGGCAATATCACCAAAAGCTACATCTGGCGCCCGGCCGCGCCGCATCGCTGGCCGTGCGATCCAATCGGTAGACAACACCTCACGATTGCCAACGGCGGCAAGGCTCGCGCGCTTCTGACATGTGGGAAATCACCCGCCAGGCCCCCGTCATTCTTCCGACCACTTCAGCCGAAGCGTTACGAGTGTACGTTCACCACCGTATCACGTCACATTTGCGCCGTGACTGGCCGCCTGCTGAGCACACCGGCACGCCGCGTGCTCTATGCCCTAGACCGAGACGACACGTTTTGGGGCGCTAGGGTATCAATGCCCCCTCCGCGGTGTCGTGCGTTGGCAACCTGGGTACGAGCCATGATCCTTCCGGTGTCCGAAGAGACGCGAAGAACGATTCAGGAAAAGAGCAACTCGCTGCTTGTCGAGCGTGTGTGGGCGGCGCTGTGGATCATTCTGCTTGGAAACGTCCTGTTCGCGCTGGAGCGGTTGGTCCATTTCGGTTTTCGCTTCCAGATGCTGTACCTGCAGATGCTCGACTTCGCTTGCGTCTGCGCGGTGGGGCTGCTGGTACTGCACGTTCGCGAGTACTGGCCGCGCGCCATGCTGATCGCCCGGGTAATCATGACCATCGCCGCCATTCAGACGGCGGGCTCCGCAATTGTTGACCACGACTTGTCGACCGTGCCATTCGCGTACGTGCTCATCGGAGTTGGCGCGGCCGCACTGTTTCCCTGGGGTGTCCGGTCTCAACTTCTCCTCGTCGTGGTCTCCATGTGCGCGTTCTTGTGGGGTGTCTACACGGTCAACAGCAGTCTCCGGCTCATCGGAACGCAATCGGTTCTGACGATGCAGGTCGTCCTCGCCCTCGTCGTCTCACTGGCGGTTGCATACCAGTTCGAGCGTCATCGCGCGCAAATTGATCAGCGCACGATCGAGCTGCACGGGTACGCGGAGGTCGTCGAGAACGCCAACGACCTCATTCAGTGTGTTTTGCCCGATGGCTCATTGGCGTACGTCAATCAAGCCTGGCAGGCAGCACTTGGTTATGGCACCGAAGAGCTTCCCACCTTGTCGTTCACGCGCATCCTGCACCCGGACAGCCGCGCCAACTGCCTCGCGCTGTTCCAGCAGGTGATGGCCGGGCGGAAGATCGGCATGGTTCACGCGAAGTTTGCCACCAAGAACGGCGAGAGCATCATCGCTGAAGGGAGTGCCGACTGCGCTTTCGAAAACGGCCAGCCGGTTGCCGTCCGGTGGCTGTTCCGCGACGTCACCGAGCGCACGAGAGCCGAGGAGGCCGTCCGCCGCAGCGAGCAGCACTTTCGTTGCCTGACCGAGCGGGCCTCCGACATGATCTGGGTGCTGAATGCGGACGGGACCGTTCGCTATCAAAGCCCATCGGTCGAGCGTGTTCTCGGCTATGCGCCGGAGGCCACCATTGCTCAGAATGCCTTTAATCTCGTGCATCCGGACGATGTCGCCAGCGCAGTCAATACGTTTGCGTCGGCCACCAGCACTTCCGGCGTGCCCGTCAGCGTCGTGTGTCGTGGCCGACACCGGGACGGCTCGTGGCGCGTGATTGAGGCCGTCACAATGAACCTGCTCGAAGAGCCCGCCGTCGGCGGATTTGTGGTCAACGCCCGCGACGTCACCGAGCGCACGCGGGCCGCACTGGAATTGCAGAAGGCCAAGGAGGCGGCGGAGACGGCGAACCGGGCAAAGAGTGAGTTTCTGGCCAACATGAGCCACGAGATCCGCACGCCGATGAACGGCATCATCGGCATGACCGAGCTGGCGCTGAATACGGAGCTGAGCGTCGAGCAGCGTGAGTACCTCGGGATGGTGAAGTCGTCAGCCGATTCATTGCTGACCGTGATCAACGACGTTCTGGACTTCTCGAAGGTCGAAGCAGGCAAGCTCACACTGGAGGAGGAGACGTTCGCGCTACGCGAGAGCGTGGGCGACACGATGAAGTCGCTGGGAATACGTGCAGCTGCCAAAGGACTCGAGCTGGCCTGTCGGGTTTCCCCCGACGTGCCTGATCTGCTGATCGGCGATGCCGGACGGCTGCGGCAGGTGCTTGTCAATCTGGTCGGCAACGCCGTCAAGTTCACGGCGCGGGGGGAAGTGGTGGTAGAGGTGGCGCTTGCGAATGACGCCGGGCAGACGGGGGACCAGTTCGCGGGTGAGGCGAGAGATATCCCAGACCATCCGGCCACCCCACTCTGCGATGCGCCGGTGGCCGTTGAACTGCGCTTCGCCGTGCGCGACACGGGCATCGGCATCCCCGCAGAAAAACTGCCGACGATCTTTCAGCCGTTCGAGCAGGCGGATCGATCGACCACCCGCCAGTACGGAGGAACTGGGCTAGGCCTGTCGATCTCGGTTCGGCTGGTCGAGCTGATGGGCGGGCGGATCTGGGCTGAAAGCGAGGTAGGGGTGGGCACCGTGTTTCACTTCACGACGCGGTGCAGCGTCGCCGAGGAGTCGCCAGCCCGGCCCACGGCCACACCGACGGCAACGTTGGAGGCCCTGCCCGTGCTGGTCGTGGACGACAATGCCACGAACCGGCGTGTTCTCTACGAGATGCTCAGCCACTGGCGAATGCGACCGACTCTTGCTGATGGCGGGATCGCAGCGTTGACGGAACTGAAGCGGGCAACACGCCTGAAGCAGCCGTTTCCCCTGATACTCCTGGATGCGCAGATGCCGGAAATGGACGGCTTCCAGCTGGTGGAACGGATCAAGACGGATCCGGAGTTGTCGGGGGCAACGATCATGATGCTGTCGTCGGCCGACCTGCCGGGAGATGCCGCGCGCTGCCGAGCTTTGGGAGTGAACGCGTATCTGGCCAAGCCGATCAAACAGTCGGAGCTGCTGGACACGATCTTGCTGGTGTTGGGGGAGTCCTTACCGTGCGCGCCGCGGCAAGTTGAAGCGGAATCGGGCAGCGGAGCACCACGGCTGCGCATTTTACTGGCCGAAGACAACGTAGTGAACCAAAGGCTGGTGGTGCGGTTGCTGGAGAAGCGGGGCCACACTGTGGTGGTGGCAAACAACGGGCGCGAGGCGTTGACCGCCTTGCACGACGCACCGTTCGATATCGTGCTGATGGACGTCCAGATGCCCGAGATGGACGGCTTCGAGACCACGCAGGCCATTCGCCAGCAAGAAGAACTCACCGGCACTCATCTTCCCATCATCGCCATGACGGCACACGCGATAAAGGGCGACGAAGAGTGTTGCTTGGCGGCCGGCATGGATGACTACATCTCCAAACCCGTCGACCTACAGAAGCTCTTCGAGGTCATTCGGCGAGTGACACCAGCGTGCGACGGGCCGACCTTTGCCGTCGCCTCCCAGACAATTGCATCTTAGAGGTAGAAGCGCTGGGCCTGCTGGCGTAACACAACACGCTAAGGGGTTCGAGACGGACATGCACTTCGAGCAGGCCGCCCATGCCTTGCAAACGGGCCGCAATCAGCATACGAGCGGTGGCGAACGAGGGGGGTCACATGAAGCCTGCGAGGAAGATGGCAATCGCCGCCTGGGTCGCGGCCGGATGCATCGTCGCCAGCGGATGCGGGGATAACGATAACGCAGCCCCTGTGCCGAGCCCAACGAACTCTCCGACGCACACCAGCACCCCAACCGCAACGTTCACGCCGACGAGCAGCGCTACGCCTGTGCCGACGCAGACGCCAACGGCAACTCCGACCCTCACGCCGACGCGGACGCCAACGGCAACCCCGACCCTCACGCCGACATTCACGCTGACTCCGACCAACACCCCGACGGCAACGCCGACATTCACACCAACCAACACGCCAACGCCAACGCCAACGGCAACGCCTTCGGCCACGATCACGCCCACGGTCACACCTACAGCTACGGTCACACCCACGCTTGGCGTATTGGGGGTCCGTCACTTTGTACTCAATAAGTCCAAGAGCCTCTTCCAGGTGAAGATCGCCGGGGTGAACGTTACCGTCGGAGGTTTCCAAGGACAGTCAAACGTAGACGGCGTCCCCACGACCGAGCCGGCATTTCTGGATCTCGAAGCCGGTCAGCCGGACGCGAACGGATTCACAACAGTCAACATCCGGAGCTCGTCCGAGTTCTTCTTCGTCGACGCCACCAGCTTGGCCCATTTCGTCATTTGCATCAAACCCCTGCTATCGGCCACGCCCACGGCAGCGGGCCTGCTGGGCTGCAACGGCGGAAAGGACATCAGCCTTTCACTGGATCAAAACCATCATCTCGGGCAGGTTGGAGTCCATCAATGTAGCGCTGGCACCGTGAACCAACCGTGTACCGTGGACGCGGACTGCGACACGTCGGCCGGCGCGAACGACGGGAAATGCACGGTCTTTACTGCGGCGCAGTGCACAGCGCTGCAGGGCCACGTCGAAATCCCATACGCCGCCTGTAGCGCTGGCACCGTGAACCAACCGTGTACCGTAGACACGGACTGCGACACGTCGGCGGGCGCGAATGACGGGAAGTGCACGCAATTCCCCGCGAAGTGCACCGGCGGCAACGTTGGCGCCGTCTGCCAGACAAATGCCGACTGCACCGTGGGCGCAACGCCCACTCCTGGGAGCTGCGGCACGCCACACGGAGGCGTCTGTAATGGTCCTTTGGTCCCCGGCTTCGGGACCGGTAACACAGGCCCCGGTGAACTCTTCATCGTCCCCGACCCGCAGGGGCAGCTGAACGGCGTGCCGCTGTACGGAATGCCGGTCGAGATTGGATTTGAGGCGGCTCTGCCATGCGGCGACGAGGGTCCGGGCATGCCGTCACCTTTTGCATTGACCACCGGTCTCTCAACTTCGACCATCACGAACGCCAATGACGATCTCGGGCATACGTTGAGCTTCCAGGCCCAGGGCCAAAACTTCGATTGCTACAATTGGCAACAGAGCACCCGTGGACGGCTCGTGCTCAGCGCCCCGGCGATCGACCAGCTGGTGGGCTCCGGGTTCAGCGACGTAGCCACAATCTTCAACTTCGCGTCGCAGTGACGAGCCCGCACGGAGCGTCGCAATGCAAATGGGTGTAATGAACTGCGCCCCTCAGGTGCACAGCCATGCTGCGAAGTAGATCCCGGAGCGCCCTCGGCACAAAGGTGGTAGCTCTGATGCTGGCACTGCTGTCGTGCGCTCTCGCCCCGACGGTTGCGCGGCCCGCCCTGGCGTCACCAATTCAGCAAACGATGATTCAGGTACTCTTCGCTGACTTGCCGGCTGCCGATGGAGTGGATGCGAATCACGATGGCGTGCTGACGGTTGCGGACATTGTGGGCCTGCTCTTCGCCGGCACCATCGCGGATCTGGTACCGCACGCGGTAGGCGACCAGCTGGTGTATCGGATAACCGACCCGCTGGGGGGCATCACTACCGAAACCACTACCGCGACCAGCTCGGACGCCGGAGGAGCGTTCGTCATCGACGACAAAGAAGTCGACGATCATCAGCAGGTCATTACGCATGAGCAGCAGTCGTACACCGACACGGGCAGCCAGCTACTGTTCAACAGCTTCACGGACCTCGTGAACCACACCAACACCATCTGCAACCCTCCATCTCCATTGTTACGGCTGATAACGCCGCTCGTTGCTGGACAAACGTTCTCCACCACCGTCAACTGCAGCGTATATCTGAGCTCCGGAGTGTATGTTGGCTTCGTCCCCCGAACCGACACGTTCGCCCCGAAAGAGGTGGTTGACAGTCTCACCGTGAATGCCGTCTTGTATACCAACGTCATACACGTCAGCGGCACCACGAACCAGAGCGGTGACCTGGAGAATGACGAGATCTACTTCGCACCGGGAGTAGGCCCCATTCTGCAACTGTCAACGTCTGGTGGATACACGACCAGACACGAGCTGATCGGTGGCACCATCGGTGGCCACCCGGTCGGGCAGTGATCGAGCCGGTAGGCACCGACCGCATGCGCGGCCTCGGAAACAGCCGATGGAAGGCGGCTCTCGCTTTCGCCGCCGCGGCTGCCATTTCCGCGATGCTCGGCACCAGAGCCGCCGCGGCGCCGCCGACGCTGAACGGCCACGTGCAGTACGAAACCTTCGGCTATCCCGATCCGGAGACGGCTGGACCGCGCTGGGAGAACTTCTTTGCCGCGACGCTGCGCGGCAGCGGCCAGTTCAGCTCAACGCTCACCTGGCAGTTCGAAGGTCGCGCCGTGGCCGACGACGTCGGCTTTACCGCCGGAGCCTATTCGCTACGCAACGAGAGCCGGAGCCGGCCCTACCTGTCGCTGATTACTGGCTTGCTCGATTACCGCCCCTCGCCGGATCTCCGCATCAGCGTCGGCAAGCAGATCGTCAACTGGAGCGTCTTCGACGAGATCCAGCCGGCAAACCTGATGACGCCACGCGACGAGTCCGACGTGTTCCGGCGCGTCGAGCTCGGTGTCCCGAGCGTTTCGGCCCATTACGGCAGCGGCGGCGCCTTCGCCGAGCTAGTGGTCGTGCCACTGGCATTTACGCCCTCGCGGCTGCCGCAGGGCCGCTGGGCGATTGCGAACACGATCCCGAAGATTCCCAACGCCAGCTTCTTCGAGGATCAGGACCTTCCACCCGTGCGGTTCGACGAAACCCAGGCCGGTGCGCGTGTCGGGACGCGCCTGGGCGAACTCGAAACGAGTCTCGTCGGCTACGTGGGACGCGATACCGCCGCCATTTTCGTCCCGAACCTCATTTTCCTCGGGTTCAGGCACAAGCCGCAGTACGAAGAGCACCTCGTCGACCGCTATCCACGGATGCGCGCCGGAGGGGTGACCGCCTCCTATCCGCTTGCCGATCGATGGATGCTCCGCGTCGAATCCGTGTACTACAACAGCCCCGACCGTGATCGCGACGACTTCCTTCACAGTGTCGCGGGAGTCGAGTACGCTCTCGACGACTGGCGCTTTGTGGTGAATTACCTGCATGATGATCAGACGGTGAACGCGCCTGAAGAAGTTGCCAACAAGGGGGAGCGCCGCTTCTTCCAAAGCTTCCTGTTCGGCGAGGTTCGCTACGATGCCGGTGGGCAACTGCGCGGACAGCTCCGCGGCGGCTACGACGTCAACGGCGAGTTCCTGCTGCTGGAACCGCAGGTCTCGTATCGGCTGTGGCGGGCATTGTGGGTCGCGTTGGTTGGCGAGGTCATCCACGCGAACCGCTCAGCGTATGCGCACAACAAGACCTCTTATTTCGACGTCATCCGCCATGAGGACCGACTGGGAACGCGAATCGAATACGACTTCTAGGGCTGCACCCCGCGTCCTGTCGGCAGGGTCCGCTCGCCGTTGGCTCGCTGCGAGCGGTTCTGAATACTAGCCTCGGGCAATTGGAAGATCGCTCATGTCGTCGTCATCCTCCGAAACCATCCTGCTGACCGGTGTCAGCGGTTTTCTCGGCCGCCATGTCCTCTGGAATCTGCTGCGGCGGGCGGGCACCGAGACCAATGTCTATTGCCTGCTGCGCCCGGAGACCGGCGCGCAGGTAGATCAGCGCCTGCAGGCGCTGCTGGTTCCAGAGGGTGAACCGCTTTCTGACAGCGCCCGCGAGCGCTGTCACGCGGTCTCTGGCGACGTCGCCGACGGGAACCTGCTGCTCGATCCTCCGACGTCCGAACGGCTCCTCTCTGAGGTAGACCGGATCATTCACTGCGCCGCCACCGTGAAGTTCGACACCGCACTGCACCAGGCGCGGCGCATCAACGTCGACGGCACGCGCCACGTGCTGCGGTTCGCCGAAAAGCTGCACGCCAGAGGACGCTTGCGGCGCGTGGACTATTTCAGCACCGCCTTCGTCGCCGGCAAGGCGCCCGGCCTGGTGCATGAAGATCGCTTGGACAGCACAGGCTTCAACAATACGTATGAGCAAACGAAGTGGGAGGCCGAGCAGCTCGTGCGCGAAGCGCAGACCCGGCTTCCCATCACGATCTACCGGCCGAGCATCGTCGTCGGCGACTCGAAGACGGGCTACACGTCGAATTTCCGAGTCTTGTATTGGCCGCTAAAGGCTCTGGCGAGCGGCTTGGTAATCGTGGTGCCGGCGGATCGGCTGGGGATCGTCGACATCGTCCCGATCGACTACGTTGTGGACGCATTTGAGGCGCTGAGCAGAACCGACCGGTCCGTGGGCAAATGCTATCACCTGGCCGCAGGTCCCGAGCGGCAGAGTTCCTGCGGCGAATTGTTGGAGATGGCGTCCGCGTTCTTCGGCGTCCGCGACCCGTGGATGATTCCGCCGGAGATCTCTTACCGAGTCGTCAGGCCGCTGTTGTACAGTGTAGTTTGGGGCAAGCGGCGGGCACTGCTCAAGCTCGGCGAGCTGTACTTCCCCTATTTCTCGTACCGCGCGTCCTTCGATACCGCCACCGTGCGCGCCGACTTGGACGCGGCCGGCATCGAGGCCCCCGCCGTGAAAGACTACTTCCGCAACATCATGCAATTCTGCGTCGACACCGATTGGGGACGAAAGCGCCTGGCTGCGGATCCGCCGGCACGACCGCAAAGACCCTAGCCCGCTTTTCTCGGCGATCTCGTGATCTGAGTGCGCCAAACACTCAGTGAAGCTGACCCGCCCTGGCGTGCCGTGATGCGGGACGTCAAGCTGGGGAGGCAAGCTGGGGAGGCGCGCCCTCTGGCGGGACGTGCTATAAGCTTTACCAGCGCAGCGGCGTTCTTTCGACCGGCTTCAGACCGACTGCGCGCGCCACGGCATTGTTCGCGTCGGGTGAAATGAGAAGTTCGACGGACGTTCCTGCGATTCGACGCGGCCCGTTCGCAGAGCGGAAAGGCACAATTGAAACGTTCAATCCTTCGCGGCCTGACGAGGTCGGCAGCGGCTCTTCCTCTGGATCCCGAAGAGCCGATCCGCTCGGAACTCTTCAGCATCGAGCGGCTTGAACAACACGGCGAGAGTCTCGCTGCTGCTCAGCGCATCACGCCAAGGCCGGGGCCCGGCCGGCCGCTGGCGACACGGCTGCGGGATAACGGCCGGGTGCTGCTCGCAGCCTACCGCGCCATTGCCGCCGCCATCCGCGAGGAACGCGCCATCACCCCGGCAGCCGAGTGGCTGGTCGATAACTTTCACGTCGTCGAGGAACAGATTCGCGAGGTCCAAGATGATCTCCCGCGCGGCTTCTATCGCCAACTGCCCAAGCTGGCGGAAGGGCCACTCGCCGGCTATCCTCGCGTCTTCGGACTAGCCTGGGCCTTCGTCGCGCACACCGACAGCCTGTTCGACCCGCAGGCGTTGTGCCGATTCGTGCGCGCCTACCAACGCGTGCAACCGCTCACGATCGGCGAGCTCTGGGCCGTGGCGATCACGCTGCGCATCGTGCTGGTCGAGAACCTACGCCGGTCGGCCGAGCGCATCGTGCGCAGCCGCGCGGCGTGCCAGGACGCCGACGCCCTGGCCGACCGACTACTGGGAACCGCCGGCCGTGAGGCCGAGCCGGTGGACACCGTCCTGCGCCGCTTCGAGGGGACACGCTTACCGACGGCCTTCGCGGTGCAGCTGGTGCAGCGGCTGCGCGATCAGGATCCGGCGGTGACGCCGGCGCTGCGCTGGCTGGACGAACGCCTGGCAGTTCAGGGAATCACTGCCGACGAAATCGTGCGCGAGGAGCATCGCCGGCAAGGCGCGATGAACGTGACGGTGCGCAATGTGATCACCAGCATGCGTCTTATGTCCGCCGTCGATTGGGCCGACTTCTTCGAGAGCGTCAGTCTCGTCGATGTGGCACTCCGCGCCGACAGTGACTTCGCCACAATGGACTTCCCAACGCGGGATCGTTACCGACACGCGATCGAAGATTTGGCGAGAGGCTCCGGGCACCCGGAGCTCGAAGTCACCCGGCGCGCTTTGGCGACCGCCACACGCACCGGAGCCGAGCCGGCGAGCGCGGACGACGCCAGCGCTCGCCGTAAGCGAGACCCCGGTTATTACCTCATCTCGACCGGACGGCGAGCTTTCGAGACGGAGATCGGATTTCGTCTGCCGCTGCGGGACTGGCTCACCCGTGCTTACGGAGCCGCGGGGCTCGTTGGATATCTGGGAACGATCGCGGTCATCAGCGCCTTCATCCTCGCTCTGTCGTTGCTCGGTGTGGCGGCGTCCGGGGTCGGCGGATCAGCGCTCTGCCTGCTCGCGCTTCTCGCCGTCGTCCCGGCATCGGAGGTGGCGGTCGCGCTGGTGAACCGTCACGTCACGAATCAGTTCGGCCCAGCAGTACTGCCCGGTCTGGAGCTTCGCGACGGAGTACCGTCGAGCCTGCGCACGATGGTCGTCGTGCCCACCCTCTTGACGACGCCGGCGGAGATCGAGGAACAGATCGAGCGCCTCGAGGTACGGCATCTGGCGAGCGCGGAGAACGATATCCGCTTTGCACTGCTGTCGGACTGGACGGACTCCGCCAACGAGACCACGCCCGACGACGACGCGCTTTTGGGCGCTGCCACGGAGGGCATCACCCGCTTGAACCGACGCTACGGACCGGCACCGGATGGCGAGCGATTCCTCCTGCTCCATCGCCGACGGGTCTGGAATGAAGGCGAGGGGAAATGGATCGGCTGGGAACGCAAGCGCGGAAAGCTGCACGAGCTGAATCGATTGCTGCGCGGTGCAACCGACACGACCTTCCTGGCAGTAGGCGGCCGCGCGCCCGTCGTTCCCGCTGGCGTGCGCTACGTGATCACCCTCGACGCCGATACGCGACTCCCAAGGGGAGCCGCCCGGCAGCTGGTCGGGAAGATGGCTCACCCACTCAATCGTCCGAGGCTCGATCCCCGCACCGGTCGCGTGGTCGAGGGGTACGCGGTGCTCCAGCCTCGAGTGACGCCGTCGTTGCCGATTGGTCGCGAGGGATCAGTCTTCCAGCGCGTCTTCTCGGGTCCCGGCGGCATCGATCCGTACGCGTTCGCCGTCTCCGATGTGTACCAGGACGTCTTCGGCGAAGGGTCGTTCACCGGGAAGGGGATCTACGACGTCGATGTCTTTGAAGCGGCCCTCGAAGGGCGAGTTCCCGAGAGCACGTTGCTGAGCCACGACCTGCTGGAGGGCATCTTCGCGCGCGCCGGACTGGTCTCCGACATCGAGGTCGTCGAGGAGTTTCCCTCGCGCTACGACGTCGCCGCCGCGCGCCAGCATCGCTGGGCGCGCGGCGATTGGCAGTTGCTTCCCTGGATTCTCGGCCGTGGGCGGGACGCGAGCGGCGACTCGGCCCGCAGGCCGATTCCCTTGATCGGGCGCTGGAAGATGATGGACAACCTGCGCCGCACGTTGTCGGCACCGGCCGCCTTCCTCGCACTGGTGGTAGGATGGATGCTGCCGCGTGCGTCCGCCGCGATCTGGACCGGGTTCGTCCTCGCGATGATCGCGCTGCCTGCCCTGCTGCCCTTCGTGGCGGGGGTCGTGCCGCGACGGCTCGGGATTTCGAAGCGCAGCCACTTGCGCGCGGTCGGTGCGGATCTCGCGCTCGGTCTGTCACAGATCGCGTTCCTGCTCGCGCTGCTCGCGCACCAGGCGTGGCTGATGACCGACGCCATCGCGCGCACGCTCTTCCGTCTGTTCGTCTGGCGCCAGCACATGCTCGAGTGGGTCACCGCCGCGCAGGCGAAGTTCAGCCTGCCGCTCGATATCCTCGGGTTCTATCGGCGGATGGCCGGCGGCGTCGCGCTCGCCGCTGCAGCCGCAGCCGTCGTTGCGTGTGCTGGGCACGGGAGTGGGTTGATTGCGGCGCCATTCGTGATGCTCTGGACACTGTCGCCGGTCGTCGCACAGTGGGCGAGCCGTCCGCCGCCCGCGGCGGGCCCCAAGCCGCTCTCCGCCGCGAATACGCACGCGCTGCGGCTGATCGCCCGCCGCACGTGGCGCTTCTTCGAGACCTTCGTCGCGGCGGATGATCACATGCTCCCTCCCGACAACTTTCAGGAAGACCCGAAGCCGGTGGTGGCTCATCGGACGTCCCCGACGAACCTCGGATTGTACCTGCTGTCCGTGGCCGCCGCCCGTGATTTCGGCTGGCTGGGTGCGCTCGAGACCGTTGACCGGCTGGACGCGACTCTCGCGGCAATGAACAGGCTCGATCGCTTCCGCGGTCACTTTTACAACTGGTACGACACGCAAGCTCTACGTCCGCTGGACCCGAAGTACGTCTCTTCAGTGGACAGCGGAAATCTCGCGGGACACCTGATCGCTCTTGGAAACGCCTGTCGCCAGATGATCGGCCGTCCGGTGGTGGGTCCGGACTGGTCCGCCGGGATCGCCGACGCGCTCGGACTCACCCGTGAGGCCTTGGGGGCGCTCACCGACGACCGACGAACGCAAACGGTGACGCGGAAGCAGCTGGATGAAGCGCTCGACACTCTCGCGGCCCCGCTCCAGGGCTCGCCGGCGGAGACACCAGCGGGTGTCGCCGGCCGGGTGGCGGCGCTCGCGGTTCACGCCGACACCGTCACCGACATTGCACGGGCCCTGACTGAGGAACGCGGAGACGGCGCCAGCGCCGACGTGCTGACCTGGGCGGAGGCAGTGCGCGCATCCATCCAGAGCCACGAGCGCGACCTGCAGCAGTTGATGCCCTGGGCGCGTCTCCTCTTTCGCGACACCGCACTCATCACGACCACCGGAACGGATGGACACACTTCTCCAGATGAGGCGCTCCGGTCCTGCTTCGACACCATCCCGACCCTGGCGGATCTGCCTGACCGCTGCAACGTGGCACTCGTGATCCTCGTCCGTCAGCGCGCGGAGATCGCGGCGCAGACCGGCGGAACAGGCGACGCGCTCGTGCGAGCCGACGCGCTGATCAATGCCGTCGAGCATTCCGGCCGCACCGCCCGGGCGCTCGAGCGGCGCCTCGCCGCGCTCGCCACCCTCGCGAGGGAGATGGTAGACGCCATGGAGTTCGGCTTCCTCTTCGACCCCGCACGCCAGCTTCTCTCGATCGGGTACCAGGTCGCCGAAGGCAGTCTCGACCCCAACTGCTACGACTTGCTGGCCTCCGAGGCGCGCTTGGCCAGCTTCGTCGCGATCGCCAAGGGAGACGTGCCGGTGCGGCATTGGTTCCGGCTCGGCCGTGCCTTGACGCCGGTCGACCGCGGCTCGGCGCTGATCTCGTGGTCGGGATCGATGTTCGAGTACCTGATGCCGTCGCTGGTGATGCGCGCGCCGGCGGGAAGCCTGCTCGAACAGACGAACCGCTTCGTCGTGCGCCGGCAGATGAAGTACGGCGCCGAGCTTGGCGTTCCCTGGGGTGTTTCGGAATCGGCGTACAATGCGCGCGATCTCGAGCTCACCTATCAGTACTCGAACTTCGGCGTGCCGGGTCTGGGTCTGAAGCGTGGCCTCAGCGAGGACATCGTCGTCGCTCCGTACGCCACCGCGCTCGCGGCGATGGTGGATGCGCAAGCCGCGGCGCACAATTTCTCACGTCTGGCTGCAGCCGGCGGCCGTGGCAGGTACGGCTGTTACGAGGCGCTCGACTATACCCCGACGCGGCTGCCCGAAAGCGAGCCGGTGGCGATCGTGCGCGCCTACATGGCGCACCACCAAGGGATGACCGTTGTCGCCATCGCCAACGCGCTTTACGGTGGGGCGATGCGCGCCCGTTTCCATGCCGACGCGATCGTCCAAGCCACCGAGCTCCTGCTGCAGGAACGTACGCCCCGCGACGTCGCCGTGGCTCGTCCGCGGGCCGAGGAGGTGAAAGCGGCCCCCAATGTGCGCGAGCTCGTCCCGCCGATGGCGCGCCGGTTCCACTCCCCACACGATCGCGTGCCGCGCACGCACCTGCTCTCGAACGGCCGCTACGCCGTAATGCTCACCGGCGCTGGCTCGGGATACAGTCGCTGGCGCGACCTCGCGGTTACGCGCTGGCGAGAGGACGTCACGTGCGACTCGTGGGGCACGTACGTTTTCCTGCGCGACACGCGCAGCGGCGCAGCGTGGTCCGCGGGATATCAACCGAGCGGAGTCGAGCCGGATAGTTACGAGGTGTCGTTCTCCGAGCATCGCGCCGAGATCATCAGGCGCGACGGAACCATCGCCACGACGCTCGAGGTCGCGGTCTCGCCGGAGGACGACGCCGAGGTCCGCCGTGTGTCGCTGTCGAACCTGGGCAGCAGAGCCCGGGAGATCGAGCTGACCTCGTATGCCGAGGTCGTGTTGGCGCCCCCCGCCGCCGACGCGGCGCACCCCGCCTTCTCCAAGCTGTTCGTGCAAACGGAGTTCGTCACCGACGTCGGCGCACTCCTGGCCACGCGGAGGCCGCGGTCGCCGGGCGACTCACAGGTGTGGGCGGCGCACCTCGCCGTCGTGGAAGGCGAGAGCGTGGGGACGCGGCAATTCGAGACCGACCGGGCACGGTTTCTCGGGCGCGGGCGCGGCATCCGGACGCCGATCTCCGTGATCGACGGCCGGCCGTTGTCCAATACGGTCGGCACCGTGCTCGACTCGATCTTCAGTCTACGGTGCTGCGTGCGGCTGCCGCCGGGGGCCACCGTGCGCGTCGCGTTCTGGACGTTGATTGCGCCGTCGCGCAGCGAAGCGCTCGACTTGGCCGACAAGCACCACGACTCGACCGCCTTTGAGCGCGCGGTTACGCTGGCATGGACACAGGCACAGGTGCAGCTTCATCATCTCGGCGTCGGTCCCGATGAGGCGCACCTCTTCCAGCGTCTCGCCAACCACGTGCTCTATTCCGATCCGGCGCTGCGACCGTCGTCCGAAGTCTTGAAACGCAACGAGCGGGGACAGTCGGCGCTCTGGCCCCACGGCATCTCCGGCGACTTGCCGATCGTCCTGGTGCGCATTGATGAGGTCGAAGACTTGGAAATCGTCCGGCAGCTCCTCCGCGCCCACGAGTACTGGCGGATGAAACGACTGGCCGTCGATCTGGTGATTCTGAACGAACGGCCTTCGTCCTACACCGCAGATCTCCAGGCGGCTCTGGAGGCGATACTGCGGGCGAGCCAATCGCGCCGACACCCCGAGGCGGAGGACGCACGAGGGAGCGTGTTCGTCTTGCGCGCCGACCTGATGTCGGTCGAGGTGCGGACCCTGCTGCAGAGCGTGGCCCGCGCCGTCCTCCTCAGCCGTCGCGGCAGCCTCTTCGAGCAGGTCCACCGCCTAGGAGAATCCGAACCCGCTCCCGCGCCACCGCACGCCGGGTCACTCCCCCTCCTTACCAGGGAGGGGGCTAGGGGGAGGTCAGCGAGCGAACCGCCAGAAGCCGAGCTGCCGCGACCGACGCTCGAGTTTTTCAATGGCCTCGGCGGGTTCGACGCTGGCGGACGGGAATACGTAACGCTCCTCGGCGAGGGGCAGTGGACGCCGGCGCCGTGGATCAACGTGATCGCCAATCCGTCGTTCGGCTTCCAAACGTCGGTCGAGGGTGCGGGCTACACGTGGTCGATCAACAGTCGTGAGAACCAGGTCACGCCCTGGTCGAACGACCCGGTCGGCGACCGGCCCGGCGAAGTGATCTACGTCCGCGACGAAGACAGTGGAGCGCTCTGGGGACCGACGGCGCTGCCGATTCGCGAGGAGGCCTCGCCGTACGTCTGCCGGCACGGCCAGGGATACAGTCGTTTCGAGCACACCTCGCACGGCATCTCGGTCGAGCTGCTGCAGTACGTGCCGCTCGACGACCCCATCAAGATCTCGCGGCTGGTGATCCGCAATCAGTCAGGGCGATTGCGCCGTCTCTCGGTCACCGGGTACGTGGAGTGGGTGCTCGCGGCTGCGCGCGAGGCGTCCGCGCCCTTCATCGTGACCGAGATGGACGGCGCAACCGGCGCCTTGCTCGCGCGCAATCACTGGCGCACCGAGGGCGGCGAGCGCGTGGCGTTCGCTGATCTCGCGGGGCGGCAGGTCGCGTGGACCGGCGACCGCACCGAGTTCCTCGGCCGCAACGGCACGCTCGATCGCCCAGCCGCACTCGTTGGCGGTGCAGCGCTTTCCAATCGAGTCGGCGCCGGCTTCGACCCGTGCGGCGTGCTGCAAACTGAGCTGGAGCTCAGGCCGAACGGTACGGCCGAGATCGTCTTTTTTCTCGGCGAGGCGGCGACGAGGGTCGAGGCGCTCTCTTTGATCACGCGTTATCGCACCGCCGACCTCGACAAGGCCCTCCGTGCGGTCACCGAGCACTGGGCCGATGTCCTTGGCACGGTCCAGGTGAAGACCCCCGACCGATCCATGGACATCCTGCTGAACCGCTGGCTCCTCTACCAGACACTCGCCTGCCGGGTGTGGGCGCGGGCGGCGTTCTATCAGGCGGGCGGCGCGTACGGGTTCCGCGACCAGCTCCAAGACGTGATGGCGCTGACCGTGTCGAGGCCGGAGATCGCCCGAGCGCATCTCGTGCGGGCGGCCGCCCGGCAGTTTGTCGAGGGCGACGTGCAGCACTGGTGGCTGCCGCCGTCGGGCCAGGGAGTGCGCACGCGGGTCTCCGACGACCGCCTCTGGTTGGCGTACGTGGCCGCCCACTACGTCGAGGTCACGGGCGATCTCGCGGTGCTCGACGAGACGGTTCCCTTTCTCGACGGGCCAGGCCTCCGCGTCGGCGAGGCCGATTCGTACTTCCAGCCCATGGCGTCCGAGGAGCGCGTCACGCTCTTCGAACACTGCGCTCGTGCCCTTGATCGAAGTCTCGTGGCCGGTGGTCATGGCCTGCCGTTGATCGGCACGGGAGATTGGAACGACGGCATGAACCGGGTCGGCGCAGGAGGGAAGGGCGAGAGCGTGTGGCTCGGCTGGTTCCTGCACGCCACGCTGTCGGCCTTCGCTCAGCTGGCGGACAGACGCGGCGGGCCGGTGTCAGCGCCACAGGCACGCGCCGCAAATTGGCGCAAGCATGCAGACTGCCTGCGGGAAGCGCTCGAACGCGAAGGCTGGGACGGAGACTGGTATCGGCGCGGCTACTTCGACGACGGCACGCCACTCGGGTCGGCTTCGAGCAGCGAATGCCGCATCGATTCGATCGCGCAGTCGTGGGCAGTGATCTCCGGCGTGGCGGATCCGGCGCGCGCGGCGAGGGCCATGGCGGCGGTGGATGCGCAACTCGTGCGTCGCGGCGACGGACTGGTCCTGCTCTTCGCTCCGCCCTTCGACAAGACTTCTCTTGATCCTGGATACATCAAGGGGTACCCGCCCGGTATCCGAGAGAACGGCGGCCAGTACACCCATGCCGCCCTCTGGTCGATGATCGCCTTCGCCATGCTTGGCGATGGCGACAAAGCCGGTGAGCTGTTCTCGATGTTGAATCCCATCAATCACGCCAGCAGCCGCGCGGCCCTGCATCGCTACAAGGTGGAGCCGTACGTCGTCTGTGCCGACGTATACGCCACCGCGCCGCACGCCGGTCGTGGCGGGTGGACCTGGTACACCGGCTCGGCCGCGTGGATGTATCGGGCCGGCCTCGAATGGATCCTCGGCTTCCGCGTGCGCGGCGCGACACTGCTCATCGATCCGTGCGTGCCCCGGGCGTGGCGCGGCTTCGACATGGTGTTCCGCTATCACTCCGCGCGCTACGACATCACCGTGGAGAATCCGCGCGGCGTCAGCCGCGGCGTCAGCCACGCGGAACTCGACGGCGCGGTGCTGGCGGAGCCCCGAGCGCCGATTCCATTGGCCGACGACGGCGCGACCCACCGCGTGCGGGTGATTTTGGGATGAGCGCGCGCCGTCCTCGCCTCGCGCGGCGCCGTTCGCCTCAACGACTGAAGATCAACTGCGCACCGCAATCGACACAGAATACGCTCTGGTGCCGCCGCGCCGCGGCATGCTGGGTCTCGCTGCACGGCTGAGCGCGAATACGCGCGTTCACGACACCGCCGCATTGCGGGCAGTGGCCGACGGGCGCGTCGGCCCGTCGATGATTCATGTTCTCGCATCGGTTCGGCACCCTGACTCCTCCTATCATGCAACGGTTTCCTTCTGCAGCTCCTGCCGCGAACAGTGCGCTTCCGCTTCGCGCTGTCCCTCGCGCATATCCGCCCAGAAGCGCGTGCGCGCCGCGCTCCGGCGGCTGTCCTCCCGACCTCGTTTTCTCTTCGCCGCGATGAGACCCAGCAGTTCGTGTACCCTACTGATCGCTTGACCCAGACGTTTCCACATGCTCCTTCACCCGCGTACGTTCACGAGGCCACCAAACGGCGTCGTGACAAACGCCACAGCTCGGAAACGTCCCATTTGTGGTCCCCGGTGTGTCGCCGTGGCACGCTGTCTCCTTCCGGAGTCCGCGCCGAGCACACATGTGTACGGATTGAGGCCTGCTGGTTGGAACGTGCTGCGGGGCTCTAACAGACTCAACTACACTCTACCGCAGCGGTGATGACAACGCAATGTGAGACGCAGCGGGAACGATTCGTGACGCGCAGCCCAGTCATCGATCCTTCGGTCGATCGAGCTGCTTGAGATAGCGGAAGAATTCGCTGTTGGGCGAGAGAATGAGCGTGGTGCCCTCGGTGATCGAGTTGCGGTAGGCCTCGAGCGTGCGGACGAGTTGGTAAAACTCCAGATCCTTGCCGTATGCGTCGGCGAAAATCTTCACCGCCAGCGCGTCGCCCTGCCCGCGGGTGATGTCAGCTTGTTTGCGCGCCTCCGCGGTGAGGATCTGCACCTGCTTGTCTGACTCCGAACGAATCTTGCGTGCCTCCTCGTCGCCCTCGGCGCGAAACTTCTTGGCCAAGCGCTCGCGCTCCGTGCGCATGCGATTGAACACGTTCAGCTCGTTCTTCTCCGGCAGGTCGGCGCGCTTGATGCGGACATCGGCCACTTCGATGCCGTACTCGCGTGCCTTGGCGTCGCTTTCCTTGGTCACCTCGGCCATCACTTCGCTGCGCTTTTCGTTCACGATCTCCCGCAGCGTGTGGCGCCCCAGGTTTTCGCGCACGATCGAATAAATCACGTCGTCGAGCCGCGACTGCCCGCCGGCCTCGTTGCGCACGGTGCGATAGAACTGCAACGGGTCACGGATGCGCCAGCGCGAGAAGTTGTCGATCATCAGCTGCTGCTTGTCTTTGGTGAGAATCTCCCGCGGCGAGGCGTCGTAGGCGAGCAAACGTTTGTCGAAGTACAGCACGTTCTGAATCAACGGCAGCTTGAAGTAGAGACCGGGCTCTTGCACGGTACGCACCGGCTCGCCGAGTTGCACCACGATTGCCTGCTCCCACTGCGGCACCGTGTAGGCGACGAGATTCCACCCGACCACGGGTACGGCAAGCAGCAGAAGAATCGCAATCCAGCGCCGGTCCATCATTGCTTCGGTGCCTCCGCGGACTTCGGCTTGATCATTTGATCGAGCGGCAGATAGGGCACGACCTGCTTGCCGGCGACATCGTCGAGAATGATCTTGTTCATGCGCGGCAAGACTTGCTCCATCGTTTCGAGGTACAGACGCAGCCGCGTCACGTCCTTCGCCTTCTCGTACTCCTGCTGCAACGCGCTGAAGCGCTGCGCCGCGCCGGTGGCATCTTGCACCTTCGCCGCGCTGTAGGCTTCGGCTTCGTTGAGCAACTGCGCCGCCTGCCCGCGCGCCTTGGGCACCACGTCGTTGGCGTAGCCGCGCGCCTCGTTGATGAGCCGCTCTTTATCCTGCTGCGCGCTGATCACGTCCTTGAACGCGTCGGACACCTTATCCGGCGGACCCACATCTTGCAGCTTCGCCGTCACCACTTCGAGGCCGACCTGGTATTGATCGAGGATGTGTTGCAGCAGCGCTTGGGCGTCTTGCTGCACCCGCTCTTTGCCTTCGGTGAGGGCATTGTCGATGTCGTTGCGGCCGAGCACTTCGCGCATCGCCGCTTCCGCCGCATCGCGCACCGTGCTTTCGGGGTCGCGCACGTTGAACAGGAAATCCGTGGCACCGGTCGGACCGGTTTTCACTTTGAACTGGACGATGAACTGCAGCTTGACGATGTTCTCATCTCCCGTCAGCATCAGCGCTTCCTGATCGACGTCGTGATAGCGTGCCGGCGGACCGACCTCCACCGTGCGGAAACCGAACTCCGCTTTGCGAATTTGTGTCACCGCCGGTTTGATCACCTGTTCGACCGGCCACGGCAAGTGGTAGCCGGGGCCGGGGTCGGCCTCGCGCACCACGCGGCCAAAGCGCAGCACGATGCCGCGCTCATCGGGCGCGACGATGTACACGCCACTGAGCAGGTACACCAGCAGCACGATCACCATGATCGGCCACGGATTGATGCGCGACGGCCCGCGAGCGGCGAAACGCGCGCGCACCTGATCGAAGATCTTCTGGATCTCCCGCAGCGGGTCCTCAGCTTGCCGGCGCGGCGGAAAGTCGTACGAATCAGGCATGGGCCCACCACCTATAGCGCCAGGGGCTTAGGAAGCAACCCCGCGGCCAACGACTGGCACTGTCCGCCCGAATGAGGACGGTACCCACTGAACGAATCGGGCGGATCGCGCAGAAACTGGCCTGAGTTTGCCAGTGTCCCAATTTCCCGGCGTCAGTGTCCTATTAATAAGTAGGACAGTACCCCGCGCTGCCCCGATATTGACTTTGCCCGCGATTTCGTCTTCCATTTGCCAGTGATCGTCCTCCGCACCCCGCCTTGATTTCGACCGCTCACGGCGGTGGGGTACCGCGTTGCGCCGCAGCGCTGGCTGATCTTCAACATTGAAAATGCAACCCCTCCCCCTTGGGGGCATCCGCAGCGTGGGGGCCCACGGGTGAGCAGGAAAAGCGTAGGCAGTCGAGGACACAGAGATCGGACATGAACGACTCGCAAGAACGACTGAAAGCGGAAGTGGCGCGCCGGCGCACCTTCGCCATCATCTCCCACCCCGACGCCGGCAAGACGACGCTGACCGAGAAGCTGCTGCTCTACGGCGGCGCCGTGCATCTGGCCGGATCGGTGAAGCAGCGGCGCGACGCGCGCCACGCGACCAGCGACTGGATGGCGCTCGAACGCGAGCGCGGCATCTCCATCACCACCAGCGTGATGCAGTTTCCCTATCGCGGTTACGAGCTCAATCTGCTCGACACGCCCGGCCACAACGACTTCAGTGAAGACACCTACCGCACCCTGGCCGCGGCCGACTGCGCCATCATGCTGCTGGACAGCGCCAAGGGGGTGGAGCCGCAGACCATCAAGCTGTTCGAGGTCTGCCGCATGCGCCACATCCCCATCGTCACTTTCATCAACAAGATGGACCGGGACGGGCGCGACCCGCTCGACCTGCTCGACGAGATCGAGCGCGTGCTCGGCATTCCCGCCAGCCCGGCAAGCTGGCCGATCGGCTCCGGTGCCGGCTTCCAGGGCGTCTACGACCGCTGGAAGCAGCAAGTGCTGTTGTTCGAGCGCGGCGAGCGGGCGGCGCACAAGGCGGCAATGCAGGTGAGCAGCCTCGACGATCCGGCGTTCCGCGCCACTATCGGCGACCGCGCTCACGATCGGCTGTCGGACTCGCTCGCCCTGCTGCACGGCGCCGGCACGGGCTTCGACCACGAAGCCTTCCGCCGTGGCGAGCTGACGCCGGTGTTCTTCGGCAGCGCTCTGACCAACTTCGGCGTCGAGCCGTTCCTCGACCAGTTCATCGAGCTGGCGCCGCCGCCGCTGCCGCGCGCGACGGCCGCCGGCCCGGTGTCGCCCGACGCCCCCGCATTCTCGGGCTTCGTCTTCAAAATCCAGGCGAACATGGACCCGCTGCACCGCGATCGTGTCGCCTTCGTGCGGGTGTGCTCCGGGCGCTTCGTGCGCGGCATGGAAGTGACCCACGGGCGCACCGGCAAGCGGCTCGCGCTCAAGCGTTCGCTGCAATTTCGGGCACAGGAACGCATCTGCATCGAGGAGGCTTTCGCGGGCGACATTGTCGGCGTGTGGGACCCTGGCCTGCTGCGGATCGGCGACTCGCTCAGCGAAGCCGCGGGCATCGAGTTCGCCGGCATTCCACGTTTCTCGCCGGAGCACTTCGTGCGCCTCGTCCTGACCGAGCCGCTCAAGCGCAAGCAATTGAAGAAGGGGCTCGAGCAGCTATCCGAGGAAGGTGCGGTCCAGGTGTTTTTCCACCGCGAGCGCCTCGAGCGCGACCCCATTCTCGGCGCCGTCGGGCGGCTGCAGTTCGACGTCATCCAGTCTCGTCTCAAGAGCGAGTACGACGTCGAGGTGCGCTTCGAAGCGCAACCGTCGCAGCACGCCCGCTGGGTGGAGGGCAGCTTCGATCCGGCCGATCTCGAGCGGCGCGGCGCCGTGCTCTGTCTGCTCGACGTGGAGGGCCGGCCGCTCTTGCTGTTCAAAAACGATTTCTGGCTGCGCGAGACCCTCGAGCGCCACACACATCTACGCTTCATCGCCGCAGTACAGCCGGGCCGCAGCGAGCGCGCCGCGGCGTGAGGGCCTGAGGCCAGCGCCATTGCTGTGGCCCGCTCCCCGTTGGATCGCTGCCGGCTCCAAGCCTGGCAGGCAGAATTCCGCGTGCTCCGTCCCTTCACGCGTGCTAGGCTACACTCACTTCCGATGCTGTCTGGCCAAGTCCGTCACGCCCGCTCGGGTCGTCTCTGGGCGCTACTCCCACTGCTGAGCGCCCTGTTCTGCGTCATTTTCGGCGGTTACGAGATTATCGAGCGGTCGGTGCTCCTGGAACGGCTGGCGCCGGCGCAGTTGCGCCTCGTCCACATACTTCCAGGGATATTCGCAGCGGTCGCGACGGGAACGATGGTCGCCTGGTACCTGTGGCGGCGCCCCATTTGGGCTTTCCCTTCCGCTCCAGCTCGGCAGGATCTGCCGATCCTCGACCGAGAGCAGAGACTCCGTCACTACGTACGCTGGTTCGTGGGCATGAGATGGATTGCAACTGGGGTGACCCTGGTCCTCATCGTGATCACTGTCCCGATCGCGGCCATCCTCCCGTCAAATGCACTTCTACCGCTGGTCGGTTGGTGGCTTGTGTTGGTGACGGGCAACATGATGTTCGTCCGCTGGCAACGGTCTGCCATCGATCCCGAGTCCCAGCTGGTGATCCAGGTGAACTTCGATCTCTTGGTCCTGACCGGGCTGCTCGGTGCTTCGGGCGGCTTCGATAACCCTCTTGCAATCCTCTACATTATCCACGTCATCATCGCACGCATCCTGCTCCCCCGAGAGAAGGCGTTTGCGCTGACCGCAGTTGCCGCAGCCCTGGTGGTCGGACTTGTCGTCGCGGAGCTGGCTGGATTGTTGCCCCATTATGACAACCGTCTCTTCACCAATGGTCTCCACGCCTCCGACGATCCTGTCTTTGTAGCCGGCCGCACTTTTGCCCTGCTGGCGCTCATGTTGCTGACCGCCCACCTTACCGGCATCGTGTCTGAATGGCTCCGCCACAGCGAGCAGGAGATGGAGATGCTGGCTCGTTCTGCCATCCTCGACCGCAACCGGCTGGAGGGAGTCATCCACTCGGCCGGGCTGGGTGTTCTGCTCGTCGCGCGGGACCTGTCCGTGGTCTGGGTCAACGCCCGTGCGTCGGACTGGTTGGGGTGGGAAGCACGGCGCGTCGGCCACCAATGCCCGCGAGCTGGACTCGACGGCGGCTGCGAGAATTGCTTAGCTCAACGGACCATCGCGGAAGGCCGTCCGCTGGAGACCGAACGGGAAGTCCGCGGGCCCACTGGTGCTGTCCGGTACTTCCGCCACGTCACGTCACCGGTTCGGGACCGTGAGGGTCGAGTGGTACAGGTGATGGAGCTCCTCGAGGATGTGACCGAGCGCAGAGCGCTCCAGGCCCAGGCGTTACACGCCGGCAAACTGGCTGCGTTGGGCCGGCTCGCCGCCGGTATCGCGCATGAGGTCGGCAACCCCCTGTCCTCACTGGATGCCCGCCTGCGGCTGATGGAACGTCATCAGGATCCGGAGTTCGTCCAGGAGAGCCTCTCCCTGCTGCGCTCCCAGCTCGAGCGCATCGGCAGGATCGTGCGGGGTGTGACCCAGTTTGCGCAGCTCCGGCAGCAGAAAAGCGTGTTGGTGGATGTCAACGGCGCCGTCCGCGAAGCGATGAGCATGGTCCGACTCCACCGCCGGGCGAAGGAAACGGTCTTCGAGCAGGTTCTTTCGCCGTCGCTTCCCCCCGTGGCGGGTTCGAAGGATCACATCGTCCAGGTTCTGCTCAATCTCCTTCTCAACGCGGTAGACGCCACCGATCACGCCGGAAAGATTTCGGTGGAAACGCGTCAGCACGAGGAGGGAGTCGCAGTGATCGTAGCCGATACCGGGTGCGGGATGGACGATGCCACCCGGGCCCGATTGTTCGAGCCCTTCTTCACGACCAAGTCGGAAGGAACGGGGCTGGGGCTTTCTCTGTCGGACTCCCTGGTGCGGGCGAACGGAGGTCGCATCCAGGTCGAGAGCAAGCCCGGAGCGGGATCGAGATTCACGGTGGTGCTGCCGTCGGTCGACGTGGCGGCTCACTCCCGAATAGCAGCGAGTGTATCATGAGCGGCCGGATCCTTCTCATCGACGACGAGGAGTCATTTCGGGAGGATCTCGCCCGAATTTTGCGGGAGGAAGGCTTTGCCTGCGAGACGGCCGCCAGCGGCGAGGACGGGCTCCGCGCCGCGGAGCAGGAGGCGCCGGACCTCGTGCTGTGCGACATCGCCATGCCGGGGATGAATGGGGTGGAGGTGACAAGTCGGATCGCTGCAAGACTCCCCGAATCCCCCGTCATCCTTATCACCGCTTACGGAACCCTCGACACCGCCATCGAAGCTTTTCGGTCCGGCGCTTCGGACTACCTGCTCAAGCCGGTAGTCCCCGAGGACCTGCTGGTGCGAATCCGACGGGCACTGCAGTTCCGGAGGATGCTGAGCGAGCTCCGCTACCTCCGACGTGAGCTTTCGGACACCCACTTCGGCACCCAGCTCATCGGAGCGCACCCGGCGATTCAGGCGATCCGTCTGACGATCGAGAAGGTTGCCCCGACCGACAGTACCGTCTTGATCACCGGAGAAAGTGGCACCGGCAAGGAGGTGGTGGCCCGAGCGCTGCACGAGGCCGGCTCCGGGCCGGATCGGCCCTTCATCGCGGTCAACTGCGCAGCCGTGCCTCGGGAGCTGGTGGAGAGTGAGCTGTTTGGCCACGTGCGCGGCGCTTTCACCGGGGCCATCAAGGACAAGCCCGGGCTCTTCGAGCTGGCGAACGGCGGCACCCTGTTTCTCGACGAGATCGGCGAGCTGCCGTTGGAGCTGCAGCCGAAGCTCTTGCGGGCCGTCGAGCAAGGGCAGCTGCGGCGCGTGGGCGGCACGATGTCGATGCCCTTCCACGCACGGCTCGTGGCCGCCACGAGCCGTGACCTGAAGGCCGAGGTGACGGCGGGGCGTTTTCGCGCGGACCTCTACTACCGAATCAGGGTCGTGGACATCCAGCTACCGCCTCTCCGCGAGCGATGCAGCGACATCCCTCTCTTGGTGAGCCACATCCTGCCCCGGCTCAATGCCCGACTCAAGCGGCGCGTCGTCAGCGTCGACCAGCCGGTGATGAAGCTCCTCACCAGCGCCCCGTGGCCGGGAAATATCCGCGAGCTCGAAAATGTCCTGGAGCGGGCCCTGATCCTGGCCGACGGTGAGTACATCGGCGTGCAAGACCTCCCTCCGGACCTGACCGCACCGCAATGCCACCCTGAGGGATCCGAGGACCTCCGTGCCGCCGTGCGCGCCTTCGAGCTGCAGCACATCCGCCAGGTCTTGTCGGCCACGGGCGGCAACCGGGAGCAGGCGGCGATCCGCCTTGGTGTCAACCCCTCGACCCTGTACCGCCGGCTGAAGGATCTGGAGAGCGAATAGCCTCCGTCAGGTCACCGGCCGCCGTATGAACTCCAGGATCAACCGGGCGCACTCATCCGGAACCTGGAGGAACGGCAGGTGGCCGACCCCGCGCAGACAGATAAACCTACCGTGTGGAATGCGGGTGCTGGCTTCGTGGCCGACGGAAGCCGGAGCCATGTCGTGTTCCCCCCAGATCAGCAGTGTGGGCGGCTGGAGCTTGGGCAGCTCGTCGCCGAGATATACCTCGGGCCTGATGCCGCGCAGGCCGGCACACCGCCGCAGCAGCACGGCCCACGTATCCAACGCGCCCGGGAGCGTCATGCCGGCCAGGCGTGTCCTGAAGTACAGCTGAGGAAGCGTGTCCGGATCGGTGTGGAACATGGCGCGATACTGTCGGCTCAGGCCCTCCATGCTCGCGAAGCGCTTCATGAAGAGGCGGGCAGCCCCGGGCACGCCGCACATGATGCGCATCAGCAGGGGACCCGACCTCGTCAGACCAGCCGGCATACCGATGAGAATGAGTCCGTGCACCCGGTTCGGATATGCCAGGGCCGTCGCCAGCGCGAAGAATCCGCCCATCGAGCCGCCCACAAGCGTGGCGGCATGGATATCGAGAGCGTCCAGCACCGATGTCACGAAGTCGGCCGCGTGCGAACGAAGGTCTACATGTTGGTAGTCGAACCGCTCAGTCAGACCGAATCCCGGTCGGTCCACCGCGTACGTTTTGACGCTGTCCTGGAGAGCACCCATGAGTGGCGCCCAGTCCACCGCCTCACCATCCCCCCCATGAAGGATGACGACGGGTTCACCTCGGCCAGCCTCCAGCAGGTGGGCCTTCATTGCGGGCTTCTTCAGGTTCACGAACCGCGATGTTGCCTTCACGCCATAATGACGCAGCAACTGCTCTTGGAGACCTGTGAAGAAAGCGCGGTCTGACGCTCTTTGTCCGAACATGGGATCACCTGGCCGACGGAGCCGCATTCATTCTAGCGGGCTATCAATACTACCTCTGCGGTGATGCCACTCATTCCCGCATGGAATCGGACCGCGCTAGTACAAGATCGACGGCAGCCAGGCACCGTGCGGTTCGTTGTACAGGCCGACGCTCATCAGCGTCATCACTTGCACCATGCGCAGGCCGTGACTCAGACACCAGCGGAAAAGATCAGCGTTGCGGATCGGAACGAGAAAGCCGGGGCCGCCGAAGCTCGGCGCCGCGGCGATCAGCGCCTTGATCTCGTTGTTGGTTTCGCCCACGGAATGCGCGAAGAAGGCGACGCCCGTGGTGTAGCCGGTGATGCGGCCGCCGTGCTCGACGACGTGCAGCGTCCCTTGTTGCAACGCGTCAGTCACCTCACCCGAGCGCGCATGTCCGTGCACCCGCTGGCACACTTCATCGCACCCAGCGACATTCGCTGCCGTCCCGGCACGCACGCTGTACCCTGGCGTCTTCTCGGTGAGCGGCGGTCCTTGCATGCAGGCGAGCGGTTCGCGGGGATCGAAGCCCAACTTGGTGTACAACGATAGCGAGCGGTTGTGATAGGCGGCCTGCACTAGGCGCACGCCGGGAAAGCGGCGCTCCGCCACTCGATCCATCACGTGCTGCATGAGCTGGCGTCCGGTACCCGCATTCTGCACCGACGGGTCGACGGTGATCGGTCCGATGCCGGCAATCGCCGAGCGCTCGTCGAGCGCATTGCTGCCGATGATCTTCCCGTCCTGCTCTGCGACCACGACGTAGAACCCCGGGTGCGACAGCATCATCGACAAGACGCCGATTGCCGTGTCCGGATCTGGAAAATCCTGCGGGAAATTGTGCTGCCCGCTGATGTGCCGAAAGGCCTCGTAACAGATCCGCCCGCACGCTTCGGCGTCGTTCGGTCTTCCCTGCCTTAGTGCGACAAGCATCGGTAGTCCTCCGCTCTTTGCGCCTATGGTACGCGTTATTTCGAGTGGCCGTATATTACACGATGGGGTGGAATCCGTCGACAATCGGCTCGCGCGCCGCGGGCAAGACGATCACCACCACGACTCGGTTCACTGGCTCGCCTCCAGCCCGCGCCACACTTTTTCGTCTATCCGTTCCGCCGGGAAGCACAGGTCCGGGGTCAGATCTGTAGTTGAGTGCTTACCGTCCGGAAAGCCCTGGCGTGCGCCTTTCCCTCGGTCGCTTCGATCCTCGCGGTCACCGATCCAAATTGTCATCTGCGCCTGAAAGCAGGCAGCTGTCAGCAGGCAGCGCGGGCTCAGCCCGCGCCCGGTTCGGCGGCTCCCAGCAAGCGCTACGCAGCTTGCATCTCGACGACGAGGCGCTTATCGAGCTGCGCCAGGGCTTGCTGCAGGCGGGGCAGCTTCGAGGGATGGCGCGGATCCAGGAGTCGGTGCCGCAACCCCACGATCCGATAGCGCACGAGTCACGCCTTGCGTGCCTCGATTGGAGCGGGTAGCCTGCCGGCATGATCGTCAAAGCCATTGTGGACGGGAAGCTCGTCCGACTCACCCTCTCGCGCGGGCTGGCGCAGGCGTGGCGACGCAACCGCGGCAAGCGCATGACTGATCAGCAGGCGATTGAGTTCGTCGAGCGTAAACGCCGCGAGTACGCGTTGCGGTCCGCCAGACCATACCTTGAAAGCCGTCCTTGACACCTGCGTTCTGAAGCTGGCTACGTTGCCCAATCCGGCGAACAAATCCGCCGTGATCGTTGAGCTGTGCTTGCGCGAGGTGCTGCACGCCTACGTCACACCGGATATGTTGGGCGAGTACCAACGCGTGCTGGATGATTGCCCGCTCTTGCTCGCGGACATCCAAGAGCACTTCCGCTTGTGCCTGCCTCTTTTCACCGCCACCGCCATAAAGCACGAGCCCGACAATCGCATCTTGGAATGCGCGCTCGCTTGTCGGGCGGACTACTTGATCACGGTCAATACCGCTCGTCGTCACTTCGACCGCAAGTCTTACGGCGACGTACGCGTCGCCACGCCGGGCGAATTTCTCCAGTTGGCAGAGGTGCAAATGCTCCTGCGGAAATCGGCCGAATAGTCCCAGCTTAGCCACCAACACCCGTCACCTCGACGGGTCCGGGCTCAGGCCTGTAGTTGAGCACTGAGCGAATGTCCTGGCGTGCGCCTTTCCCTAGGTCACTTCGATCCTCGGGGTCACCGATCCGAGTTCTCATCTCCGTCTGAACGCGGTCAGCTGTCAGCAAGCAGCGCGGGCTCGGCACGCGCCCGGTTCGGCGGCTCCACCAAGCGCTACGCAGCTTGCATCTCGACGACGAGGCGCTTGCCAAGTTGCGCCAGGGCTTGCCGCAGGCGGGGCAGCTTCGAGGGATGGCGTGGATCCAGGAGTCGGCCAACTTCCTTCTCGTGACAACCAAGTCGCGCCGCCGTCCATACCAGGGCTGCGCGGAAGGCGTTGTGCGACATAGCCCTGGCTTGGGTCGCGGACCCTTGCCGCATCTTTGCCGCGGCTACCCAGGGCGCACCGGTCGCCCGCAGGGTAGGCACAAAGACGCCACCCTGATGTTCGTAATGCATTCGGCATAAGACGACATCTCTGATCGTGCACCAATGCAGGAGAGTCGTGCAGCGGTGCACGATGGTACCCTAACATAGCGCGCACGTGGCGCGACTTGTTCGCCACAGCGATGCCTGGCCCGCTCGTTGCTTCGTGTCTGAAGCGAAATGAACGCCGAACAGATTGGCGCTGCTTGAAGCCCCAGCTTCCGGTGGCGCACACTGAAGGAGGTACCCCATGGGAATTGCTCGTGCTTGGATCATGCTCGCGACTCTCGTCTGCCTTGGTGGTCCCGCCTTCGCGGGCACCATTACCGGGAAGGTGGCCGGCGCGAAGAGCAACAGTAACGCTGTTGTCTACGTCGAGAAGATCGCCGGTCAGACGTTCAAAGCCCCGGAGAAGCACGCCGTGATGGACCAGAAGGGGAAGGAATTTATCCCCAGGATCCTCCCGCTCCTCACGGGGACCACCGTCGACTTCGTCAACAGCGACCCCTTCCTACACACCGTCTACACTCCGGAGGGGTGTGGCGATAACTTCAACCTCGGAAACTTGGCGGCGGGTGCAACTGCTTCCCACACTTTCGCCCAGCCGTGCGCCGCCGCACTCCTGCTCTGCGAGTCGCATCCAGAGATGGTGGCGTATGTGGTCGTCGTCGAGACCCCCTACTTCGCCGTCACCGACGCCGACGGCAAATACACGATCAGTGATGTGCCCAACGGCACGTACCAACTGTCCGTGTGGCACGAGCGGCTCAAGAAGAAGCAGACCCAAGAGATCACGGTGAACAGCACCACCGCTGCAGACTTCACGCTCAATCAATGACCGGTAGCATGAGACACGTCGGCTCAATCGTCCTGCTCCTCGTGTCGGTGGTTGTCGGCGGAGCCCTGGCGCTCGTCCTCAGCCAGGCAGCGTCGGCGCCCCAGGAACGCGAGATCACGATCCGGGCCCGGCAGTATGCCTACGCGCCGGAGAGGATCCGCGTGAACAAGGGGGACACCGTCCACATCCGGCTGATCTCCGACGATGTTGTCCATGGCTTCTACCTGGAAGGGTACGATATCGACGCCGAAATTCAGCCGCTCACCTCCAAAATCATGCTGAAGAGGCCGAGTCGTCCGGACGAGTCTCGGGAGGTGGACGAGATCGTCTTCACGGCCAACCGCGAAGGGAAGTTCCGCTACCGTTGCTCCCATACGTGCGGATTCCTGCACCCCTTCATGCTCGGGGAGATGATCGTTGCTCCCAACCGGCTCCTTCCCGCCAGCCAGGGCATGGCCATGGGGTTGCTCTTCGGCGGAATCCTGATCTCTTTCCGCAAAGGACGGGCATCATGAGTCGTCCCATTGAGAGCCTCTCTCCCCAGGAGGTCCTCGCTCTGGCCATCGAGATCGAACGCGCCAACACCCTGCGCTTCTCTGCCTTCGCCAATGTCTTCCGCGGATACGACGCCGCCGTCGTAGATCACTTCGAGGAACTTGCTCGAGAGGAGGAGGACCATGAGGCGAGGCTCGTCCAACACTTTCGCGATCAGTTTGGCGAAGAGATCCCACATGTGAAGGAATCGGAAGTTGAGGGCGTGGTCGAGTCACCCGACCTGGACGACCCGGAAGCCTTGATCTTCGACTCGGTCTCGCCGGAGCACGTTTACCACCTCGCGCTCAAGGCCGAGCAGGAAGCCCGTGCCTTCTATCGGAAGGCAGCCTCCGCCACCGCGGACGCCGGGCTGGCATCCTTGTTCTGGGCCTTGGCCAGTCTGGAGGACGATCACGTGGCGTGGCTTGAGAAGAAGATCAAAGCGCCGGAACTCTACATCCTGAAACCACAGCCGAGCCCGACCTCCATGCAGGAGGGGGTTGACTACCTATTCTGCCCGGTCTGCAAGAACCACGTCCCCTGCGTGCGCGTGGAGACCGGGGGCTGGGAGGTCCTGTGTCCTGGCTGCGTCGGTGAGTGCGGGCTTTGCAAATGCTACCTGCAGCGGTTCTGCTTCGGGAGTCGTGAGCAGTTTCCGCCCTTCCAGGTGGCTGCAGAATCCACACACAGGGGCAAGAAGTGATGCCTGCCATGCCGGTCCCCGCTGCGGAAAAGGCTAGCACCGCGAGAGTGGAACGTAAGGTGACTCCACCCCAGGCGTCCAACACTTCGGCCAACGCCGCCCGCGGGTTCCGGCTTGACCTGCTCAAACTGCTGCCATCCGTCAAATGGCTGGTGACCCGGCGCTGGTTTCAGTTCGCCGCCATCCTTCCGAACCTTCTCCTCTTCCTGCTGTTCCTGTTGGCGGGCATCTTCGGAAGCCCCGTTGGAAACCGGAACATCATCATCATCTTCGTCTGGATCTTCTGGTGGTTCTTGCTCATCAGCGTCATGGTCCCATTTGCCTCGCGCATCTGGTGCACGATGTGCCCGTTCCCCTTCTTCGGCGAATGGCCGCAGCGAAAGAGCCTGATCAAGGTCGAGACCGGGGACCCGAAGACAGAGAAGGCGACCCCCGGGCTAGGGACACTGATAGGCCGAAACCGCTACTTCGGGCTGAATAAGCGATGGCCGAAGGCCCTGTCGAACATTTGGATTCAGAACATTGGGTTCTTGGCGCTCTGTACGTTCAGCGCCCATTTCCTGACCCGCCCCATCGTCAGTGTGGGAGTGCTGGGATCTCTGTTTCTCATCGCGACGGTGATGCACCTCGTCTATCGGCAGCGCGCGTTCTGCAACTACGTGTGTCCCGTGTCAGGCTTCCTCAGTCTCTACGCTATGACGTCAATGGTCGAGGTCCGGTCGAGGGACTCCGTCGTCTGCCAGAAGTGCACAGACAAAGGCTGCCTCGCCGGCAACGACCGCGGCTGGGGCTGCCCTTGGTTCATGTACCCAAGTAAGATGGAGCGCAACAACTACTGCGGTCTCTGCATGGAGTGCATCAAGACCTGTCCTCACGACAACATGACCCTGAACCTCCGTCCGTTCTGCTCAGACACAAAACTTAAGGGCTATGATGAAGCTTGGAAGGCCTTCATCATGCTGTCGTTGGCTCTGGCTTACTCGGTCATCTACCTGGGGCCTTGGGGGTTCCTCAAGGACTGGGCCAACGTTGCTGAGAAGGGCGACTGGGGCGGGTTCGGTCTCTACACCGCCACCCTCTGGCTGGGAGCGCTCGTCGTGATCCCGGGCATCTACTACGGCGCTGTCTGGCTCGGCGGGAAGCTCGCAGCACCCCACTCCGTAGGAGGCAAGGAGCTGTTCCTAAGCTTCGTCTACCCCTTGGTCCCGCTGGGCCTACTCGTCTGGGTGGCGTTCAGCTTCCCTCTCATGCTCATCAATGGTTCCTACATCCTGATGGTGATATCCGACCCATTCGGCTGGGGCTGGAATCTTTTTGGGACAGCAAATGTGCCGTGGACGCCGGTGATCCCGGACTGGACGCCCTATATCCAAGTTCCCCTCCTCCTGGTGGGGCTGACCTACGCACTGAAGACGGGGTACCAGCACGCGCTGCGACTGTTCGGACAGGCAGGTCAAGCCCGCAGAGCGTTTGCTCCGGTGGCGCTGCTCCTCACCGGCCTGGTGCTCAGCTTCCTCCGACTCTACACGGGGTGACAGGATGAGTTTCAATCGTCAGGAATGGGGCGCCATCCTCGGTACCGTAGGTTCCGTCATCATCGTCATTGCCTGGCCCTTCCTCTTTGAAAGACGAACCGTCGAAGCCCACTCGGGGCCGGCGTCCCGAGTGATCACGCTGACCGGGGTGGCTGCCACCGGGACCTGGACCGACGAGGAAGTGCGGGGAGGAACCTACTTCGCGAAAAAGTACCGGCCGGCCGAGCCGCTGCTCACCGTGGGAGAACGCGTGTTCCTGCGACTCAAGAGTGCGGACGTTACCCACACATTCTACAGTCCGGATCTCGGCATTGGTCCCGTGGAGGTCTATCCCGGGCACGTCGCTGAGGTAATGGTCCTGCCGAAGAAGGCCGGTGTCTACCCCTTTTACTGCACGAGCGTCTGCGGAAGAGCGCATTTCGGGATGCGAGGTCGGTTCGTCGTGAGAAACGGCGTCTCCCCAGAGGTACCGGACCCCGTCGACTACGGGGAGTACTGGAAGGAGCCCCCTCCACCAGAGGAAGGTCTCGTCGCGCGCGGGCGCTGGCTCTTCCGGAAGAACGGTTGCTTCACCTGTCATGGACCCAACGCAGAGGGAGGGGTCGCGAACCCCAATTACGTCAAGAAGACCGTTCCTGCGCTCAATGTCTTGGCCGAACGGATGTTCCTCTTTTCTTCCGAGGACCGCCAGGCCATCGTGAATGCCATGGAGAAAGGGACCCCGCTGCAGAATCTCGCAGGCGACCCGCCAGTCCCCAGGTTCGGCGCGGTCCTAGCCCAGTACAACGCCATTCGGAAAATCATTGAAAACGGCAGCCCCGCGGGCAAGCTCGACGCTGACGGCCCAACACCCCCGCTCCAGATGCGCCCCTGGGCCCAGCGGCTCTCCCGAGAGGACATCGACGCACTCGTCACCTACTTGCTCACTCTGGAGCCTCCCGTCGGGAATGAAGCCTCCCGTGAATGACACGAGCAACTCGCGGCCGATTCCCGTACGGGGAGTGGATGCCTCTATCTGCGCCGCGCGCCGCTGCTCATCCGAATCTTGTCTAGCGACCCAACGGGGAGCCGTGCACGCCACACCCGCCGCGGCAATACCGAATACACGGCGCCGCTATCGACCAAGAACTCGACCGCTTCGCGCGGCCCACCGTCGCGGCTGACAAGCAGGTGACGGAGCGGGCGCCGCCGGCTACGCGTTGCTGGGACGGCCGAAGCGGACAGCTCGCCCGCGTCTCCGATGGTGTCTGCGGTCCTCGCTTTTCATCGCGGACTGTGCGATACATTACTGCACTGACACTTCCACCCTGACTGCGCGGCTGCAGACGGTCTGCACACGTAGCCGAGGGTGGTGATCGGAAAGGCAAACCACCTAAACTACGACGTCTCGCCATTTGCCCCCTTGCACTCCCCTCGGAGCGTCTCCCTCGCCCCGAGCGGCTCAAGGCTGCCACACGCGCGCGTGCAGTCCGTTTCGGCGCCGTCTTGGCCGCGTCCCGCGTCGTCACAACTTCTGGAGAAACAATGACATTATCGATGAACGAGTTCGACTTGATCCCGGCCCTGGCTGAGGCGGTGGCGGACATGGGATATACGCGCCCGACGCCGATCCAGGCGCAGGGCATACCGGTCGTTCTGGCCGGTCGCGACCTCATCGGCTGCGCCTCGACGGGCACCGGCAAGACCGCGGCCTTCCTCTTGCCGATCCTGCAGCGCCTGCAGGGGCCACGGGATGCCGGCTGCCGTGCGCTCGTGCTGTCTCCGACGCGCGAGCTGGCGTTGCAGATCGACGAGCAGGTGCTCGCGCTCGGCTATCACGTCGGCCTCAGTGCGGTCGCGGTCGTGGGTGGGGTCGACATGGGCCCGCAGGAGCGGGCGCTGCGCGGCGGCTGCGAAATCGTGGTCGCCACGCCGGGGCGACTGCTGGACCACATGCGCTTCAAATACGTCGACCTCAGCGCGGTCGAAGTCGTGGTCATCGATGAGGCCGATCGGATGCTCGACATGGGGTTTCTGCCGGATGTGCACCGCATCCTCGCGGCGCTGCCGGCAACGCGGCAGACGCTGCTGTTTTCCGCGACTCTCTCACCCAGTATACGCGAGCTTGCCCGCACCATCCTGCGCAATCCGGTGACGGTCACGGTCGACCGGCAACAGCCGGCGGACGGGATCGCCCACAGCACCTACCGCGTCGCACAGGAGAGGAAGTCGTCCCTGCTCGCGACCCTGCTGCGCCCGAGCGAGATGCGCTCGGTGCTGGTGTTCGTCAAGCGGAAGGTCGATGCGGACCGACTGGCGCGCGCCGTCGCCCGGAGCGGCGTCAATGCCACCAGTCTCCATTCCGACCGCAGCCAGGAGGAGCGCACTGCGGCGCTCGACGCCTTCAGGCGCGGCGACTACCCGGTGCTGGTCGCCACCGACGTGGCGGGACGCGGGCTCGACATCAGCGGCATCTCGCACGTGATCAACTTCGACGTGCCGCGGTGCTCGGACGACTACATCCATCGGGCCGGACGCACCGCACGGGCTGGAGCGACCGGTCACGTGATCACCTTCATCGCTCCGGACGAAGAAGCCCTCCTCGGCGAGATTCAGGCCGAGCTTGGCATCGCGTTGCCGCATGCGGCGCTACCCGATTCCATCTTGCGGGGCAGGCCCGCGCAGAAACCGCCCCTCGTCAGCCGGCGCGGCAAACGTCACGACCGGCGCCCCAGGCCCTGCCGTCCTCTTTCGAGCGTGAAGCCTAAAACAGCGACTGGTACCGGTGCAGGTCCTTCGATGATGGCACGCCGCTAGCCTGGGGCCGCCGATCCGCTGCGCGCGGCACGTGCCATGGCGGGCCGTAATGGTCGTCAGGCCGCCACGCTATCCGCCAGCGGCAGCCCCGACACTCGGACGCGTCTCGCGCAGAATGCGCCCGTCCCTGAGTTCCACCGTACGGTGCCCGTAACCGGCGGCGAACGGGCTGTGCGTCACCAGCACAATGCTCAGGTGCTCCTCCTGGTTGAGCATCTGCATGAGGTCGAGGATGGACTGGCCGGTGCGGGAATCGAGATTGCCAGTGGGCTCATCCGCTACCAGCAGACGTGGTTTGGTGACCAGCGCGCGCGCGATCGCCACACGCTGCTGCTCCCCGCCCGAGAGCCCTGCCGGGCGGCGGCGGCGGGCGCTGTCATCCAGACCGACCTCCGCCAGCGCCGCATCGGCCCGCTTGCGCGCCTCCCGCCAGTGGACCCCGAGAAACTCGAGCGGCCAGGTGACGTTCTCCTCGGCCGTGAAGGTGGGGAACAAGTTGAAGCTCTGAAACACGAACCCAATGTGTCGTAACCGCATGTCGCTGCGCGCATCGTCCGATAGCTGCGCCAGATCGTAGCCGGCAACCCACACCCGGCCGCTGGTCGGGGTGTCAATCCCGGCAATGAGGTTGAGGAGCGTGCTCTTCCCACAGCCGCTCGGACCCATGATGGAGAGAAACTCCTCGGCAGCGACCCGCAGCGTCACATCAGTCAGCGCTTCGACCGCTTGTGGACCGGTGCCATAGCGCTTGTGCACCCGTTCGAGGAGGATCGCGGAGGAGTCCGGCATGATCTGTCACTCGTATCGCAGCGCGACCGCGGGCTCAAGCGACGCCGCCCGGCGCGCCGGCGCCAGCGCCGCCATCACGCAGACGCCTAGGGTCAGCAAGGTCACCACGCCGGCCTGCTGGTAGGGGACATGTGGCTCCAGCACCCAGCCGAGGAGCGCCGGGAACGTCGCATCCACCCACAACGTACCGAGCGCGAGCCCCGAGGCTATCGCCAGCGCAAGCCCGACGCTCCCCAACACGACACCCTCCATGAGTACCATGCGCCGGACGTAGCGTCGCCGCACGCCGACCACGCGAACCGCTCCGATCTCGCGCGTACGCTCGATCACACCCGCCGCCAGCGTATCCGCCATGCCGACGAGCACGACCGACAGGACCATCACGGCCAGAATGTACACGCCGGCAAACCCGCGGCGGACCTGCGAAGCGAAGTACTCGACGATCTCCGCCGCCGAGAGAATCCGCAGGTTGTACGTGCGACCGAATTGCCGGGCGATGGCGGCACGGACGACCGCGCGGTCGACGTCCGGCTGCGTGCGCACAAACGCACGCGTGATCTTGGCATCGCGCCACAAGCGCTTGTAGACGTCGCGGCTCATCTCGATCGTGCCGCGCGGTGACGCGAAGTGTGTGACCACACCGGCCACCTGCAGCGCCAACGGACCGCTGGGGCTGTCGAGCGTGATCGTATCGCCGACTTTGACGTGGAGGTTGAGCGCAAAATTGCTCGACACGACCGCGGCGTCACCGCGAGCAACCGCCTGCCAGAGGCCGGGCAAGCCGCGGCCAGCCAGCGGCCACTGGCCGAACTCGGGACTGACGAAATACGCCGGGTCGTAGGCGTCGATAGTGATCGGCCCGCCGTCATATTGCCACTCGGCCCCGCGCTCACCGACGGCGGCGGTCACGCCGGAGATCTGTGCGAGTTCTCCGACCAGATCATCGGCAACCGGCGCTTCGAGGAATCCCGATTCGATGTGCGATGAGCTGACAACCAGGTCGGCGCGCATGGCACCGCTCACGGCATCGACGACGGACGCCTGGAAGCTGTGGGCCACCATCCACAGCCAAAAGACGCACCCGAGTCCGACGCCGAGCATGGCGACGGTCAGCCCGGCGCGGCGCGGATTCTGAGTGATGTTCTTGATGGCGAACTCGCCGGTCGGTCCCGCAAACAGGCGAAAGCCGGCCAAGAGCGGACGCCGAATCAGATCGAGGAGCGGCCGCGCCGCCAACGCCGTGCCCACCGCGATGAAGCCCGTTGCGAGGAGTCCCCACGAGGGGACCCTGGTGACCGACTGCATCAACACGGCCAGGCCGATGGTGGCCCCCACCGCCGCGCGGATCACCCAGCTGGCACCCGTGCCGATGCCTTGTTGCTCCACGCCACGCCCACGCATCGTCTGCGCCATGCCCATACGCGTGGCGCGCCAGGCCGGCAGCGCCGCCGCCAGCAGCGCCGCGCTGAGCCCTAACCCCGCGGCGAGCAGCAGCGACGTCGCATGTACGGCCAGCTGTGCATCAGGAGTCGCGACCTTCGAGTTCAGGGCGGCGGCGGTGGTGATCATGGGCAGCAGCACCCGCCCGAGGGCGATGCCAAGGGGAATCCCCACAACCACGCCGGCGGCACCCAACAGGGCGCTCTCCTTCAACAGTTCCTGCCACATCACCCGCGGACGCACGCCGACCGCGCGCAGCACACCCAGCTGCCACGCCCGTCCTTCGAACAGCGTCGCCAGGCTATTGAAGGCGATGAGGAACGACCCGACGAGGCCCAGCAATGCCAAGGCCCAGAGGAGGATTTGGAAGGCCCGCATGACGGTCTGCAAGTCGGCCTTACGCTGACTCGGCCGCTCCACGTGCAGCCCAGGTGGCAGCACGGCGGTGATGGCGTCAGCAACGTGCTGCACATCGCCGTGGCGGCCGACCACGACGTCGGCGCGGTTGATGAACCCGGCGCGACCGAACATGTCTTGGGCGTTTCCCAAGTCCATGAGCAGCAAGTTGCCCCCATAGACCCGCGCCAGACCGCGAGGATCGAGCATGCCGCGGACGGTGACGTGCTGTTGGCCGCGAGGCGTATCGATCGTGAGCGCGTCGCCGAGCTTCAGGCCGCGCCGGTCGGCGAACGCGTGCGGGATGACGATGGCATCGGCGAGAAAGAGCTTCGGATCGTCGAGCCCACGTTCCTCGTCCCGCAGCTCGTACACCGCCACCGCCTTCTTGTTGGCGATGTCCATGCCCTGGACCGTGAGCAGCTCGCCGCTGCCGTCCGCCATGAACGCCGTGCTGCTCACCACCGGCACAGTGATCTCGACGCCCGACACCGCGGAAATCGTCTTCACGACGTCCTCGGGAAAGAGGGCGCCTTCACCTGCGCTCACTTGCAAGGCGGCACGCCCGGCGACGGTATCGATGATCTTTACGAAGGCGCGCAGCGTCTCACGACCCGCGAGATCATCGGCGGCGACCTGCGCGACGCCACAAGCAAGAGCGAGGACCGTCAATGCCAACCGCGTATAGTGTCCGCGCAAGAAGCGGCGCGGCATCCGAAAGCTGTCGGCAATCATGCTTGCGGCATTCCAGGTCCGATCAGTCGGCACCCGGATGCACCAGGTAATCTTCTGTGAAAACCTGCGCCGGGATTTCGCTCCCAACGCTGCGCTTGGTCACCAGGAGCAGCGTGCATTCGTTCTGCTGCAGATCGCGCATCTCCGCCAGATCCGCCCGGCGCACCCCGGGTGCCACCTCGTGGATCTCGGTGTTGCGCAGCACTTTCCACAAACTTTCTCGGCTGTCGTAAAATTCTATCTTTAGGGGAAAGAGCCACTCTTTGTCCACCCAGATCTTGCGGCTGCTGTAGGCGGACTCCGTGCCCGCCTTCGGCGTGGCAACGACTACGTCCGCGGCTCGGCCGTCGACTGGCTCGGCCGCCACGATCTTGTACGTAAACCGATCGGTGCGCTCGCCGGCCAGCTCGCGCACATCCTCATACAGCAGATCGGTGCCTGCCAGCCGTTGCTTGCTGCTGACCGGGACCCGCCGCACGGCGCGGTAGCCCGGCATGAACAGCCACATGTCGTCCTGAGCGTTGTCGGTCTGCCGCCAGACGAGAAGGCCCAAGCCCGCATCATCGGGCGGCAGTGAGAACAGCAAGTGGATCTTGTCGTGCCGGTCAGGTGCGTAGAGCACGTGGCGGACGGCGCGCTTGTGGATCACCCCGGATCGCGCCTCGCGCGCCATGGCTTCGGTCTCCGCGCGTGAAAAGCCAGCCGCCTGCGGCGCACTCACGATGAGGATCTCACTCTCCTCCCTCTCGGTGTTCACACGGCGGTAGCGCCCCCAGGTCTCGGTGACCAGCCCCAAGCCGTCCTGCTCGGCGTGAGCAACCGGGCCGGCGCACCACAGCAGAGCGACAAATACAAACGGCAAATAGCGGAGGCGTACCATGGCGATCAGCGGAGCCGTGGGTACCAAAGGGCGGCGGCGAATACAAGCGTCAAAGAACTACCCGCTATGGTTGGAGTGGCTGGAGTTGGCCGGCACGCTCGTGCCCCTCGAGGTGTTCTCTTTTCCCCACGTTTATGAAAGCAGATTCCCATGAAGAAACTTCTGGTGGCAAACCGAGGCGAGATTGCCGTGCGGATCATGCACGCGGCGGCGGAGCTGGGAATGCGAACCGTCGCGGTGTTCTCGGAGGACGATGACGGCTCGCTCCATACGCGTAGGGCGGACGAAGCCCGCCCACTCCGCGGCGTGGGTGTCGCGGCCTACCTCGATGTCGGACAGATTCTGGCCGTTGCCAAGGCAAGCGGCTGCGACGCCGTCCACCCAGGCTATGGCTTTCTCAGTGAGAACGCCGCGTGTGCTCGGCGCGCTGCCGCGGAAGGCATCACATTTGTCGGGCCGCGTCCGGAGACGCTGGACATATTCGGCGACAAGATCCAGGCGCGCGCGCTGGCCGAGCGCTGCGGGGTGCCAGTGCTGAAGGGCACAGCGGACTCTGTGACTGCAGAGCAGGCCAAGAGCTTCCTCGCGTCGTTGGGCGATGGCGGTGGGATGATGATCAAGGCGGTGGCGGGCGGTGGCGGCCGTGGCATGCGGGTGGTGCGTCGTCCCGAGGATGTCGAGGACGCGTTCGTGCGTTGCCAGTCCGAGGCCCGTCAGGCCTTCGGCAACGGTGATGTGTATGTGGAGCAGCTGATGCCTCGCGCTCGGCACATCGAAGTGCAGATCATCGGTGACGGGTCTGGCAGCGTCTGTCATCTCGGCGAGCGGGACTGCAGCATCCAGAGGCGGCATCAGAAACTCGTCGAGATCGCACCGTGTCCCAGCTTGTCACCAGGCTTGCGCGCATGCATCACCGCGGATGCGGTCCGGATGGCAGAGGCGGCGCGCTTCCTCAACGCCGGGACCTTCGAATTTCTGGTCGCCGCTGATGCCCTGGACGAAGATTCCCTCTCCTTACCAAGGAGCGACCTCCCTCTCACCCCCTCCTTGCCAAGGAGGGGGCCGGGGGGAGGTCCGCATTACGCATTCATCGAAGCCAACCCGAGGCTGCAGGTCGAGCACACGGTCACGGAAGAAGTGCTGGGCATTGACCTGGTGCGGATACAGCTCCAACTGGCCGCCGGCCGCTCCCTGGCAGAGCTGAGCCTGATGCAGGCGGATGTGTCCACGCCGCGTGGCTTCGCCGTGCAGGTCCGCATCAACACGGAGACGATGGATGCGAACGGCATCGCTCGACCTAGCGGTGGAACCCTGGTGGCATTCGAGGTGCCGTCGGGTCACGGGGTGCGGACGGATACCTGCGGCTACGTCGGCTATCAGACCAATCCCAACTTCGACTCCCTGCTCGCCAAGCTCATCGGACATTCGACCTCGCCACGTTTCGCCGATGCGGTCGCGCGGACGCATCGCGCCCTGGGGGAGTTCACCATCGAGGGTGTGCGCACCAACATTCCGTTCCTGCAGCGGCTGCTGCGGCACCCGGAGTTCGTGGCGAATCGTATCCATACCCGCTTTGTGGAAGACCACATTACCGAGCTAGTCGCACCTGGCGACCTCTCCCTGCCCTCGGTCTCTGACCCGATCATTGCCGAAGGTGTCGATCTTCTCACAAACAGTGCTTCGACAAGCTCAGCACGAGCGGTTGGGCATTCCATTTCAAAGAAGCATTCCGCTCACCCTGAGCCTGTCGAAGGGTCTTCCGACCCCCTCCTTACCAAGGAGGGGGCTGGGGGGAGGTCGCTTGCCGGCGCCAAGGTCGATCCAACAGACCCGCTTGCCGTCCTGCATTACGGAAAGAGCGAGGCCGCCGGGTCGGTGATAGTCGAGGGTCGAGCGCGCCAGGCGGCAGGCCTTGAAGACACCGTGGTGCTGCACGCGCCCATGCAGGGCACTATCGTCAGTATGGCCGTGTCCGAGGGCGATACCGTACGTCAGGGTGAACCGGTTCTGGTCATGACCGCCATGAAGATGGAACATGTCATCGAGGCCCCGGCCAGCGGTGTGGTGCGACGCATCGGGGTGTCGGAAGGCGACACCGTGCCCGAGGGGCATGCCCTCGTCTTCATCGAGGTGCACGATGTAGAGCTGTCGGACGGGGAGGAATCGACGCCCGCTGACTTGAACTCCGTGCGTGCCGATCTCGCCGAGGTACACCGGCGCCACGCCCTCACGCTTGATGCCGCGCGGTCGGACGCCGTGGCGCGGCGCAGGAAGACGGGCCAGCGCACCGCGCGCGAGAACATATCCGACCTTTGCGATCCGGGAACATTCGTAGAGTACGGCGCGCTGGCGATCGCGGCGCAGCGGCAGCGGCGCTCGGTCGAGGACCTGATCGAGCGCACGCCAGCCGACGGGCTGATCGCCGGGATCGGCCGCGTGAACGGATACCTGTTCGGCGAGACCAAGGCGCAGTGCGCCGTCCTGTCATACGACTACACGGTGTTGGCGGGCACCCAGGGATTCCAGAACCATCGGAAGAAAGATCGGATGTTCGAATTGGTCGGGCGCTTGCGCATCCCGGTGGTGTTCTTCACCGAAGGCGGTGGCGGAAGGCCAGGAGACATCGATGCGCCAGCCGTAGCCAGTCTGGACTGCATGGCCTTTCATCTTTTCGGCAAGCTCAGCGGACTCGTGCCGCTGGTCGGCATCAACTCCGGTCGTTGTTTCGCAGGGAACGCCGCCTTACTCGGGTGCTGTGACGTCATCATTGCGACGGCGAACTCCAACATCGGCATGGGTGGCCCGGCAATGATCGAAGGCGGCGGATTGGGCGTCTTCCGTCCGGAAGAGGTTGGCCCGATGGGCGTGCAGGTGCCCAACGGCGTCGTCGACATTGCGGTGGCCGACGAAGCCGAGGCGGTGCGCGTGGCCAAGCGACACCTCTCTTACTTTCAGGGACCGATCACGCAGTGGGAGTCTGCTGACCAACGGCTACTGCGCGGCATCATCCCGGAGAATCGGCTGCGGGTCTACGAAGTGCGGTCGGTCATCGAGACGTTGGCGGACACTGGTTCCGTGCTCGAGCTGCGCCGGCATTTCGGCCTCGGCATGGTGACCGCGTTCATCCGCATCGAGGGCCGGCCATTGGGCGTGATTGCCAACAACCCGAAGCATCTTGCCGGCGCCATCGATACACCGGGCGCGGACAAGGCCGCCCGGTTCATGCAGCTGTGCGACGCCTTCGACATCCCGATCCTGTTCCTGTGCGACACCCCCGGCATCATGGTCGGTCCGGAGGTCGAAAAGACGGCGCTGGTCCGGCACTGTTGCCGCATGTTTGTGGTCGGTGCGAATTTGAGCGTGCCGTTCTTCACCATCGTGCTGCGCAAGGGCTACGGGCTGGGGGCGCAAGCCATGGGCGGCGGCAGCCACAAGGCGCCGCTGTTCACGGTCGCGTGGCCCACCGGTGAGTTCGGCGGCATGGGCCTCGAAGGCGCGGTGAAGCTGGGTTTTCGCAAAGAGCTGGCGGCGGTCGAAGATCCCGAAGAGCGCAAGCAGTTGTTCGAGCACATCGTGGCGCGGGCCTACGAACACGGCAAAGCCCTCAACACCGCCACCTACTTCGAGATCGACGACGTCATCGACCCGGCCGAGTCGCGCCAATGGATCATCAGTTTGCTGCATTCAGTCCCGCCGCCGCCAGCGCGGGCGCACAAGAAGCGGCCGTGTGTCGACACGTGGTGAGAGGAAGCTCTCAGCGCTCAGCCGTCAGCGGTCAGCTCAATACGACCGCCATCTCTCTCACGTTCGACCTTTTCCAGTTGCAGCGTTTCGGATTCTCGGGCTAGCCTATTTGGAGATCGGCGGTGAGTGCCGATGCGTAGAGGAGAAGTGCAACATGCACCACAGAACGAACGTGATGACAGTGGCGCTGCTCAGCGGCCTGCTGACCGTCGCTGCGGCAGCTGGGTGCGCGGCCCACAAGACCAGCACCGTGCGGACAGTGACGGTCGAGGAGTCCGCTCCCGCGAAGGATACTGACGAGGCCGCAGAGCCGCGCGGCTCCCAAAAGACGGTCACGACCACCACGACGACGCAGAGCGACGAGGGCTCCCCTGGGATCATCGGCAGTACATTCCGCTTGGCGTGGGCCGTCATCAGCTTCCCGTTCCGGGTCATCGGGGCGCTGTTTTGAAAACCGCGACCTGAGTGGCTGCGCGCTCGACCTCGACCGCAGTCCCGCGCGGCGCATAGCCGGGTGCGTTTCCGCCCGTGCGGTAGTGGAGTTGGCCGTAGTTGCCGATCAGATGCAGCATCTTGAACGGAGACGGGATCGTATTCTGGCTGCTCTGCCAGTCGCGGAACTGATACGGCTCCCACGCGTGGTAGATGATGACCTGGCCGGGCTGCACAGCTGGCGACAGCTTCACACGGATGTGGCAACTGCCGGCGTCGTTGTGGACTGTGACGACGCCGTGATCCTCAACGCCGCGCGCCGCCGCGTCCTCGATGCTCATGTACATCACCGGCTCGCCGCGCTGGAGTTGGAGCAGGTGTGGCTCATCGCGCCAGATGGCATGGATCGACCACCGTGTGTGACCGCCGGTCAGCCGCAGCGGATAGTTGCCGCCCATGGCGGGCGAGGCTTTGTAACAGGGGAGTTGCTCGCCAGCTTCGAGGAACCAGGGATGGTCGATGTAGAACTGTTGCCGGCCGGTGAGCGTTGGCCACGGCTCCTTCTTTTCCACGAACCACTCGGACGGCGAGACGGTTTGTCCGGCAACGAAGTCACTGCACACCCCATTCACCGGGCCGTAGCGTCCCGCGGCCTGGATCGGCACTGCGCCTTTTTCTGCGACCTGCGTCCAGCTCAAGCCGCGCGTCGGCTCCGAGTTGACGATGATGTGATCGAGCGCCTTCTCTTCGTCCTCCACCGGAAACTGTCCCTGCCGGGTCCAGCTCTCGTACAGCGTCGACAGGTCGTGTTCGAGGCCGAGCGGGTCGCGGTACGTGCCGGCACCCCTTTCCTTCGCGCGTTCTTGGACGCGGCGGGTCAGCAATCCAAAAATCTCCCACTCGCTCTTGGCTTCGCCCACCGGCTCGACGGCTTTATCCCCCACGACGATATACGGCAGATAGCTCTGGGCGTACTTGACGCCGCGCTTCTCGTAGTAGCCGGCGGCCGGCAACACGATATCCGACTTCAGCGCCGTCGTGCTCATCCGGAAGTTGATCGACACGATGCGCTTCCATTTGGGCCAGAGATGCTGCTCGGCGACCTGCGGGGCCGGCCAGCGGCGCAGCGGGTTGCCACCGGTGCAGAGCAGCACTTGCGGGTTCTGCCCCGGCCGCGGGTACACCGGCATCCAGCCCTGGCGCAGGGCCTCCGTCACCGCGCCCTCGGCCTCGGGGTCGAGTGCCGTGAGCCCACCGTGAACGTACAGCCACAGCAGCGTCGGCGTGAGCAGATAGCGCTGCCGGCTGATCTGCGTGATGTACGTTTCGAGGGTGCGCACGGAGGGCGTGATCACGCGCGACAGCAGCTTGAGGTAGAAGGGAGTCTCGTACCCCGCAGCCAGGTCTTCGAACCCGGCCATGCTCCACCACGCCGCCACGCGTAGGCCGCCCCCGCGCTTGCCCTGGTTGCCGGTCAGCGCCAGCAACAGGATGAGCGCCCGCTGCATGAGATCACTGTGGTAGTGCTTGCACGCGCCGAAGGAGGCGAGAATCATCGCGGCGCCCGCGCCGGCAAATGTGCGGGCAACCTGTCGAATCGTTTCCGCTTGCACGCCGCTGAGCTGCGCCGCGCGCTCGGGCGTGTAGGCAGCCAGTTGCTCCTTGAGCAGTTCGAAGACCGGCCGGACAGTGACGCTCTGTCCGCCGCGCAACGTCACCGTGTGTGTTCCCTCGAGGGCGGGAGTCACTCCGCCCAAGCGCAGCGTCTGACTGGAATGACCTTGCGTGCCCGGCGCCGGAAACAATGCGCCGCTGTTCGCGTCCCAGAGGTAGAAGACGTCGTCCTTGCCCCCGGCTTGCAGATCCTGCTGGCGCAGAAAGCGGCCCGTGTCCGTGCGGACCAGGAGGGGCAGGTCGGTTTGCTCTTGCAGGTAGGCGGCCTGGTAGCGTCCTTCGCCGACGATCACCTGCGCCATGCTCAAGGCGAGCGCCGCATCGGTGCCGACGCGCGGATTCAGCCAGAGATCGGCGTGCATTGCGGTGGCATTGTAGTCCGGGGCGATGACCACGACCTGAGCGCCGCGGTACCGGGCTTCCCACAAGAAGTGCGCCTCCGGAATGCGCGTATACGACGGGTTCATGCACCACACGACGAGGTAGTCGGCGTGCATCCAGTCGTCGGACGTGCCGTCCACGAATCCCATGCCCCAGGTTTGCACGGCGCCCAGGGCGGCGTCGCCGACGCCAGCGCCGTTGGAATCGAGCGTCGTCGCGCCGAGCAGATTGACGAGGCGCATTTCTGCGGCGGTGTCGGCGCCGAAGTCGACGTTGGTGCTACCGCCTTCGTAGACGATGCATTCCGGCCCGTTGATCAAGCATGTGTCGATGATCGTATCGGCCAGCTCGGTGAGTGCGTCGTCCCACGAGATCCGCTGCCAGCGGCCGCTGCCGCGCGCGCCGACGCGCTTGAGCGGATACTTCACACGCGCCGGGCTGTACATCAGCGCGCTGTAGCACGCGCCTTTCTGGCAACCGCGCGGATTGAAGTCGGGCAGGGCGGGATTGGTCTGCGCGTAGATCGCCGCCTGCTCCTCGCGCCAGACGATGCCGTCTTTCACGTAGAGGTCCCAGGCGCACGCCGAGACACAATTGACCTGCAGGTGCGTGCCCTTGACGATTCTGTCCCAGCGCCACCGCTGGCGGTAGAGGTCTTCCCAGCTGCGGTACGGTTCCGCACCAGCGGGGCCGGCATGTGCGGTTGACGATCTGTCCCCCAGATCGAGTTGATGAAGCGAAAGCACGAGGATGGTGGCGCCCGTCCGCTTCAGGAAGTCGCGACGGGTGAGTGTAGAAGTCATCGGTGCGGTCCGGCCAGCCAGTGTGAGCCTCGACGCGTCGTGTCCGCGGCGCGCGGCCCCTCTTCAATGACGCCACTCCCGTCGTGAATCAAGCGGCGACGGAGGCGATCGAACACTTGATGCGGCGGTATCGGACGCTGCCGATGTCCGTGGCCGACGCCCGTCTCGTCCGGACGCCGTAGGGGCGACCGGCCGGTCGTCCCTACGTGTTCACGACCGGCTCGGATTTCGCCATCTACCGGCGCAACGGCCGCCGAGTCGTGCCGTTGCTTGTGCCGCCTGATAGGTGACCACGTCCCAAATGGTGGGCATGGCGGGTGCGCAACCCGATCTCCAACTAGATCCGATGACAGCCGGGTCGGCCGCCAATCTCCATATTCCAGGCGGCCCACGCACGAGGACGTGCAACGCTGCGGTCGCTCGATCGCGTGTCGTGCAAGCACGGGCCGGCTGGGCAATCCCGCAATCTTACTTCGAGGTTCAAGGGCCCCAGCCCCGCGCTCCTCGGTTTTGCATCTCCGAGCCGCTTGGGCAGGCTCACTGGAGGAACAATTGATGCCTGTTTGCGGGATCGATAAAGGCCGAGGCCAGCGTTCGGTAGCCTCTCTTTGCTTTGGCAAGCTGCGCATCGCAGGCCGGCTTGATAATGTGTTGGCGCGATGCGAAAACGGCGCGTGCCACTGCGTTTGTTCTATTCATACTGCCATTCCGATTCCGGTCTGCGCAATAAGCTCGAGGAGCATCTTTCGCTTCTCCATCGGGAAGGCCTCATCGGCCAATGGTATGATGGCAAGATCGGCGCCGGTTGTGAGATCGATCCGGCCATCGATTCTAACCTTGCGCGCTCGGATGTCGTTCTCCTGTTGATTAGTGCTGCGTTTTTGAAATCGGATTACTGCTGGGATCGGGAGATGAGCCGAGCATTGAAAAGACACCACAAGGGTACCGCGCGCGTGATTCCAATAATCCTTCGCCCGGTCGAGCACGGGTGGCAGCAGACGGTGTTTGGTCGACTGAAGGCCCTGCCGAAAGACGGCAAGCCGGTCACGAAATGGGCGAATCGAGATTCGGCCTGGGCGGATGTAGCGACCGGACTTCGAGAGGCGATTCGAGAATTGCGCGGTGCGCCCTCGGCGCCCTCCGTTCGCAAAGTGCATCGCAAAGGCCGCAAAGGAGGTCGCCGTTGAAACCCGAAGGCACTGAGCCGATCAAAATTGTGGGTGTAATTGTTGACGAGGTCGGACATCCTCGGATGGACCGCTCCCCCGGCAGCGCTCTTTACGCCGTTCCGTTTCAGCTGTCACGCAGACCCTCGACCTTGTGGGAGCGCCGGTTTCTTGAAACTTGGGACTCGCCGCCGCGGTTCACGTCGATGCACCGGCCTGGAATCGCGCGAGTAAGCGGGGACAAGATCGTTTTAGATGGCACAACGATAGAGGAAGTTGAACGTTACCATCTCGAAACCCTCAAGCTTGCCATCGCGGAAGCAAACCGCCTTGAACAGCAAGATGAGGTCAAGCTGCGGCAGCGAGCCAGCGCCGAGGAGCAAAAGCGAGAGCAACATCGCCAACATGTTGTCGAGGCTGCCAAACGACTCAAGTTCGAAGACTGATAGCTTGTGGGACATCCCTGATGACAGCGGGGTAGATTGCCAAACTCCATATTGTCAGACCCCAGGCTGGGGCTCACGCGCGAGGGACGCACAGCGCCACTTGCGGTCGCCCGATCGCGCTGCCGGCAAGGACCGGGAGGGCCGGCTGGACAATCCCGCAATCTTACTTCCAGTTTCAAGGCACCCGCCCGAAGGCTCCTCAGGGAGGCACATCGGCGACCACTCCAGAGAACAAGGTTGCCGGTCCAGTAGGGCACATCATATCGAAGACGAATCCGCAGCGTTTGGGGGTTCCCTTTGTCCGCTCTTGCAGCGCCACTTCCAGGGTACTCTCGCCGCGGAATTCAATGGACAGCTGTTTCGCAGCACCCGCGGAGACCTGGAGAGACCAGACGTCAGCGTCGACTTCCTTCTGTTCTCTGGTCCAACGAGACCGTCGGGGCACACCGGATTCGTGCACTAACCAGACAGCGACATTGAGCAAGGCCGGCAGGCTGCCGAACGCTTCGCCACCGCTCCATTTCCAGTCTTCCACCACTATGTGCTGCTCAGCGGCCCGTTGCTCTTCAAACCACTGCATTCCCAACGACCGTCGACAGTCTCCGACGCGATCCCACTCGTCGTGAAACAACTTGAAGATCATCTCAGCGCAGAAGGCGACCATCTGGTCCGTCCAGGGAGACTTCATGGCGAGACGCTCGCCCTCGATTGCACGCCGGGCCACAAGATATTCCATGATCGACCGATGTGCGAACTTGTAGTTTCCGACGGCATCCCGGTTCAGAAGCGACCGGTTCGAGAGCTTCCAATTCTCTATGGGCACTCCGATTTCCAGTGCGAGGGCTCGAAGCTCTTCAAGCGGCATGTGTTCCCCGCCACGGGCGTCCCGCTTAACGAACAAGTCCACTGCTAGATAGTCGGAGAAACTTCGTAGAACCGGCTTCCGTACCCAACTCTCTTCGCGATCAAGCCAAGCCTCAATCATTTGCTCATACAGTTCGAAGGAGTAGTCGATCTCCGTTACCTTCGACAGCACGTCTGGCACGTGTGCCAACAGCATGGGCCTGCGGAGCCTGTCAATGAAAGTGAGACAGTCGGCATCCGAATTTAGTGTAGCGCCGGCAGCGGCGAGAGCATGAACGACGCGACGGAGACGCTGGTGTTTGGGGTACCCATGTCCTCACCGGGGTCGAGATCGTGGCGC
>JBIOJG010000006.1:0-157219 GCA_044450645.1 Binatia bacterium
CTCCTGACGGGCCCGCGCCGCCCCCACCCCCAGGGCGTGCCCGGAGCGCCAGTGCCTGCGAGCCGTATCGTGAGCTGATCGACGACGCCGTGCGGCGGCACCGCAACGCCATGGCGATCTACCAGGACCTGGTCAGCTTTCACGGGTTCACCGCGAAGTACGCCAGTGTCCGACGCTTCGTGCGCACGCTGGCGAGACACTCCAGTCCCGAAGCCCGTGCGGTCATCCAGACCGCGCCTGGCGAAGAAGCGCAGGTCGACTACGGCACGGGGCCGATGGTCCGCGATCCGAAGACGGGCAAGTACCGACGCACGCGCCTGTTCGTCCTGACGCTCGGCTACAGCCGCAAGGCAGTGCGCCTGCTCACGTTCCAATCGAGCAGCCGCATCTGGGCCGACCTGCACGAGGAAGCCTTCCGTCGCCTCGGCGCGTCTCCGAAGGTCGTCGTGCTCGACAATCTCAAAGAAGGGGTCCTGCGCCCCGAGTGGTACGACCCCGAACTCAACCCGCTGTATCGCGACGTGCTGCGCCACTACGGCGTTGTCGCCCTGCCGTGCCGCGTGCGCGATCCCGATCGCAAGGGCAAGGTCGAGCGCAGCGTGGACCATGCGCAGCGCACCCCGCTCAAGGGGCAGTCCTTCGAGGTGCTCACCGAGGCGCAGACCTATCTCGACCGCTGGGAGCGCACGTGGGCCGATACGCGCATCCACGGCACCACGAAGCGGCAGGTGAGCGCCATGTTCGCCGAGGAGTTGCCGCACCTGCAGCCGCTGCCGGTTGAGCCGTTTCGCTACTACCAGTACGGCACGCGCAGCGTGCACCTGGATGGGCACGTCGAGGTCGCCGCTGCCTATTACTCCGTGCCGCCGGGCCTGATCGGCAGCGAGGTCGATGTGCAGTGGGATGATAACCATGTGCGCATCCTCGATCCCCGCACCGGCACATTGTTGCGCGAGCATCGGCGCAATCAGCCCGGACGGTACCGTACCAAGGACGAGGATCGCCCAGCCCGCACGCCGGTGAGCACCGAGCAGCTCTTGCTGCGCGCCCAGCGGATCGGGCTGCCGGTCGGCGTGCTCTGCCGTCAGATTCACCGCCGCGACGGCGAAACCGGCGTGCGCCGCATCCTCGGTATCCTCGCCTTGGCCCGTAAGCACGGTGGTGATGCCATCACCGATGCGTGCCGCGCCGCCAATGAACTCGGCATGCCGACCTACCGCTTCGTGCGCCGCTATCTGGAGCGGCGTCCACCGGCGCACCTCTCGCTGGTCCAGATCGACCCGCTCATCCGCGATCTCACGCAGTACCGCGACCTGATTGCTCAGATGACTCAGGAGGAAACCCCATGAATCTCATTGAACTCGACCGTGCTCTCCGCCATCTCCGTCTCGGCGGCATGGCGGCTGTGCTCGAGACTCGGTTGCAACAAGCACGGTCGGAGCGCATGGCTCCGATCGATCTCCTCTCCACCCTCGTGCAGGACGAACTCACTCGGCGCGCTGACCGTCTGCTCGCACGCCGCCGCACACAGGCGGCCTTCCGCGATCCGGAGAAGCGGTTGGAGAACTTCGATTTCGACTTCAACAAAAAGATGCCGCGCCACCTGATCTACGAGCTAGCGACCGGGCGCTTCATTGCCGACCGCGAGGATGCCCTCTTCCTCGGCCCGCCCGGTACTGGAAAGAGTCATCTGGCCCAGGCCATCGGCCAAGCGGCCATCCAGCAGGGGTACAAGGTCCTCTACCGTGAAGCGTACGTGCTGCTCGAAGAGCTCGCGGATGCGACACTCGACGGCACACGCAAGGAGTACATCGAGCACGTCACCACCGTCCCATTCCTCATCGTCGACGATCTCGGCATGCGCAAGCTACCAATCACCGCTGCGGAGGATCTGCTTGAGATCATCATGCGTCGGCACGAGCGCGCCTCCACGCTGCTGACCTCCAACCGTCCTGTCGACGATTGGGGCAAACTCCTCGGCGATACGCCGGCGGTCACCGCCATGCTCGACCGCCTCCTGCATCACGGCCACGTGCTCAAGTGCGGACCCAAAAGCTGGCGCATGAAGGAACACGGCGACTTGCACAAGGAGGATACATCGAGCTAGAGAGCGAACTGTCTTGCAGCCTCAACTGGCCGGTTTTGAGGTGTCGACGACTGGCCGGTTTTCAAGTGTCCACCGAGGGCGCAACAGTGGCGTACGATGCAGGATCAACTGATCCAATCCGAGCGGCCTTGGGTATCGGTCAAAGTGAGTATCCAAAAGCCATTCACCTTTGACCCAGAAGGGGGCACGATCGGCTTGCACTTCCTCTTGAAAAATACGGGACATTCGCCAGCGATTAACACCAACATTGCGGCCAAGATCATTTTTCTCTGGGGCAACGTTCTTTTTTTCGAAGAACACGCCGCCCTCTGCGACAAACTCCGGCAGAACGTTAGAACTCAGGTGGGCATGGGCATTGGCTATACAATATTCCCCGATGAAGAAATTTCCGAAGATCGACTTCTTTCTTGGGACAGAAAAGAAGTCGATGCCGCCGTGCTGCACCTCAAAGAACTTCCCCCATTTGTCTTGCCGGCGCTTATTGGCTGTGTTGACTACGGGTTTCAGTTTGCTCAGGGTCATCATCAGACCGCATTCATGTTTCACCTGATGATTCCTGACCGAGCGATTGGTGCCCCTGCGGGAATAGAACCCCTGGAGAAGGGAGAAGTTCCCGGGGTCACCTTGGTCCGTCTCTTGAACATCGACAATAACGCCGACTAAGCTCTTGGCTTCGCAACGACGCGCTAGAATCGCACCAACCACGCACGCTACCACCAGAATCGTACTGAGGCAAGTATATAATTGCCCTCGCGAGCGCCTCATGACCTTCATCCAAGAGTTCCCACTGGCCGGTGTGCGCCTGATTGCTGCGCTCAGCGCATCGTTGGGTGTGGCCCGAAGAAAGGTGCGCGCCCTCGCGCTCAAAACCGCGGAGAGCCGCTTGGCGGATCTGCTCATCCATCTCGCCAACGCCACAGGCAACGGCAGGACGCGCCTCACACTGCGATACTCACGGCGTGAGATCGCCGAGATGATTGGCGTTTCCACCGAAACCGCCATCCGCTTGCTTGGACGCCTGAAACGAAAGCGGGCGATCTCGACCTCTCACCGCGAGTTGATCATCGCCGACGCCGAGAGGCTGATGCGCATTGCCGATCCCGACAACGTCGGATCGGCCTGATCTTCGTCCGTCCCTGCCCGCGAAACGCGGGGAAAGTTGGTGGGCTGACAATCCTGGCGGTTTCGTGCTTAGTGTCCCGCCGCTACCGAGACGACTTTCGGCTGCACCATGCGCGCGAAATCCGCGTACTTCATCTTCACCGTCTGCGTGTGATTCCCGGCGTTGAAGATGACCATGTCGTCTTTCGTCAGCAACCGGTCGACGTACACCGGCAAGTTGTAGAGGTTCCCAAACGGCGGCATCGCCCCGGGCTCGCATTGCGGAAACAAGCCGGCGAACTCCTCTTCCGTCGCCAGCGTAAGGTCAGGTAAACCGAGCGCTCCCTTGGCCTTCTCAAGGTCCACCCGATTCGGAGCCGGTAAGACGACCATAAGGAAGTTCCTTCCGCTGCGCATCATCACCACCTTGGCCAGCTCCTTGCCGGAGATGTGCTCCGCCGCGGCCACTTCCTGTGCAGTAAACGCTTGCCGGTGCGAAATGACTTCGTATTGCACGTTGTTGCGGTCGAGATGTTCACGCAACTTGGTGAGGATCGGCATAGCAGCCCTCCTTTTTCTCGATATAGGCTGCTCCACGTTCCATACCAGCGCAATAGAGGAGGTGTGCGCACGTGCAGGAGGGTCCCCGGCAGTCTGGGTTTGTTGCCTTTGACCCAGGGATTAACGCCTGGTTCTTGTCCCTGCAAAGATAGCGCAAGATTGAGTGGACAGCGTTAACGCTCATGCCTCCCCTTCCCAGGGTTGCAAAGCAGTTGTGGGGCCTGCCGGTCCGCGGTCGGCGCTCTAACCGTGGCAGCCGGTTTGCTACTTGCGAAATGTGGAGGGGAGTTTCTATGCAAATCTGGCAGCTCATGTCGAGCGACCTTGTAACGCTCGATGCCGACGCGACCTTGGATGTTGCAGATGATCTCATGAAGCTCAAGCGCATTCGTCATCTCCCCGTGGTTCGAGACGGACGCCTGGTGGGGTTGATCACGCAGCGGGATCTGTTTCTCGCGGGCGTCTCGAGTGTCTTGACCTTTCGCAAGCAGGCGGAGAGGGAGTGGCTTGGCCGCATCCGCATCCCCGAGGTCATGACCACCGATCTCATTACTGTCGCGCCGGACACCGAGATCGAAGAGGCGGTGGCGCGTATGCTCGATCACAAAATCGGCTGCTTGCCCGTGGTGGCAGCCGGCAAGCTCATCGGCCTGCTCAGCGAGACAGACTGCCTGCGTTACCTGCAGCGCATCCTTTCCATCGCCGACATCAAGCGCCGGATCGTCGAGGAAGAGCAGCCCGTGGAAGTGAGCTGAACTCACCCTCAGAAACCACACGCTGCAGTCGACACACCTAGCGCAACCTCAGCACGGTTCAAGCACCCTCGACGTGTATTCGCAGGGTTTGCTCAACCGCGGACGTCACCTCGGTGAGCGGAAGGGCGGTATCGATCACGAGGTGACCTGTGTACTCGTCCGGTGCAACCGCCTCGTAACGGCGGCGCTGTTCGAGATATACGACCCAATCAGCGTCCGACGGTCCGGTGCGTTCACCTCGCCGCCGTTCCAGTCGCCGGCGTACTTCGTCGTCGCCACAACGGCATTCGACAAGCAGGTATGGTACCCGCTGGATGCGCGCCAGCGCGCGCGCCGCATCGCGGTCTGCTCGACGCTGAAACGTGGCGTCGAGGATGACGCCGTGCCCGGCCGTCAGGTGTGCGGTCGCCTCGGCAAGCATCGTCGCATACGTCCGCGCGCTGTGGTCGGGAGAGTACAATCCGGTTTCATAGGCGGCGCCACGCCTGTCGGCATCCAGCCCTGCCAGTCGTTTGCGGATGACGTCGGAATTGATGTGGACAAAACCGGTGCGACTCCGGAGCTCTTCGGCAACGGCCGATTTCCCCGTACCGCTCAATCCCCCGATCGCCACTACGGCGCGGCTGTAAGTCCACGTGTAGCGATAGGCCAGCGCAAAGTGCCGCTGCGCGATGACTCGGGCGCGCGCACGCTCGGCACCGTCAACCTCCTCCTCCGCGCTCTTCAGGCTGTCGACCTTGCCGCGTACGTAAGCGCGGTAGCACTGGTAGAAGGGTACCAGCCGCGGCAGGTCCGGATCCTCGGCGTACGCGGCATAAGAAGAGACCAAGTCAGCGGCCAATTCTGCACGGTCGTGATACTCCAGGTCCATGGCCAGGAAAGCGATTTCGGAGGCTGTGTCGCAACAGCGGAAGCGCGAATTGAACTCGATACAATCAAAGATGATGGGGATGCGGTCGAAGCAGATGTGTTCGGTGTGCAGGTCGCCATGGCATTCGCGAATCCGGTGCTGTGCTTGTCGCCGTCGGAAGAGTGCATCGTTTTGCCGGAGAAAGTTGCGGGAGAAGCCTTGGATCGCGTCGTCGTCCTTGGCAGAAATCGTGATATCGCGAAACGGGCGCATTCCGACGAAGTTGTCCTCCAGCACTGTGAAGACGGCGGCGGGGTCTCCGTTTGCAGTCACCTCTGGGCCAGCGTTGGCCTCACGGTGAAAGTCAGCGAGGCGGCGGGCGAGCTGGCTGATCATCGACTGAGTGACCGCGCCGCGGTCGAGCAGTTCGTCCAGCATCCGATTGGCAGGCAGCCGGCGCATGCGCACGGCGTACTCGACCGCTTTGGCATCATCCTCCGACCCGAGCCGATATGCTGTCCCGTCCCGACAGATCGCCACCACCCCGCGATAGACATCCGGGGCCAGGCGGCGGTTGAGCCGCACTTCCTCGTGACAGAAGTGGCGACGGCGCTCGAGCGTGGAGAAGTCGAGAAACGAGAAGCGCACGGGCTTCTTCACCTTGTACACCTCCTCGCCCGCTAGGAAGACGTAAGAAATGTGGGTTTGCACGAGATCCACCGCTGGCGGAGGATGCTGCGGGTACATCTCCGGACGGAGCATCGCCGTGATCGATTCAGGGAGACGCACGGAGGCGCACCTCGGGCAGCTAGGAATGCGGCCTTCGGGGCGGCGAGAGAACTGCGCTCACATCGAACCCGTCGGCTTCGAGCCCAGCCACTATATCATCGATGTCAGTGGTGAGGAGGCGGAGATGTACCCGCCCGGAGCGCCGGTCTCGGTAGATCCACTTCAGGTCGCCGTGTTTCCGGTCGATCACACGGCGGATCCGCCATTTCGCTTCTGCGTCGCGACCTCCGGCAAGCACTAGGTGGTAGGTCGGCTCGGTCACCCCGCACAGTTGCACAAAGGCGTCGATGACGTCGGAGGTGGTGATGATGCCGACCAAGCTGTGATTCTCGACCACGGGCAATGCGCCAACCTTCAGTGTCCGGAGCAGCCGCGCGGCTTCGTCGATTGGTGCATCGGGTCCGATTGCGCTGGGCTTCGCCGTCATCGCCTCGGAGACGGTCTTCATTGTGGCCGATACGCTGCGCAGGTCCCGGTCGGTCACAATGCCGGACAGGCGATCCTTGTGGATCACGGGAAGTTGCCGGAAGCGGTGCTTGCGGAGCAGCGCGCGCGCATCGGCAATGGGACATTGACGGTCAACGGTGATGACTTTCGAGGACATGTAGTCGCGGACCAGCATCGTCACCTCCCGAATTGACTCATTCCCCTGAATTGCATTCCCACAGCAGCCGATTGTCTCATCGTTCTAGCCGACGAATCAGCCCCTCCTGAGCAACCGAGACGACGAGCACGCCGTCGCGGGTGTAGATGCTACCGGTGGCAAATCCCCGACCGCCGGCCGACGCCGGCGTGTTCTGCACGTACAGCAGCCACTCGTCGGCACGGAACGGGCGGTGAAACCACATGGCGTGATCCAAGCTGGCCATCATAATCTTGCGGTCGGGCGACCACACCAGTCCGTGCGGACGCAGCGCCGTATCGAGCAAAGTCATGTCGGAAGCATACGTCAAGACGCAAGCATGCAGCGTCGGGTCGTCGGGCAGCCGGCCGTCGGCGCGCAGCCAGGCATAGGCGACGGGCTCGCGCCAACTGCCGGGCGGGCGATCCACCGGATCACAGATTCGAAAATCGATGGGCCGCTCGCGCTCAGCCCACGGACCGAGCTGCTGTAAGAACGGCTTCAGCCGCTCCTGAAAGGTCGGCAGACGTTCCGGCGCTGGAACCTCCGGCATGGGGACAAAATAACTAAGCCCAGGTTCTTCCTTGTGGAACGATGCCGAGAGATTGAAAATGGCTTGCCCGTGCTGAATCGCTACCACAAGGCGTGTGGTGAAGGAACGGCCGTCACGAATGCGATTCACCTCGTAGAGAATCGGCACCTTGGGGTCGCCCGGGCGGAGGAAATAGCCGTGGAACGAGTGAACCCGTCCTTGCTCGACGGTTCGGGTGGCTGCAACGAGCGCCTGGCCTGCCACTTGTCCTCCGAACACCCGTTGCCGGTCTTCCTTCGGGCTCAGGCCGCGGAAAATGTTGACCTCGAGCTCCTCGAGGTCGAGCAGTTCGATCAGTTTCTGCAATGCTTCAGACAACGCCGTTTCCTCCGTGGGTGCGGCCACCTTGAGCCGGTCTCATCACAGCACCGGCAGCACGATACCGAAACCAGGGCGGCGCGACTAGCGGAGTACTTACATCGTGGGGCGCGAAGCGGCACAGCAACGGGCCTCAACAGGCATAGACACCCCACAAGCTGTGGTGGCGTAGCCCGCTGGCGATCATGTCATTAGGTGACCAACGACCACCGAAGCTCCCACCTTAATCAGCCCAGATAGTGATATGTGTCAATATATGCCGCTACAGTGCACGCCGACGATGTCACTGTCAAGTACCGGGCATCGGGGCAACGGGGGCGCGCCAAAAAAGTTACCATGGATCACGGCCGGTTTATGACTGACGGCGCGGCAACTCGATGGTCAAATCGTTATCTGCGGGTGGGCGGTCACTGAAGCTGTTGACGAACGCCGCCAGCGCCGAGTCCCCGAGCTCGTCGGCGGTGTAGGCGAACTGCTCCTCCCCCTCAGCGATCGACGGCCACCAGTCGCGCAGCTTGCCGGCAGCAGTAGCCGCCCGCTCCCGAGAGTAATGAAAAGGGGCCCCGGTCATGGCGTCTGTCAGCACATTGACGAACACATCAGCGGTGGCCTCCCGCGAGAACGCTTGCAGGTCGGGACATGACGGAATCGAGCGCAGGCGTCGACTGCGGATTCTCACCACACCGTCGTCAAGCGTGACCAAGCGGTAAGCGTGTGGATAGCCAGCCAGCGATGCCGTGACGACGTTGTACAGTCCCGTCTCTTCCTTCACGTCTTGGATGTGCAGGTGTCCGCTGAAGGCCAGACGGACTCCATGCTTGCGGAGAATCGCCTTCAGATCGGCGGCGTTTTCGACGTGAAACCATGCAAAAAATGGATGGACCGATTCGTTGGGGACGTGATCGATGATGCTGTGGTGCAGCATCACGATCGTCTCCCGTCCAGCGTCGCGCTGCCGTTCCAAATCGTGTTCCAGCCACGCAAGCACGTCGGGGGCGATCCAGCCACGATCTTCATTCGGTTTGGATGAGCAGATGCCGACGAGATGCACGTCGGGGGTTGGATCACAACTGTAGGCTGTGCGGCCGGTGTCCTTGAACCCGAAGTCACCGTACAGGCGCGGAATGTCCGACGTGCAAACGGCAGTCACGTCGGGATCGAGATATTCGCGCGGACGCAGTCGTGCTGTTCGCGGCTGGTCGTGGTTGCCCGAGACGCAAAAGACCGGCGTACGAAAGCGGCTCAACAACTCGCGAGCGCGATCGTGATTGTAAGGCTCGGAGTCCTTGGTCAGGTCGCCCGCAACCAGGACGAATTCCACCCCCGGCGTGGCATTGATTTCAGCGAGCGCCGCCTCGAATAACTCGACACTCTGGGCGTACATCGTCGGTTCGTTCGGGATTGTTGGACGGGTCCAGCCTGTCTGCGGATTCGGAACCGCGACGTGCGGATCGGAAATCAATGCAAATGTGGACACCGACGTAGTGTTCCCGGAGCGGACGGTTGAGTCAACAGATGCGGAGCGTTCCCCCCGCAAGATATAGAGACGCCCCGCCAGCTTCACCAGCGGGGCGTCTCACCATGACTAGGTCAGCTACACCTTGGTGACGTTGCTGGCCTGCGGTCCCTTGCGGCCCGAGGTGACATCGAATTCCACCCGCTGGCCTTCTTCGAGACTCTTGAAGCCATTGCCGGCAATCGAAGAGTAATGGACGAAGACATCTTCGCCGTTTTCTTGCGAAATGAAACCGTAGCCCTTCTCGGCGTTGAACCACTTAACAGTCCCTTGCGCCATGTTGCGATCCCTCCTTTGCTCAAACTCGTCAGCCGGGGGCCGCTGCACGTCCAGGGACGCAAATTGCGTTGCGAGCGAGAAGGCCTTTGCTGGCCTGCAAGACGATTGCCGAACCGACCCGTCGAACTTATGCGTGTATAACGAACTTTCCGACAAGGGGCAAGCCGCCCTTTCGGTGCGACAGGGGTGTCAGCTCACATTGACTCGGCGGAGCGGGGACGGCTATCATCGCACCACCTGGCGGGTTGTTGTGGAGGTTGAGGGTGTGTGGCGCATCTGACTGCAAACGGTTCTTGGGCAGCGGCTCGATTTTCCTCCAGAACAAACTGAGGTGCTATGTCCGAAAGTAACGGCGGCGGATTGCTCCGCGTGATCCCGCTGGGCGGGCTTGGCGAGATCGGCCTGAACTGTCTGCTCCTCGAATACGGTGACGCAGCCATCGCCATCGACTGCGGTCTGATGTTTCCCGAAGTACACATGCTCGGGATCGATCTGGTCATTCCCGACCTGGGATACCTGCAGCGACTCGGCGACCGCTTTCTCGGCTTTGTGATCACCCATGGTCATGAAGATCACATTGGGGCGCTGCCGTACGTGCTGCGTGACCTCCGCGCCCCGATCTACGCACCACCGATGGCCGGTGGCCTCATCACAGAGAAGCTCCGCGAACACAACCTGACCGGAGTTCGACTGGAAGTCATCCGGCCTCGGTGCACGTGGCAGATGGGACCTTTCGCGGTCGAAGCCATTCACATGACTCATTCGATCGTGGACGCAGTCGCTCTGGCCGTCGCGTCGCCTCTCGGCACCATCATTCACAGCGGCGACTTCAAAATCGATCAGACGCCGATCGATGGCGGACCTTCGGACCTGCAATGTCTGGCCGAATATGGTGCGCGGGGGGTGTTGCTGCTGCTGTCGGATTCGACCAATGCCGAGCGCGAAGGCTATACCCCGTCGGAACGGTCGGTGCACGGAAACCTCGACCGTATTTTCAGCACCAGTCCCGGGAAGATCTTCTTCTCGACATTTTCCTCGCATGTACACCGCCTGGCGCAGGTGCTGGAGTTGTCGCAACGGTACAGTCGCCGGGTGGTAACGGTAGGCCGCAGTCTGAATTCCAGCATCAAGATCGCCTCCCAACTCGGTTACCTGCAGTTCCCACCTTCGCTCTTCGCGGATATCGACGAGTTGGGGCAACTCAAGCCCCATGAGGTCACTCTGCTCACCACCGGCAGCCAAGGCGAACCACTGTCGGCGCTCATCCGCATCGCTGTCGGCGATCACCGCCAGGTGCGCATGGAGCCGGATGATGCCGTAGTCCTCTCGTCACGCATCATCCCCGGCAACGAACGATCGATCAGCAACATGCTCAACCACATCTACCGCCGGGGGGCGGCCGTGCACCACACCGGCAGCGCGGCTGTGCATGTGTCCGGACACGCCAGCCAGGAGGAGCTGAAGCTGTTGCTGCGATTGGTCCGCCCACGTCACTTCGTGCCCGTGCACGGCGAGTACCGGCATCTGGTCCGCCATCGCGCCCTGGCGCAATCGGTCGGCATGTCGGCCGAAGACACCTTCTTACTCGAAGATGGGCACGTGCTCGAAATCGATCGGAGTGGCGCCCGTGTCGCGCAGCCAATCCAGGCCGGGCGTGTATTTGTAGATGGCAAGGGTATTGGCGACGTAGAAGACGTTGTGCTGCGTGACCGCCGCCATCTCTCGGCGGACGGCCTGGTGGTAGCGATACTGGGGATCGACCAGCAGACGGGAGAGCTGATCGCCGGGCCCGATCTGATATCCCGCGGGTTCATATTTGAGAAGCAGGGACAGGCGTATCTCGAGCAGGCAAAGAGCATTGTCGTTGAAACCCTCCAGCAAATCACAGCGGAATCGCGCACCGACTCTCTCGAAGTCAAGGAAGAAGTGCGTAAGGCGCTGAAGCGGTTCTTTGCTCGCACCCTGGAGCGGCGTCCGGTCATCGTGCCTTTCGTAATGGAGATGTAAGGTGGGACGCAGCCGGGCGGCAACCAAAGAAGCGGCCGAGCGGGAGACCAGCCAACTCCTCAACGAAGTCGCCGGCGTCCTCACGCTGGCCGCAGCGCTGTTTGCGTTGGTAAGTTTTCTTTCCTTCCAGTACGGCCAGGCGAGGTTGGACCTCGGCGGGCCGGTAGGATACGGCCTGTCGAGCGTGCTGATGCAGGCCTTTGGCCTGGCAGTTTACCTCCTCCCGTTACTGCTATCTGTGCTTGGGGCGCGGCTGCTCCGCTCGCGGTTCCATGAGATCTCGCTGGCACGCGCCTTCGCGGCGGTGGCGTTGCTGCTGAGTCTGGCGGTAATGCTGGGATTGGTGCTGTATGGAAACGAGGTTGTATATGCCGGGGGCTGGTTTGGGGGCTTTCTGGCCAGCGTGCTGCGTGATGCGGGCGGCACCCTCGGCGCCTATGTGGTTACCTCTGTTGCGCTGCTGCTTTCGCTCATGTTCACGACGGGTTCGTCATTGCGGGGCGGTACCATCTCCTTTGCCGCCGGCGCCCGGGAGGCGCGGAGTCGATGGCGCGCGCGCCGGGAGCGGAAAGTCGCCTCGGCGCGGCCCGTGTCCAACCGCAAGCGTGAACCGGCGGGCGAGCAAGCCGGCCCACTCATTGTGCTGGGCGAGGATTCAGCCGTCAGGTCCGAGAAAAAACCCGAACCCCGTGTCATGCAGGAAGTACTTCCCTTCACCGACGCCGGCTATCAGACACCGCCCCTCAGCCTGCTGGACACCCCACGGCACCCCGCGGTGCGGGTGGACGAGGAGGCCTTGCGCAAGAGCTCGGAAATCCTGGAGACGAAGTTGGCGAACTTCGGCATCGAGGGCAAGGTCGTCGCGGTGCGGCCGGGGCCGGTGATTACCACCTTCGAAATCGAACCGGCCCCCGGGGTGAAGGTCAACCGCATCGTTACGCTGCAGGACGATCTTGCCATGGCGCTACGCGCCCTAGGCGTACGCATTCTCGCTCCGGTGCCGGGCAAGGCTGTCGTCGGCATCGAGGTCGCCAACGCCAAACGCGAGCACGTGTACCTGCAAGAAATCCTCGAAAGCGAGCTTTTCGCCCAGGCGGAATCGACGCTGACGCTCGCTCTCGGAAAAGACAGCGTGGGCAACCCGGTGGTCGCCGATCTCGCGCGCATGCCGCACCTGTTGCTGGCCGGTGCAACCGGCACAGGCAAGTCCGTCTCGATCAACGCCATGATCATGAGCATCCTCTTCAAGGCATCTCCGCGCGACGTCCGCTTCGTCATGATCGACCTGAAGATGCTCGAGCTGTCGCTCTACGAGGAGTTGCCGCACCTGTTGGTTCCGGTCGTCACCGACCCGAAGAAGGCGGTGGTCGTGCTGAAACACTTGGTCGAACAGATGGACGATCGCTATCGCGTGCTCAAAGAAAAGGGCGTACGGCACATCGACAGCTACAACCGGCTGATGGATCGTGACGAGGAGGACCGCCAAGCTGGTGTCATCGAACTGACCGACGTCGTCGGCGAGGAAGAACTGGGGAAGTTGCCACCCCAGGCGTTGCGCCACCAGCGCATGCCGAAAATCGTGGTGATCATCGACGAGCTAGCAGACTTGATGATGACGGTCGGCCGCGATGTGGAGGAGTCCATCACACGTTTGGCGCAGAAGGCACGGGCCTCCGGCATACATCTCATCCTGGCGACCCAACGCCCGTCTGTCGACGTGATCACCGGGCTCATCAAGGCCAATTTCCCGGCGCGCGTTTCTTTTCAGGTGACCGCGCGTGTCGATTCGCGGACGATCTTGGACTGCATCGGTGCCGAGCGGCTGCTGGGCGGCGGCGACATGCTCTACCTGCCGGCGGGCACGGCCCGGGTGCAACGCCTGCACGGCGCGTTTGTCTCGGAGGCCGAGATTAAGAAGGTCACCGACTTCGCCAAGCAGCAAGCTAAGCCGCAGTACGCCTTCGATCTGTTGGAAGATGATGAGGAAGGCGACGGCCCGAATGCAGATGACGGCTACGATGATGTCATGTACGATCAAGCCGTGCGTCTGGTCACGGAAAGTCGCCAAGCTTCGATCTCATGGGTGCAACGGCGCCTGCGGGTCGGCTACAACCGTGCCGCACGCATGATCGAACGGATGGAACGCGAGGGCGTCGTGAGCACGAGTGAGAACGGTCGCCCTCGCGAAGTGCTGGCACAACGCATCGAGGACTGATGACGGTGTACGTTGCATGGATCGGTGGCCTCGCCATCACCCTGCTGGCGGGCAAACTCCACGCGGCGGACGTTTCTGCGATTGTCCAGAGAGTGCAAGAACGGTACGATGCCACCCGTGACTTCACCGCCACGGTGACGCAGGAGATGACCATCGCCAGCTTGGGCAAAACGACCACTGCCCGCGGTACCGTAGCGTTCAAGAAACCCGGCAAGATGCGCTGGGAGCTGGATCACGATACCCCGCAAGTGATTGTCGCCGACGGCAGCACATTGTGGCTGTACCAACCCAAGGAGCATCAGGTACTCAAAGCACCCTTTGATGCGGCGTTTCGCTCCACCACGCCCATCTCGTTCCTCACCGGTGTCGGACGCATCGTCCAGGATTTCGACGTCAGTGCCGATGGCACCAGCGCCGATGGGCAGCTGGTCCACTTGATGCTCGTATCACGGCGCGACAGCGCTACGGTTGGGAAACTGCGACTGACGGTGGCACGTGACAGCGGCGAAATACGCGGAGCGGAAGTGCACGATCCGCTTGGTAACGTGAGTCGGCTACAGTTCGATGACATCCGGCGCAACCAGGACCTGTCGGACGACCGATTCGTGTTCCAGCTTCCCCAGGGCGTCGATGTAATCACTGCTCCGGTCTCGCAGTGAAAGGGATGACGCATGCCCTCATTCGACATCGTCTCGCAAGTGGACCGACAGGAGATCGATAACGCGGTCAACCAGACACGAAAGGAGATCGGACAGCGCTACGATTTCAAAGGGACGAAGACCCAGCTCACGCTGGAGGAAGACCGCATCCAGATCCTCTCTGACGACGACTTCAAGGTGAAGGCGGTCGTGGACATCCTGCAATCCAAGCTCGTCCGCCGCAACGTCTCGCTGAAGGCGCTGGTCTACGGGAAGATCGAACCGGCAGCCGGCGGCCTAGCGAAACAGACCCTCACCGTGCAACAGGGTGTCGACATCGACAGAGCCCGGCAGATCGTCAAACTCGTCAAGGACAGCAAGCTCAAGGTTCAGGGTCAGATACAAGCGGATCAGGTACGCATCACCGGCAAGAAACGAGACGATCTGCAGGCCGTGATCCAGTTGCTCAAGGCGCAGGACCTCGGTTTGCCTTTGCAGTTCGTCAACTACCGCGACTAGCACGGTGCCGTACTAGGACTACCCGCCAGAGCACCGACTTCAGGACCGCTATTACGCCACCTTACTGGCTTCGGGTTCGTGAGAAAAAACACTCCACCGGTTGCGATAGATCGCGTAACGCCCGCAGTACGGCTTCCCGGCACCGTGCAGGCTGAACGTCGGGCCGCTGACCGCAGAGGCTGGGATGACGAAAATCTCATCGGCAGCGCGACGATGTTTGGCGATGCAGACAAACACATCGCAGTATCGGCGCTCCCATTGGCCATGCCGGTGGAAATTGAAGTTCCAGCTCTGGTAATCGTAGGCGTAGTGCCGTCCGTTGACCTTTACGGTATGGGCGTAACGTCCCGGAAAAGCCACGCGCAGTGCCACGCGCTGCTGGCCGTTGATCAGCAGATCGTATTTCCCGTTGCGGTCAGCTTGCCGCACGTCGAAGCCCAAGCGGCGCAAGCGACCAGCTATCGCTGCCCGCGCCGTCTCGTGTTTGTAGTGACGGTTCATGCATAGCAGCTCCTGAAACAGTGAGGACCAAGACCCGCAGGTCTTTAGCTTTCACGTTCCTGCCCAGGATTCCTACCACCGCACAACCAAGACCAAGAGCTGTGTCTGGAGGATAGCGTCCGCTAAGCAATACCGCAAGAAAAATTGCGCCGATACTACGGGGCTTCTGCTTCAGCAGACGGCAGCCGGTCGGCCACAAATACGGTGCCGCCGGTATCGTACGGACCTTGCCAAGCGGAACGGTGACAAGGCGGGACACGATCGTCCGATAAGAATCCGTGGTCCACAGTAGCCGTTGCACGGTATCGCGGCTGCTCTGGTCCATCGACCATCTCGATTTCCATACCCGCATCACTCACCCACGGCCCTTCTGCCTGCCAGCGGCCGGAATCGGCATCGAACCGCCATGGCCGGGCATCATACGTTACCTGCCGCTGGAGACCGTCCACCGTCCGCAGCGTGCGGCGATGGCGAATTTGCACTTCATGGACGCGGTAGGACCAGCACGGCGAACCGTGATCTGGTCCCGCGTCGGCGTCGTCGCCCGGTGCAAGTGCGGCGCTATTCCAGGCGAATTCCCGCTTGAGACGGTCTAGTTGGGCTGGAGGTAACGGCAGGTGGGCGAGTTCGGCGCGGACGGCGGCCCCTTGCTGCGGATCGACCCTAAGCGCGTGGCGCAAGGCATCAACTGCAGCCCGGATGTCTCCCGCTTTGGCGGACAGCTTTGCCAGATGCAGATAGCGGCCCGCCTCTGCCGAGGGCAACCGGTCCGCCGCAGGAGCTTCGTAGAAAGCGTTGTCGATCAGCCAGCGGGCGTCTGCGGCTGCCTCTGCGTATTGCTCGTCTGCCTCGTCTGTGGCGAGCCGTGATTGTTGGCGCTGCCAGGTTGACGTACAGGCAGCCAACATGACGAACAAAAGGGGGTACCAGCGCATAGGGCTCGCGCAGTATGCAGCAGCCGCCGGGTCCTGAGCAAGTCACGTGATACGCGCTCATGACCGACTGCATCCAAATTGACATAGGTTGACCGGGCCGGTACTGACTTGCTCAGTCAGTCATTACCAACAAAGGAGGTGCGTGATGGCGAAGGCCATGCTCCGTGGGCCGCGCTCGGCCTTTCTGCTCGCAACGGCCGCAGTGGTGGCATTCGTTTCAGGACCGCTGCTGGCGCATTTCGCCGTCGTACCACCGATGGTTGGGTTCGGACTCTTCGCCGCGGGCGGCTTGTTGGGCACCGCCGCCGTGATCGTGAGCATTGTAGCTGCCTTGCGCGGCGCTGGGATGAGCGGCGGACTCGCCGCGGGAGCCGTCGTAACGGCGGTCTTTTTCACCGTTGCGGTTCCCGCCCGGAGGTTTCCGCCGATCAACGACATCACGACTGACACGGTCAATCCGCCTCAATTCGCAAGCGCGCAATCCCTCGCCGGCAACGTCGAACGGGATATGAGTTATCCCGGGGCTTCGTTCGCCGCTCAGCAGCGTACGGCATATCCGGACCTTGCGCCGCTACGCATCTCCGCCACCCCAGAACAGGCCTTCAAGCGTGTCGAGGCGGCTGCCAGGCGCATGTCTGACTGGGACATCACCCGAGACGACGCAGGCGTACACGCCCTGGAAGGGGTCGCCACCTCACGGCTGTTTCATTTCAAAGACGATTTCGTCATCGAGGTGCGGGCTCAAGAAGATGTGAGCGTCGTTCAGATGCGGTCGAAGTCACGTGACGGCAGAGGCGATATCGGTGCCAATGCCGCACGGATCAAGGGATTCCTCGCTACGCTGCGATAGCTGACTGCTTCGTTACCACTGCGCCACCGACAAGACTGGCGACCGGACTCTATGGCCGCCTGGCGAACGCGGGCAGTACGGTTTCGGCGAACAACCGGGCCGGTTCGCGCGTATCGCGACCGAAGAATTCGATCACGAACATGGTGCAACCGGCGGCAATGTGTCGCTCAATCTTCTCGATGCATTCGGTCGGCGTGCCAATAATGCCGTGGCCCAGATGTCCACCGTAAACGCTTTGCGCCTTCTCGCGTTTGGCCTCTGCATCGGCCCGGTCCTTGCCGAGCACAACCATGGTTTGCTGCGATACCTGAATGGATTTCGGATCGCGACCGACAGCCCGGCAGTGCTGGTGCAACACCTGGACCTTGTGCGCGAGGTCTGGCTGATTGACCGCCAGGTTGTTCCAAATGTCCGCGTGACGCGCCACGATGCGCAGCAACACCCGCTCTCCACCGCCCCCGATCAGCAGTGGCGGATGGGGCGTCTGGACCGGCTTGGGCTCGCAATATACATCAGTGACGTGAAAGTGCCTGCCGGAAAAGCTGGCCCGGTCTTGGGTCCACATCTGCTTCACCAGCGCGGCCGCTTCCTCCAGCTGCTCGAGACGGACTGGAAGCGGAGGGAAGTCGAATCCGTAGCCAGTGAACTCCATCTCGAACCAGCCACCGCCGAGCCCGATGATCAGCCGGCCATTGGTGATTCTATCAAGCGTCGCAACGATCTTCGCCAGCAGTGCCGGGTTGCGGAAGCCCACAGGCGACACCAACGTACCAAGTCGGATGCGCGAGGTGACCGCGCCGACGGCAGACAGCGTCGTCCAGGCTTCAAAAATCGGAAGCTGCGGAGCGGGGATACCGTAGAGGTGATCGACCACCCACAGGGAATCATAGCCTAGGGATTCGAATTCCAGGGCTGCCGCCCGCGTTTCCTCCCAGCTGCGTTTAATTTGCGGAAGGCTCACTCCGAAATGAATCGCCATCGTTCCTCCCTCCGGTCAGATCGCAGAAAGCGCACGAGACCTGCACACCGCAGTCATGGTCTCTCTGGCTCTGTGCTCTGGGTTCTGGGTTCCGTGTCGGCCTTGAGCCACGCCAGCGGGTTGGCTGGACCCGTACCTCTGCCGATTGCGAGACCATCGGCGATTGCGGCGGTGATGAACCGTTTGGATTGCTCAACCGCCTCGAACAGGGGCAGCCCGCGGGCGAGGCCGGCGGTAATCGCCGCCGAGAGCTGGCAGCCGGTGCCGTGCGTGTGCCGTATCGGCAGGCGAGACGCTGCCAGCTCGCACATGTCCGTGCCGTCATAAAAGACATCGATGGCTTCAGGCCCGGGCAGATGCCCACCCTTGATCAGGCATGCCTGCGCTCCGCGTTCGCGCAGTGCGCGTGCGGCGTGGCGCATATCGCCAGCGGACCTGATTGTGCGACCCGTCAGAGCCTCCGCCTCAGGGATATTCGGGGTTATGAGGTTGGCGAGAGGGAACAGTTCGTGGACCAGTGCCTCCCGGGCCTCCGTTTCCAGCAGCGCCGTACCCGTCCCCGCCAACATGACCGGATCGACTACGAGAATTTTCACGTGATGATCGCGGAGGGCGGCAGCGACAGCGCGGACGATCTCCGCGTTGACCAGCATTCCTGTCTTGGCGGCATCGACGCCGATGTCAGAGACAACCACATCGATTTGCTGGCGAACAAAGGTCGCGGGGATGGCATGAACGCCGGTGATGCCGCAGGTGTTTTGCGCGGTGAGAGCGGTAATGGCGCTCATCCCGAAGACGCCGAACACGGTAAAGGTCTTCAGGTCGGCCTGTACACCGGCACCGCCGCTAGAGTCTGAACCGGCGATGGTCAACGCCCGCGCAATCATAGCCGCAACATTCTCGCAAAGAGAGCGCACGGAAGCCAGACGGCGCTCCTTGGGGTGCTGGCGAACCACCCAGCACCCTTCTTGCGTGACTGGGTCAAATGTGCGAAGTCGCCGAGAGAACGCCATGCAAATCGGCATCATTGGTGGGGGCAGTTTCGGAACCGCGTTAGCCAAGCTGCTCGCGGAATTGGACCACCGGGTGACGCTGTGGTTCCGCAATCGTGCCACTGCACGCGCAGTCGCCGAGCAGCGTGAGAACCACGAGTACCTGCCCGGCTTCCCGCTGCCCGCGACCATTCACGTCACGGACGACATGGAAGAAGCGGTTGCTATGCAAGAGCTGTTGGTAGCCGTGACCCCTTCGCATGTCATGCGTGAAGTAATGACCCAGGCACGGGCGCATATCAAAGGTCTCCCCTGCATCGTCTCTGCCTCCAAGGGCATCGAAGAGGGAACCTTGCACCGCATGTCGCAGGTGTTGGTCGATGTGCTCGGACCCGAGTTCAGCGGCCGGATTGCCGCCCTGTCCGGTCCCAGTTTCGCACGCGAGGTTGCCATCGGAATGCCGACCGCAGTGACCGCTGCTGCCGTGGATGTCGATACCGCCGAGACGGTCCAGGCCGTCTTCCGGGGACCCACATTCCGTGTGTACAGCAGCACGGATGTGGTCGGTGTGGAACTGGGCGGCGCGGTAAAAAACGTGATCGCGATCGCAGCCGGAGTCAGCGACGGTCTCGGGCTGGGCAATAGCAGCCGGGCCGCGCTCATCACCCGCGGTGTGGCGGAAATTGGCCGTCTCGTCGCCAAGATGGGTGGTGACCCCCAAACGGTTTCGGGCTTGTCGGGCGTGGGAGATATGGTACTGACATGCACCGGGGATTTGAGCCGAAATCGGACCGTCGGTCTACGCATCGGGCGCGGCGAGCGATTGCAAGAGATCCTGCAATCGATGAAGATGGTGGCGGAAGGTGTGCGGAACAGCATCAGCATCTATACTCTGGCACGGCGAGTTGGCGTGGAGATGCCGATTACGGAGCAGATACGGCTGATGTTGCACGAGGACAAGCCTGCGCGCCAGGTCGTGGGTGACCTCATGAGTCGGCAGGCCAAACCCGAATTTTGGAGTTGAGAAGAGGAGAAGGGCAAGTTGATGGCAAACAAGGGCACATGCAAAGCTTCCAATTGCAGTCAGGAAGTACATGGAAAAGGATACTGCGCGCGTCACTACCGCCAATGGCGGAAGGGCACACTTCCCAAACCGCGATACAGGAGCTGCAACGCGGAGGGATGCCATAAGCCCCGCTCCCGGCGGGGGTTGTGCCAGGAGCACTTCACGAAGGAGTACAGCAAGTCAAAGGCGCAAGCCGGGGAAGGCGCGACAGCGGCATCGCCGGCTACTGCCTGAGCACAAATTGACATGGTTTGCGCCTTGTGGTTTTAATGTGCGGTTCCGTCGAGAAAACCAGGGATCGGCGGTGAGCGCGGATGAAGAGCACAGCCCCGTGGGGGCTCGCCCCACCGCTGAGGGGAAGTAATGAAAAGAACATACCAACCGAGCAACCGACGGCGCAAGCGTACACACGGCTTCCGCACCCGCATGAGCAGTCCCGGCGGGCGGCAAGTGTTGAAGCGACGGCGCGCCAAGGGGCGCAAACGGTTGACGGTAAGCATTCCACCGAAGCAGCCGTTCTGAAGCAGGCAGGTGGTGACCTGCGACTGCCACGACCGCGGCGAATCCGTAAACGGGCGGAATTCGTCCGATTGCAGCGAGGGGCCGGGAGACGGGCAGGGCCGCGATTTGTGGTTATCACCGAATCAGCACGGCACGGCGTTTCCCGTCTCGGCATAACGGCTAGCCGAAAAGTGGGTGGCGCGGTGGTCCGGAATCGGATCAAACGATTGGTGCGTGAGTTCTTCCGACACTACCAGCGGCAGTTCGTCCCTCCGCGAGATGTCCTGGTGATCGTCCGGCCCAGCGCGGCCGACGCGAGTTGCACCGAGGTGGCGCACGAACTCGCGGCAGCGTTAAAGATCGCTCTCGCCAGGTGAGTTCTCAGTGGAGACGTTCGGCCCTGATATCCGAAAGGCCCTCGACCTATTCGTGAAGATGCTGTCGATGGCCCTGGCTGCGGCGCTGTGGTCGTATCGAACTGCGGTCTCGCCCTTTCTTGGCCCGTGCTGCCGTTTCGCGCCGTCCTGTTCCATGTATGCCAGCCAGGCCATCAACCGGTATGGCGCGGCGCGTGGTATGTGGATGGCCTTTAAGAGGGTTCTGCGTTGCCACCCCTTTCATCCGGGTGGGTGGGATCCTGTCGGCTGACTAGATGGAAAAGCGAGCCCTCATTGCGGTAGCGATTTCGATAGCGATCCTGGTACTCTACCAGGAGGTCGTTCTCCGCCGTCTCTATCCGCCGACGACGACCGAAGGCGAAGAAACGGTCAGTGAAACGCCAGCGGCCGAGGTTGCGGCAAATCGCGCCCCCCGGGAAAGTGCGCCAGAGTTGCCAGCACCCGCGCCGCGCCCGAAGCTCGAAGCGGAGGCTCGTGACATCACCGTAGAGACCGATCTTTACAAGGCGGTTTTCACCTCGGCGGGCGCCCGGTTGCAGAGCCTTCTACTCAAGAAGTATCGGACTACGGTCGACCCAGACAGCCCGTTTCAAGAGATGGTCGTGCCAGGGAAAGACGGTGAGCTGCCGTTCGGCATCGAACTACGGGGTGCGCAGGTGCTTTCAGACACCAACGCCCCGTACGGCGTTGAAGGCGGCGATCTCCATCTGAACCCCGACGAGGAAGGCAGCCTCGACTTCGTTTGGACAAGCGAGGGGGTGAACCTGCGTAAGCGCTTCACCTTCCGTGGCGACCGCTACGAGTTTTCAGCCGCCGTCGGCGCGCAGCATGTCCCGCACGATTACAATGAACTGGCCGTTTCGTGGATCAAGGGGGTGGATACGCCTCCACAGCCGGGCTCGGAAGTGATCTTCGACCACGCCGCCTTGTTGGACGGGCGCAAGTTCACGGAAGACCCCTTCGACAAGCTGTCAGCTGGCAAGATCGTCCCCGAGAAGGACATACACGGGGACATTCAGTGGGCAGGTTATTCTGGAAAACATTTTCTGGCAGCGATCGTACCGATTGAGGCACAGAACCAGCGGCTGTGGCTCAAACTCCGGGACGGCACCGTCGAAGAGAAGATGCTCTTTCCAATCTCCTCGGAGGCGATCCAGCAGCGCCTGGACATCTTCATCGGGCCGAAGGACTTCGACGCGTTGGAACGTGTCGGCCACGGTTTGTCGCGCGGGGTGAACCTGGGGTGGTTCGGCTTCATTGCTGTCCCATTGCTCCACGTGCTGAAACTCTCACACGCCTTCACTGGCAATTACGGTATCGACATCATTCTGTTGACCGTGCTCATCAAGATTCTTTTCATTCCGCTGACGCAACGGAGCTTCAAGTCCATGCGCGCGATGCAGAAGCTCCAGCCACAGATGGCGAAAATCCGGGAGCGCTTCAAAGATTCGTCGGAACAGATGAACAAGGAGATCATGGAGCTGTACCGCCGGCACAAGGTGAATCCGCTCGGGGGATGCCTGCCGATGGTGCTTCAGATCCCAGTGTTCTTCGGCTTATATCAAGCGCTGCTGAACACCGTTGAGCTGCGGCACGCGGCATTTTTTCTCTGGATCAACGATCTGTCCGCGCCGGACCGCCTTGGGTCAGTACAACTGCCCTTTGTTCAATTGCCCGGAATACCTGTGCTGACCTTGCTCATGGGTGTGAGCATGTTCATCCAGCAATGGATGACCCCGAGCGCGGGTGACCCGGCGCAACAGCGGGCAATGATGATCATGCCCTTGATGTTCACCTTCATGTTCGTCAATTTCCCATCTGGATTGGCCCTGTACTGGCTGGTGAACAATCTCTTGACGATTGCCCAGCAGTTCTACATGAATCGTACCGCCACTTAGGGACGATGATGGATCCGGTTGAAGCAGAGGGAAGCAGCATAGACGATGCGATCGAGAACGCCCTCAAGATGCTCGGCGTCACGCGTGATCGTGTCGAGATTGAAATTCTGTCGAATTCCGCGCGGGGCCTGTTTGGCATCGGCGGCCGCAAGGCAAGAGTACGTGCCGCGCTGCGTGCGCCGATCGACGCCGAAAGTCTCCTTCGTCAGGACGAGGAGCCGGTCCCGGCCGGGCAACAAGAGGAGACGGTCTCGACGCGGCCATTGAAGCAGGACGGTACGGCTGCAGAGCAAGCCGCGCAGGTCTTGCGGGGAATCCTCAGGCTGATGGATGTGCTCGCCGACGTCAGCCTGCGGGAAGAAGACGATCAAATTGTTCTCGAAATTGGCGGCGATTCGAGCGGAGTGTTGATCGGCCGTCGGGGCCAGATGCTGGATGCTTTGGAGTACTTCCTGAATCGAGTGGTCGCCCGTGAAGGTGGTGCGACCCGAGTCGTAGTCGATTCCCAGAACTACCGGACGCGCCGCCGCCAATCCCTGGAGGAGCTTGCTCGACGAATGGGTGAGCAAGCAAAAAAGAGGCGCAAGACAGTCGCGCTCAATCCCATGAGCCCCCGCGACCGCCGCATCGTACATATGGTGCTCCAAGCGGACCCCTCGCTGAGCACGAGAAGTTCAGGTAAAGGCTATTTCCGCAAGTTGATCATCATCCCCGCGGGGCAGTCCTCGTCGGGGCGGGAGAGGTCGCAGGCGACGGGGGCAAAGGAAGGCTAGCCTCCCTGCCGTCGGCGCCGGCTTGAATGTACGCCGACGACACCATCGCAGCAGTTGCCACGCCACCGGGCCCGGGAGGCGTCGGCATCATCCGGGTGAGCGGTCCGCTCAGCTCCGCCATCGCCGGCCGTGTATTTTCAACGGCGCGCGAGTCGTCCGGCTGGACCTCGCACCATCTCTACCATGGCCACGTGCTCGACGCCGACGGCGGCGTGCTCGACGAGGGCCTCGCCGTCCTGATGCGCCGGCCACGGAGTTACACCGGTGAAGATGTATTGGAACTGCACTGTCACGGCGCTCCAGTGCTCTTACAGCGGATCCTGGCGTATGTCTTGCGCTGCGGCGCACGACTGGCCGAACCGGGGGAGTTCACCAAGCGCGCCTTTCTGAACGGCCGCATCGACCTGATGCAAGCCGAGGCCGTCCTCGACTTGGTGCGCGCCCGGACCACCGCGGGCGCGGCAATCGCCGCCGAGCAGCTCGACGGGCGGCTGTCGGCGCACCTGGGGGGGCTGCGCTCCCAGCTCGTCGTGCTCAAGGCACTGCTGGAAACGCAGATCGACTTCTGCGAAGAAGATATCATGGTTTGCGCCGAACAGCTTCTTTCTGCAGCTGATCATTGTATAGTGACTATTCAGGATCTAATTAATACATTTAGTCACGGCAAATGGCTGCGTGAGGGATTGCGCGTAGCCATCATTGGAAAGCCGAACGTGGGCAAATCGAGCTTGCTGAATGCGCTCCTAGGAGAGGAGCGCGCCATCGTAACGCCGATCGCCGGCACGACGCGTGATTCGATCGTTGAAACCGTCGACTTTGAGGGTGTGCCGGTGGTGCTGACGGACACCGCCGGGTTGCGGGAGCCCGCCCAAGTGGGCGCCGTCGAACGCCTCGGAATCGCGCGCACCACGGCCAAGATCGCCGCCTCGGAGGTTCTTCTCGCTGTCTTCGATGCGTCTGCTCCACTTGACAGGGAAGATGATGCCGTGCTGAAAGCAGCCGCTGGAAGCCCGCATATCATCGTGCTGAATAAGACCGATCTCCCGAGAGGCATCTCCGAGGATGAGTTACGGCGAGGCAGCGCCGGCGGGCCCATGGTCGCGGTTTCCGCCAAGGAGCGGTTGGGTCTAGGCGCACTGCGGCGGGCCGTGGTCGCACAGGTCGGCGGCGGAAATGGGTCCGATCCGAGTGGTCCAGTACTGACCAATATCCGTCATCGCGACGCGCTCGAGAAGGCACGCAACAGTCTCCTGCTGGCGCGTGAGTCGATAAGTGAGGCGCGGCCAGCGGATCTGATTGCAGTCGATGTGCAGGACGCCATCGACCACATCGGCGAGGTCACCGGCGGCATCACGTCCGAGGAGGTCCTCGATCAGATCTTCAGCAAATTCTGCATTGGCAAGTAAATAGTTTCACGTGGAACACAGGAGCGGCCATGGGCCCATTTTCGAAGCGGTTTGACATCATCGTCGTCGGCGCGGGCCACGCCGGCATCGAAGCGGCTTTGGCGGCAGCTCGCATGGGCTGCGATACCCTGATGATCACGTTGAACCTAGATCACATCGGGCAGATGTCCTGTAACCCCGCGATCGGAGGAATCGGCAAAGGCCATCTGGTGAAGGAAATCGATGCCATGGGCGGTGAGATGGCCAGGGCGATCGATGAAACGGGCATACAGTTCCGCCAGTTGAATACGAAAAAGGGGCCAGCTGTGCGCGCCTCGCGTGCGCAAGCCGACAAGACCCTCTACCGCCAGCGCATGAAGGAGCAGCTTGAGGGAACTTCAGGCTTAGCGCTGTATCAAGGAAATGTTGAAAGGCTCTTGATCGCTGGTGGCGCAGTCCGGGGTGTGCAGACGCAGATGGGCGAGTGCATCGAGGGAGCCGCTGTCATCCTGACCACCGGCACGTTCTTGAATGGCTTGATTCATATCGGGCAGAAAAACATGGCGGCCGGGCGGGCAGGCGACTTCGCCTCCACCGGCCTCAGCGAGCAGCTTGCCGATCTGGGCTTTCGAATCGGCAGGCTGAAAACCGGCACTTGCCCTCGCTTGGACGGCCGGACCATCAACTATAGCGGGCTGGCGGTTCAGAAAGGTGACGAACATCCGCTCCCCTTTTCGTTCTCGACTCCAAAGATCATCCAGTCCCAGATCCCTTGCCATATCGCCTACACCAACTGCCGTACGCACGAGATCATCCGCAGTGGCCTCGATCGCTCTCCGCTCTACACCGGACGCATTCAGGGTCGCGGGCCACGTTACTGTCCCTCAATCGAGGATAAGATTGTCCGTTTCGCCGACAAAGAACGCCACCAGATCTTCCTGGAACCGGAAGGTCGGAATACGGTCGAGGTATATCCGAATGGCCTGTCCACCAGCCTGCCCCTGGACGTTCAGATCGCGATGGTCCACTCCATTTCGGGCCTTGAGCATGCTGTCATTATGCGGCCAGGATATGCCATCGAGTACGACTACATGGACCCGACGCAACTTCTGCCATCCTTGGAAACCAAGCTGGTTCGCGGCCTCTACCACGCCGGACAGATAAACGGCACAACCGGATACGAGGAAGCTGCGGCGCAGGGCCTCATGGCAGGGATCAATGCTGCTCTGCGACTGCGCCAGGAGGAACCGCTAGTCTTCGGGCGTGATCGAGCTTATATCGGCGTTCTTATTGATGACTTGGTGACTAAGGGCGTAGGGGGCGAGCCCTATCGCATGTTCACCTCCCGCGCGGAATACCGCCTCCTGCTGCGAGAAGATAACGCCGATATTCGCCTGGCAGAGATTGCCGGACGAGTTGGTGCAATTGGCCGGCACCAACTCGAAAGGACACAGCAAAAGTCCGAACTGGCGCGCTGGGAGATTGAACGCCTAGAAGAAACGATGCTGCCGGCGCTACCTGACATCAACCAGCAGCTGCGGATGCTCGGAACGGCGGAGATCTCCAAACCGGCCAGCATGGCCCAATTGCTCCGAAGACCTGAACTATCCTATTGCACAGTGACGGGACTCGCTGGCGACCTGTCCGGTTCCACACCCCTTCCTGCCGAAGTCGTGAGCCAGGTCGAGGTATCCATCAAATACTCGGGCTATGTGAAGCGCCAGCAAGACGCCATCGACCGCTTCAAACGCTTGGAGGAGACGGAAATTCCCAACGAAATCGATTACGAATCCGTGACTGGCCTCTCACGCGAAGTACGGGAGAGGTTGACGCGGGTTCGGCCCCTTTCCTTGGGTCAAGCGGCACGCGTCCCGGGCGTTACCCCTGCGGCGCTGTCGCTCCTGTCGGTTCATCTGAAGCGCTATGGAGGGCGCTAGTCGATCCCCCGATAAGAACGCGTCGCTGACCGAATTAGCCAGCGGCGCGCAGGAGTTCGGAATTGACATTTCCTCCGAACAGCGGGCGGTTTTCCAAGCCTACATCGAAGCGCTGCTTTTCTGGCGGACCCGTTTATCACTGACGAGCGCTGCCAGCGCGCTAACCATAGTCAGGAACCACATCGTGGATTCGCTCGCCGTGGCCCGATTCATCGGACCCGGATGGCAGGTGGCCGATCTAGGTAGCGGCGCGGGGTTTCCCGGGATCCCTCTGGCGATCGTGTCTCCGCAGTCGTTGATCACGCTGATCGAATCCCGACGGAAGAAGGCCAACTTTCTCCGCGATGCCGTCAGAAGGTGCGGGCTTACGAACGCTGAGGTTTTCGAAGGGCGCGTTGAAACGCTCTTCACTCAACGGCCAGAAACATTCGACCTCGTCGTTTCCAGAGCGGTCTGGACCGTTTCAGATTTCCTTGATATCGCCAGCTGCCTGTTGCGTTCCGGAGGCCTCGGTATCGCCATGAAAGGGCCAAAAGGGTTGATGGAAAGTGTGAACAATACTGCATTCTTGCCGCAGGGAATCATTAGGTATGAATTGCACGGTGGGATTGAACGGACGCTGTTGACCTACCGGAAACGGTGAGCCGTGGCGGTCAGGATGTTTCACGTGAAACGCTTCACATCAGTTTCCCCCTGTGGTAAGCATATGTCACATCTGTTGAGGGGCTGTGGGGCGGATCGTCTGCATTGCAAATCAGAAAGGTGGAGTAGGTAAGACCACAACGGCGGTGAATCTCTCCGCCGGTTTGAGCCTCGCCGCACATTCCACCTTGCTGGTCGATATCGACCCACAGGCCAGTGCGAGCAGTGGTGCAGGAGTGTCTCGCGCAGACGGGACGCCAACGGTGTACGAAGTCCTCCTCGGGGAACAACCGGCCGCAGCCGCTGTACGGACGAGCGCCGTCGAGTCGCTGCATGTGCTACCATCGTCGCGGGACTTGATCGGGGCAGAGATCGAACTGGTCCCGATGATTGGGCGCGAACACCGGCTGAGAGAGGCACTGCAGAGCATTCGCGAGGCCTATGACTACGTGATCATCGACTGCCCGCCTTCGTTGGGACTCTTGACGATCAATGGGCTCACCGCGGCCGATTCGGTGCTGGTACCCCTGCAATGTGAGTACTACGCTCTTGAAGGTTTAAGTGCCCTCTTGGAGACGATCGAGTTGATCCGCAAGCGTCTCAACCCGGCACTCGCAATCGAGGGCCTGTTGCTGACGATGTTCGACACGCGCAACAGTTTGTGTCACCAAGTGGTCGATGATGTACGTAAGCACTTTCCCCATGACGTCCTTGCGTCAATCATCCCGCGCAATGTCCGACTCAGTGAATCGCCGAGCCATGGCCTGCCAGCAGTGGTGTACGATCCCGTCTCCCGCGGCGCAGAAGCTTACCTGGCGTTGACGCGGGAAATCTTGGAACGGCACCAGCGCAGGCAAACCCCAGTGCGGCAGGAGCCGGAGAACGGAGGAGAGTAGATGGAGGCCTTGAACAAACGCCGAGCCTTGGGCCGCGGTCTGGGAGCATTGATCCCGAGCGCCTACACAACCGAGGAAACACAAACCGATACCTTTGTCCCGCTGTCTGCGATCCACCCGAACCCACGACAGCCTCGCCAATGGTTCTCCGACGAGGGCATCGAAGAACTCGCCGAATCGATTCGACAGAAAGGGATTTTGCAGCCCCTGCTGGTGCGCCGCGCGAACAACGGTTTCGAGTTGATCGCCGGCGAACGGCGGCTTCGGGCGGCGCGGCGCCTGGGCATGGAGCTCGTTCCGGTGCTGGTACGCGCAGCGAACGAGGTTGAGATGCTGGAGATGGCTCTCATCGAAAACCTCCAGCGGGAAGACCTCAATCCGTTGGAAGAGGCGGGCGCCTACCGCCGCCTGCTAGACGAATTCGATCTCACGCAAGAGGAGATCGCTACGCGTGTGGGCAAGGATCGTTCCACCGTAGCCAACACCCTGCGACTCCTGCTGCTTCCCGATGAGGTGAAAGGCCAAATCGAACGTGGAGTGCTATCCGCCGGCCACGCGCGTGCGCTGGCGGGTGCGGACTCGGATGCGGTAAAGATTCATCTAGCCCGTGAAGTGATCTCCCGCCGATTGACGGTACGGCAAACCGAGCGATTGGCCAAAGAGCGCAGGCGACCGTCTGTGGGTACCGACCTCCAGGCGGCAGAGCAACGGCTCACCGAAGCGCTCGGCACGCGCGTCCGACTGCTGCCCGGACGGAACGGTTCCGGAAGAATCGACATCCAGTACTATTCGTTAGAAGAGTTGAACGGCCTGATCGACCGGCTCGCGTCGCCAGCGGAGTGTCGCACCGTGCTATGAACTTTTGACAATCGGAAGTCGGGCATGCTATAAGCCCGGCGCCTTTAGTCTACAACCAACGGGAGAGGAGCATGGCCTTATTCGCGAAGGACGACAAAGTGCAGCGCCCTGACCCTGCCAGGGTACCGGTCAGCTCGCAGACATGGACGGCTGAGACCCCGAGAACCACCGAGTCAGTCCAGGCCCATCTCGGCAAGGGCAGTCGTGTAGAAGGAAAATTGACGTTCGAAGGCAGCGTGGAGATCGATGGTTACGTCGACGGCGAAATCGGCGCGCAGGACGCAGTTATCGTCGGCGACGGCGCGGTCATCAACGCGCAGATACACGCGGAAACCATCATCATCAAAGGCAAAGTCACGGGAGACCTCACCGCACGCAAGCGCGTCGAACTGCGCGCGCCCGGCCGGCTCGTGGGGAACATCACCACCCCGAGCCTCGTGATCCATGAAGGCGTCGTGTTTGAAGGGCATTGTTCGATGGGAGGGGGATCTGAGGTGAAGGCGGACAAACCGGACCGTAAGGTGGCTCTCTTTCCGAAAGAGGAACGGACCCCCACCACGTCCGTCCGGATGCAGTCAGAGGCGGTCAAGTAGCGCCTGCTTCCGCGAGCCGAGAAACGCTTCTTCCCGATTGTCCCGGCACGTATGACAAACGGGCGCCGTGCCTTGCGCTACGGTGCCGGTGGTCGTGCGTCATAAGAAGCCTCTATACGAAAACGCGCCATGGAGTTTCAATTCGATGCCTTCCTGATCCAGATCGCGTCGTTCTTCATCCTCTGGTTCGGCTTGAAGCGCCTGCTCTTCGATCCTGCTTTGCACGTGCTGGAGGCCCGCGAGGTTCGCACCTCAGGGCTCGGCCGCGAGGCAGCGGAAATGAAATCCGCTGCGGACCGTTCGGCCGCAGAATACGAAACCCGCATGCGCGACATTCGTCGCCAACTGGCTGCGGAAGCAGAAACTGTCCGCACCGTTACGCGGACGCAGGAGCGGCAGGTCATCGCCGTGGCGCGCGACCAGGCGAGCACTCAGCTCATGCAGCTACGCGACACGTTGAACCGGCAGGCCTCGGAGGCCCTACCGGCGTTGGCCTCCGAGGCCCGCGACCTTTCTGCCCGCATGATCGAGCGCATCGTCGGGAGAAAGCTTGCATGAGGCGACCTGGCGTCCGTGCCATTATCCAGGTCGTCCTGGCCGCGACCGCTGTGCCCCTGGCTATGGGCGAGGAAGGGGCGCACGGACACGAGGCCGGCAGCCCGCTTGGATCGCTCTTCTTCTCGACGATCAATCTGCTCATCTTCCTTTGGCTGCTCGCCCGTTTCGTTCTGCCCCCGGTCCGCGCTTGGGTCCGCAATCGCCGCACGCACGTTGTGCAGGCGCTCGAGGCAGCCGCTGCCGCCAAAGCCGAAGCGCTCAGGCTGCGCACCGAGTGGGAAGAGCGGCTGGCGCAGTTCAATCAATCGCTGGAAGCGATGCGGGCGCAAACACGGCGCGAAGCCGAGCATGAGCGCGACCAGATTCTGGAGGCTGCGCGCAAGGCCGCAGACGCCATCCGTAAGGACGCCGAACTGGCGGCCGCTTACGAAGTGCGACGCACGCAAGATCTCCTGCGCGCCGAACTGGTGCGCCAAGCCGTGCGGTTCGCTGAAGACACGGCGCGCAGCCGGCTCACCGACGACGATCAACAGCGTTTCGTTGCCGAGTTTCTCAGGCAGGTGCAGCAATGAGCGCCGTGTCCCGGCGGTACGCCAAGGCCATCTTTGCTCTGGCAGAAGACGAGCAGTCGTTGGAGCAGACGGTCGAGCAATTGGTCCGCCTGGCTGGCTTCGTGTACGATCCCACCGTTGGCCCGGTGTTACGCAGCCCGCTGCTGTCGCCCCAGCGCCGTCGTGATCTGACGCAAACCTTGGCTCAAGAACTGTCCCTTTCCAATCTGCTCACACGCTTTCTTGCTGTACTCAGCGACCACCAACGTCTGGGAGAACTGCCGGCCATCGCCGAAAACTTCCAGCGGCTCTTGGATCAGGCCCTGGGACGCGTCCGCATCGCCATCCGCAGCGCCCGCGTCCTGGACTCCGTACAGGAACAACAGATCGCGGCGGCCTTTACCCGTCTGACGGGAAAACAAGTGGTACCGGCGGTGGTGGTGGATCCCGAGCTCCTCGGCGGCGTGCTCGTGGAAGTCGAAGGTAAAGTCTACGACGGTAGCGTGCGCACCCAGCTGGAGCGCCTCGCCAAGGAGCTCAGTGGCACCGCCGCGCGCTAGGAGGATGCACGACAAAATGGAGATTCGCCCAGCCGAAATTAGTGAAGTCATCAAGCGCCAGATCAGTGAGTACGGGCGCGAAGTCGAGGTGCGCGAGACCGGTCGCGTCCTTTCATGTGGCGACGGCATCGCCCGCATCTACGGCCTCGACAAGGCTGCCGCCGGTGAACTGCTTCAGTTTCCCCATGACATTTACGGGATCGTCCTCAACTTGGAGGAAGACAACGTCGGCGCCGCCGTGTTCGGCGAGGTGGAAGCCATCAAGGAAGGCGACGAGGTGCGCCGCACCAACCGCATCGCCGAAGTGCCTGTTGGGGATGCCCTGCTCGGGCGGGTGGTCGATGCGCTCGGGCAACCGATCGACGGCAAAGGCCCCATCGCCGCCAGCGAGAACCGGCGCATCGAACTGAAGGCGCCGGGGATCGTCGCCCGGCAGCCGGTGAAGGAGCCTCTGCAGACCGGCATCAAAGCCATTGATGCGATGATCCCGATCGGCCGCGGCCAACGCGAATTGATCATCGGCGACCGACAGACCGGGAAGACGGCAGTCGCGCTAGACACCATCGTCAACCAGCGCGGTGGTGACGTGGCATGCATCTACGTCGCCATCGGACAAAAGCGCTCCACGGTGGCACAGGTGGTCGACAAGCTCGCCCGATACGGGGCCATGGAATACACCATCGTGGTCGCCGCCACCGCCTCCGAGGCCGCACCTTTGCAGTTCATCGCCCCGTACACCGGCTGCACCATCGGTGAGTACTTTCGCGACAACCGTCGCCACGCGCTGGTCATTTACGACGATCTTTCGAAGCACGCCGTGGCCTACCGGCAATTGTCGCTGCTGCTGCGGCGCCCGCCGGGCCGTGAAGCCTACCCCGGCGACGTGTTCTACCTGCACTCGCGGCTGTTGGAGCGCGCTGCCAAGATGAGCGAGGACCGCGGCGGCGGTTCCCTGACGGCGCTACCGATCATCGAAACCCAAGCCGGTGACGTCTCGGCATACATTCCCACCAACGTGATCTCGATCACTGACGGACAGATCTTTCTCGAGACCGACCTGTTTTACTCGGGCGTACGACCCGCCGTGAACGTCGGTATCTCGGTGTCGCGTGTCGGCGGCTCGGCACAGATTAAGGCCATGAAGCAGGTGGCCGGCTCACTGCGCATCGAGCTGGCGCAGTATCGTGAGATGGCCGCCTTCGCCCAGTTCGGGTCTGATTTGGACGCCACCACCCAACGGCAACTGGCGCGCGGCAGCCGACTGGTCGAGGTGCTGAAGCAGGGACAGTACGATCCGCTGCCCGTCGAGCGTCAGGTCTTGATCATCTACGCTGCCACCAACGGCTATGTTGACCATCTGCCGGAGAGCGCCGTCACACGGTACGAGGCCGAACTGTACCGCTTCGTCGACAACCGCCACCCCGATCTGTTCACGGACATTCGCACGAAGAAACAGTTTGACGATGAGCTGAAGAGCAAGGCCGCTAAGGTGCTCAACGAATTCAAGGACGTCTTCGCCGCGTGAGACGCAGTGAACGGTCCACCGCTGCTCTGCCATGGCCAGCCTGAAGATCATTCGCAAGCGCATCACCTCGGTGAAAAGCACGCAGAAGATCACCAAAGCCATGAAGATGGTGTCGGCGGCCAAGCTGCGGCGCGCGCAGGACGCCGCCACGGCGGCGCGTCCGTACGCCGACAAGCTCACCGATCTGTTGCGCAATGTCGCCGCACGCCTGGGCACCACGGGGCATCCGCTGCTGCAAACGCGGGTCGAGGAACGCATGACCCACGTGCTCCTGGTGACGGCGGACCGTGGCTTGTGCGGCGGCTACAACAGCAATCTGATCCGGAAGGCGGAAGCGCTCATCCAGGAACGTGGCTTGGACCGCGTGCGCATGACCATCGTCGGCCGCCGCGGGTTTGATTACTTCAAACGGCGCCCCGTTACCATCGTCGATAAGCACATCAACCTGTTCGGAGGGCCTTCCGCCGAATTGGCGCGGCAGATTGGAGAACAGCTGGCGCGCGAATTTGCCGAAGGCACCAGCGACGCTGTCTCCTTGATTTACGCCCACTTCCGGTCAGCACTGGTGCAGGTGCCGACCGAGCAACGCCTCCTGCCGATCGCACCGGAAGCCACCGAGGGCACGACCGCCGTGGAGTATCTCTACGAGCCCAACGCCGCGTTGCTTCTCGACCGCCTCCTGCGGCAGTACGTGACTGTGCTCATTCATCGCGCTTTCTTGGAAGCGACGGCCAGTGAGCACGGCGCGCGCATGACTGCTATGGACAGCGCTACCAACAATGCGTCAGAGATGATCGACCGGCTGACGTTGGAGATGAACCGTGCACGGCAAGCGACGATTACCAAGGAACTGATGGAGATCATCGGCGGCGCCGAGGCCCTCAAGGGCTGAGCGACGGCTGGCGCCGAGGCATTCACAGCAGAGGATAAACGACATGAGCATCGGTAAGATCACCCAGATCATCGGCCCGGTGGTGGACGTGGAGTTCGCCAACGGCACCCTGCCGCCAATCTACAATGCCCTGCGCATTTCGAATCCAGCGATCAGCAGTCAAGAGTGGAACCTGGTTGTCGAAGTGGCGCAGCACCTCGGCGAGAAGACCGTACGCTGCATCGCTATGGATTCGACCGAAGGGCTGGTGCGCAGCATGGACGTGCGCGACACGGGTGGTCCGATCAAAGTGCCGGTCGGGCCGCAGACGCTCGGCCGCATCATCAACGTCATCGGTGAGCCCGTGGACGAGGCGGGACCCGTAGAGGGAGTGGCCCAGTATCCCATTCACCGCTCGCCGCCGAGCTTCGTCGATCAGGCCACGGAGGTTCAGGCCTTCGAAACTGGCATCAAGGTCGTCGACCTACTCGCACCCTATGCGCGCGGCGGGAAGATCGGCCTGTTTGGCGGTGCTGGCGTGGGCAAGACCGTCTTGATCATGGAGCTGATCAACAATGTGGCGACGCACCATGGCGGGTACTCCGTCTTCGGTGGCGTGGGCGAGCGCACGCGTGAGGGCAACGACCTGTGGCTGGAGATGCGTGAGTCCGGCGTGATTTCGAAGACGGCCCTGGTCTACGGTCAGATGAACGAGCCGCCGGGTGCCCGCGCCCGCGTCGGTCTCACCGCCGTGACAGCCGCCGAGTATTTCCGCGACGAAGAGGGCAAGGATGTGCTGCTCTTCATCGACAACATCTTCCGCTTCACGCAGGCGAACTCGGAAGTGTCGGCCTTACTCGGCCGCATGCCGTCGGCGGTGGGCTACCAGCCGACCCTGTCGACCGACCTCGGTGAATTGCAGGAACGCATCACCACCACCAAGAAGGGCTCGATTACCTCCGTGCAGGCGATCTACGTTCCGGCCGATGATCTGACCGACCCGGCACCGGCCACCACCTTTGCGCACCTCGACGCTACCACGGTCCTGTCACGCGCCCTGACGGAAATCGGCATCTATCCCGCCGTCGACCCGCTCGACTCCACCTCACGGATTCTGGATCCCGGTGTCGTCGGCGAGGAGCACTACCGCGTCGCACGCCAGGTCCAGGAGGTGTTGCAGCGATACAAGGACCTGCAAGACATCATCGCGATCCTGGGCATGGACGAGTTGTCGGAAGAGGACAGGCTGATCGTGTCGCGAGCGCGGAAGATTCAGCGCTTCCTGTCACAGCCGTTTCACGTCGCCGAAGCGTTCACGAATATGAAGGGTGCGTATGTGAAGCTGCCAGACACTATCCGAGGATTCAAAGAAATTGCCGACGGCAAGCACGATGATATCCCCGAGCAGGCTTTTTACATGGTCGGGACCATTGAGGACGTGGTGGAGAAGGCCAGGAAGCTCGCCGCGTAACGGCAGCAGAACGAACCAGCCACCGCACGAGCGACGACATGCCTGATGCCTTCCAACTCCGGATTGTGACCCCGAACCGGCTGCTGCTCGACGAACAGGTGCGCGAGGTCGCCGCCCCGGGCACGCTCGGTGAGTTCGGTGTGCTGCCCGACCACATCACGTTCCTTACTTCCCTGGAGATCGGTGCTCTCCGTTACCGGACCGATGGAGAGGCGCAGCGGGTGGCGTTGCGCGGCGGTTTCGCGGAAGTGACCGACAACGTGATGACCGTCCTCGCCGACGACGCCGTTTTCCCTGAGGATGTTGACCGAGAGGCCGCCCGCGCCGATCTGGCCGCAGCCGATGCCCAGTTACATGACCTGTCGCCGTTCGATCCCAGCTTTCCGGCCGCCGACGCCAATCGCCGTTGGGCCCAAGCACGAATCGAGCTCAGCAGCGGACGGTAAGCACTAACCTGCCACCACACGCCTGCGCCGAGCAGTCGCTTCGTTGCGCTTGTCGCGCGCCAGATCGTGGTGCGTGTCATCGGCCGGGAAGATCTCCGCTAATGCACAGCTTCTGCTGCGAGTTTCGCTCAAACGCTGCTGTCGCTATAGTATCATGTTGAGGATGCCAAGCGACGCAGGCGGCATAATTGTGGCTCGTGTCGGCGAGCTGGCGCCGGGAAGAACGAAGAAGTTCTTCCTGCGGTGCCACGATCGCGAGGAAGAATGCTTCCTGGTCAATCACCGCGGGACACTATACGCCTACATCAACCGCTGCTGTCACGTGCCCATGACCATGGACTGGATCGACAACCAGTTCATGACCGAAGACAAGCGCTACATCCTGTGCGCCACACACGGGGCCTGCTATCAGCCGGACACTGGTGAATGCATCGTCGGACCGCCGCTGGGAAAATTCCTGACCTCGGTACCGTTAGCCATCCGCGGCGAAGCCGTCATCGCTGCTTGTCCCGAGGAGGGCACACCGGCGCTCACCGGGAACGCGTCGCGCCCCACTTCTCCCAGTAGGTGACCTCGTGCACCGGGCGGCGCCTGGTGGGCCCGAACTTACCTTTCGGGTAGCCGATGGGGAGCAGCGCAACCGTGTCGACCTCAGACGGTATACCAAAGCGCTCCTTGATCTCGTCTTCGTACAGAAGGTGCAGCGTGGTCAACACCGCGCCCAATCCCAAGGCGCGTACCGCCAGCAGCATGTTTTGCACCGCCGGAAAGATAGAGGCATAGAGACCGGCAGGGTTGCGCTGGCGGCCCTCCACGGTCGGCAAATCGGCGCGCGGCACCATGCACACAAGCAGTAATACCGGCGTCTCATGCATCCGCTCAGCAAGCCCGGCCGCCGTGCGCGCCATCCGCAAACGGGAGCCCAGTTCCTTGGCCGGTGGCGGATTCTTCGCCGCCGCGGCTTCCAGATTGGCCTGGGCGTAGCGATCCCACGCTCGCTTGTAGCGCTCCTGAATAAAGCGTTTCCCGTCGAGGTCGCGGACGACGATAAAACGCCACACCTGACTGTTGCTGCCGCTCGGCGCCTTGGTGCCGGCCTCGAGGATTTTCCATATCAGCCCGTCCGGAACCGGGTCCGGCTTAAAGCGGCGCATCGCACGAAGTTGGTACATGGCTTCAAAGACGCCGATGTCATCTGACATACGATTCCTCCATTCTTTGCTGCTGAGCGGCTCCTTCAGAAAAGCCAGCTTTGCAGATTTCATCGTTTTCGGCGATACCATCGGACCGAGATCGGAGCCGGTTATGTGGTGGTGGATATGCGCAACGCTGGTCGTACTTTGGGTAGCCGCCTTGTCAGGGCCGGTCTTCGCCGATCCCGCTGCCATCGACTGGGACGAGGTCGCCAGCGAAGCCACCGAAAAGCTCCAAGCGTACATCCGCGTCGACACCAGCAACCCGCCCGGCAACGAAACGCCCGCCGCCGAATTGCTGCGCGGTTGGTTGGCGGCTGAGGGTATAGACGCACGCCTGTATGATCCGATGCGCAACCCTGACCGGCAGGCGTTGGTGGCCCGCATCCCGGGGCGCAGCGACTCGACCATCGTGCTGATGAGTCACTCCGACGTGGTGCCGGCCGCGGCAGGGGAGTGGCGCCACCCGCCCTTCGGAGCGGAGATAGCCGAAGGGACACTATACGGCCGTGGAGTGCTGGACACCAAGGAGCTGGGGATCTTTCAACTCATGACGCTGCTGCTATTGCATCGTCACGGCATCACGCCTCGCGATTCACTTCTCCTGCTGATCGAACCGGATGAGGAAGAGGCAGCTCGGGGAGTGCAAGGCATGCTCGAACGCTACCCCGATGTGTTTCGCGACGTCTCCCTGGTCCTGAACGAAGGTGGGTCCGGCGTCAGCGGGACCTTCAAGGCCGGGCAGGTCATCTTCTTCGTGCAGACAGCGGAAAAGGGCGTCGCGTGGATGAAGTTGAAAGCGCACGGCGATGCCGGACACGGCTCGATTCCCCTCCGCAACAACGCGGTGGCAACGATGGCGCGGGCCCTCGAACGCATCAGCACCTACGAGACGCCTCTGCGCCCCGCTCCCCCGGTGGTGCGGCTGTTCGCCACCCTGGCGGACCAACAGCCGTTTCCCACTTCCTGGGTCATGCGCCACTTGGGCAACCCCCTGGTGCAGACATTGTTCCGCCACCGGCTCACCGAACGGCCGTTCGTCAGCGCCATGCTGCGCACGACCATCGCGCTCACCGGTGTCCACGGCGGGTACAAGACGAATGTGATCCCGGGCGAGGTTGAGGCAAGTCTGGACTGCCGCGTCACCGTTGGTGATAGCGGCGAGACGCTCAAGCGCGAGTTGGAGCGCGTCGTGGATGATCCACGCGTCACGATCGACCTCACGCAGAACACCGCTCCAAACGAATCCCCGATCAACGAAGACCTCATGGCAGCTGTCAGGAAAGCGGCGGCTCAGTACGTTCCGGGCAGCCTGGTCGTGCCGCTCATGAGCAGCGGCGTCACCGACTCCGCGGCGTTCCGGCGCCGAAACATCCCAGCCTATGGCTTCAATCCGGTGGTCATCACCGAGGCCGAGTTGGCCTCGACACACGGACGCGACGAACGGCTCCCGCTGGATCACTTCCGCACGGCGGTCCGAATGTACTACGAGGTCGTAAAGGCGCTCGGAGGTGCAGGCAGTGACGACATCGAACAATGAGACCTGCGAAAACCGCTGACAACTTCTTCAGCGTCCGGTGAACCGGGGCGCCCGCCGTGCCAGGAACGACGCCACACCTTCGCGGAAATCATCACTGCCGAAGCTCCTGATCATCTCGCCATCAGCCTCATTTATCGCCGCGGTGAGGTCGGTGAACAACGCCCCGTAGAGTTGTCGTTTCATGATACCGAGGGAGCGTGGCGAGCACTGCGTCGCTATCTCGGTGGCGATCTTGCGTACCGTCGGCAGTAGCGAGTCGTGCGGCACGATGCGGTTTACCAGGCCCATGCGGAGCGCTTCTTCGGCATTGATGAGCCGTCCGGAGAACAGCAGATCGCAGGCGTTGGCCATGCCGATGAGCCGCGGCAGAAGCCAGGCGATGCCGTGCTCCGCCACTAAACCGCGCCGGGCAAACACGGTGCCGAAGCGGGCCTGATCGGAAGCGATGCGCATGTCGTAGAACAGCATGTACGAGAGCCCGAGGCCGGTCGCCGCGCCATTGACTGCCGCGATCACCGGCTTGTGCAAGCCGAGCGGATAGCTGTAGGGGCCTCGAAATGCCGCGGGAGTCTCAGGAGCATCGTCCTCAGCCGAGATGGGGTTGGTTTCCTGTTCGCCTCCGGCGCCGCCGTGCTGCAGGTCCTGCAAGAGGTTCATATCCGCACCGGAGCAATACCCTCTTCCGGCGCCAGTAACGATGATCACCCGCACCGCATCATTTCTTCCCGCCTGACCAAAGGCGTGGTGCACTTCGCTCGCCATACGCATTGTCCACGCATTCAGGCGCTCGGGCCGGTTGAGGGTTACTGTCGCGATGGCGTCCGCGACTTCGTACAGGATCTGCTGATACTCCATTTGTTTCGTCCTTTCTCAGCTGAAAGTCGGTGAGGGTTACACTACTTTGCCCCCCGCTGCGCAAGCATTTCCCGTGCGCTCGCTGCGTTCCTTCACGAGTACACGAATGGTTCGACCTCTCGAACGCTGCCGGATTCTGGCTGAACCCAGCGTCGGCGCAGTCTGTGGACAAGCCTCAGCAACGACTGTGGATACGATTCTAGAACGTTCTGCTAGGCAGTCTGCCGCCGGACATTTGACACCATTTTAGAGATCCAATTTCCCATAGAACTAGGGCCAAAACAGTTTTAGAAAATTTTTTCCAAAATGGCATTCGTCTCTTGACAGCGGGCCACCGTCATTAGATAATTGATGTCGAAACTGGTGGTGGGTGGCTGAACGAGGTGGAGGAGAATTTGGGGGAACGGGAGCACAAGCAATTGAACGCTCCTAACAAGTCTATAAGGAGGTCGTATGGCAACAAAGAAAGCTGGCAAGACCAAGAAGAAAGCCCCTGCGAAGAAGAAAGCCGGCGGCAAGAAGAAAAAGTAAGTACGTATCCTTTTGAGGCCATTCACTAGGCCAGAATTTTTCCCCCTTCCCCCAGATCTGAGCCTTCGGGCTCAATGCAGGAGGCCTTCCGAATCGGAAGGCCTCTTCATTTATGGGCCATCCTATCGACACGTGGCAACGGCGGGATCCGGTGGTGATTGAAACGATTGCAGCGGAGCATCCCAAGTTCACCGCACCGATGTTGTTGATTCATGGCTTGTGGTGCACAGCGGCGGCGTGGCACCGATTCATGGGGTATCTGGCACATCTGGGCTGGACTTGTCATGCCGTGAATTTGCGTGGCCGCGCCGAGACACAGGTTCCCGTTTCAATTGGCCGTGTGCGATTTGCCGACTACCTTGATGAGGTGCGCGGCGCTGTGGCTGCGTGCGGGGGGCCGCCAGTCGTTGTCGGCCACGATCTTGGGGGCTTGTTGGCGTTGCATTGCGCCGCCGCAGCGCGCGCCGTCGTCGCACTGGCACCGATCCTCCCGCTACCACTCGCGACGGAAGGCACGCACACCTTCCTCGGAATGCGGTCGCGGCTCGCGCTGTGGTGCTCGCAGCCGTTGCCGGCGCCACGAGGCCAACGTGGCTCCGACTATTTCGCGCAGGGTGCACCAGGAGGTACGCGGCTCGATTCCGGGACGGTGGCGCGTGAACTGACTCAACACGATCTCGGCTTTTCCGTCGACGGTCGCGTCCCGTTGCTGGTTGTGGCCGGAGCAGCGGACACGATTTGTCGCCCGTACGATGTGGAGCGACTTGCCACGTACGCCGGCGCAACCTACAGGTGCTTAGAAGGCGTCGGTCACGCTCTGCCTTGGCAAGCGGGCTGGGAAAACTGCGTCAAACAGATCCACCGCTGGCTGGTTCAGCAACTCGGCGAATCGTTGCTGGTACTCAACGAGGAAGAAGAGCCGTGACCCGGGCCGACCAAGTCACGGGCGTTTCGGCGGGCGGTGATGACGGCACGCCCAGCGGCTTTCCCTCCAGTCGCCGCGTCGAGCACGCTGGCTTCGGGTTGTGCTTGACTGCTTCCGCCGCCGCCCCTAGCATGCGGCGCTCGGTCCCATGCGCCTCCTGATCATCATTCTCGCCTCCGCTGGGTTTGTTGGCTACATCCCGGTTGCGTCCGGTACCTTCGGAACCATGGTGGCGGTACCGCTGTTCTGGGGCTTCGATGCGCTGCGGGCCACGTCGGTCGCGTTGTATGTGCTAACCTATATCGGACTCGTCGCCGCCGCTTGCTGGATCGCTGGGCAAGCCGAGCAGTATCTTCAGGAGCACGACAGCCACAAGATCGTGATCGACGAAGTCGTCGGGTATCTCGCCGCCACCTTGTTCTTGGCGCCGACCTGGCCGCATGCCCTCGCCGCGTTCCTCATTTTTCGCGCCCTCGATGTCGCCAAACCATTCCCCGCCGGGTACATCGACAAGAACTTTCCCGGCGGGTACGGTGTGGTCTTGGACGATGTCGTCTCCGGCGTCTACAGCAACTTCTTGGTGCAGCTCATGATCGCGGTGCGGGTCTTGGCATGATCGAGAAGGCCGCCATTTTGAGCAGCGGCGACGAGCTGACCACCGGGCGGACGCTCGACACCAACGCCAACTTCATCGCTGACCATCTGGTCGCCTCCGGGCTGGATGTCGTTGCCATCATGGTGGTTGGAGACTACCCCGACCGCATCGCCTGGGCCTGGCGTGAGGCCATGCGCCTGGCTGACGTGGTCATCTCCACCGGTGGCCTCGGCCCGACGGCAGACGACCTGACCACCGAGACCGTGGCCCAGGTGACGGGCCGGCGGTTGATCCTCGACCCGGACATCGCCGATCGCATCCGCCGCATGTTTGAAGCCATGGGCCGCGTGATGCCCGAGAACAACCTCAAACAGGCGCAGTTTCCCGAAGGCGCGGCCATCATCCCCAACGCGCTCGGCACCGCGCCTGGCTTCCGTCTCGATTCTCTCACGGAACATGGCCGGCGCCATTTGATCGTCTTGCCGGGTGTGCCCCGGGAAATGAAGCCGATGGTCGAGGAGCAGGTGCTGCCGTGGCTGCAGAAGGCCCGCGGCGGCAAAGAGATTTACGTTAGTCACGTGTTCCAAACCTTCGGCATCAGTGAGTCTGCCTTGGATGAGTTGGTTACCGGGTGTGTCGCGCCGCAGGAAGGACGGATCGCGTTTCGCGCCGCCTTCCCCCAGATATCGGTGCGACTCACCGTCCATGGCCCACCGGCCGAGGCGCCACTCCGGCTGGAAGCGTTGGCGGCCCACCTGCGCGAACGCATTGGGAGCTACGCCTACGGCGAAGGTGACGCGACCATGGAGGCCGTCGTCGGCGAGCTGCTCAAGCAACGACGTCTGACGATCGCCCTCGCCGAGTCGTGTACCGGCGGCCTCATCGGACACCGCATCACCAACATTCCGGGTAGCTCGGTGTATCTGAAAGGCGGCCTGGTTGCGTACTCCAACGACGTCAAGGAGCGGAGTTTGGGCGTGCGCACCGAGACGCTCGACGCCCACGGGGCGGTGAGCGAAGAAACTGCGGTGGAGATGGCCACCGGGGCACGCCGCGTCATCGGTGCCGACATCGGCTTGGCCGTGACCGGCATTGCCGGACCGGAGGGTGGCACGCCGGACAAGCCCGTTGGGACGGTCTGCTTCGCGGTGGTGAGCGCCACGGCCATGTATAGCCGCCGCTACCAACTGTGGGGTACGCGTGATTGGGTGAAGTTGCTGTCGTCCCAGATCGCGCTCGACTGGGTGCGCCGCTACCTCTTGGGCCTCAATCCGAGCGAGTCGGGCATTCTGCGGCGCTAATCGTGAATCGTGTTCGTACGTCGTGCTCGGTTTCTCGTGCGGAGTGGATTCTGAAAGGCTACCGTAATAGGTTTTCGTGCAATGGGCACAGAGGAAGGAGAGCGCGTTCGCAGCTTCATCGCCGTGGATCTGGAGGAACCGGTGCGCGCCGCGCTGCGCCGGCTGCTCGACCAGGCCGCTCGTCTCAGGTGCGATGTGCGGTGGGTCCGGGGCGAAGGGCTACATGTCACGCTGAAGTTTCTGGGATGGGTAGAAGCCTTGCGCTTGGAGCAGGTTCACAGCACGCTTGCCGCCGCCGTCGCTGGCCGACCGGCGCTGCGCGTCCGCGTCCGTGGTCTTGGGGCGTTTCCGACTTTACGCCGGCCGCGTATCCTGTGGGTGGGTCTGGAAAGCGGCGGGCTAGCCGAACTGGCGGCGTGTGTCGAGACTGCGATGAGCCGGGTGGGTTTCGAACCAGAGAAGCGTGCCTTTACGCCGCACATCACGCTGGGACGCGTCAATGGCACGCGCGGCTGGTCCCGCGTGGAAGAACTCTTCAAGGCGCATATGTCTGATGACTTTGGAGCCAGCAACGTCGACGCCGTGACAATCTACCGTAGCACGCTGCGGCCCGACGGCGCGGTGTACACGCCGCTATGGACAATTCCGCTCAGCGGGAATAAGGAGATGCCACAATGACAGTGGACGCAAATCGCGCACGCGCGCTCGACTTGGCCGTCAGTCAAATCGAGAAACAGTTCGGCAAGGGCGCCATCATGAAGCTCGGCGAGCACGGGCACGTGCGAGACATCGCCGTGGTCTCCACGGGATCGCTCGGCCTCGATCTCGCCTTAGGCGTGGGTGGCCTTCCCCGCGGCCGCGTCGTCGAGATCTTCGGACCCGAGTCATCCGGCAAGACCACGCTGGCGTTGCAGGTAGTAGCCGAGGCCCAGAAGACGGGCGGCGTCGGCGCCTTCATCGATGCCGAACATGCCCTCGACGTCAGCTACGCCCGCCGCCTCGGGGTGAGGATCGAGGATCTCCTGATCTCACAGCCAGACAACGGCGAGCAGGCCTTGGAGATTGCCGAGACGCTGGTGCGCAGTGGAGCCGTTGATGTCCTGGTGGTCGATTCGGTGGCTGCCTTGGTGCCACGGGCGGAGCTGGAAGGCGACATGGGCGACCCGCAGATGGGATTGCAGGCGCGCCTCATGTCGCAGGCCCTGCGCAAGTTGACGGCCACCATCTCTCGCTCGCATACCATCCTCATCTTCATCAACCAGATCCGCATGAAGATCGGCGTCATGTTCGGCAACCCGGAGACCACCACCGGTGGCAATGCTTTGAAATTTTACTCGACCGTGCGTCTCGACATCCGCCGTGTCGGCGCCATCAAGCAGGGCGACGCAGTGATCGGGAGCCGCACCAAAGTGCGGGTGGTGAAGAACAAGGTGGCGCCCCCCTTCAAAGACACCGAGTTCGACATCCTGTACGGCACGGGCATCTCGCATGAAGGCGAGCTGGTCGATCTGGGTGCCGAGGCCGGCATCGTCGAAAAGAGTGGCGCCTGGTACGCCTTCGAGAACGAACGCATCGGGCAGGGGCGTGAGAACACAAAGGACTTCCTACGCGAGCACCCCGACGTGGCGCGAGCCATCGAGCTGAAGATTCGCGCCAACTCCGGGCTGCCGAGCGCCGCTGAGTCCGAAGGGCAGCACCCCGAAGGCCAATCACCGCGTGCCGAACCGCCAAAAACTGACGCAAAGAAGACCAGCAAAGCGACGTAACCAGCCCCCGGCGTGCTGGCTTCTTTACTGATAAAGAGTAGCCTCACGGCGCTGGCACGAAACACGCTTCTGCCATTAAGCGGTAAGTCGACGATGGATTTCCAGGACATTCTTCAAACGGCCGTACGGTTGGGCGCGTCGGACGTTCTGCTCAAAGCGGGCGCGCCCCCCGGGGTGCGCCTGCATGGGGAGCTTGTGCCTCTGCCCGACGCGCAGCCGGTCACTCACGAGGGGCTGCAAGGCGCGGTGGATGAGATGCTGGATGAGTTTCACCACAAGCGACTCGCCATCGACCTCCAAGCGGACTTGGCTTACGAAACGCCTGAACTGGGGCGGTTTCGCGTCAACCTGTTTCGTCAGCGCGGCGAACTCAGTATCGTCATCCGCGTCATCCCGTCCCGTATCCGCTCGGTTGCCGAGCTCAACCTGCCCCCGGTGGTGGAAAGCATCGCCGGCGAGCGCCGAGGCCTGGTATTGGTCACCGGTACGACGGGCAGCGGCAAGAGCACGACATTGGCAACGATGATTGATTACATCAATCAAACACGCCGGTGTCACATCATCACCATCGAAGATCCGATCGAGTACCAGCATGGAGATAAGTTGAGCTTCGTGAACCAGCGCGAGGTCGGTTACGACGCCGTGAGTTTCCCCAGCGCGCTCAGGGCAGCGTTGCGGCAAAACCCAGACGTGATCCTGGTGGGCGAGATGCGGGATCTGGAAACCATCGAGACCGCCATTCTCGCCGCGGAAACCGGCCATCTCGTGATGAGCACGCTGCACACCTTGGATGCACCCGAAACGATCACACGGGCAATCAGCGCCTTCCCCGAGCATCAACGCGATCAAGTCCGCCTGATCCTGGCCAGTGTGATCCGCGGCATCATCAGCCAGCGCTTGATCCCTCGCGCGGACGGAGTCGGAATGGTGCCGGCCGTCGAGGTGTTGGTGTCGACAGCACGCGTGCGGGAATATATTGCGGACAAAGAGAAGCTGCGCGATTTGCGCGAGGTCATCGCCCAGGGGCACATCAGCTACGGCATGCAGACGTTCGATCAGTCGCTGATGGGGCTGCTCCGCGATAACCTGATCACGCGCGAGGAAGCCCTAGCGAACGCGACCAACCCCGCCGATTTCGAGCTCAAATTGCGGGGCATCGCTTCGACCAGCGACAGCCGCTGGGACGATTTCGAACGCCGTGGCTCGGTTGGAGACTCGAAAGTCAAAGTCGAAATCGAACGCTTCTGAGGTCGCCGAGCGCGCCTGGCAGCACGCCATTCGGCTTCTGGCGGCGCGTGACCGCAGCGAGCAGGAGATTCGGGACCGGCTGGCGGCACATGGCGAGTCCGCGACAACCATCACGGCAACCGTGCGCCGCTTGCGCCGGTGGCGCTATCTCGACGATCAGCGATTTGCGCTCGGAGCGGGTGAACGGGCCACCCGCCACGGCTACGGCAGTGAGTACCTGCGGGCGCAGCTGGAACACAAAGGCGTGGCCGATCGGCTGGTCGACGAGGCGGTCGCGGCGGCTTATACGGATGAAATCGGATTGGCGAGACGGGTGCTGGCGCGAAAGTTCCCCGTCGAGCCGCAACGGCCGGCAGAGCGGGCGAAAGCCGCACGTTTCCTGCTGCGCCGGGGCTTTCCCGAAACCATCGTGTTCGCCATTCTAGACGAGGCCTGCTAAGAATCTTCGCATGATGACGGGTGCGGAAATCCGTTCCGCCTTTATCGAATTCTTTCGCCGGCGCGGCCACGAGGTCGTGCCCAGTTCGTCCTTGCTGCCGGACAAGGACCCGACACTGCTGTTCACCAATGCCGGCATGGTGCAGTTCAAGAACGTCTTTCTCGGCACCGAAAAGCGCGCCATCCGCCGGGCCGTGAACTCGCAGAAATGCCTGCGCTTGAGCGGCAAGCACAACGACCTCGAGGAGGTTGGGCGCGATACGTACCACCACACCTTTTTCGAAATGCTCGGCAATTGGTCCTTCGGTGACTACTACAAGAAGGAAGCCATCGCCTGGGCCTGGGAACTGTTCACGCAGGAATGGAAGCTCCCCAAAGAGAAGTTGTTCGCCACCGTGTATCAGACCGACGATGATGCCGAGAGCTCCTGGCGCTCGGAGACCGATATCGCGCGCGATCACATCCTACGCTTCGGGGAAGAAGACAACTTCTGGGAGATGGGCGAGGTGGGGCCGTGTGGCCCGTGCTCGGAGATCCACATCGACCGGGGGGCCGAAGCTTGCGACATGCGGCACGTCTCCGGCCATGTCTGCGGAGTGAACACCGGCTGCGCCCGCTTCATCGAGCTGTGGAACCTCGTCTTCATCCAGTACAACCGCACCGCCGATGGCACCCTGGAACCCTTGGCGGAGCGGCACGTCGACACGGGCGCGGGACTCGAGCGTCTGGCGGCCGTGCTGCAAGGGGTGCCGTCGAATTACGATACGGATCTCTTCCGTGACCTCATCCGTTTCACCGAGGAGCACGCCGGCAAGCGTTACGGCGCCAGCGATACGGACGACCTTTCGTTCCGAGTGATCGCAGACCACGGCCGTGCGCTTACCTTTATGGTCGCCGACGGCGTCCTGCCCAGTAACGAGGGCCGTGGCTACGTGTTGCGCCGTGTTCTACGGCGGGCGGCGCGCCACGCCAAGCAGCTGGGATTCGATCAGCCGTTTCTCTGGCGTGTCAGCAGAGCAGTGGTCACCACTATGGGGCCTGCCTATCCCGAGATCGGCACACGGCATTCTCACATCGAGCAGGTCATTCGCAGCGAGGAAGAGCGCTTTGCGGAAACATTGGACAAGGGCTTGGCCCTGCTCGAAGAGGAAAAGGCGGCGTTGCAGACGGGCGGCGGGACCGTGCTGCCCGGGGCTGCGGCGTTCCGGCTGTACGACACCTACGGTTTCCCGCTCGATATGACCCAAGACATGCTGCGCGCCGACAACCTGGGGGTGGATGTCGCGGGGTTCGAAGCGTGCATGGGCGAACAGCGGCAGCGGGCTCGCGAAGCGCGCAAGGCCGGGGCGGAGATCACGACGCCGACGGGCGCGCACGTGTCGCGGTTCGTTGGCGAACGTGCGTACGAGTGGGAATCAACGGTGAGCGCCCTGGTGGTTGACGGGACTGAGCGCGAGGAGGCGCGGGCTGGCCACCAGGTTCAGGTCATCATAGCCGAAACGCCCTTCTACGGAGAATCCGGCGGCCAGGTTGGTGATCGCGGCGTGATCGAGACCGACGCCGGGGACCTGATCGAGGTGACGGACACCCAGAAGCCGCGCGCCGATCTCACCGTGCACCTGGGTACGATGGTCCGCGGCGCTATGCGCAAAGGGGATCGCGTGCGTCTGCGCATCGATCGCATCCGGCGCGATGCGGCACGACTGAACCACTCGGCCACCCATATTCTGCACGCCGTGCTGCGCGAGCACCTTGGCACGCAAGTGCGCCAGGCAGGCTCGCTGGTGGCACCAGACCGTCTGCGGTTCGATTTCAACTACCATGGACCCATATCCGACGAGGAACTATGGCGCATCGAGGAGGACGTGAACGCCCGCATCCGTGAGAACGCGGCCGTACTCACCGAGGAGATGGCCTACCCTGACGCCATCAAGATGGGTGCGCTGGCGTTTTTCGGTGACAAGTACGGGGATCGCGTGCGCGTCGTGCGCACGGGAGACTATTCGATCGAGCTGTGTGGCGGCACGCACGTCGCACGCACCGGTGACATCGGCTTGTTCAAACTGCGAGCGGAGAGCGGCGTCGCCGCAGGCGTGCGGCGCGTCGAGGCGATCACGGGTGAAGGTGCGCTGCAATGGCTGCACGGGCGCGAGCAACTCCTCGGGGAGATCGGCGAGCTGGTGCATGGCTCCGAAGAAGAGCTGGCTGCGCGTGTCGCCCGGCTGGTGGCGCAACAGCGCGAGCTGGAAAAACAGCTGAAGCAGATACAGAGCAAGCTTGCCGGAACGCAGCGCGACGACCTGCTACGCCAGGCGCGACAGGTGGATGGGATCACGGTCCTGGCGGCCGAGGTGGAGGGGGCCGACGACCGCGTCTTGCGTGACCTCGCCGATCGCCTGCGCGATCAGATCCGCTCCGGAGTCATCGTCCTCGGGACGACGCGGGGCGAGCGCGCCCTGCTGCTGGCCGCCGTCACCCATGACCTGACGAAGCGCTATCATGCCGGCGAGATCATCAAGCGCATCGCGCCGCTGATCGGCGGCGGCGGTGGCGGCAAGCCCGACCTGGCGCAGGCGGGTGGGAAAGAACCGGCGAGATTGCGCGAAGCGTTGGAGGCTGTTTACCAAATTGTGTCCTGAGCAACCGTCCACGATCGCGGCCGCCGAAGACCAGGCTCTTGAACTGTCGTTCGAGAATCACCGCCTGTTTGAGAATCTGCTCGGCCACCACGATGAACACCTGAAGGCTCTCGAACGCGGGCTCGGCGTGCGCATCGCCATCAACGGCACCACGCTGCTGATCAGCGGCGATCCGGTCGAGCGCGAGCTGGCTGGCCGCGTGCTGACGCAGCTCTATGCGGTGGTCGAAAAGGGATATCCCGTCTACACCAGCGACGTCGACTACGCCATCCGCATTCTGAGCGGCGACCGGAACGCCAACCTGCGCGAGATCTTTCTCGACACGATTTACATCTCGGCGCACCAACGCACCATCACCCCCAAGAGCATCGCGCAAAAGGAGTACATCGAGGCGATCCGCAACTACGACATCGTCTTCGGTATCGGACCGGCGGGCACCGGCAAGACCTACCTGGCCATGGCGATGGCGGTCGCTGAACTGATGAAGAACAACTTCGCCCGCATGATCCTCACGCGGCCAGCCGTGGAGGCAGGCGAGAAGCTCGGGTTCCTCCCCGGGGACCTCGCCGAGAAGGTGAATCCGTATCTGCGGCCCTTGTACGACGCCCTGCACGATATGGTGGACTTCGAGCGCGCGCAGAAAATGCTCGAGCGCGGCAACATCGAAGTGGCCCCCCTCGCCTTCATGCGCGGCCGGACACTCAATGATTCCTTCGTCATTCTCGACGAAGCCCAGAATACCACCGGTGAGCAGATGAAGATGTTTCTCACCCGCTTGGGCTACGGCTCCAAAGCGGTCATCACCGGCGACGTGACGCAGATCGACTTGCCGGCCGGCCGCGCGTCTGGTTTGAAGGAAGCGCAGATCATTCTCACCGGTATTGACGGAATCCGCTTCTGCACGTTCAGCGAGCGTGACGTGGTGCGGCACCGCCTGGTGCAGGACATCATTACCGCGTACGACCGCTTCGAGACGCGCCGCGACTCTTCCCCCCCTCCCTCCGGCATCTCTGCTCCCTCTCCCCCCGGGAGAGGGTCCGGGTGAGGGCTGCCCACGATACACTATGCCCATCAGCGTTCTCCGCCGCAGTCGCCTTCCAGGAGGGGTCCGTGTTGTCCAAGTCCGTGCCGACGCACGTCGGTTGTTGCGTGCGCTCGAGGAAGACGGGGCCGAACTTGCCGTCAGTCTGGTGGACGATGCGGAGATCCAGCGCCTCAACCACGAATACCGTGGCCAAGACCGGCCCACCGACGTCCTCGCCTTCGCGATGCGCGAAGGGGCTCGAGCACCGGGCGATGAGGCGGTGTTAGGTGACGTGGTGATTTCGCTCGAGACGGCGTCCCAGCAAGCGCGTCGGCAGCGCGTGTCGGATGCCGATGAGGTGCGGATATTGTTGGTCCACGGCCTGCTGCATCTGCTCGGCTACGACCACGAACGTTCTGCCACCGAAGCCCGTCGGATGAAAACCATGGAGCGGCGGCTGCACCGGCTTCTGGAGGGAAAAGGCAGCCTCGCTTGCCTTTCTCGGAGCGGGCATTAAGTATAGCCATGGAGACGTGATGGAAGACGCAGTATTGAAAAATCGTATCGCCTCCGTAGAGCAGCGGCTCACCGCATTCGGGAGGCATCTTTGACGTTGCACAACGAGAAACGCGCATCGCGGAACTCGATGCCCGCGCTGCGGCGCCGGATTTCTGGAACGACAGCGAACAGGCCCAGCGTGTCCTGAAAGAGCGCTCAGAGCTTATCGAGCCCATCGCCGGATGGCGCAAACAGATCGAAGGGCTCGAAGACGCGAAAGTGTTTGCTGAACTCGCTGCCGAGGGGGCCGATGACGCCGAGGCGGAGAGCAGGGCGAAGCTCAATGAGGTGGAGGCCGCCCTCGACCAACTGGAACTGCAACGCAAGCTCGGTGGCGAGCACGACGCCGGTAACGCCATCGTGACACTGCATCCGGGCGCCGGCGGCACCGAGGCGCAGGATTGGGCCGAAATGTTGCTACGCATGTACATGCGCTGGGCGGAACGGCACGGCTTCACAACCGAGCTGGTCGACATCCAACCCGGTGAAGGTGCGGGCATCAAGAGTGCGACCATCACCGTCGAGGGCTCGTACGCGTATGGGTACCTGCACGCGGAGGCCGGCATCCATCGGTTGGTTCGCATCTCGCCGTTCGACGCCAATGCCCGCCGTCACACCTCCTTCGCCTCGGTCTTTGTTTACCCCGAAATCGATGAGGAGGTGGAGGTGGAGGTGGACGAGGCGGATCTGCGCATCGACACCTATCGCTCCAGCGGGGCCGGCGGCCAGCACGTGAATAAGACCGACTCGGCCGTCCGCCTCACGCACCTGCCCACCGGGATCGTGGTCGCCTGCCAGAACGAACGTTCGCAGCACAAGAACAAGTCCATGGCCATGAAGATTTTGCGCGCGCGCTTGTATGAGCTGGAGAAGGAGAAGCAGCGCGAGAAGATGGCGGTGCTGAACAAGACGAAGAAAGACATCGCGTGGGGCAGCCAGATCCGCTCGTATGTCTTGCACCCCTACCGCATGGTCAAAGATCACCGAACCGGCGTCGAGCTCGGCAACGCCGACGCCGTGCTCGACGGCGATCTCGATCAGTTCATCGAAGCCTATCTGCAAGCGCAGGCGGCGTGAATTGGCGTATGCTGATGGCCTATGGCAAGAACGCACGGGCGTCGCTTCTGGTCGCATTGAGCCTTCGCCATATGCCATAAGCGAGGTTCGGGCGTGCGCGACAAGCTCCACGACTATCTCCTCGAGCGGCCAGCAGGGGCATCGCCGCGCGAGTTGTTGGACCTCGTCTTCACCCAACCGGGAGCGGATCCGGAGTTCGGACCGCGTTTTCTGCATGCGCTGCTGGCTCCCGACCCGCGGTTTGGGTGGCGGGCCGAGGACGGCACCTGGTACGCACGGCTGCACGGTGCGCTAGCGCGGCGGTTGTACGACACCACCTTCGTGGTCGTCGACCTCGAAACGACCGGCGGTGCCGCCAGCCCGGCCAACATCATTGAGATCGGAGCAGCGCGCATCCACCGGGGCCGCGTAGTCGAGGAATTTCAACAGCTCGTCAATCCGGGATCACGGCTCCCGACGTTCATCACCCAGCTGACGGGGATCGACGACACGATGTTGAGGGACCAGCCGCCGATCACCGCGGTGTGGCCGCGGTTTGTGGAGTTCCTCGGTGACGGCGTGCTCGTTGCCCACAACGCCGCCTTTGACATCAGCTTCCTCAATGCAGCGGCCGTGGCGCACAGCGGCCGCCCGCTGCCCCATCCCCATCTCTGCACGCTCCGACTGACCCGCCGGCTCATCCCGGAGCTCCGCCGCCGCTCGCTCGATGTCGTCGCCAGCCACTTCGGCATACCGATCAGCGACCGGCACCGTGCCCTCGGCGATGTCCGCATCACGGTGGAGATCTTCTTCCACATGATTGAGCGACTGGCTGCGCGCGGCATCGAGCAGCTGCATCAGGTCCTGGACCTGCAGCACCACGCGCGTGATGGCCGACGGTTCGTCTGCCCGCTGCCGCGAGAAAAGGTGGTGCAACTCCCGCCCCAGCCGGGAATCTATCAATTTTTCGGTGCCGATGGCCGCCTGCTGTACGTCGGCAAAGCCAAGAACCTGCGCGAACGGGTCGGTAGTTACTTGAGTAACGCCGCGGGGCACTCGAACAAGACCCTCGATCTGATCCGCCACAGCTGCGATGTCCGCGTCCAGGTAGCCGGTTCGGAGTTGGAAGCGGCGTTGGCGGAAGCCGAAGCAATCCGACAGCACAAGCCACCGTATAATCGGCTGGGCAAGCACCTGCCGCGCATCGCCTTTCTGAAGCTATCCGTGGGAGATGAGTACCCGCGGCTCTCGATCACCGAGAAGCTCGGGACAGGCAAAGCGCGGTACGTAGGACCCTTCCGCAGCCGCGAGCAAGCGGGGGAGTTGCTAGGGTTGTTGACCCGGCGGTTTCGTCTCCGCACCTGTGCGGGCCGGCTGCGGCCGACCACGTCAGTTGCGCCCTGTTTTCAAGGCCAGGTCTCGGCATGCACAGCCCCGTGCGCGGCCCGCGTTTCCACCGAGGCGTATCGCGAGCAAGTCAGCGGCTGCCTGGCGCTGTTCGATGGAGGTATGCAACCTACTGAAAACGATTTGCGGCAGCGGCGCGATGAACATGCAGCCGCGTTGCGATTCGAAGCTGCCGCGCGTGTGCAGCGGGACCTTGATCTGCTCGAAATGTTGGTTCGCCGCCAGCGGACGCTAGGCTGGATCGTCGGGCAGCAGAACTTCCTGGTGCTGCAGCCGGGTGCGGACTGGCGGTCAGTCCTGACATATGTCGTGCTCGGCGGCCGTTTGGCCATCCGCAGGCGCCTCTATGACGGTGCCGAGATGGATGCGCTCGCCCATGAGATTCGGGAGCAGTTTACCACCTATCAGGGAACCCCTATCAAACGTGACGAGGTTGACGGCACACAGATCCTCGCTGCGTGGCTGCGCCAGCGAGGCGAAACAGACGGCTACGTTTTTCAAATCGACGCGGCAGCGGCGCCCGCCACTCAGAAGGCGGAGTGGCGGGCCGCCTGTGCAGACCTACTGAATACGGCAGGGCTCTCGCCGGAGAGCGTGGGCGTGTCGTCGTCTGAGCCGCCGCGCCCAGAAAGCAGTCGGCAAGACCGCAAACATCCACGCGCTGCCGGCGTCGGTCCGCTCGCCGATTGAACAGCCACCGCTTCGGCTCACTGCTACATCCGGCTGCTGGGTCTTGGCTGGGGCCGGGGTAGAAGTGTTCGGCGGCGGGGGCGAGAGACTGCAAACGAGATCGTTATTCGCGTTGGTCAGGCACACCAAGCCGCTTTCGCAATCCGTGTTCTTGGCGCACGAATCGCCTTCAGCAAATTGAGGGCTGCAAGCGCCTATCGAGCCAGTGACATCACAGCGCTGGCCTGTCGAGCAGCTGGCGGCATTGCAGCACACGGCGGCGTCGGGGTTACAAACCAGTCCCCCGGCGCACGTGTCCTGGCCGGGCGTACAGCTCACCCCAACGCCCTTTGGGGTCGGCGTGGTGGTCGCGGTCGGCGGCGGCGCGCAATGATGGCTCGTGTCGCAGTAGCTTGATGAGCAGTCGCTGTTGAGCTGGCAGGAGTCGCCGTTGGACCCTTTCACATGACACGTGCCGAGGAAAAGCGAGTGATTGCAGATCTGACCGGGCGAGCATAGCGTGCTACAACACACGGCGTCGACACAGTTCGTAGACACGCACTGCGCGCCTGTGGCGCACGCCAGGCCGTTCGGCTGCGGCGTCGGTGTCTGCGTCGGGGTAGCGGTGGCCGTAGTGCTCTGGATGGCCGTGAAGGTCGGGGTGGCCGTAGCGCTCTGGATGGCCGTGAGGGTCGGGGTGGCCGTCGGGGTGTTGGTGGGGCGAGGGGTGCACTGTCCTGAACCGGAGACACTGCCCACTCCCTGCAAGATGCGCACGGTGTTAGTGCCGTACTCCGCGACTGCCACATCCGGCACGCAGTCACCCGTAAAATCTCCTGCGATGATGCGGCGCGGCGCGCCGCCGACGGCCACTTGGTTGGCGAAAGTGAAGGACCCGTCGCCAAAACCCTTATAGAAGCTGACAAACCCTGGCGAAGCCCCGCTAGTGCTGAACGATATTGCCAAGTCGCGAATCCCATCGCCGTCGAAATCCTCATTGGTAATGCCTTGCGCGGTGCAGGAGAGCAGTACCCCGTTCTGCTTCGGACAGCTGAGTGCGATCGTGCTCAGTGTGGTGAAGAGCCCGGTCCCTATCACCTTTCCGTTCGACAGGATGGTTTCGTTCCGGAGAATTGAAATGGAGGGGTTGTTTTTGGCGCCCTGGTTCACCACTGCTATGTCCGGCACGCCGTCAGAGTTGAAATCCGCGATAGTGAGGCCCACGGCACCCGCACCCACGCCGTAGTTCACGGGCACCGGCGATCCGAGGTTTGCTTTGCCGCTCAGGAAAATACTGACAGAGCCAGCAGCCGTGTCTCCCGTCGCTAAGGCCGCGACATCATCGATGCCGTCATCATCCAGATCAGCGGTCACGATGGCGCTCGGATTTTGAGCCGTCGGAAGGCTCAGTTGCCTGGCAAACAGGGTTTTGCCCTCTGAAATTTGCCACGAGTTGTACAGCGGAGTGATGGTATTGGCAGGTCCGTTTGCTGTAACTAAGTCGGGTAAGTCGGGGCTCACTTGACCATTGAAGTTTCCAGCCGCGATATCGAGTGGTCCTCTAGTATCCACCGATATCACCCCTGGCGTCGGAACAGGCCCGAACGTTCCGTCTCCGTTGCCAGGAATCACGAACACGTTGGCCCCGGTGTAGTTAACAACCGCTATATCGTTGATATCGTGTCCGTCGGCGGTCTTATGTCCGTAGAAGTTACCGGCCGTCACTCCACGCAGAGAGGCGCCGTTTGGTAGGACGACATTGACGACGGATTTAAAGTCCCCGCCTGGTGAAACGACTAATGCCGTAACCTCCGGGCTGAGCGAACTGCTCACTACGACATCTAGGATGCCATCACCGTTGAAATCGGCCGCAGCAACATAGGTTGGCCCTTTAGCCACAGGTCGCGAAGGGCCTGGGACAAACTGCATTTGAGCCACGGAGGCATGACTGAACAGCGGTGCACAAGCAAATGCGAATAAGTACACGCAGAAAGTTCGTCTCATGTAGAATCTCCTAGCTTCTCCGAGCCGGCCAGCGCCGGCTTGCGTGTCTTGGACCTCAAGGCGAGCGCTAGCAACGATATGGTGCTCTCTAACGAGATAGTACTCTGTAATAGACCGGCTTTGTTTGTCAAACGAAAACGCTGCCGCAGGCCCGAAAAGCAGTGTCTGCCAACGCATGCGAACGCGCATGACGGCCAGCCCCCGTTGGCACCGCACAAACCCTGGCATCGACCGCCGGGGGAGGTGGCAGGAAGAATGGTCCCCGCCGTCTCGCTGAAGCGAGCGGGGGGGCGCCTACAAGGCGGCCTGGATGACCGACCAAGGGGCGGCAGCGTCGATCGTCTCCCGTTACGCCAAGGCGTTCGGTGCCGACGCCACGATGCGCTTGTCAGCGACGCGGTGCAGGTATTCGGCGGCTACGGCTGCATGAAGGAGTACCCGGTCGCGAAGCTGATGCGCGACGCCAAGCTGCTACAGATCTACGAGGGCACGTCGCAAATCCAGCGCGTCGTCATCGCGCGAAACCTGTTGAAGCTAAGGTTAACGAGGCCGCCGGAGAAAACCCAATCAGAGGAGAAGAATCGGCAGGAGGATTCCGCCAACCGTGACGACAACCAACAAGACCGCTACCCCTACCTGACCAATCTGGTCGGCTACGTCCGCTTCTTCAGGCAACGGCTGTGACCGTTCGATCGCTGCTTGCGCTTCTGCGGAAGTGGGCTTTGGCTGGCGCGCGGCGCAGGCGCCGAAAACTGTCAGGCCAGCCAGCAGTACCAGGACAAGGCAGGCCTTGCGCCAAGCGAATCTCTCGCAATCTGATGACCCAACCGTCGGGGGGAAAAGTGGAGCTGAACGGAGTCGAACCGTCGACCTCCTGAATGCCATTCAGGCGCTCTCCCAACTGAGCTACAGCCCCATTCCCATGTTTTGCCCGGCGGTGTTACCGGAGTTCCTCTAGCTGAAACGCCAACACCCGGCAAGAAGCAAGCACGAAGCTGCAAGCACGACGCCGAGCCTGAACTCTGGGCAGAAACGACGAAGGGGCACGAGCTGCTTCGTGCCCCTTCGTTTCTCGGTTTCTACGAACTGTTAGATCTTCCCTTGCAGGAAGAACGCGATCACCAGCGCGTAGATCGCCAACGCTTCCATGAAGGCGATGCCGATGATCATCGGCGTCTGGATACGGTCCGCCGCGTTGGGATTGCGGCCGATCGATTCCATGGCCGCCGCCACCGCGCGTCCTTGGCCCAAACCGGCGCCAACGGCCGCGATGCCAATCGCGAGCCCGGCCGCAAGCGCGATCCATCCTTTGGAATCGCCCATCGCGCCCTCCGCGGCGAATGCCGGGGCTTGCACCAGTAACACGGTCAGCACCGTGAGTACCGGCGTCATCCATCGTTTACGCATTCTCTGATCCTCCCTTCCTCGAATTTGAGAGACCGCTGCGCCACACCTCTCTGTCCTCCTCGCCACTCCTCGGCCGCGCATCTCTCAGCGCTTGATTCCTTCTTTCATACGGCGACGTCGTGCGCGACGTGCTCTCCGTGCTCCTCCAACGCCAGCGACAGATAGATGATGCTCAGAATCGTAAACACAAAGGCCTGGATCAACGACACGAACGCTCCGAGCATGTAGAAGATCACCGGAATCCCCACCTTCGTCAAGCCGGTAAAGATCTCCAGGACCAGGTGGTCGCCGGTCATGTTGCCGAAGAGACGGAGTGCCAACGAGACCGGCCGCACCAGGTTGTCGATGAGTTCCAGCGGCAGCATCAAAAAGGCCAGCCACCAGATTGGGCCGAGGAAGTGCTTGAAGTAGGCGAGGCCCTTGGCGCGCAAGCCGTAGTAGTTGTACACCAGGAACGACGTCACTCCGAGCGCAAAGGTCACATTGAAATTGCTAGTGGGCGGCGCGAATCCAGGCAGCAACCCAACCAGATTCGCCGTCATGATGAACAGGAAGAACGTGCCGTAGACATGGACGTACCGGCGCCCTTTATGCCCGAGGATGCCTTCGATGAAGCCGACAAACCATTCGACGAAAATCTCCAGGGTGTTGCGCGCCGTCAACGTCCCGTCCGGCACCACCGGATCGGCAGCCGCGCGGATTTGGCGGAGCGCCACCAACGCCCACACGAAGAGCGCGGCAATCACCAACGTCGCCGTTGCGGTATGCGGCGGCAACAGCTTGAGCCCAGGAATCACCGAGACCCACATGAAGGGGTGTTCCACTTCAACCGACTCCTTTCCGGTACAGCTCCGCGCGTGCGACTTCGAGCAGGCAGGCGACCAACAGCAACGTCACGCCCACGGCAAAACTCATCCCCTCGATCGGCACGCGCCAGAAGAGCATGCCCAGCAAACCGAGGAACAGGCCGAACTTCAACGTCAGCGCCGCCATGGCGGCCGCGGCACGCCCCGGTTTATTGGCGTCCAGCACGCTCGGCCGCAGCACGTTGGTGACCACGCGGAGCAGCCAGAAGTTCACGCCCATCACCGCGCCGCCGAGCAGCACGCTTCCCGGTGCCCCGCAGTGGGTCGCGTACGACAGGCCGCCGGTCGCCCCCACCAGTCCAACGTGCAGCTTGGTGATCCGTGTGAGATCAATCGCCATCGTCCGATTGCGAACTAAACCGCTTCAACGTCCAAAGCAAGCGGTACAACGCTCCTCCCATACCCGCCAGGCTGAACAGCAGCGTGAACAACGGCGCCGTGTGCACATATTCATCCAGGTAATAACCTGCGATAACGCCCGCGACAACGATACCGGCAATCTCGAAGCCGAGCGCCGCAAACCGGCTGGCGCGGACGATCCCACTCTCACGCTGCTGACTCTGCCTAATCGGCTGCTCCGATCCTCAGGCCAAGGCGGTGAGCACTTGGCGCGCCGCACTCACCGTTTCGTCGATCTCCCCCTCCGTGTGGGCCAGGGAGATGAACGCGGTTTCGAACTGCGACGGCGGCAAGTAGATCCCCCGATCGAGCATCCCTCGAAACCACCGTGCGTACGTCTCCGTGTTACAGGCGCGCGCGGTGTCGCCGTCGCGGACATTCGTGGCACCAAAGAACACGGTCCACATCGAGCCGACCCGGTTGAGGCACGCCGGTAACCGTAGTCCCTTCAGCACCTGGTTCAGACCAGATTCCAGACGCGCACCAAGCTCTTCGAGACGCTCGTATGTGCCGGGCTTCGAGAGCAGCTTAAGCGTCTGCAGACCGGCGGCCACCGCCAGCGGATTGCCAGACAAGGTCCCGGCCTGGTAGACAGGGCCGAGCGGTGCCAACTGTTCCATCACCGCGCGCTTGCCACCGAACGCCGCAAGCGGCAACCCACCGCCGATGATCTTACCCAGACACGTGAGATCGGGGTCGATGCCAAACTGCTTTTGCACCCCACCGTATTCGAGGCGGAACCCGGTGATAACCTCATCGAAAATCAGGAGTGACCCGTTCTCGCGGGTCAGATTTCGCAGCCCTTCCAGAAAACCCCGCTCCGGCGGGATCACGCCCATGTTGCCCACCACCGGCTCGATGATCACGGCCGCAATGTTCTCGCTGTCGGCCCTCAGGTACGCTTCGACCATGTGCAGGTCGTTGAGGTCGGCAACTAAAGTCTGGCTGGCTACCGCCTCCGGCACACCGGCGCTGTCCGGCACGCCGAAGGTTGCCGCGCCGGAGCCGGCACGAACCAGGAGCGGATCGGCGTGGCCGTGGTAACATCCGGAAAATTTGAGGATCTTCGTGCGTCCGGTGAAGGCGCGGGCCAACCGGATTGCCGTCATGGTCGCCTCGGTGCCCGAACTCACGAGGCGGACCATATCCATCGAGGGGATGGCAGCCGTGAGCAACTGGGCCAGTTCGACCTCTTGTGCCGTCGGGGCACCGAAGCTCGTGCCGTTTTGCATGGTGTCACGCAGAGCCGTCAGCACCTTCGGGTGGGCGTGGCCCAGGATCATTGGGCCCCAGGACCCGACGTAATCGATGTACATGCGGCCATCGACGTCCCAAATGTTGCAACCCTTCGCCCGCTGGATGAACACAGGCTTCCCACCGACGGCGCGCCATGCTCTCACGGGGCTGTTCACACCGCCCGGTATCAACCGCGCTGCGCGTTCAAACAGACGCTCTGAAATTGTGCTCGTTGCCATGACCGCGCGAAAAGACGACGGCTGTCGGTACCATTGCAGACTTGGCCAGTCAAGGAACTCCGTGTGCGGCCCCTGGCGTCCTTGCAGCCGGCGGGAAAACCGGGTAAATCACGTCCACCCTGGCACTCGTTTAGGGCGTAGGCTCTCGCTCGCAGATGATGAATGGCAGCAGGCTCGATCCGTAGTGAATGCTTTGGAAGATAGCCGAGTGGAAAACCTGTGGATTCCGGACGCCGACGTTGGCTAAGTTGTTGATCTCAGAAGAAGATCGTTGATATGCACACCTGTGGATAGCGCTGTGGACCAGCTTCTATGCAGCAGGCCTGGGAACGATCGTTAGAAATCCTGCGAGACCGTATCGAGTCGCAGGATTATGAAAACTTCATTCGCCGTCTGCACCCCGTAGCCGCCCGCGATCGCAACCTCCTCATCGAGGCACCCAGTCGCTCGGTGGTCGACCTCATTACGAAACGTTATCTCAGTCTGATCGAGGAGGTGTTGTCGCAGACCGTTGGGGTGCCCGTACGCGTGTTGCTTCAGCCGCCCGGGGCGGTACAGCAGGAACTGTTCCCGCTCTCCATGTCGAGTCCCCCGCCTGCCAACACGGTCCGCAAGCGGCCCTCCAGCCTGATTCCCAAGTACACGTTCGACAACTTCGTCGTCGGCGCCAGCAACCAGTTCGCCCACGCGGCGTCCAAGGCCGTCGCAAATCAGCCGGGCGACCACTACAACCCCCTGTTCATCTACGGTGGTGTCGGCCTCGGTAAAACGCATTTGGTCAATGCCATCGGCCATCAGATCCTCGATAAGTATCCGGATCGGCGCATCCTCTACCTCTCATCGGAATCGTTCATGAATGAGTTGATCAATGCGCTGCGCCGCGATCGTATGGATGACTTCAAGGGACGCTTCCGCCGCATGGACGTCTTGATTCTCGACGACGTGCAGTTCCTGGCCGGCCGCGAGCGCACCCAAGAGGAGTTCTTCCACACCTTCAACTCGCTCTACGAAAGTCATCGGCAAATCGTGCTCACTTCGGACAAGTTTCCGAAGGAGATTCCCGACCTCGAGGAGCGGCTGCGCAATCGTTTTGAGTGGGGCTTGATTGCTGATATCCAACCACCAGACATGGAAACCCGCGTCGCCATCCTCCAGAAGAAGGCCGAGGCCGAGAGCATCGAATTGCCTCACGACGTGGCCCTCTTTCTCGCCGCCAACATCGACTCCAATGTGCGGGAATTGGAAGGCTCGCTCACGCGGCTGGGCGCCTTCGCGTCGCTCAACAAGTCCGAAATCAGCGTCGACTTTGCGCGCCAGGTTCTCCAGCATATTCTTCGCGAAAAGGATTCCACGATCACCATCGAATCGATTCAAAAGGCGGTGTGTGAGTTTTTCCACGTCCGCCCGGCCGATCTACGATCGAAAAAACGCACGCGAACTGTCGCCCTGCCGCGACAGGTCGCAATGTACCTCTGCCGCCGCTACACGCAGGCGTCGTTTCCTGTCATCGGCGATCGTTTCGGCGGCCGTGATCATTCAACCGTGATTCACGCCACTCATGTGGTAGACCATCGTGTGAAGCAAGATCCAACCTTCCGCGCGACGATCGAGCGCCTTGAGCGGATGTTGGAAAGCAGAGGGTAAGCTGTGGACGGCTTGCGGAGAGCGGGAGTGCAGCAAGGGGAATTTCCTCCCCTCGCGCATCCTTCCAACTGCGGCGGACCAGCCATCGAGCCGCCCTACTCCGTCTGCGAAGCGGGTTTTCATATTTCCACAGCCCCTACTGCTACTACTACTTTATAAGAGATATACGGAAGGAATAGGGAGAGGCGGGAAGAGGCATGGAATTTACAATCGCACGCGATGAACTGTTGCAGGGCCTGTATCTCACCCAAGGCATTGTCGAACGCCGAACGACCATTCCCATCCTTGCCAATGTGCTGATGGAATCGGTAGAGGACGGCGTATCCATTGCCGCGACGGATCAAGAGGTCGGTGTTCGCCGACGGTGTGAGGCCAAGATCAAGAAGAAAGGCGCGCTCACCACCGGAGCCCGCAAACTCTACGAAATCGTGCGCGAGTGTCCTGAGGGCGCGATCGTCATCCGCACACTGGAGAACAATTGGATCGAGATCTCGTCGGGAAAGTCACGTTTCAAGATCGTAGGTCTCGATCCCAAAGAGTTTCCGGCCATGCCCAGCCCAGTGGCTGAACGCGAGCGCCAGACGCTTACAGTGTCCTCTGAGGTGCTGCGCGAGATGATTACACGGACGCTATTTGCGGTGTCTACCGATGAAACACGCTTGAATCTGAGCGGCATTTTCCTTGAGTCTCCTGAGAAAGGGAAGCTGCGGATGGTGGCAACAGATGGACACCGGCTCAGTATGATCACCCGCCCGATTGAAGACGGCGGCCCGGCGAGTGGCGTCATCGTTCCGCGCAAGGGTGTGGCGGAGATCTCCAAGGTTATCGAATCGGGCGCCGACGCCGTCACCCTCAGCTTGCAGGGCGGAGTGGCCCACGCGACCCGGGGACAGGTTGACCTGTCGATGCGCTTAGTCGAGGGGGAGTTTCCGGACTATAATCAGGTCATTCCGCAAAAATCAGAGCGCCGCATGCTGGTGGCGGCCGAACTGCTCCTGGCGGCGCTACGACGAGTATCGACGGTGTCGAGTGAACGCACACGGGGAGTGAAACTGCAGATCGAAGCGGGCAAGTTGGAAATGTCCTCGATGAACCCCGACGTGGGCGAGGCGACTGAGGAGCTGGCTGTAGAGTACGACGGCGCGGCACTGAGCATCGGCTTCAACGCAAAGTATGTGATGGATCTCCTGAGCGTGCTCCCCGAAAGCGCGCACGTGGAGATTGGCTTCAACGATGATGTCAGCCCTGGGGTTGTGCGGTGTGAAGCTGACCCGGAATACCTGTACGTTGTCATGCCCATGCGGCTCTGAAATGGACGGATGTTCAGCGGTTTTTTCGCGCCGCTGCGCGGGGGCGGATTGAGTCCGCAAATCTACGGCCCATATATATCCTAAGTTATTGAAATAAAAGCGCAATTCTCAATTAGCGTCCCTTTACGCCGGACGCATGTTCTGCTATTCATTCGGGGACAAATCAACGGACTCGTTCGCTCTCGATTTTAGGTGAGCCGGGGGGGGTGGGGTGACGTGTTAGAAACGACCGATTACGGCGCAGATCAAATCAAAGTTTTGGAGGGGTTGGATGCCGTCAGGAAGCGGCCCGGGATGTACATCGGGGACACCGCTGAGCGCGGGTTGCACCACCTCGTCTTCGAGGTCGTCGACAACTCCATAGACGAGGCGCTGGGCGGTTACTGCGGTGAAATCAACGTCACCATCCACATCGACGGCTCAGTCACCGTGGAGGACAACGGCCGGGGTATCCCTGTAGACATCCACGCGGGCGAGGGCGTGTCGGCCACCGAAGTGGTGATGACCAAGCTGCATGCCGGCGGCAAGTTCGACAAGCGTGCCTACAAAGTCTCCGGTGGCCTCCATGGCGTCGGCGTGTCCGTGGTCAACGCCCTGTCCGAATCGCTCGAAGTGGAGATCAAACGTGACGGCAAGGTCTACACGCAGCGTTATCACCGCGGCAAGCCGGAGAGTCCGCTTAAAGAAATCGGCACCACGCAGCAACGCGGCACCAAGGTCACCTTCAAACCCGACTCGCTGATTTTCGAGCAGCTGGATTTCAGCTTCGATATCCTATCGCAACGGCTGCGCGAGTTGGCCTTTCTGAACCGGGGCGTGTGTATCAGCATCGAAGACCAGCGCACGCAAAAGCAACACACCTTTCGCTATCGGGGTGGCATTGAAGAGTTTGTCGAGCACCTGAGTCGCGCCAAGACGCCCATTCACCCCAAGGTGGTGTACCTCCAGGGCCAGAAGGAGAACTTCGAGGTGGAAGTCGCCCTGCAGTGGAACGAAGGATACGCCGAAAACATCTATTCCTTCGCCAACAACATCAGCACCATCGAGGGTGGAACGCATCTGATCGGCTTCAAGGCCGCCCTGACCCGGACGGTCAACCAGTACGCTGCTGCCAACGGTCTGCTGAAAAAGGACTCCGAGGCCCTGCAAGGCGAGGACGTGCGCGAGGGGCTGACCGCCGTGGTCAGCGTCAAGGTACAGGAGCCGCAATTCGAGGGCCAGACCAAGACCAAACTGGGGAACAGCGAGGTAAAGGGATTCGTCGAGGCGCTGGTAAATGAGAAGCTTGGCGAATACTTGGAGGAGCACCCAACCGACGCCAAGAAGATCGCCCTCAAGGGCCTGGATGCCGCCCGCGTGCGTGAGGCCACACGCAAGGCCAAGGAACTGGCTCGGCGCAAGGGCGCATTGGATTCCGGTTCGCTCCCAGGGAAGCTGGCCGACTGCCAGGAACGCGATCCCGCGCTGTCGGAGCTGTACATCGTCGAAGGCGATTCCGCTGGCGGCTCGGCCAAGCAGGGCCGCGACCGCAAGAACCAGGCAATCTTGCCGCTGCGGGGCAAGATCCTGAACGTCGAGAAAGCGCGTTTCGACAAGATGATCTCCTCGCAGGAGATCCGCCTGCTGGTGACAGCATTGGGGACCGGTATCGGCAAGGAGGACCGCGACCTCTCCAAGCTGCGCTACCACACCATCATCATCATGACCGACGCTGACGTCGACGGGTCGCACATTCGCACCTTGCTGCTCACGCTCTTCTACCGCCAGTTCCAGGAACTGATCGAGCGAGGCCACGTGTTCATCGCGCAACCGCCGCTCTATAAGGTGAAAAAGGGGAAGACCGAGCGCTATCTGAAAGACGACACCACGCTCGAGGATTACCTGATCGAGTTGGGCACCGAAGACATCACGCTGAAGAGCGAGGACGAGCGCACCGGGTTGACCGGCATCCCGCTGAAGAACGTGGTGAAGAAGGCGATGCGGTTCGAGCGCATTCTTGATGTGGTCGAGCGGCATCAGAAGAACCGGCACGTCGTGGCAGCGCTGGCGGCCGATGAACGCATGACGCCGGCGGTGCTGGCGGACACGGCGACGTTGACCCAACTGCTTAGCGATGTCGCCACTGCCGTCAGGCAGACCTCTCCCGAGGTGCAGCCGTTGACCATCGAGATGACCGACGACCCGGAGCATGCCTGCCATGCCATCGTGGCGCGGACCCGCATGAACGGCAGCAGCCAGCAGACGGTGGTCGACATGAAGTTCTGCCTGACGCCGGAGTTCGAGGAGCTCCGCCGCTTGGCAAAAGACCTCCGCGCGGCCGGCCGGCCACCGTTCGTGGTGGTGGGCGGCGAGAAGCAGGTGGAGACGCGCACCTTGCGCGAGGCGGTTGGGCACGTCATCACGCAGGCACGCAAGGGGCTCGACATCCAGCGCTACAAGGGCCTCGGGGAAATGAATCCCGAGCAGCTCTGGCAAACGACGATGAACCCCGAGACCCGCACGCTGCTGCAGGTGAAGATCGAAGACGCCTACGAGGCCGATGATATCTTCTCGACGTTGATGGGGGACGCGGTGGAGCCGCGGCGGAAGTTCATCGAAGACAACGCGCTCAACGTGAAGAACTTGGATATCTAACTGGCGGATGGCATATAGCCCATGGCGTATCGCCAGACGCTGAACAGTGGGCCGTTAACTATCTGCCATAAGCCATCCGCCATAAGCGAGTCCGCATGGATGCATCCCTGAAGGCCAACAAGGTTCCGGTCAATATCGAAGACGAAATGCGGCAGTCCTTCATGGACTACGCCATGTCCGTCATCATTGCGCGCGCCCTGCCCGATGCGCGTGACGGCCTGAAGCCGGTGCATCGGCGCGCGCTGTACGCCATGTACGATCTCGGCAACGATTGGAACCGGGCGTACAAGAAATCAGCCCGCGTGGTCGGCGACGTGATCGGTAAATACCATCCGCATGGGGACGTCGCGGTCTACGACACCATCGTCCGCATGGCGCAGGACTTCTCCTTGCGCTACCCGCTGGTGGACGGCCAGGGCAACTTCGGTTCGGTCGACGGCGATCCGCCCGCGGCCATGCGCTACACCGAGATCCGCATGGCCCGCATCGCCGGTGAGGTGCTGGCCGACCTCGATAAGGAGACCGTCGACTTCCTGCCGAACTACGACGAGACGCTCAAGGAGCCGTCCGTGATGCCGGCGCGTATTCCGAACCTGCTGGTCAACGGCTCGGCGGGCATCGCCGTCGGCATGGCGACCAACATCCCGCCGCATAACCTCGGCGAGGTCGTCGATGCCCTGGTGGCGCTGATCGCCAACCCCGATCTTGGGGTGCCCGAGTTGATGCAGTACGTGCCGGGACCCGACTTTCCCACTGCCGGCTTCATCCACGGCAAGACCGCCATCCGGGAGGCCTATACCACCGGCAAGGGCATCTTGCAGCTTCGCGCCCGCGCCGTGACCGAGACCGACAAGCGCACTGGCCGCATCTCCATCATCGTCAAAGAGATCCCCTACCAGGTGAACAAAGCCCGCCTCATCGAGCGCATAGCCGAGCTGGTGAACGACAAGAAGATCGATGGCATCTCCGACCTGCGCGACGAATCCGACCGCGATGGCATGCGCATCGTCATCGAGCTGAAGAAAGACGCCATCCCCGAGATCGTGCTGAACCAGCTCTACAAGCTCACGCCGATGCAGGATTCGTTCGGCATCATCATGCTGGCCATCGTCGATGGCCGGCCCAAGCTGCTGACGCTCAAAGATGCGCTCAAGGTCTTCATCGGCCACCGCAAGGACGTCGTCGTCCGCCGCACCGTCTTCGAGCTGCGCAAGGCCGAGGAACGACTGCACGTCCTGGATGGGCTCAAGATCGCGCTGGCCAACCTCGACGCGGTGATCGCCCTCATCCGCCAGGCGCAGAGCCCGGCCGCCGCCAAGGCGGGCTTGATGCAGCAGTTCCAGTTCAGCGAGATTCAGGCACAAGCCATCCTCGACATGCGCCTGCAGCGCCTGACCGGCCTCGAGCGCGAGAAGATCCTCGAAGAGCACGCCGAGACGCTCAAACAGATCGCCCGCTACAAGGAGATCCTCGCCGACGAGCGCGAGGTCTACAAGATCATCGTCGAGGAGCTGGGGGAGATCAAAAAACTCCACGCCGACGAGCGGCGCACGCAAATCGTCGACGAGACCACCGACATCTCCATCGAAGACATGATCGTCGAGGAGGACATGGCGGTCACCGTCTCGCACGAGGGCTACATCAAGCGCAACGCCGCCACCCTCTACCGCGCCCAGCGCCGCGGCGGCCGCGGCAAGGTCGGTGCGACGACGAAAGAAGAAGACTTCGTCGAGCACCTGTTCGTCGCCTCGACGCACTCGTACATGCTGTTCTTCACGACCTCCGGGAAAGTGTTCTGGCTCAAGGTGCACGAGCTCCCGCAGGGCGGCCGGGCGGCGCGCGGCAAAGCCGTCGTCAACCTGCTCAACCTGGAGAAGGACGAGAAGATCTCCGCCTTCTTGCCGGTGCGCGAATTCCAGGAAGGGCGCTACGTCGTCTTCGCCACCAAGAACGGCACGGTCAAGAAGACCGATCTGATGGCGTACGCCAACCCGCGCAAAGCCGGCATCATCGCCATCAGTCTGGACGAGGGCGACGAGGTCATCGGCGTGCGCCTCACCGACGGGCAGCAGGAGGTGATCCTGTCGACCCGGATGGGGCAAGCCATCCGTTTCAAGGAAGCGGACGTCCGCCCGATGGGCCGCGGCGCCGGCGGCGTGCACGGGATCGCGCTGGAGGAGGGGGACAGCCTCGTCGGCCTCGACGTCGTCAGCCCCGGCGCCACCTTACTGGCCGTCGCCGAGCGCGGCTATGGCAAGCGCACGGAGATGGACGAGTATCGTCTGACCCGACGCGGCGGCAAGGGTATCATCACCATGAAGACCACCGACAAGACCGGCCTGGTCGTCGGCGTACGCATGGTGACCGATGACGACGACATCATGCTGGTCACCGACGGCGGCAAAGTCATCCGCACCCCGGTGAAAGGCATTTCCGTCATCGGCCGCAACACCCAAGGGGTGCGCCTCATCGATCTGGCCGAAGGCGAGAAGGTCGTCGGCGTGGCGCGGCTGGCGGAGAAGGAAGAGGACGAGGAGCCAGAAGCGCCGGCGGAGGCGTAGGGATGCAACGTCGAATTCCTCTGAACCTCGATCCCGCTCGGAAGACAGCAGCCTCGGGCGCGGAAGCCGCGGAGCGCTTGCGGCTGGCGCTGGATTTGTTCGAAGCGGGAGAGTCGCTTATGCGGCAGAATCTGCGGCGCCGCTTCCCGTCCGCGAGTGCGGAGGAGATTGAAGAACGGGTCGACGCGTGGCTTTCCGAGCGGCCGGGAGCCGAGTTTGGTGATGCGGTCGGCCGGCCCACAACGTGGCCCCGGCCAAGGTCATGAACCGACTCGCGGGTGCACTCGCGCGTCTGCTGGGGCACCTTACCATATGCGGCGTGCGGGGCGCTCTCGTTGGGGGGCTGGCGGTGTCGGCGCGGGCGGAGCCCCGTCTGACGCGAGACCTCGATCTGGCCGTGGAGGTCGTCAGCGACGCAGAGGCGGAGCGTCTTATCCAGCGTCTGGTGACGTTGGGTTACGCCACGGTTGCCATCATCGAGCAAGAACACACTCATCGACTCGCCACGGTCCGGCTGCGTCTGCCCGGAGCGAGCGAGCGTGGAGTTGTAGCCGATCTTCTCTTTGCATCGTCCGGGATTGAAGCGGAGGTGGTGGCAGCCGCCGAGCCTTTGGAGGTCTTCCCCGGCGTCGTGGTGCCTGTGGCGCAGATCGGGCACTTGGTTGCGTTGAAACTGCTAGCGCGAGACGATCACCCGTCCCCAGGATGCCGCCGACCTGCGGGCACTGCGCGACGTCGCGCCGGAAGCTGAAATGGCGCGAGCGCGCCTGGCAGTGAGCTTGATCCACGAGCGCGGGTTCGGGCGCGGACGGGATCTGCACGCCGCTCTCTTGCAGTGGATGGCTTCGTAGGTGGCTTGCGCTCATCACCGATACGTCCGCCCTGGAGCCAGCTGCTCGCGGTCTCTGAGCGCGGGTATGGAAACCGCACCCGGCCCGGGCGTCGGCGTGCGCCTCATCGACCTCACTGAAGACGAGAAAGTCGTCGTGGTGCGTTGACCGAGAAGGAAGAGGACGAGGAGCCCGGCGGAGAGGACGCGCTCAGGGTTGAATGTCACTTATTCGACGGGCGCTGTAGCAGCGCAGGATGGTGCGCCTCTTGTTGTCGTCGGCCACCTGCTCGGCTTCAGTCACGCACGGCTGAGCGCAGCCCGCCTCCAAGATTAGAAACTTGGAAATAAGGAGCGCCATGAGCGGGGCTCACTGCCTCTCGCAGGACCGGCTGCTAACAATTTCCAGACTCGGGGAGTGCCGCGATGACTGCGCGCGGTGCCCCTGCACCTGCATTCGCGTAGGACAGGCGTGGCACCTCAACAATCGTTCGTCGGAACAGATTTTACCTGCCGTCAAACTAGGTCAACGTCTCGATGCATGCTCACGCGAGCGGGTTCTCCCATCGCAGGCCGGGGAAGCGGGCGAAGTCTCCATCGGTGGAACACAGCGTCAAGCCATGCTCGATCGCGAGCGCTGCGAGGTGCGCGTCGGGCACGAGGTTCGACCGACCCGCCGTCGAACGGATCGTCCGCCCAAGGATCTCGCGGTGACGCTCGGTCGGCAGCGGCGTCCACACCGGCGCGCAATCAAGCCACGACTCCACCTGCTGCCATGCTGCCAACATCGTCAGGGGCCGTTGGAACACGCGCGGATTGCTCACAAGCCTGGCGAATGCCAGGAGACTAGGCCATGGCAGGCCAACCCGATCGGCACCGTTCAGACGCTCGTCGAGCCAGCGGCGTGCCGCGACATGTTGCGGCAGAGATCGCACGTGGGCGTATACGAGCAGGTTGGCGTCGACGAGAATCATTTGAACGATTCGCCCTCCGCCACGGCTAATACCTCGGCGACGTCGTCGAGGCTCCCGAAGCGGCAGCGGCCGAGATCGACCGGCCGGGTCTGATACCGCTTCCGCCGTGTGGGCTTGGCAGCCAGCTGCGTCAAGCCTCGGCGCAGCGCCTCGTTCACGATTTCCTTGAAGGATCGTTGCTCCAGCCGCTGCCGCCGTACCAGCACGGCGGCCACATCCTCATCCAAGGTGAGCGTCGTTCTCATACATCAAGACATATTCTAACTGATGCGCTGATGTCAACGCGTGGGCGGGCGGCATCGACGTGCACATCTGGCCGTTCTGCGCCTCGGTTGCGCGGGGCGTCTTCTGCTGCTTTGATCCCTCGATGACGTGGCTGCGCGACTGGCTGTTTACCGTTCCCTTTCTTTTGAGCTTCGGGCTGATCCTGCTGGTGTTTGATGTGGCACAGCGCGTCGCCCGCCTGTTCGGGCGCCGCCCGCACGAGTACGTCGTTGGTGCGTTGCAGGTCTGCCTGGTGCGCGCCTTCGCCCTCTGCGGCACCCGGCTCCATGTGGAGCGCTCGCCGTGCGTGCGGCCGCACACGCCCTATTTGATCATCGCCAATCACCAGAGCATGTTCGACATCCCCATCTTCGGAGCGCTGCTGTTCACCAACTTCCCCAAGTACGTGTCGAAAAAGGAGCTGGCGCGGTGGATCCCCAGCATCTCGTACAACCTGCGCCGCGGCGGCAACGCGATCATCGACCGCGGCGATGCGGAGCAAGCCGTCGGCGCGATTCGCACGCTCGCGGCGGAGGTCCGGGAGCGCGGGGTATCAGCGGTCATCTTCCCCGAGGGCACGCGTGCCCGCCACGGCGAGCTCGGCAAGTTTCGCCGGCGCGGCGCCCTAGCCTTACTGGAGGCGGCGCCGGACACCGCCGTGGTGCCGGTGTGCGTCGATCAGTCCTGGAAGCTCTTGCGCTACAACCTCATGCCCGTGCCCTTCGGCACCCGCGTCCATGTCTGGGTCGGCGATCCGATGCCGCGCCGTCCGGACGAAGACCGGGGGGCGCTGCTGGGAACGGTCGAAATGCAGATCCGCTCCGCGCTGGAGCGCCATCGCGATCCCGCAGGCTAGGAGAGAAAAAGATCTCGTGGATGCGCCCACGCCGAGCGAGGTGCGGTTCCCTCAGGGTTTCATCTGGGGCACCGCCAGTTCGTCGCATCAGTCGGAAGGAAACAATATCCACAACGACTGGTGGGAGTGGGAACAGCAACCCGGACGGATCGTACACGGCCATCGCTCTGGTCGAGCGAACAACTTCCATGAGCTGTACGACACCGACTTCGCGTTGCTTGCCGAGCTCGGTCTGACGCATTACCGTCTGTCCATCGAGTGGTCTCGCATCGAGCCGGAAGAGGGCTGCGTCGACCGCGCCGCGATCGATCACTATCGCCGCGTGCTGGAGGCGGCGCATCGCCGTGGCATCACGCCGTGGGTGAACCTGCACCACTTTGCGCTCCCCCGATGGTTCGCTGCCAAGGGCGGTTTCCTCCGAGAAGGGAACCGCGCCTACTGGCGACGCCACGTGGAGCACGTTGCCACCGCGCTCACGCCGCTAGCGACGTACTGGCATCCGATCAACGAGGCCAACGCCTACGCTGCGGGCGCATACCTGCTCGGCGAGATGCCACCGGGGACGCGTGATTTCGCTCCGTTCCTGCGCGTGCTGCGGAACGCACTCCTTGTGTACCGTGACGCCTTCCGAATCTTGAAGGAGATCGACGCCCGGGTGCAAGTGGGCACCATCCACGTGATGATCCCGGTGTTTCCGGCAAACCCGGACAGTGAAGAAGACCAGCTGGTCGTGCGCAACTTCGATGCGCTGTTCAATGACCTGCCGCTGCGGGCGTTGCGCGAGGGGGTGATCGCACTGCCCGGAGAAGACCCGGAGGCGGTGCCTGGACTCAAAGGGGCAGCCGATTTCTTCGGTGCCAACTACTACGCCGCCGCGTTGATCGATCACCGCCAGCCCGCGCAGCTGTTGCCCTACCCGCCCGCATCACAGCGGCTGACGCAGCTGGGAAACGCCATGTACCCCGAAGGTCTCCGCCTGGTCCTCCAGCGCGTGCGCGACGCCCAGCTCGGCGTGCCCATCTACGTTGCCGAGAACGGTATCGGCACCGACGACGATACCTGGCGGATCGAGTACATCACGCAACACCTGCATCAAGTTGCCCGGGCCATCAAGGACGGCTGCGACGTCCGCGGGTACTTTTACTGGACATCGGTCGACAACTTCGAATGGAACCGTGGCTGGACCGCCCAGTTCGGCCTCATCGCTTTCGACCCGGAGACGTTTGCCCGCCGCCCGAAACCCAGCGCCCATTTCCTCACCACGGTCGCCCGTACCAACACGCTCCGCAGCACTACCTGATTCGCCAGCCCTCATGACGACGCGCCCGCCGGCAAGCGCGTCGTCGATCATTCTTGACAACCGTCAATCAAGGGTGGTATCGACCCATAAGGATAGTAAATGTCCATTCACTATTCTGCGATGAAGAAGCGAGCCCCCAAGCGGCCGGCCCAGGAACGGCGGCGCCTGATACTCGAGGGCGCCCACGCGGTCTTCGCCGACTCCGGCTATACGAAGGCCAACACCACGAAGGTCGGCAAAGCCGCCGGTGTCTCCGCCGCGGCCCTGTACCGGTATTTCCCCAGCAAGAAGCATCTGTACATCTCCACCCTGAAGGCGGCCGGGCCGCGCCTGCTCGAGATCTGGAAGCGCACCGCCACCGCGGCGCGCAACCCCTTGGACGCCATGTGGACGATCGGCCTCGGTTACTACGACCATGTCCGCAGTCGCTCTTCCGTGACTCGGCTGTGGTTTCGCGCGCTCGGTGAGACCGACGACCCGAAGGTACGGGCGGCGCTGGGCGACAGCTTCATCGCTGCGGTGGATCTCTTGGAGAAGGGGCTGGAGGCGGGGAAGGCCCAGGGAGTGGTCAGGCGGGACGTCGATTCACGGGTGGCCGCCTGGCACTTTATGGCGATCGGCCTGACTTTCGATCTGATCCATCTGCTGCATCGTGACGAGGAACTCGACCGCCGCAAGGTCGAAGCGTGGGGAAACTTCTATCTGGACTCGATAAGGGAGAAGCCTCGTGGAGCCGGCAAACGTCAAGGCCGCACCGCTGGAGGAGCGGTGCCACTGCGGCAATCTCGTCGCCAAGATCTCCGCTGAGGGAGTCGAGATCCTCTGCCGCCGCTGCAAGAGGATCCATCGCATCCCGTGGCGGAGTGCGAAGGAGGAATCACACGCGCGTAGACGCATGATGCTTGTGACACAGTAGACGGCGAGGCCAGAGGTCAGAATCCAGAGCCCACGTTCACCGCAGATTGCGGCGGGCGTGGGCTTTTTTTCGCCGGTAACAACCCAGATGACTGGAGGCGTTGGATTCCAGCTGCTCGAGACGAAGCGAGGAGGAAGCGAATGAACCATCAGGACAATCGGCCACTCAAGGTGAGTTCGCCGGCAGAACGTGAGTCGTTGCTCATCCGCTGCTGGATGACCCACGATGCCATGTGGTTTTTCCACTGCGCGCAGGAATGCGGCATGGAGAAGACCAACAAGATCAACAAAGCCGCAGTGCGGTCGATGGCCCAGGTCGAGATCAAGCGGATCAAGAAGGCGCTAGGCATCGACAAGGTCGAGACGTTTCAGCAACTCACGGAGCTCATGGAAGCGGTCTTTGACCTAATGAAGGCGGACTTCATGGGTTTCACCTGGAACGTCTCCGCCGAGAACACCCTGCGTTGGGACATGCCTCGGTGTTTCGCGTACGACGGCGTCCAGAAGCTCGGCGTCGCCGATCAATACCAATGCGGCATCTTCGAGCGCATGGAGGGCTGGGCCGAAGGCTTGGGGCTCAAGTACAGCGTCACGCCGCAGGTACAAGGCTGCATGATGCACACGGAGGGCAGGTGCTTCAGAGAGTTCCGATTTGAATTTGGCGAAGCATGAACGATGCGTGAGGAGGCGCACTATGGACTTCACGGTTTCCGAAGAGATCCAGATCCTGCAGCAGACGTTGCGGAGGTTTGTGACCGACGAGGTCATCCCGCTGGAGAAGAAACACGCGCTCAGCTGGGATGTCGCCCCGCCGAAGGAGCTACGCCAACACGTGCGACTGCGGTCGAAAGCGTTGGGGCTCTATGGCCTGGACATGCCGCGCGAAATGGGCGGCGCCGGCATCTCCTTGTCCGACCGCTGTCTGCTGGAGATGGAGGTCCACTTCCACGACACCGTCTTCTTCGAGGACGTGCTGGGAGGCGGTGGTGGACCAACGCCCGTGCTGCTGGCCTGCACCGATGAGCAAAAGGAGAAGTACCTGCACCCGCTGATGAGCGGGGAGGTCACCACCTGCTTCGCCTTGTCTGAGCCTGACGCCGGCTCGGATGCCACCGCCCTGCGGACACGAGCCGAGAGGAAGGACGGCGTCTTCGTGCTGAACGGCACCAAGAACATCATCAGCAACGGGGTGCAGGCCGACTTCGCGATGACCTTCGCCGTCACTGATCAGACGCTGGGACCCGCGGGCGGCATCACGTGCTTCCTGGTCGATAAGGATGCGCCCGGGTTTTCGGTGGGCCGCTCCCACACCTGCATGGCGTTCACGGGCTTTCAGGGAGAGCTGGTGTTCGACAACTGCGAAGTGCCGGCGGCAAACGTCTTGGGACAGGAAGGCTACGGCCTGATGTTGGCGTTGGACTGGATCAACGCCAACCGGGTCAGGACCGCGGCCATGGCTGTGGGTATCACCAGGCGCCTGCTCAAGATGAGCGCCGAGTACGCCAAGCAGCGCCGCCAGTTCGGTAACGCCATCGCCACCTATCAGGCGATCCAGTGGAAGCTCGCCGACATGGCCACCGAGCTGTTTGCCGCCGAAAACATGATCTACCGGACCGCGTGGATGCGAGACCAGGGAATGGACATCCGCAAGGAAGCCGCCATGACCAAGCTCTATTGCTCGGAACTGGTCAACCGAGCAGCCTACGAGGCGATCCAGATCCACGGTGGCATCGGCTGCTTGAAGGAAACCAACGTGGAAAGGGTCTATCGGATGGTGCGCATCTTGACCATCCTCGAAGGCACCTCGGAGATGCAACGCCTGACGATCGCCAGGAGGTTGCTGAAGGACGACCGATGGTAAGCGCGCGCATCGACGCTTCGCGGTAGTCCCTCTCGACCGAGCCGTTGTGTCAGCCACCCTGCCCGGGTGAGGCCAGTGCCCGCGGTCTTGACTGAGTATTCTAGAATAAGTATTCTATTACCGATGGGACGTCTGGCGCGTCACGCGGAAGCCACGATCCTGGAATGTGCCAAGCAGGTGTCGGCCGAAGTCGGCCCGCACAAGCTCACCATCGCCGCCGTCGCCGCCCGGGCCGGCGCTCCGGTCGGCTCGATCTATCATCGCTATACCTCGCGCGACGAGATTCTCGCGACCGTGTGGCTTGATCTCGTGGAGGAGTTCCAGGAGCACTTTCTGGCGGCGCTCGCCGGCGACGATCCGGTCGAGGCGGGTCTGGCGGCCGTCCGTTTCACATGTCGCTGGGTTCGCCGCCATCCGCGTGAGGCGCGCCTCATGCTCGTGCACCGCCGGGAGGACTTTGCCGCCGAGCGCTGGCCGAAGAGCCACCGGCGCCGCGCCCAGGCGCTCGCCGTCCGGGCGCACGAGAGCCTCCAGGGCTTGGCGTCCCGTCTGCTCCGCCGCTGTGGGCCGGCGGAGCTGCGCAGCGTCCGCTTCGCTCTCGTGGATTTGCCGACGGCCGCGCTGAAGCGCGACGTCGAAGCCGGCGTCGCACCGTCGAAGAGCGTCGAAGCATTGCTGCTGGACACCTGCGCGTACGCGCTCCGGCGTGCCCGCGAGGGCGTGCCGCACGTGAAATAGGGAGGAGGAAAGAATGGACCGAGACGAGATGCTGTCAATGGCAGACCGGTTTCTCACCGCGTGGAACACGCAAGAGGTGGAGCGGGTGCTCTCTTGTTACACCACCGACGTCGACTACCGTGACCCCAACACCCGCGGTTCCGTCCGCGGAGGCGAGGCGCTGCGCCGGTATCTCACCAAGCTCTTCGCGGGCTGGAAGATGCACTGGTCGCTGCGCGAAGCCCACCTGTTCGCCAACGCCGGAGGCTGCGCCGTGCTGTGGCACGCGACGTTCCAGCGCCCCGGTGGTGAGACGACGATCGGGATCGACGGCATGGACCTCGTCGAAGTGCGTGGCAATCAGATCGCACGCAACGAGGTCTGCTTCGACCGCGCCCAGCTCGCGCCGTTGCTCGGTGCCGCCTGATGACGTCCGGCGCCGCCAGCTCGCACAGTTCGCGATAGGGGCTGCCTATGAATACCTATCGGCACAGTACTCCGACAGTACACCAGCGAGGTTGATCATGTCGCAGATCTTGCATCATGAAGCGATCTTCCAGAGTCCGCTTGCCGAGGTATTTGAGTTCATTACGACGACCGGCCATTGGCCGAAATGGCACCCTGCGACGCATGCGGTTGCCGGGCAGACGCTGAGGCCGGGACAGCTTGGAGACGAGTGTGAGGAGAAAATGCTGACGGCAGGTTGTTTCCGGGGACACATCGCTTGGCGCGTGGTGACCTGCGCGGCACCAGTACGCTGGGCCATCGTCAGCACCGAAATAGCCGTGCCTCTGCTTTCGCGGGCCAGAGTGCGGGTCGAGTACTCCCTCAAAGAGGAAGGGGCTGGAACGCGCTTGTTTCGCACTTTTGACTACGAATTGCCAGGGCACCTCTGGTTGCTCGACAAGCTGTACTTCCGCGCCAAGATGGAGAGCGAGTCGGTGGAGGCCCTGCGGCGCTTGGTGCCGTTGGTCGATCGGAAACAAGCGGAGGCCTCCTGAAAGGCATCTTCCCCTGCACCGATAGACGAAAGAAGGGGCTCCCCCCGCAGCTTTCTTGCCGTGCATCCCGCAACTCCGTGTCGGTGGCGGGCGACGCGGGTTTCTGCTACGTCTGTCGCCACGTGGGACCTCTGATCCAACAAGTATCCGTATGGGCGCTGCCGGTGCTGGCCGCCATCATTCTGCACGAGATCGCACACGGCTTGGTCGCCAACCGGCTCGGTGACCCGACGGCGGCACGCATGGGGCGGCTCACGCTCAATCCGCTGCCGCACATCGATCCGATCGGCACCGTACTCCTGCCGTTGATGCTGGTGGTGGCGCACGCACCGTTCCTCTTCGGCTACGCCCGCCCGGTGCCGGTCAACTTTGCCAACCTGCGCAACCCGAAGCGCGACATGGTGTTGGTAGCCGCGGCGGGGCCCTTGACCAACCTCATCCTGGCAGTCATCAGCGCGCTGTTTTTCAAGCAGCTGCTGCACCTGCGCTTGCCCGCCGAAGGGGCGTTCACCGGGCTGCTGATCGCCGGGCTCACGCCGCTGGCGATGATGGCGCAGAACAGTGTGATCATCAACGTGGTGTTGGCCGTCTTCAATCTCTTGCCGATCCTTCCGCTCGACGGCGGCCGGGTACTTGCCGGCCTGTTGCCACGGGCGCAGGCGATCGCCTTTTCCCGGCTCGAGCCGTTCGGCTTCATGATCGTGATCGCCCTGATGGCCACCAACGTCCTCGACTCGGTGATCGGTCCGGTGATCGGGCTCTTCCTGCACGCCTTGCTGTGATGAACGCTGCGACGACCGCCGAATCAACCGGTATCGTAGTCAGCGGCATGCGACCCACCGGCCGTTTGCACATCGGTCGCTGGCTCGGCGCCTTGCGCAACTGGATCCGTTTGCAGCATGAACGCCGCTGCTTGTTTTTCATCGCGGATTGGCACGTGTTGACCACACGCCAAGATGACACCGGCGACATCGAACGCAACGTCCGCGACATGATGATCGACTTCCTCTCCGCCGGCCTCGATCCGGAGAAGGCGGTGATCTTCCGCCAGTCGGCGGTCAAAGAGCACGCCGAGCTGCACCTCCTGTTCTCGATGATCATTCCCACCCCATGGCTCCTCCGCAACCCGACGATCAAGGAGCAAGCGCGCGAGCTCGGGCTGGTGCAGACGGAAGACGAAGCGGCGATGACCACGCTCAACTACGGCCTGATCGGATACCCGGTGCTGCAGGCGGCCGACATCCTCATGTATAAGGCCACCGGGGTTCCCGTCGGCATCGATCAGGTGCCCCACGTCGAACTGACGCGCGAGATCGCGCGCCGCTTCAATAACCTGTATCGCCCGGTGTTTCCTGAACCGGACGCCTTGCTGACCGAGGCGCAGAAGGTGCCGGGTACCGACGGACGCAAGATGGGCACGAGCTACAACAACGCCGTGTTCTTGTCCGACACGCCCGAGGTGATCGACCAGAAGCTCAGCCGCATGATCACGGACCCGCGCCGCGCACGGCGTACGGATCCGGGAGAGCCGTTCGATTGCCCGGCGTTCAGTCTGCATCGCATCTATTGCACGCCGGAGGAAATCGAGTACGTCAGCACGGGCTGTCGCACCGCCGGCATCGGTTGCCTGGAGTGCAAGCGGATCATGATCAAGCACGTCATCGCCGAGCTCGGACCCATAAGCCAGCGGCGCGCCGAGCTGGAAGCACGCCCGGCAGCAGTGCTAGAAGCCCTGGAGCACGGGAACGAACGGGCTCGGGAAGCGGCGGTCGCAACCATGAAGGAAGTCCGGGAGGCCATGGGGTTGGGAGGCTGAGCCATGGGTCAGCTACGTTTTACGAGTCACGTTTTAGGCGGCACCTTAAAACGTGAAGCGTAAGACGTAATGGGTCCATCCATGCGCTCGAGGTGGCGAGAGGTCCTCGATGGCTGACGAAGACGAAGCAGCGAGCCAGACGGCGCTAGACGACGCGTCGACTGTCCCGGCGCGCCTACGGGGGCTGTATCGGGTCAGCCTGCCTGTCTTTGAAGGTCCCCTCGATTTGCTCCTGCACCTGATCAAGAAAAGCGAAGTCGAAATCGTCGACATTCCCATCGCGACGATCACGGAGCAATACCTGGCGTACCTGGAGGTGATGCGGGGGCTGAGCCTGGACATCGCTGGCGAGTTCCTGGTCATGGCCGCGACCCTGACCTTGATCAAATCCCGCATGCTCCTGCCGCCCTCGGAGGAAGAGGATGAAGAGGAGGAAGCCGACCCGCGCGCCGACCTGGTGCGCCAGCTCCTGGAGTATCAACGCTATCGCGAGGCCGCGTTGGCGTTGTCGGAGCGACCGCTATTGCAACGCGACGTGTTCGCGCGCGCGCCGGTGATAGACGCGCAAGAGACCGGAGAGCCCGGCGAGCCGCCGCGCCTGAAGGTGACGGTGTGGGAGCTGCTCGACGCCTTCCGCAGTGTCCTCAAGCGGCTGCGGCCTGAGGCGGTCCATGAGGTCGTCACCGAGCGCGTCTCCTTGCGTGACCGCGTGCGTACGATGCTGCAGGCGCTCAGCGTGGCGCGCAGCCTCGATTTCGACAGTCTGTTCGACGAAGACGCCAGCCGCTCCGACGTCATCATCACCTTTCTGGCGATGCTGGAACTCATGAAGATGGGCGCCGCGCGTGCCACGCAGGAGGAGCGCTACGGGCGCATTGTGATCGAGCTGGCGGTGACCGATGTGGCCGCCGTCTCGCTCGAGTCGGTGGATGAGTACGACCGCAGCGCGGTGGTGGAAGGAGGGGAGGATGGACGAAACCGAAGCGAGTGAACCGACGGTTGTGTCCGAAGCCGAGAGCGAGGCCGCCGAAGTCGCGACTGGCGATACGGAGATCGTCGAAGAAGCCGCACCGGGCGACGCCGAGGGCGACCAGGTCCCGCCGGCCGCAGACGAGACGGCCTCCGGACGGATCGAACGGATCATCGAGAGTGTCCTGTTTGCGGCTGCGGCGCCGGTCAGTCTGCGCCGATTGGTGGAGATCCTTGCCGGTCCGCCCAGCAAAGAAGTGCAGGCCGCCGTCGCGCGGCTGATGCAAGAGTACGCGCCCGGCCAGCGCGGCATTCAGCTCCGTGAGGTGGCCGGCGGCTACCAGTTTCGTACCGCGCGCGAGAACGCCGAATGGGTACGGGCGATTTTTCGGGAGAAGCCGGCACGCATGGGCCGCGCCGCACTGGAAACCCTGGCCATCGTCGCCTATAAGCAACCGGTGACGCGGGCCGAGATCGAGGCCATCCGCGGCGTCGATGTCGATGGCGTGCTCAGCACCTTGTTGTCGCGGCGGCTCATCAAGATTGGTGGCCGCAAGGAAGCGGTGGGACGCCCGCTGTTGTACGGCACCACACCCGAATTCTTGGAAGTCTTCGGGTTGAAGGACATGAACGAGCTGCCGTCGTTAAAGGAGTTGGGCCCGGCCCCGGATACAGATGATGAAGGAACCAGCACGGAAGTCGCGCCGCAGGAGTGGACCGCCACAGAGGCCGAGGCCGGCGCAGCCTGCCAAAGCGCCGAAGACGGAGGAGCGCCTGCAGAAGATCCTGAGTCAGGCGGGGATCGCATCGAGGCGGAAGGCGGAGGAGCTGATCCAGGCGGGTCGTGTGCGTCTGAACAACCAGGTGGTGACCCAACTGGGAACGAAAGCGAACCCCCGGACGGATCGCATCACGATTGACGGCCGCCCGCTCCACCTCTCCGACGAACGTCTCTACATTCTGCTGCACAAACCGGTTGGCGTGGTGACCACGCTCTCCGATCCGGAAGGACGCCCAACCGTCCGTCAGCTGCTGCCAGGCGTTCATGCCCGCGTCTTTCCGGTAGGCCGTCTGGACTTCCACTCCTCCGGCCTCTTGCTGCTGACCAATGACGGCGAGCTGGCGCAGCGGCTGACTCACCCGCGCTACGGAGTGCGTAAGACCTATCGGGTGAAGGTCAAGGGCAGGCCGACGCCGGAAGCGATGGCGCAACTGGCGGCCGGCGTACGGCTGGAAGAGGGGACGACGGCGCCCGCCGAGGTCCACGCCGTGCGGGGCAGCGATGCCAAGACGTGGCTGGAAATCACACTCGGTGAGGGACGCAAGCGTGAGATCCGCCGCATGTGCGAGCGCGTCGGGTGCCCGGTGGAAAAGCTCGCGCGCATCCGTCTCGGTCCCCTGTCGATCGGCAAACTGCCCCCAGGCCAGCATCGCCTGCTGACGGAACGCGAGGTGCAGAAACTTCGCTACGCCGTCGGGCTGGGATGATGTAGGGGCGACCGGAACCAGAATTCCCGCCGTTGACTTCCATTTGGCCCGCCGCTATCCATCACACCGGTTCGTGGAGCGGGGTGGAGCAGTCCGGTAGCTCGTCGGGCTCATAACCCGAAGGTCGGAGGTTCAAATCCTCCCCCCGCAACTTCACAAAGCCCCGTGATTCCAGCGAGTCGCGGGGCTTTTCATTTTCGGGCAAAGCGTCGGTCCGTGGCCTGAGTGCGGACGTCGTAAGCAGTCCATCTCGCCGGGTGCCTCCTCAATTGCGCCGCTACACCCTCAACCACCGGTGCGCGTCGAGCATCTTCTCCCGGATCGGCACACCGATTGGACAGGTGTTGGCACACGGCGCGGCGCAGTCCAGGCATGCCGAGGCGTTGCGCTCGAGCTTGGCGTAGAGCCGTTTGCCCTCGCTCTCCCAGTGGTAGTCCTTGAAGTACATGCGATGGCGCAGGACGTCGTTGATCGGCAGATCGTAGGCGCACGAATCGAGGCAGACGCCGCAGTGCGGCTGGCAGTAGTCGCCGGCCACCAGCTTGTCGTAGCGTTGCAGCAGGGCGACGTCCGTCGGGCGCACCGCAGTGCCGGACGCAAATACGTACTCGTCTACCTGCCGCTGCTCGTAAATCGAGATCACCAGACATGACACCGCGGGGTTGGACAGCACCCAGCGGAACGCCGCCTGGGCGTAACTGTCCCCCTGCTTGTGGAAGTCCGCGAGGTTGGTGTGCTTGGCCCCTTTCAGCGTCTTCATCGCCACGATACCCACGTCGTGCGCCTTGGCCTTGTCGAGGATGGAACCAAAGCTCGGCCACATCCCGAAGTGGTACGCAAGCATCATGACGTCGAAGCGGGCCGAATCGATGGCGGCGTTGGCGACCGCTTCCAAGTTCGGCGTGTGCGTGCTCACCCCGAGGAACCGCACCTTCCCCTGCTCCTTCAACCGGTCGAAGGCCTCGTGGATGTTCGGCGCCATCAAGCGCTCCACCCGGTCGCACGAATGGATGTGGATCAGATCCACGTGATCAGTCTGCAGCCGCTTCAGGCTGCCCTCCACGGCTTCGATGATCTTCGGCACGGGTGTATCGTTGGGGAGGTGGCCGTCGCGCACGCAGAACTTGGTGGCGAGGAAAACCTGGTCGCGGTGCCCCTTCATCGCTTCACCAAGCACACGCTCTGAGAGACTGTCGGAGTAGTCAGGTGCCGTGTCGAAATAGGTGATGCCGCGCTCAATGGCGTAGCGCGCCACCTGCGCGTCGTTGATACGGCCGGAGCCGAGCGAGATGTCCGAGACCATTGCGTTGGTCCGTCCCAGCCGTCGGTAGCTGCGGATGCGCGCTGCGCTCCACTCCGGGTGCGCCTGCGGGGCAATGTTTTCCACCTGGGTCATGAAAAAGTCGCGCGCCACCGGCAGCCAACCACGGTTGCGGCCAATCGCGACCGCGAAACCGCTGGCGGTCGCGGCTGCGCCGGTACCGATGCCACCCAGTACCCGCAACACCTTGCGGCGCGTCGGGCCGGAGAGCGCGGCCACCGATCGGTCGGCGGTTAGAGGACTGAGCAGCCAGGCGGGAGCCGCGTCCTCACAGGTATCACACACGGGCTGCCGCAAGCGCACGAACAGCGCAACGGTCGCGGCGATCAACACGCAGGCCGGCACGATGGCCTTCCACAGCGGCAACAGGCTGCGCTGCGCGCCCTCGGCCAGGTCATGCAACAACGCGCCACCCCAGAACCACGCGAACGCGAACCCGGCAACGTATAGGCCGAGAACAATCGGGCGGCGGACGTGAACCAATCGTTCCTGCAGGATGCCCCCGCATCGCGAACAGTGCATCATGCCCTCCCTTCAGAATTACCCAGTGACTCTTTTGAAAGAGAGTCTATCACGCACACGCCGCTGAACAGAAGGGGAGCGGCCGGCGCCCGGTACGCCGCCGTCAGATAGTCGTTCAGCCGCTGGGTCCTCACTCACAGGTCGCACGGGCTGATCAACATCATTTTCCCGATCGGGTTCGCTCATACCGTCGGTGGCGCGCAGCGGAGTAGACAGAACGATGAACAAAGGGTTGTTTCCGAGGGCCGCGTTGGTATTACGTCACCTGTACCGCTCCAAAAGGAGCACAGCGAAGTCAGCATGAGACCCCTTTCTCGGCGAGCGTTTCTGCAACTCGGCGCCGGCGCCGCGCTCGCGCTGAGCCTGCGGCGGCTGGCGTGGGCTGAACTCCCGTCCGCGGCCCCCGGAGCCGTTCCCGCTTACAGCGATTGGGAAGACCTCTACCGCGCGGCGTGGCGGTGGGAGAAGGTCGCCCGCGGCACGCACACGAACGCGAACTGCGTTGCCGCCTGCGCGTGGAACCTGTACGTGCGCGAGGGAATCGTCTGGCGCGAAGAGCAGTCGGCGCCGTACACGGCGTCGAACGCGACCATCCCCGACTTCAACCCCCGCGGCTGCCAGAAAGGCGCGAGCTGTGCCAACCTGCTGCTCGGGGCGACGCGCGTGCGCTACCCCTTGCGGCGGGTGGGCGCGCGCGGATCCGGCCAATGGAAGCGAATCAGTTGGGACGAGGCGCTCGGAGAGATCGCCAACGGGTTCGTTGACACGCTGGCGCGGCGCGGCGGTGGGGGTGTGGTGTGTGATCTCGGCGTCAACTTCGACTACGGCGTGACGCTCGCCGGCACGCTGCGATTCTTCCGCCAAATTGGCGTTCCCATCGCGGACCCGTCGGCTCATGCGGGGGACCTGGCGGTCGGCGGGGTCATCACCTTGGGTGCGGGATGGACCGGTGGGAGTTCCGATGATTGGTTCCGGTCGGGTTACCTCGTGCTCTGGGCCATCAACCCGGTGGTCACGCGTATTCCAGACGCGCACTTCATCAACGAGGCCCGGTACCGAGGCGCACAGGTCGTCACAATCGCTCCCGACTACAACCAGAGCGCGACCCACTCCGACCTGTGGATCTCTCCGAACCCGGGTACCGACGCCGCGCTGGCGCTGGCTGCCTGCCAGGTCATTGTGGAGGAGAACCTCTTTCAGGCCGATTATGTGCGGAAGCAAAGCGACCTGCCGTTCCTCGTGCGCAGCGACGACCAGCGCCTGTTACGCGAATCGGACGTCGTCAACGGCGGGCGTGACGACCGCTTTGCGCTGTGGGACGAGGTCAAGGGCGCGCTCGTCTGGGCGCCGGGTACGAAGGGCAGCGCCGAACGGACGCTCAAGTTGCCGGACGGCGTGCGCCCGGCACTCGATGTCCGCAAAGAGGTGGGCCTCGCTGCAGGCAAGCGCGTGCCAGTGCGGACCGTCTTCTCCATCCTGCGCGAGCGGCTGCAGAAATTCCGGCCCGAAGATGCCGCACGGATCACTGGGGTCGGTCCGGAGGTGATTCGTCACTTTGCACGGGACTTCGCGCACGCGCCCTCCGCCCTCATTCTCTCCGGGCTGGGCGGATGCAAGAACTACCACTCCGACCTGGTCCAGCGCTCTCAGCTCCTCCTTGCCTCGCTCACGGGGAACCTTGGTCGCGCTGGCGGCGGCTGGCACACGACCGGATGGATCGATCTCGAGGGCATCGGACTGGTGGGTATGCTGGACAATCTGGATCCGGCCGCACTTACGTCGGCCGCCGCTGCCATGGCCGCGAATCCGCAAGCCGCGGAGGCGGAGTTCATGTCGGGCTACATTTCGAGTACGCTGTTTCATACGGTCCACGCCGGGCTCGCTGAGGCGCGGCTCGCGCCAAGCTACGGCGACCCGATACTCCCGCGCCCACCGAAGGCGTACTTGGATGAGGCCCTCAAGAAGGGGCACTTTCCGATCGGCGTGCCTCAGGGAGGGGAGTCGCCGGAGGTGGTGGTATCGGTCTTGGGGAACATCCTCCGCCACACGCGCATGGGCCAGCGCGTCCGTGAGACGCTCTTCGCGCAGGCACGGCTCATCGTCGATATCGGCTTTCGCCTGAGTGAGACGGCCCGCTACGCGGACATCGTGCTCCCGGCCGCCGGCTGGTACGAGAAAGTCGGGTTCAAGTATCTGGTCGGGTTGGTCCCCTACATCACGCTTGGAGATCGGGCTACACCACCGCTCGGTGAGGCAAAGCCCGAGTGGGAGATCTATTCGCTGCTGGCGCAGCATGTGGCTGCCGAGGCGAAGAAGCGGGGACTTACCGCGGTGAAGAGCTTTCGCGGCAAGCCCTGCGACATCGCCACACTCGACGCCCGCTTCAGCGACAATGGCCGCTTCGGCCCCAACGCCGAAGAAGACGTGCTGCGCTTCATCCTGAGCACGTCCAGCGCCGCGGGCGGCATGACGCTCGAAGACTTGCGCCGCCAGGGCGGTGCCGTGCGGGTCCGCAGCCTGGGGCCCGACCAGTCGACGACCAGTAACTTCTATTCCGCCTACCGCCAGGACGAGCCCGTAGCGACCCTACGCGACTTCGTGGAGAAGGACCGCCCGTACCGAACCCTGAGCGGCCGCCAGCAGTTTTACGTGGACCACCCGTGGTTCCTCGAGGTGGGTGAGCAACTGCCGACTCATAAGGACCCGCCCGCTGCTGGTGGCGACTATCCGTTCACATTGACCAGCGGCCATACCCGTTGGAGCATCCACTCCATATGGCGCGACCATACGCTGATGCTGCGCCTGCAGCGCGGTGAACCGGTGCTCTTCATCAACAACGAGGATGCGCGTCAGCGGGGAATCGGCGACCACGACTTGGTACGCGTTTCGAATGACCTGGGGAGTTTCGTGGCACGAGCAATGCCGACGGGCGCCATACACCCCAGGCAGGTGCACATCTACCACGCCTGGGAGCCGTTCCAATTCCGCACAGGCATGAGTCACCAGTCGGTGGTGCCGAGTCCCATCAAGCCCACGCAACTGGTCGGCGACTACGGCCACCTGAAGTGGGCCTTCGCATACTACGAGCCGAACGCCGTCGACCGCGACACGCGCGTGAACATCACGAAGTTCTAGCGGGCTGCGCCCAGCGTCGGTTTGACGGGGCCGCTCCCCGTTGGGTCGCTTCGGGCGGCTTCGAACGAAACTCAAACGCAACGAATTCCTTAAACCGCCAGGCCACAGCTCGGCTGCTTTGAGGCGGGCGCAGTCTCTTTCCCGCGCACCATTCCTTCGTCGCCCATACAGCCAGGCTGTTGATCTATGGCAGGAATCTATTCGACTCATGCAAACTTGATCTTTGATGTAGGTCATCACGTCCGGTACCACAGAATAGGCCAGCCCGCAGGTGACGGCGGGTTCGATCAGAGGAGGAACCAGGATGATTAGCGAGATCGACTACATGCTGATTTCCACGGACGATCACATCATCGAGCCGCCCGACGTCTGGAAGGGGCGGTTGGAGGCGAAGTACGCCTCGCGCGCACCGAAGGTGGTCGAGATCGACGGCGAGGAGCGTTGGGTGTTCGAGGACCAGAAGCTGATCAACACCGGACTGTCGGTGATGGCCGGGAAGAAGTACGAAGACTACAACCCGAAGGCGGCGCGCTTCACCGACATGCGGCCGGGTTGCTACGACCCCAAGGAACGGCTCAAGGACATGGATCTGGACGGCATCGAGGTCCAGGTGCTGTTCCCGAGCACGCCCGGCATGGCCGGGCAGACGTTCTCGGAAGCCAACGACAAGGAGTTGGCGCTGCGTTGCCTGCAGACCTACAACGACTGGCTCGCCGACACCTGGTGCGCCCCGAATCCGCAGCGACTGATCGGGCAGACGATCGTGCCGCTGTGGGACATGAAGCTGGCGGTCGCGGAGTTCCAGCGCGGCCTGAAACTGGGCCACAAGGCGCTGTCGATGCCCAACGATCCGCCGAGCATGGGCTATCCGCGGCTGTCCGACCGATACTGGGATCCGCTGTGGGGTGCGGTCGAAGAGGCGGGCGTTCCGGTGTCCATGCACATCGCCTCGGGGACGCAGAAGCGCTCGTTTCCGCTCACGCCGGGCGAGGGCTCGCCGGCGACGGTGTTCATCACGGTCGGGCCGACGGCGAATTTCACCGTGATTGCCGACATGATCTTCAGCGGCTTGCTGCACCGCCATCCGAAGCTGCGTTTCGTTTCGGCGGAGGGCGGCATCGGCTGGATCGGTTACCTGCTACAGCGCTGCGACGAGGTCTATCACAAGCATCGGCACTGGAGTAAGCCGCCGATCACGGAGAAGCCGAGTTTCTACTTCCGCCGGCAGATCTTCGCCAACTTCCTCGACGATGCCGTCGGGATCACCTGTCGCCATCACATCGGCGTCGACAACCTGATGTTCGAGGTGGACTACCCGCACAGCGACACCACCTTCCCGAACTCGCGCCAGCTCGCCACCGAGCGCTTCAGCCAGGTACCGGCGGACGAGGCGTACAAGATCTTTCGCGGCAACGCGATCCGGTTGTTCAATCTCGATCTGAAGTGAGCAGGCGCAGCCGATGGACGGACCGTTGAGCGGATTCAAAGTACTCGAGGTGGCGCAGTGGTGGTTCGTGCCCGCGGCGGGGGCCGTCTTGGCGGATTGGGGTGCCGATGTGATCAAGATCGAGCACCCGGTCACCGGGGATCCGCAGCGTGGCCTGGCGGCGATGGGGTGGAAGTCGAAGGAAGGCAACGTCGACTTCATGATGCAGCAGTCCAACCGCGGCAAGCGCAGCGTCGGCCTCGACATCGCGACGCCCGGCGGCCGCGAGCTGCTCTACCGGCTGGCGCAGGACAGCGATGTGTTCATGACCAGCTTCCTGCCCGATGCGCGGCGCCGCCTGCAGATCGATGTCGAGCACATCCGCGCCATCAATCCGAAGATCGTTTACGTCCGCGGCTCCGGACAGGGGCCGCACGGGCCCGACAGCGAGAAGGGCGGCTACGATGCCACGGCGTTTTGGTCGCGTGGTGGGGTCGGCGCCGCGCTGACGCCGACCGCGGCGCCCGACCCGGTGATGCAACGCCCGGCGTTCGGCGATTCGATCGGTGCACTCACGATGGCTGGCGGGATCACGGCCGCCCTCCTCCGCCGTGAGCGCACCGGCGTGGCCGGCGTGGTCGACGTCTCGCTGCTCAACACCGCCATGTGGGTGCTGGCGCCGGACATTGTGGCGTGCAAGCTGGTCGATCCGGCGCGGTGGATGCCGCCCTACCACCGCGCCACCCATTTCAATCCGGTCGCGAACGCGTACCCGACCAAGGACCGGCGGTGGATTATGCTGGTGATGTTGCAGGCGTCGCGGCACTGGCCGGACTTCTGTCGTCACATCGATCGGCCCGACCTGATCGACGATCCGCGCTTCGCCACTGATGCGGCCCGCTTCGAAAATCGTGAGGCGTGCATTGCCGAGCTCGACAACGCCTTCGCCACGCGCACGCTCGACGAGTGGCGGGTGAAGCTCGCGACCATGGAAGGCGCATGGGCGCCGATGCAGACGCCGGCGGAGATCCTCGACGACCCGCAAGCGGCGGTGAACGGCTATCTCCCTGAAGTGGACGGCGGCGACAAGGGAAGATTCCAGCTCGTCGCCAGCCCGGTGCAGTTCGACGAGCAGGTTCCAACCCTGCGCCCGAGCCCGGAGATGGGCCAGCACACCGAAGAGGTGCTCCTCGAACGCGGGCTCTCGTGGGACGCGATCGCCGCTCTCAAAGCGTCGGGCGCCATCCTCTGACGACGTGGGGCATTCATTCCTGCGCTTCACAGCCGCCGGCCGGCTCGGGGCTCGCTGGCTTTACCGCGTGAGCGGGCCTTGCTCCTTCGGGTAGCCGCTGCCTTGGTCTTGGTCCCGACCGGCATCTTCCCGCGCTTGGGCTTCACCTTCTTCTTGGGCGCCTCGGTTGCAGGCTGCGCGTCTTGGGCCATCTCCAACCCGAAGATCTCGGAGAGGTCGCCGCCGTCGAGAACCTTTTCCGCGGCCGGTCCTTTCTTGGTCAGCCGCAGGCCCGTGCCGGCCTTGGCGATCAGCTCCTTCTCGTCCACTTCGCGCAGCGTGAAGAGCAGTTCGGGCCGCTCATCGAGTCGAGCCCCGATGCCGTAGAGCACCGCCGCGACGTGCTTGCACATCGACGCCCAGTCGGGACAGCTGCACGACAGCTTGATCTCGTCCGGTGATGGGAAGAGTCCAGTCCGCTGCTGACAGATGCGCTCCATGACGCCCTTGGAGAAGCGTCCCTGCAAGAGCTCGACGAGCGAGTCGATGGCACCGGCGCAGTCCTTCGAGATGGAGTGCCAGCGCGCCTTCGGTAGCGGCGACACCTTGACCGCCGCTTTGTAGAGCTGCGAGCCGCTGACCATGGCCTTGACCTCGCCGGGGGCGATCTGAAGATCCACAACCGAGCCGTTGCGGACATAGGTCCGCCCGCGCGGCAAGCGGTTTTCGTAATCGCTGTAGCGCTCGAGGTTGTCGCACCACGCCTTGCCCCAGAACGTCCGCGCGATGGCCCGTCCCTCGATCACCACCGGTGACACGGCGTGCCCCTTCTTCGTGAGCTTGGCCATCTCACGCGCGGCCTGTCGCCGTCGCACGGCCACTGGCACGTAGGGTCGATACCCATAGAACATCGATCACGTATCCTTCATCGCGGCTTTGAAGTCGAGCGCGAAGGTTGAATAGCTGACCACAGAGGGCTGCCTCCACCGATCATTGAAGCACTGGACTGATTGAACCGCTGGACAAATCGCGGTGTTGATGTCGAGCGCGACGACCTTGAATCAGTGAGGCGGACAGTACCTCTCCCCGAACCGGCGTTGACCAGCCACTGGTAAGATCATATCTTACACCGCATGACGACGACGATGTCCAGCAAAGGCCAGATCGTTCTCCCGGCCGAAATCCGCCAGCAAGACGGCATCGAGCCGGGCCAGGAGTTCGATGTCGAGCGGATCGATCGCGGCGAATACCTGCTCAAACGCAGGACGCGCCGACGCAATGAAGGCTTGGTGCAGCTCCTGCTCGCCTGCCCGGCTAAAGGCTGGTTCAAGCCCGCGAAGCGCAAGGAAACGACCGACGATATCCGGGCTCCGAAACTCGGATGACCTATCTGATCGATGCCAACGTGCTCAGCGAGCCGACCAAGCCAGCGCCGAACCCCACGGTGGTGGACTGGTTGACCATCAACGAAGGGGACTTCGTGGTGGACTCTGTCGTCTTGGGCGAGCTGTGCATCGGGGTACTCTTACTGCCCGCCGGACGCAAGCGTACGCAACTGCAGCAGTGGCTGGATGCCGTCGTGCAGACGATCGAGTGTCTCCCGTGGGACGCTGCGGTGAGCCGGCGTTGGACGAAATTGGTCGTGGAGTTGAGAAGCACCGGGCGCACGCTGCCGGTCTTGGACAGCATGATTGCCGCCACCGCCCTGGAACACGGCCTGACCGTGGCCACGCGCAATATCCGCGACTTCCGGAAGACTGGCGTCAAGGTGGTTGATCCCTTCGCCTGAGGCGGGGCAGTGCCGGCGGCCCCGGGCCGTTTCTACCTCGGGAATTGCGCTGATAGTCGATCATGTCTCCTTCATTGCAACGTTGATGTCGAGGGCGACCAGCTTGAGCAGTTCTTCGTCCTTCAGCTCGGTCAGGAGCAGCTCGGCGCCACCTTCCAGCAAATCGTGCGAGAGCTGTCGCTTCGATTCAATGAGTTGGTCGATCTTGTCCTCGACGGTTCCCCGGCACACGAACTTGTGCACGAGCACGTTCTTCGTCTGTCCGATGCGGAAGGCGCGGTCCGTTGCCTGGTTTTCCACCGCGGGGTTCCACCAGCGGTCGAAGTGGACGACATGGGAGGCGGCGGTGAGGTTGAGGCCGGCGCCTCCCGCCTTGAGCGAGAGCACGAAGAACGGCACGGTCTCATCTTCTTGAAACCGACGCACCAGATCCTTGCGCTTCTTCACCTCGGTCTCGCCGTGGAGAACAAGACCGGGACGCCCGAACACCGATCCGAGGAAAGCGGCAAGAGGAGCGGTCACCTCTCGGAATTGCGTGAAGACGAGCACCTTCTCCTGCTTGGCCGCGATGACCTCGGCAATGTCGCGCAGGCGCGCCCACTTGCCGCTGTCTTCCTCGCTCCAGGCTCCGTCGCCCAGCCACTGCGACGGGTGGTTGCAGATCTGCTTGAACCGCATCAGGAACGACAGCACGACCCCTTTGCGCCGGATGCCCTCGGCGTCGTCGAGTTGCTCGGACAGCTCCTTCACGGCCTGCTGGTAGAGGGCGGCCTGCTTGCGGCTGAGCTGACAGAAGGCTTTGACCTCGGTCTTGTCGGGCAGGTCGGCGATGACGCTCTTGTCGGTCTTCAGGCGCCGCAGGATGTAAGGACGCACAATCTCTCGCAGCGGGCCGTACGGGTTGTGAGGCCTGTCCGCGAGACGTCTGACGAGGGTGGTGAACTCCTTCGCCGACCCGAGCAAACCCGGGTTGATGAAATCGAAGATGGACCAGAGGTCCCCGAGCCGGTTCTCGATCGGCGTGCCGGTGAGCGCAAACTTTACCCGCGCGTCGAGTTTCTTGGCGGCCCGCGTCTGCTTGGCCTCCGGGTTCTTGATGGCCTGCGCCTCATCGAGAACGACCAGGTGCCACGCGGTGTCTGGCAGCCACGGTATGCGGAGCAGCGAGCCGTAGCTCGTGATGACCAGATCCACATCGGCGAGGCGCTGCGGCTCGAGCGCCTTGAGCTCGGCGGCCGGGAGTGCTGATGGATGAGCCACGAGCGCCCTTAAGCTTGGCGCGAACCGCTCGATCTCCGTGGCCCAATTTGCGAGAAGCGAGGCGGGGGCGACGAGCAGGCTTGGTCGTTTCTTGGCCGGCGCTTCCTGCTTGAGAACCAGCAGCAATGACAGCACCTGGATGGTCTTTCCCAAACCCATGTCGTCGGCGAGGCACGCCCCGAGACCGAGATTGGAAAGCAGGTAGAGCCACCGCACGCCCACCTGCTGATAGGGCCGCAGGGCGCCGGTGAGCGCACGGCCGGGTTCGACGCGGGCCAGCCCCTCCGGGCTGCGCAGTCCCTTCAGCGTTTCGGCGAGCCACGGGCCCGCGACCACCTGGGACCAGTCGGCGTCGGTGCGGCCGGTGGCTCCGTCATGCGCGACATCGGCACCAGCAATCATGCGCATGGCCTCGGCGAAGGTAAGGCCGGTGTCAGCGGCGGCGCGCTCGACCTGGCGGAAGTGTTCAAGCATCCGGCCGAGCCGCGCGCGATCGACTTCGACCCAGCGCCCGCGCACCAGCGCGAGCCCGTCGGACGTTGCCAGCAGCTCCTTGATCTCGCCGGCCGTCAACCGCTCGCCGTCGAGCGTGACCTCCATGCGAAAGTCGAGCAACGCATCCTGACCCAAAGCCGACGGTGCCTTCCCGCCGACCGTCGCCGTCACCTGCGGGCGCGGAGGGCGGTTCGCTTTCCAGGCGGCTGGCATCCGCACGACCACCCCCGCGCTTTCCAGCAACGGGACATCGCCGAGAAATTGAAAGGCCTCCTTGGGCGTCCACCTCAACGGGTGGAAGATCTCCCCCGCGTCGACCATGGCTTTCAGCCACGCGCAACTCTCCGCCGCGCGCTGGACGGGAAGAAGCAGCGACAGCAGGCGCGTCTTGTTTGCCGCGCCGGCGTACTCGCGGAGCGCCTGACCCAGGGGCACGTGCTGCGCTTTGGCGTGTGCGGACAATCGGGTCGTATAGGTGGCGAGGAAGGCGAACGGTGCCGCCTCGTCCTTACGGTTCTCGGCGAGGTTGAAGTGCACGCGACCGACGAGGTTCCAGGCCGGGCTGTGGCGCTTGAGAAAGTCCTGCACCGAGCCTTTCGAGGCGGACAACTCGGCGCCGAACGCCACGTCGAGTTCTTCCCAGAGCGCGCGCAGAACGGCTGCCGTCAGATACTCGGCGCCGGTCATCGGCGGAGCCGCCGAGGCAACCGACTGTAGCTCGTCTTCCGGCGGGGCCGTGACGTGTACCTTCAAGCCGCGCTCCTCGACATCCGGCAGCGTGCAGAGCGCCGTCACATACCGCGCGCCGAACTCGCGCCAGTAGGCGAGGACTGGTGGCAGCGGGGTTCCGACCTCGCCCGCGCCGAGTTGCAGCAAACCGTGCCCCGAGCCGCGCGCGAACGTGTCCAGCAGCCGCTGGGCAAGTGTCGCTTCCAGCGCCGGCGCGTCGTCTACTTGGCCCAGCGTGAGACGGCCGTGCGGCGTGAGGATGGGAACAAGGGAGACCGAATCCATGACGCTCGCTTACTCTTCGTTACGGTCGCGACGTAGTTTGCCCAGGTTGCTCCCTGCTGCCAAGAGCAGGCCATACCGTGCGCGCCGGACGCGCGTTGAAGGACACGTCGGCCTCTCCCCGAAGCGACCTGGTGCCGCAGCGTGCCTTGAGCGCGTCGCGCGCCTACCGCCCCTCGAGCCGCACGATGGCCTTGCCGGTGAACATCCCCGTGCTCGCGGCCGCGTCCACCGTCATGCTCCACTGGGGCTCGACGCAGTCGCCGACGAAGAAGAGGTTCCGCACCGACGTGGAGCGGTAGGGGATCTTCTTGTGCCATGTGTGTTGGTAGTGCCAGAGCGGGTAGTGTGAGGCGTAGTGCTTCGTTACCACCGCTTTCCGGTAGCCGGGGAAGACCTCGTCGATGATGTCGTCGATGTCGCCCTTGAGCGTCGCGCGTACTTGCTCACGCTGCTGTGGGTCCAGCGGCAGCACCCGGCTGGCGAAGATCAACTGCTTCCCCTCCGGCGCATTCCACGGGAACGCATTCGAGATAGCCCAGATCATCAGCAGATTGCCGCCGGTCTTCGGATCGACGACGGCCACCGGATGCGGCTCCGCCGTGATGGGCCGGTCCAGCTCGGCGTAGATCGTGAAGTCGTGGAACGGCACCGCCGTGTACGCGTCGATCGGCCGCTGCACCTCCGGTGGCACGCTGCGAAAGATGGACGGGATCTGCGTGAAGTTGGCGTTGACCACGACCTTGTTGGCGCGCACCTCCCGCGTCTCGCCCTTGGCGCTCTTGATGACCACACCCGTGGCGACGTCGTTCTCGACGATCACCTCCGCGACCTCGGTGCCGAGAAACAGCTCGCCGCCGTTGCGCTTCATCGAGTCCGCGAACGGGCGGACGAGCCCCTCGACATGGTTCGGCTTGAACGCGACGCAGTGGGCCTCGCTCATCCACCAGAACCGGAAGGTGCTCAGCAAGCCGCCGGCGGAGAGATGCTGCATCGCCTCCTCGGCCTCGCACATGGTCGAGTTGGCCGCGATCGACGCGAAGAAACCGATCACCTGCGGATCGGTACTCAACTTGTCTTTGAAGTCGGAGAACGGCATGCAGGACAGCGGTTCCCGGAACAGCTCCTCGTACGGGATGGCCGCGGCATAGTTGAACGCCCGGCTGAACGCCCGCTTGGTTGCCGCCGACAACGGCTGCGGAAAGAGACTCTCGTAGTAGCTGATCAGTGCCGAGGCCGAGGCGCAGCGCGGCGCAATCTGGAACTTCATGCCGGTGCCGCGATAGTACAGGCAGGGCTCCGGCACTTCGTAGAAGCGCACATCCGCATCCACCTCGCGGGCGGCGCGATACCAGGCGCCACCACCCCAGCCCTGGCCGAATGCCACCCAGTGTTCAAATCCCGTGAACCCCGGCGAGGTCTTGTCCAGCTTGATCCGGCCGCCGACCTCGTCCGCCTTCTCGAACATCGCGGTGGCCAGACCACCGGCCGCCGTGTATGCGCCGCAAACGACGCCGCCGATGCCCGCACCGACGACGATAACATCGTACTGTGACTTCATGAGGGCCTCCCGGTTGCGCGCCTATCGCGTATCCGACTTTGCACATCAGCTCCCAGCGGGCGCCCTTCGAGACGCCGCCAGAAAAGGCGGCTCCTCAGGGCGAGCGGTTAGGTCCCGGTGTCTCAACAGGTTTTCACCGCTCACGCTGAGGAGGCCCCTCCTGAGCAGGCGCAATCTCTTCGCGCCGTGCCGAAGGGTTCTCAGGGGCCGTCTCGAAGCGTGCTTGCTTGGATGAGACCTCATGTGCAAAACCCGCTTATCGCATATCGTCAAGATGACTCAGCCGATACGGGCCGCGTCGCATGCGCGCTATGCGCCTGCGGCGTGCCGCGCGGCGATGTAGCCGAAGGTAGTGGCCGGGCCGAGGGTCGATCCCGGACCGGGGTAGGTGCGGCCCATCACCGACGCCGAGCAGTTGCCGATCGCATACAGCCCGGCGATCACGTTTCCGTTCTCGGTGAGCACCTGCGCGCCGGCGTTGGTCTTCAGCCCGCCCTTCGTCCCCAGTTCGCCTGGGAACGCCTCGATACCGTAGAAAGGCGGTTTCTCGATCGGCGCCAAGCACGGGTTCGGCGTGACCGTGGCATCGCCGTAGTAGCGGTCGAAGACCGTGTCGCCGCGGTGGAAGTCCGGATCGCTGCCCGCACGGGCGTAGTCGTTCACTTTGGCGATCGTCGCTTTCAACGGTGTCGCCTCGAGGCCGAGCAACGCCGCGAGACTCTCGATGGTGTCGGCCTTCTTCAGATACTCTTGCTTGAGCCGCTTGGGCAGGCTCCAGTCCGGCTGCACGGAGCCTTGCAGGAATGGACCGCACGGGTACTTGTAGCGGAAGGTCGCATCGAAGATCAGATACGACGGCACGCTGGGGGCATCGGGTTTGTTGTTCGCGTACATGGCGTTGACGACATCGACATACGGCAACGCCTCATTGACGTATCGTTCGCCGCGCTTGTTGACGAGGATGCTGCCAGGCAGGGACTTCTCGATCACCAGCATGCGGGCGCGGGCCTCGCCGGGCACCACCGTCGTCGGCCCCCACCACGCATCGTCCATGAGATCGACGGCCGCGCCGATCTGCATGCCGAGATCGATCACGTCGCCGGTGTTGTCGGGGTTGGCGCAGGTCCACTCGGCGCGCGTCGGATTGGGGAGATACTTCTGGCGCATGGTTTGACTGGATTCGAAACCGCCGGCGCCGAGAATCACGCCCTTGGTGGCGCGGATGCGCAAGCGCTGCCCGTTGCGCTCGGCCGCGACCCCGACGACGTGCCCGTCCTGGACAATGAACTCTCGAGCTGGTGTGTGTAGCCACAAGGGGATGCCACGGTCCATCATCGACCGGCGCAGCATGGCCGCCAGGGCGTTGCCCATGGCGAGACTGCGGTCGCGTTTCGACTTGAACCGCCACGGGAGGTCGAGCCAGTACCGGCTCATCAATTTGGCGGTGAGCGCGATCCAGCCGGGTGCCCGGCAGAAGAGCGTGCGGGCTTCCTTGATCGTCATGAAAATGCGCTCGGCGATGAGCGACTGGATGGCACTCGGGCGCAACTGCAAGAACTCGCCGCCGAGCTCCTTGCCGCGAATGCGATAGGGCTCGACGCTGCGCCCGCCGGCACAGTAGCCGGGCGAGCCCGGGTAGTAATCGGGGTACTCGGTCAGGATGTCGACTTTCACCCGGGTGTGATCGCACAGGTACTTGAGCATCTCGGGTGCGGTCTTGACGAAGGCCTGCAGGCGATCGTCGGCGACCAGCCCGCCCGTCGTCGCCCGCAGATACGCCATGGCGTCCTCGGGCGAGTCGGCGATCCCGGCGGCCGGCATCAGGTGGTTGTTGGGGATCCACAACCCACCGCCGGACATCGCCGAGGAACCGCCGTAATAGGCCCCCTTCTCAATCACCAGCGTCTTCATGCCACGGTCGTAGGCGGTGATGGCGGCGACCATCGCGCCCGCCCCGGAGCCCACCACCAGCACGTCAACGGTGTCAGTCCAATCCTGCGCGCCCTGCTCGTTCATCGCATCCCTCACTTCTGGTTACTTCCGGAAACCCGGGATGATATCCTTGGCAAACCACTCGACCCAGTCGATACAAGCGTCCAAACTTGCCGTGCCCATGGGCAGATGGACGACCGCGCCGGTGGCGCCGGCGCTATGCAGACGCTCCAGGAGCTTCATGACCTCGTCCTTCGTTTTGGGAATGCGGAAGCGGCTGAGGTTGAGGCGGTCCTCGGGCGGAAAGTCGGCGAGCAGCATCATCACCTCAAACGGGCCGGTACGCTTCGCTTTGGCGCGCTGCTCGTTGATGTAGGTCATGCAGGCGGGGACTTCCTCCGGCAGGGTGAGCCAGGGGATCCATCCGTCGCCGAGGAGCGCCGCGCGACGCTGGATCGGTTTGGCGTCACCCCCGAGATAGATCGGCGGATGCGGCTTCTGGGTGGGTTTCGGTTCGAAGATGAGATCCTCGAACGTATAGAACTCGCCGCGGTAGCTGGCTCGTTCGCTGGTCCACAACTCTTTCATGATGCGCAGGTACTCGTCACTGCGGCGGCCGCGTTCTTCGAACGGCACCCCGAGGGCTTGAAACTCCTTCTGCAGGTGGCCGGACGCCAGGCCGAGAGTCAGGCGTCCGCCGGAGAGGACATCCACGGTCGCGATCTGCTTGGCGTACATCAGCGGGTGATGATACGGCAGGACGGCGATGTAGGTCAGCAGCCGCACGCGGCTGGTGGCGCCGAGGAGAACGCCGGCCGCGCTGACGGCCTCGTAGAACCGCGGGCCCTGGAACGGTACGACCTCGGGGATCTGGACGATGTGTTCCGACACCCACAGGTAGTCGAAGCCGAGATCTTCCGCCTTGCGCGCGAACCGCAGGCTGTCCGCGGCGGTTACGCGGGCTTCCCACGGGCTGGTAATCGACGGATAGAGAAAATTTGCTGGGAGCCGGATGGCGAACTTCATTGGAACCTCCCTTTCAGTCGTTGCTCCGACCGCACTCGGCGATGTGACTGCTGCCCCTCTACCGCGGAATCTCCCACATTAGTGTCTTCGCCCATCCGTCTTCGTACGGCGTGTAGTATTTTAACTCGAACTTGAGGGCGCTCAGTTTCCATGTGCCGCCGACGCGCCGGAAGCGATCCTGGTAAATCCCCATGACCCAGACGGCTTGGTTCATCGGCTGAATCGTCGTCTGAGCGGTGAGATACCAGGACCCGGACGCTTCGTCGCCGTGCACCTCAACGAGGGGATTGTGAACCATATGGACCATGAACGACGAGGCAGTGTCGACCAGTTCTCTGAAGAACTTGTTCACGATCTCCTTCCGCCCACGGTAACACCCGAAGAAGCCGTAATCGCACGTCGCATCATCGGTCCACAGATCCTCCAGCTCGTTCCACTTGCGTGCGTCGACCAGATGACAGTACCTGGCCTTCAGCGTCTTGATCGCCTCGAGGTCCTGCAGGTGGCTCAGAACGGCCCGCAGCTGGTCAATGCCTTCCATGTCCGACCCTCCTCTTTGTCTGTACGCCGGAAGTGGCTGTCGTGCGTACTAGAAAACAATCGTGTCGTCCAGGCAATCGGTAGCCTAGTTCCGTGATCTGCATCAGGTCCCGGGTGTCCGACGCCAGCGCGCAATCGTCGAAGCCCGCCGCGTGGCGGCGGCTCCCGGGATTGCAGCGGCGCAGCTTGACTCTTCCGCGCCGATAAGGAAACGATTACGCCCCAGTGATCGGAGAGAGGAGCACGCGCATGACCAGCAAGGACCATTTCGTGGCCCTGACCGAATGCCATTTGCTGAACGAGGCGACGCTTGCAGAGGTCGGGTACTACCCGAACTTCACACGGTGGTGGCAGAGCGTGGATGCCGTGATGCGGGTGTGGGCCAACCGGAACTTGGCCGAGGGTGGGGAGATGCCTCGCCCCCGGGCCGCGGAACTCATCAAGTACATGGACGAGGCCGGTGTCGATGTGGCCTTCATACTCCGTGAGCCGGCCATGAACATCAGCGGCTACACCGCGCCGCTCTCCTCGAACGCCTTCATCATGCAGGAAATCGCGCCCTACCCGCAGCGCATGTGTCTGGAGTGCAACGTGGGGCCGATCCTGCGGCGCGGCGTGAAGCACGCGATCTGGGAGCTGGAGTATCTGGTCAAGAACTGCAACGCCAAGCTGTGCAAGGTCTACGCGCCGGAAGATGACGGCCCGCTGAACGATCCGCAGCTCTGGCCGTTCTACGAGAAGTGCTGCGAGCTGGACATCGCGGTGACCATCCACACGGGCACCGCGTACGTGCTGCCGCATCCGGACGGGCACACTCGGCCGATTCTGCTGGACGACATCCTGCTCGACTTTCCCGAGCTCAAGGTCATCGCCTACCACATGGGCTGGCCGTACACGGAGGAGCTCATCGGTCTGGCGGGCAAACACAAGAACCTTTACCTGAGCATGTCGGGCATCGTCGGCTGGTACGCCCGCGCGCCGTACCGCGGTTATCATATGATCGGCGAGGCGCTGGAATGGGCGGGCCCCGACAAGATCGTCATGGGCTTGGATATGCCGTTCGATGAAACGAAGCGGATCGTCGATTTCATTCGCACCCTGCAGATCCCCGAAGAGCTGCGGCAGCAGTGGGGGTATCCCGAGATTACCGACGAGATCCGCGCCAAAATCCTCGGCCTCAATTTGGCCAGACTGGCCAAGATCAAGCCCACCAAACGGGTGGGCCTTGACCGTAAGACACGAGCCGCCGAAGCACCGGGATCGCGGGTGACGGCACAGAGAACTCGTCGGTCTTGATCCATCCCGCGCCGTAGCTCGCGGTAACCATCGTCGCCGATCACGCACGCGCGCGATTCCCTCGTTCCTGTTCGCGATCCCGCAGCACCCGGCGCCGGATCTTCCCGGTCGTGGTCTTCGGCAGCTCGTCGATGAAATCGATCCGGCGCGGGTACTTGTACGGCGCGGTTACCCGTTTGACAAACTCCTGAAGGTCTTTCTTCAGGGCATCGTCGCCCGAGATCCCGTCGCGCAAGACGACGAAGGCTTTGACCACTTCGCCGCGGTCCTCGTCCGGGCTCGCAACGACCGCGCATTCCACCACGGCGGGGTGCTCCATCAAGACGTTCTCGACCTCGAGGGGCCCGATGCGGTAACCGGCCGAGTTGATGACGTCGTCGGCCCGGCCGCCGTAGGCAAGGCCACCTTCCTCGTCCATGGTGACAATGTCGCCAGTGAGAAACCACTCCTTCCCGTCGATGGTCACCCGCATCCTCCCGGTCAACTCAGGGTCCTGCCAATAGCCGAGCATGAGTTGAGGGTTGGGCAATCGGATCGCTAGAGTCCCGGCCTCGCCGGGACCGAGCACGTGATTCCCCTCACCGATGACGGCGACCTCGGTACCCGGCAAAGGGCGGCCCATCGATCCGGGTTTCACTGGCAGGCAGGGATAGGTCAGGACGGTCATAAGCGTCTCGGTCTGCCCGTATCCTTCGAGCAATGGCTTACCGGTCTGGCTGCGCCACTGTTTGAGGACTTCGGGATTGACACTCTCGCCGGCGGAAACGGTCAGGCGTAGGGCCGACAAGTCCCGCTTCGTTGCGCCTTCGAGAATCAAGCGCCGCAGCTCGGTCGCCGCGGCGCAGAAGACGGTGACTCGGTAGCGTTCCAGCAGCTCGAAACGTCTGGCCGGTTCGAAAGGGCCGTCATAGAAAAGGACAGCCGCGCCGCAGCTCCACGGCCCGAACAGAATACTCGTGCCGGCCTTGCTCCAACCGGTGTCGGCCGTACACCAGATCAGATCCCGCTGCGTCAGCGTGAGCCAGTGCCAGGCGGACACCCGCCAGGCGAACAAGGCGCGCGAGGCGTGGGTCACGCCCTTCGGATGCCCGGTCGACCCCGAAGTGTAGTAGATGATGGCCGGTTCGTCGCTGCTCATGGCGACAGGCGCGAAAATGTCGGAGCACGCCGCGAGCCCGCGGTCGAAATCGTCCCAACCCTCACCGCCGCCCACGCTGATCCGGGCGCGGTAGGGATGAGCGGCCGGGAACTTGCCGATGTGCTCACGCGTGGTCACCGCGCCGATGGCGCCCGAATGCCGTGTCCGAAACTCGATGTCCCGCGCGGTCTGCATGGTGATGCAGGGCACCGGAACCGCGCCCAGCTTGAGGCAGCCGACCATGGCGATCTGCCAGGCGGGAATGCGCGGCAGCATGACCAAGACGCGATCCCCTTTTCGCACCCCTTGTTGCTGCAACCGGTTCGCGAACTGGTTCGACGCGCGGCGGATGTCGTCGAACGTGAACCGCCGCTCCTCGCCGCGGTCGTTGCACCAGATCAGGGCCAGGCGTTTCGCGTCCGCGGCCCACTTGTCGATGACGTCACCGCCGAAGTTGAACGTGGCCGGGATCTCCCAGCGAAACTCCCGATACGCCCGGTCGTAGTCGACCATGTCGACACGTTTCACCGCTGATCCTCCTGCCAGGCATTCGGGTCTCCGCAGCTCATCGCCCGTTCAGCCGACCACCCCTTTGACTCAGCAGCCCGTTGACAAACCCCACCCGATGCTTCGACAAGCTCAGCATGAGCGGAGCCCCGCCCCGATCTAAAAGGACTTCTTCCGCTCACCCTGAGCTCGTCGAAGGGTGCCTCAGTCTTCTTCAACGGGCTGTCAGTCCTCAATTCCCGCCAATCGCTTTACGATCTTCTTGCGTTCGTTGAAATCGTAGTTGCTCGCAATGGCGACGTCTTCCATTGCCGGCGAGCCTCCGCCATGGACCGCGGCCACCTGCCACACACCGGCCCACGACGACGCCAGGTAGTCCGAGATCGTCCGCTGCAAACGATGGATCTTCTCGGCGGAGACGTTCGGGTTGCGCACCGTGTATTTTTCCAGCCACCCGCGCGTGTGCGGATCGAAGTAATCCTCCTCGAATGGCATGGTGACCGGGAAACCGCCGGCGACGTCGGCCATCATGCCCCACGCCTCGTACGTGCTCTCTCCGGCGAGACGCCGGCCGACGTTGGCATAGATGGCATCCGGCACGTGCACGCCCGAGGCGGACTTGGCCGAGTTCACCGCTCCGGCGATACCGGCGGCGTAGATCAGTTCAGCCGTTGCGGCCAGATGACAGAGCTTCTCGCGGATGTGCGACTTCCCTTCCACGCCGTAGTACTCGGCCGCCAGTGCGATCAGACCCATGACGATGTCATCCACCGCGGGCTTGCAGCCGCAGTAGCTGTGGCGGTGACATTGCGAGAAGGTCAGCGCCATCTTGCCGGCAAACTCGTACTCGCCGCACAGGAACACCCGGTCCCAGGGAATGAAGGTGTCATCGAAGATCACCAAGGCGTCGGAGCTGCCATAGGTGTTCAACGGCGCTTTGAGGACCTTGCGCTCACGCGGCGCCGTCGCCCGGTTGACGATGTGCACGTTATCCCAATCGGCGGGGATGGCGAACGTCACCGCCCACTGCTTCTCGTCACGGGTCAAGGTCCGCGTCGGGAACACGACGAGTTGGTCACAATAAGATGCCATGGTGATGTCGGCCTTCGCTCCCCGGACAACGATCCCATCCTTGTTCTGGCTGACGATGCGCACGTGCAGGTCGGGGTCATGCTGCTCGTGGGGCCGCTTGCCCCGATCACCCTTGGCATCCGTCATCACCGCCGCCGCAATCTGATCCTTGTCTTGATAGGTCTTCAGGAATTCGCGGAAGCGCGCGCAGTACTCGGTGCCGTGCGCGTCGTCCGTATCCTTCGTCGTCACCGACAGCGCGTTCATGGTATCCGTACCCATGCACCGCTGGATACAGAATCCGGACAGCCGCGCGCCGACGCGGATCATCTTCTGCTTCTTGAGCAGATCGTCGCTACTCCGGCACAGCGCGCAGAACCGACTGATCTTCTTCCCGGTGTCCGGACACGTGGCGGTGAACAGCTCTTCGAGCTCCGGGTCGGTGGCGGCGTCGTACGTGATCCGCATCACGTTGACCCCTGGCATGATGCGCGGATCGTCGCGGCGGACGATTTCGCCTCCCATGCGGACGTTGGGCTTCATCGCCCGCAAGCACTCGACGTACTCCTCGGACGTTCTCATTGCATGCCTCCGTTCCGTGTACGCTAGTGTCCTGAGTCAGAAGGTCGCTGAGTATCTCGTCACCTCACCCCAACCCTCTCCTGGAAGGAGAGGGAGCAAGAGGGTCCCCTCGCCCTCCGGGAGAGGGTCAGGGTGAGGGGGTTAGATGTCCGCGAAGCACCTTGTTGGGGTTTCGAACTATTCATTGAACTTACGACTCAGGATACTAGAATCTGCTATCTGCTCGCGGCTCAACCGAGAAGCTCCGACGATGGGCAGCCCCTACGTCACGATCTCGCACTCCAAGCCGAGGGATTGGAAGCGCTGGACGAGAGTCTGCACCCGCTCGGGCGAGGGCGGCTTTACATCGCCTGGCGCGTACGGCCGGTCCAGCATCTTGTACTTGTTCATGCCGAACCGGTGGTACGGCAACACGTGTACCGGAATGTGCGTCCCGAGCGTCCTGATGAAGCCCGCAATCGCGCTGATATTCTCTTCCGCGTCCGTGTATCCCGGGATCAGCGGCATCCGCGCGATCATGGGTATGCCCTTGCTGGCGACGTACTTGGCGTTGTCCAGGATCTGTTGATTCGAATGACCAGTGATCGCGAGGTGCGCGTCGCGATCGTGGATCTTCAGATCGAAGAGCACCAGGTCGGTGTACTCGATTACCCGTTCCAGCGCCCGCCTGGGCGCCGACCCGCACGTGTCGAGCGTGGTATGGATCCCTGCCTCTTGGCAGCGCTTGAACAGCGCGGCGACGAAGCGCGCCTGCGCCAGGGGCTCGCCCCCCGAACAGGTCACACCCCCATTGGAGTTCCGGTAATACGCAGCGTCCTTCTTGATCTCCTCGAAGACTCGGTCGACGGTGTACTCATCTCCAAGCAACCGCAGGGCACCCGGTCCACACACCGGAACGCACTTGGCGCAGTCGTCGCACACGTCTCTGTTGATGAGAACGCCTCCCTCGGGATTGAGAGCAATCGCTTTCTTGTCGCAGACCTCGACACAACGGTTACAGTGGTCGCACAGTGGATCGCTGTGCCCGATTTCCACACCGCCCGCCTGCGACTCGGGGTTGGCGCACCACGGACAGCTCAACGGGCAGCCCTTCAGAAAGACGGTGGTGCGGATTCCCGGTCCGTCCTCCGTGCTGAATCGCTGGATGTTGAAAATGCGGGCGGTAACGATGCGATCATCGAGTTCCTCGCTGAACAGCGCGTGCACGACGCGCGGGGACGAGCCGGCTGAACCGGTCGACTCCACCTCGTGGGCACCGCTCAATTCGCACCGCGTGGTCCCCGCTGTTGCCATTGTGTCCTCGACCGTGCCTGTCCTCAAACACGAAGGGCGACCGGTGGTCGCCCTTCCTTGCGCGATTACAGCAGCTGTTCGGTTCGGCTGATGATCTCGTCCTGTACGGCCGGCGTCAGCTCCACCCAGAAGGCGCTGTAGCCGGCGACGCGCACGACCAGGTTCCGATAGTTCTCGGGATGCTGTTTCGCGTCCAGCAGGGTCTCTCTATCGAGGATGTTGAACTGGACGTGGAACCCGCCCTTGTCGAAGTACGTCCCCATCAGCTCGGCAAATTTGTTCACACCCTCCTTCTTCTTCAGCATCCCGGGGGCGAATTTCATGTTCAGGAGCGGGCCCTCGATGAACATATTGTCGAGCTTGGTAACCGAGTTCATAGTGGCTGTCGGGCCCTTCACGTCGCACCCCTGCTGCGGTGAAGCCGAGGCGTCGGCCAACGAGGTCCCTGCCCTGCGGCCGTTGGGCAGCGCGCCGGTGGCCTTGCCGGCCCAGGTCGACCAGGCTGCGCCCTGCCGGAACATGGTGAACCGCCGGCCGAAGCCGTCGCGGTACGACTGACACTTGTCGATGCTATACTTCCACAGCTTCACGTGCAGTGAATCCGGCTCCTCCTCGTCGTTACCGTACTTCGGCGCGGCCAGCAGCGCGCGCCGGAGCTCCGCGTATCCTTCGAAGTCGGCCTTCAGCGCATCGACCAGCTCGGCCATGGTGGCCTTCTTGTCCTCGAACACCACCTTCTTCAGCGCGATCAGCGAGTCACTCGCGTCCTGCAACCCACGGTCGACAAAACACCACGCTTCCAACTGCTGGTAGCGACCGCCGCCACGGGTGGCGTCCTTCCCCTTCGCGACGCAATCCTGCAAGAAGGCGGAGATGAAGGGGAAGTAGTTCGAATCCTCGTAGTACACCTTCTCCATGGCCCGGAAGTTGTTCACGCAGTAGTCGTAGAAGTGATCAACCTGCTTCCTGTACGCCTCGAACAGTTCGTCCCACGTCTTGAAGTTCCTCGGATCGCCGGTCTCGATGCCGAGCTTGACGCCCGTGTGTGGATCCATCCCGTTGTTCAAGGTGATCTCGATCAGCTTGGCGTGGTTGACGAACGACACCACCGCGTTACGCGTCCAGGCGAAGCTCTTCGGGTACGAGGTGTTGATGCAGCCCGCCATCGCCCATTCGCGCGCGTCGTCCCACTGGACGCCCCGATCCAGCAAGTACTCCGTGCCGAGACGATCGTTGAACCACGCCGGAATTCCGGCGCCGTGATCTCGGTTGCACTCGATCCCCTTCTGGAGAAACTCGGGGCTCATGGCGCGATGATAGCGGATCGAGATGTGCGGCTGATGCGTCTTGACCTGCTTGGCGACCTGCAAGATCAGACACGACAGCTCGTTGGCGGCGTCTCGCCCATCGCGCCCCTGCCCGCCGAGGGTGACGTTGATGAAGTAGTTCGACTGGGCGATTTCCTGATGGAACCGCTTACCGAGCAGACCCATGAACATGAACGGCTCCATGGCCGTCCATTTCATGAACATGCACCCCATCAGCTCCGCCGCCTCCTGACGGGCGATCCGGCCCTCGTTGATGTCTCGCGCATAGTACGGCCACATGTACTGGTCGAAGCGTCCGACGTACGCGTTGGTGTTGGCCTTCTCGATGTCGTGGCCGATGGCGATGAACCAGTACGTCTGTAAGGCTTCCTGGAAAGTTCGGGGAGGATTTGCCGGTGCCCAGTCGCACACCTCCGCGATCTTCTCGAGGTCGCGCTTGCGCGCGGGGTCCTGTTCTGTCGCCGCCATCTCGCGGGCGCGTGCCGCGTACCGGTGCGCGTGTGCAATCATCGCTTCGACCACGATGATGACGGATTCGAGCCACTCGATCTTTTCCTTGTCCTTGTCGCTCAAACCCTGGCCGTTCACGCTGGCCTTGATGCGGTCGATGTGATCCTGGGCCTCCTGGACGACCCCATTGAACCCGATCGACAGGACCTTGTCGTAGTCCGCTCCGGGCGTAAAGCACATGGGCGTGTAGGGCTGGCACATTCCCATGCGTGCCTCGCCAACCTTCTTCCACATGCCACCGTCCAACGCGGTGATGATCTCTTCGGCGCGTTTGGCGGCGTACTTGTCCATCCAGTACTCGCAGGCGGCGATCAGCCTGGCTTTGTCCTCCGCCTCCAGCACCGCCTCGGTCGTTGGCGACGCCGTCGTCGCCGGCTCGTGCTGGTTCAAGATCCACATGAGATTCTGGGGGGCCAACTCGACGTTGGGAAGGGCGCCGCGCAGGAAGCGCGTCGAGCCGCCGACCAGCAGCTCGTCGTCACGGATCGCAATGGTCATATTCAGGAGCACGTTGGCAAACGCCTTCGCCCGCCGCTTGGCCGGATGCTCGCCATCGGTGTGCTTGTACGACTCCAGCATGAGCCAGGCGCGCTCGCCGCAGACCGTCGGATGCGCTTCGAAATACTGCTGCTTGAGCCGCTGGACCCTGGGTGTGAGACCGTTCAACTTGTCGATTTCATCGAGCGGAATCCGCTCCCGGACCACCAGTTCCTCCTCACGGCGGGCTGGCGTCCTTTCGGGGAGAGTTCTTGGTGCAATCGATTGCGCGACAGCGGTTTCCATCGTCCGACTCCTCTCTTCGCGTTCCCACGGTTCCAACGCCGCGTGGGTGCGTGCGCGGCTTTCGGCAGGGTCCAGACTAAGCCAACTGGCCGGTAGATGTCCAAGACAAAGTTCCCATGGAATCCATACACATCGCGTATGGGCCGGCGGGGACACGGGCTGTCCCGGCGAGTCGCCGGCTTGTGGGACCCGCGCCCTCCAGACGGTTGTGCGTGAGACTTGACGAGACGCACCGGTTTGATTGATAGCATGAGCGTATGAATCCGCGACATATCGAGTTTGTCGTTGCGGTGGCTGACCACCGCAGCTTCACCCGGGCGGCCGAGGCCGTGCACGTTTCGCAGCCATCGCTGTCTCACGCGATTGCTGAAATCGAGGAGGTCCTCGGGACACCGCTGTTTCACCGGTTCGGACGCTCGGTCTCGTTGACCTCGGCCGGCAAGGCCTTCGTGGAATCGGCACGCCTGGTGTTGCGGGATCTCTCCGTGCTCTACGCTTCCGTGAAGGCGGTGGAGGAGCTACGGGTGGGGACATTGGACGTGGCGGCGCCGCATGCGTCGGCCGCGGAACTGCTGGCGCGGCTCGTGGGGGAGTTTCGCTCCCGCCACCCCGGCGTGAAGGTGCGCATCCAGACGTCGGAGAACTTGCACGACATCGAACGCTACGTGCGCACCGGCCGTTGCGAGCTGGCGCTGACGGTGGAGAGCGTCGAACCCCCGCTGGTAGCCGAGGTGATTGGTCGTGAGGAGCACGTCGTCGTTTTCCCGCCCGGGACGAAGTTGAAGCGACGGCCCCTCAAACACGCCGATCTCGCCGGTCTGCCCATGATCGTTCCGACCGGTGTGTATGAGTACTACGGCGGGCTGGCGCTGAAGATCACCTCCCCGGACCAGGCACCCATCGTTGCCGTGGAGACGGAGTCGCGCCAAGCGTTGATCCCGCTCGTGCTGGCGGGCGCGGGCTTCACCTTCCTACCGCGGGCACTGGCCGAGGGCGCCAGGCGGCAGGGTGTGGTCATGGCAGAACTCACCCCACCCATGCGCCGAGACATCCGGCTCGTCACTCGGCCCGGTCCGTTATCGCCGGCGGCCAAGGTGTTCGTCACCCTGGCGCGCGCCAGCGCCACGCGGCATGCGTGATGGAGATCCCAATGGCGACGTTCTCGACGACGAAGAAGACCTCGCGCATCCCGGAGGCGTATCACGATATCCTGCTGAGCCGCCCCACCGGGCACCTGGCCACCATTCGGCCGGACGGGCAATTGTCGGTGAACCCGGTGGCCGTGATGTGGGATGGCGCGCTGGTCAGGGTCAGCACGCTCAAGTCGCGTCAGAAGTACCGCAATCTCCGCCGTGATCCCCGAGTGGCGATTTCGATTCCGCACCGCGACGATCCGCAACACTACATCGAGATTCGCGGCACGGCGGAGCTGACCGATGATGCCGACCGTGCGTTCGTGAACTCAATGGCGCGGGCCTACATGGGCGTCGATAAGTATCCGTTCGACCGCCCGGGCGATGAGCGCGTCGTGATCACCATTCACCCCGAGCATGTTTCGGGGATTCCGCTGGCCGCCGCCCTCCCCAACCGCCCCTGATCCCGAGCACCGCGATGACCAAACCGAGCACGGCGCGCCTCCGACCGTGCGCGTCCATGCCGCATGATCGTTCGCGGTCAGACGATCGTTCCTCCTGAAGCAGATTTGAGCGTCGCGATTCTCGAGCTGCGTTATTCCTGGGGTTGTTCGACAGAATCGAGAGTCAATGGCTGACTCTAATCCGCGAGGGCTCACGTTCTTCCACCGGTCGCAACCGCTGTGCATTCGCGCTATTTTGTGGGTGATGGATCCGGCAGCGGTCCGATCGTTCATGCGACGCGCCTACGACGTCGTCGCGGAATCAAAGCAGGGTTACTGGGCGCGGCGATTCCGGAAAGAGGGTGGCGAGGCCACTTGGCGCGCCGGTCAGGCGCTGAGGGAGCATGCGCACCAGGCGCGACCGGACTGGCCCTCCGAAGAGGATCGCGCCGAGGATCTCGAGCATCATATCCGACTCACGCGCCTACTCGATCGCGCCGCGCATGCCTTCCCGCGTCGTTGAGTTGCTCGCGGCGTTGCGCGCCGCGCGATCCTGAACGCACACCCCACGGATCTCGATGTGGCTCTGATCCGGGGCACTCTCCGGGAAGTGGAGCAGGCACTGGACCGTAGCGACCTGGTGAGCGCGTTTGAGCGCGCGTGCCGGCGACGCCGGCGGAAGGGTAAGGAGAAAGATCGAAGTTGAAATTCAAGGGCGTGCGAAGAAGCGCACGCACATCTCGGCGGTCGCTTTTCGCGTCACAGTCCATTCTCCAGACCCCAGAGCATCCCTCTCGGAAAGAATTGCGGCAACGACTTCAAACTCGACGTGCGCGCGCCCATTGCGAGCGTTGTGCCGTCGCTGATATAGCGCGCACTCGTGAAACACCGATGGCCGTCTCGCTCATGCGGCCATCATGAAGTCGCCGCGATGCAGGTGGTCAAGGCGAAGAAGCAGAAGCGACAACACGAGAAGGAGGCAATTGCGAAATGGCCATTGTGAAACCCCTGAAGACAGGTCCCGACGGTAGACGTCAGCTCCAGCTGCTCAGTCCGGCAACACTCGAGCCGATCGGAACGATCAGCTGCATGACGCCGGACGATGTGCGCACCCTCGTCGCCAAGGCACGCAAGGCCCAACCCGGCTGGGCGGCGCTCAGCTTCGAACAGCGCGGCGCGTACATGCTGAAAGCGCTCGAGATCCTTCTGGCGCGGCAGGACGAATTCATCAACGTCATCGAGCGCGAGGGCCCCAAGCCGCGATTGGATATCGTCCAGATGGACATCTTCCCGGTGTGCGACGCGCTCGGTTTCTACGCCAAGTACGCGACGACATTCCTGCAGACGCAGAAGGTGGAGCTCCACGGCATCCTGGCGATGACGAAGGACCTGTACATCACGTACAAGCCGATGGGCGTCGCCGCCATCATCAGCCCATGGAACGGGCCGTTCGTGCTGGCAATCGTCCCCGCCATTCAAGCGCTGATGGCCGGCAACACGGTGGTGGTCAAGCCGTCGTCAGTCACGCCGATGTCCGGGAAGCTGGTCGAAGATTTGTTCAAGATGGCCGGAGTGCCGGAGGGGGTGGTGAGCGTCGTCGTCGGAGACAGCCAGTCGGGCCAGGCGCTCCTGGAAGCCGACATCGACAAGGTGACGTTCACCGGAAGCGTCTCGGTGGGCCGGCACGTGGCCAAGACCTGCGCCGAGCGCCTCATTCCGTGTACCCTCGAGCTCGGCGGCAAGGATGCGATGATCATTTGCGCCGACGCCAACCTGGACAACGCCGCGGGAGGCGCCGTGGCCGGCTGTTTCATCAATACCGGACAGTACTGCTGCGGAACGGAACGGGTGTACGTCGTCGAGTCGGTGGCGGATGCGTTCATCAAGAAAGTCGTCGAGCGCACGTCCAAGCTGCGGCAGGCGACGGCCGGCGATTTCGACGTGGGGACGCTGTTCACGCCCGAGCAACTGGAAACGGTTGAACAGCACGTGAACGACGCCGTGGCCAAAGGCGCCAAGGTGCTCGTCGGCGGCCGGCGCAACCCGAACCTCAAGGGCCTGTATTATGAGCCCACGGTCCTGGTGAATGTGAATCACGACATGCTGGTCATGACGGAGGAAACGTTCGGGCCCGTCATGCCGATCGTACCCGTCAAGGATGAGGATGAAGCCATCCGCTTGGCCAACGACAGCGTGTTCGGTCTCTCTGGGAGCGTGTGGACCGAAAACATCGACAAAGGCCTCGATCTGGCGCGACGCCTGAGCTCCGGCAGCACCAACATCAACGACATGGCCGTCACTTTCGGCGTGTGCGAGGCCCCGTTCGGCGGCGTGAGACACAGCGGCATCGGCAGATCGAATGGCGAGTACGGACTCAAGGGCTACTGCAACGTCCACCCGGTCATTGTCGACAAGATGAGCGGGGCCGTCACCGCCGAGATGTATCCGACGAGTTTGGAGAAGGCTCGGATGATGCAGGAAACCTGCCGGGCCATCTTTGGCGCCGGGTCTGGTTCGTAGCCGCGCCTGCAGAGCCTGATGTGGAGAGGCGAGGATCTCCGATGCGTGCTGCACCGACGAGCGGGCCAGCCGGCTGATTGGCCGGCCCGCGGCGAATGTCCGGTGAGCGGGAGGTAGTTGAGGGACGCCGCGCGCATCGCGGCCTGCTTCGTGAGGGCGTCACGTCGGCGACCCGCCGGCAGACGCGCGAGCCCGTAACGGACTGGCTCCGGCGTGCGGCGATTCACTCCAGCAAATCCGGCAGATCGCGGCAGACGCTCATCGACCAGCGCGGAGGGCGCTTCTCGATGAACGCCTCTACACCCTCGCGCGCATCCGGTTGTGCGCCGATCCACGCGAACAGGCGATCCTCTCGACGCTTCATCTCGGACGGTGTCGAGGTTGCGCTCTCCCAGAGCAAACGTTTAATGATGGCCACCGCGACGGGCGCAGCGTTCTCCGCGATATCGCGGGCCAGCGCGAGTGCCGCAGGCAAGACCTCATTTGCCGGCAGGGCTTTCGTCGCCAGTCGCAGCTCGGCGGCCTCCGCCCCGCGAATCGTCCGACCCGACATCATCAGCTCGGCCGCATTGGACAGCCCCGCGATCCGCGCCACCGTCACATGCGAAGCGAATCCCGGAATGACGCCACGCCGCACGAACGCGAACGAGATCTTGGCGTCCTCCGCGACGTAACGGACGTCGCAGCTCATGGCGAACGTGATGCCTACCCCGACGGCGTGTCCGTTGATCGCGGCGATCACCGGCTTGCGCAGATCCCACGGATAGAATTGCCCAGCGGTAGGGTCAGCGGGCCGACCTTGAAACGTCCCTCCGCCTTGGCCCAGGTCGGCGCCGGCACAGAACGCTTTGCCCGCTCCCGTAACGACCACGCACCGCACCTCCTCGTCGCGATCGCACCGTCGCAGCGCAGCCTGGATCTCGCGATCCATCGAGTCGTTCCAGGCATTCATCCGCTCCGGACGGTTCAATGTCAGCGTCGCCACTCTCTCCGTGACCTCAAGACGGATAGATTCGTAGTCCATGGGCACTCCTTCCATTGCGATGCCAGCGGGCGAGCGGTCGACACAACGAGTGAGATCAGCGCTTGACGACGAAGCCGGCGGTGTCGCGATCCCACGTTCCGTCGTTGACCCCGCGCTCCCGTAGGGCGAACTTTCGCACGCGGCCGGTCGGTGTCTGCGGCAGCTGGTCAACGAACTCGATGTACCGCGGCACGAAGAAGTAGGGAGCCGTCTCGTTGACGAAGGTCGCGAGTGCTTCGGCGCTCAGCGTCGCGCCGGGCTTCAGCACGACGTCGACCTTGATTTCGGCTTCGGCGTCGAGCTCCGCCGACTTCACGCCATACGCGCCGGACTGGGCGACGGCCGGATGGGCGTTGACGGCCGCCTCCACGGCGAAGGAGGAGACGTTACGGCCCTTGTAGCGGATGTAATCCGCCTTGCGGTCGAAGAAGAAGCACTCGCCGTCCGCGTCTTTCCGCCCGAGGTCGCCCGTGTGGTACCAGAGGTTTCGAAAGGCCGCAGCGGTGGCTTCCGCGTCGTTGAAGTATCCGTTGAAGATGGTGTGCGGGGCCGCGGGCCGGACACAGAACTCGCCGACTTCACCGACCGCAACCTCGACATCGTCGTCGTCGAGCAGCCGCACTTCCATGCCCGGCGGTGGTACGCCGGCCGAGGTCGGCTTCCAGGTGCGCGTCCCGTCGTCGATGCGCAGCAGGACGGTGAACGCTTCGCTTTGACCGTAACCCTGAACGACCGTCTCGATGCCGAAGCGCTCCTTGAACGGTCCCATCAGCCGGTCGGGCATGGGGATGAGTGAGGCGACGCGCACCGAGTTGTTCTTGTCGTCCGCCCGCGGCGGCGCCTGCCACAGGAAGATGTGCATGGCGCCCAGCGTGAACATGTGCGTGGCCCCGTAAAAGCGGATGCGGTCCCAGAACGTGCTCACCGAAAAGTGATCGTCGAGCCCGAAAGGCAAGCCGGCGATCAGTGTCGGGTAGACGGTGGAGATCCAGGCCGCCGAGTTGTACATCGGCAGACAGTTGTAGAGGACATCGCCCTCCCGCACGCGAAAGCTTCGGATGCTGCTCTCGGAACCGCGGACCCATGCGCTGTGGCTCTGCATGACGCCTTTGGGCTTTCCCGTTGTCCCAGAGGTCCACAGCACGGCCGCGGTGTCACCGTGCGAGACGTCGACGTCGGGTTCACGCGCTGTGAGCTGCGCGAACTCTGCAAGGTCGACCATGCGAACGCCTGCGACTGTGAGATCGCTCTTGCCATTGACCACGACGCACTCGAAGGGGAGGTGGGGCCCAAGCTCCGCAACCCGCGGGAGGAGCGCCGCGTCGACGACGAGAACCCGGGCGCGGCTGTCTTGAAAGGCTTCTCGCAGCCACTCCTTGCGATAGTCCGTATTGGTCGGCACCCAGATTGCGCCGAGCTTGTTGATCCCGAACGTTGTGAAGACGAGTTCCGGCGAGCCCGCCATGAAAATGGCCACCGTGTCACCGGGCTGAACACCGAGCTCGCGAAGACCCGCCGCGTAGGCGTTGGCGAGTTGGTTGACGCGCCCAAAGCTGTAGTGCCGATCCCCGGCCATCAGGTAGGTCGCATCGGGGATGCTCTCGGCCTGCGTCCGGAGAATCTTCCCGAGCACGCGGGCGTTGGCGGTCGACAGGTCTACGCGGTTCATGGTTCTCCTGCTCTCAATCCGGAGTCTCCCATCGGTTGCTGGTTGTGATTCCCGCACTTTGACCCGCACGCGCCCTTTTGGCAAACGGGTCACCGGCTCTGCCCGAAGGTTCCTGCTTCCTCCCCCCACGGTAGTTGGACTCATCGCTTTGTGTCGCGAAGTGGGCTTCTACCTGGCGCAAGAGTTCTACTGGTATGAGAGCTCAGACGACGGTGAGAGCGTCGTCGTGCAGGGAAGTCTCTTCGGTTGAAAGAGAAGCTGCCAAGCGCTTCTTCCTGCGCGCCCCACGCCAGCCGGCGCAGAGAACTCTGTCGTCGGTATCGTCGCAAAAGATTGCCCGGCGCGCCAAGGCGCCGGAACCAGACCCGGACCTCACGCAACGCGAGCAGCAGCCTGACTTCCCCGAGAACTGTATGGTGATGAGGATTAATCAATGCTAAGGAATCGCTCATGGCTCGCACAACCGTCGCTGTTCGATCGGTGCAACACCTGCCCCTCACTAAGGCGCGTATCAACCTCGGCGCCGTGGTGAAACGCGTCCACCTCAATAAGGAGTACGTCGTTCTTGAGAAGGACGGCATCCCGATCGTCGCCGTCATGCCGATCGATGAGTTCGAGGACTACCTGGAACTCCAGGACCCCGCCATGCGCACGCACATCCGCGAGAGCAATGCGGAGTACCTGGCTGGCAAGAGCCGCCCGGCTGAGGAGTTCCTGGACGAGATCCGGCGGTCTGCCCAGCGCAGGCCGCGTCGGCGTCGCGCTCGATGACAGTCGCCTTCCTCGTCCGCACGACCCCACACTACGAGCGGCAGGCGCGCGATCTCGCCAGGAGCCACGCTGACTTCTTGGCCCGCCAAGAGGAGGGCGTGCAGATCCTGCGCGCCGACCCGCACAACCGATCCCGCCGGCACAACATCCTCAAGCTCAGCGGCGTGCCTCATGGCGAGGGCCAGTATCGGCTGCGGCTGCGGCGTTTCCGCTTCCGCTACGACATCTACGATGGCGACGTCGTTCTCCAGGCCTGCAGCCTGCGCCGCGAAGACACCTACCGCAGCTAAGCAGCGCAGTATACTATACTTCACCGGCATCGAGACCGCCCGGAATCTGTTCACTCCGCCCGGCTAGCCTAGCGTTCGTGCGGGACTTCAGGCGTTGCCAGATCTGTACGAGAGCGCGGACAACGGTGAGAGCGTCGTTTTGCAGGGGAGCCTCCGTGCGCTTCTTCATGCCTTCCTCCGTCGGCTGCGTGTAATGCGAAGCGCCGTGACGGGTAGACCAGGTCCGGTCCGGCAAGCGCGAAGACAAGGCGCAGACCTTGCCGCCCACGGCCTCGATCATCCAAACACTCACCACCCGCAACGTGCGGCCGTTGGGACCAATGAGGGCGCCGACGATGCGATTGTCGCCGTATTCCGTGCTTTCCTCACACTCCGCTTCCAGCGATAGCAATTGGTGCCGTCCGATCCCTCGGTCAGTACTCGTCGACGTGCTCCGCGACGATCATCTTGAGCATCGTTTGGTAGCCAAGCCCGCGCTTCGCGCCCTTCTGGCGCAGCTTCTCAATGAGCGCCGGACCCAACAGGATCGAGGTGGGTCGTGACGGTCCGCGGAGAACGACCGCGCTGCGCGATGCACGGATATCATCACCCAGATCGCGTTGCTCAAACTCGGCGAGTTGCTGGTCTCGTCTTGTTCGTCTAGTGGCCTTCTTGCCCTTGTTGGCCGATCGTTTCTTCATACACTGCCCTTTCCTTCCGTCTCATTGGCCGGCAACTGGTCGGGCGCAGCCGATCGCCACGTCGCGTCAGCACCAGTGCCAATCGGCGCCGCTTCTCATCTTGCCAAGCACCAACCAGCGCGGTTGCAGTTCAGTGCGCATTGACCCATTCGCGCAGCGCTTAGCGCATGGCCTCGTGGAATGGCGTCATTGCTTCGCACTTCGAATCAACTTCCACAGACGATTCGGAGAGGCAGGGACCTCCGTCACGCGCACGCCGAGGGGTGCCAGGGCGTCGTTGATGGCGCACAGGATGGCGGCTGGCGTCGTGTGGATGGCCCCCTCGCCGCAGCCTTTCGCCCCCAGCGGGGTGAAGGGCGACGGGGTCACCAGCGCCTTCTTCTCGGTCGTCGGCGCTTCGAAGATGGTTGGCAGCAGGTAGTCCATGAACGTCGAGGTGAGCGGCTGCGCATCCTCGTTGTACACGTACTCCTCGAACAGCGCGGCGCCCACGCCCTGGGCCACTCCGCCGTCGATCATACCTTCCACCGTCGCCGGGTTGAGCCGGGTGCCGCAGTCGTCCGCGATGTAGTATTTCAGGATCTTGACCTGTCCGGTTTCGACATCCACTTCCACGACGGCCACATGACACGCATTGGCCGCAGTGAGGTAGCTCTTGGCGCGCCCTTGCTCATCGATCGGCGTGCGACCCGGCGAGGTCCACACATAGGTTGCTTCGGGACTTTGCTCCATCCCCATGGGCAGCAGATCGGCCCGTGTACGCATGACGGCCGCCACTTGCGCCAGCGGCATCTCCGCTCCCGGCACGCCGCGGACGCGGAGCTTGCCGTCCATCAGCTCGACGCTCTCCGGCGGCGCCTGCATCAGGTGTGCGGCCGCCTTGATCAGCATCTCCTTGACCCGCTCGCAGGCGCCCAGGACGGCGCCGGTCAGCGCGACGCCGAGGCGGCTGCCACCCGGACCAAAATGCGGCGGCGCCGAGAGCGTGTCTTGGGAAACGACGCGCACATCTTCCATGTTCACGCCGAAGTAATCCGCCACCAGCTGCGTCGCCAGCGTGTACTGGCCCTGCCCCTCGGTCGTGAAGCCCACCCGCACCACGACCTTCCCGAACAGATCGATACTCACGGTGACGCCCTCGGGCACACCAATGCCCGGCATGCCCACGCCGGCGTACGCATTCCAGTCGAACACGCCCGGCTCGATGCTGCTCACCACGCCGATGCCGACACATCGCCCCTGCCCGCGGGCAGCGGCTTGCTCCTCGCGAAGTTTGCTGTAATCGGCCATTCCCAGCACGGTGTTCAGCGCCGCCTCGTAGTTGCCACTGTCGTACTCGTTTCCGCTCGGAATCGTGTACGGAAAGCGGTCCGGAGGAATGAAGTTCTTCCGTCGAATCTCTGCCGGGTCCATGCCGATGCCACGGGCGGCAATGTCGATAAGCTGCTCCAGCACGAAGTTGTGCGGTGGCGGACCCATACCCCGATACGCGGTGGTGGGAACCTTGTTGGTCGCGCACAGCGTGAGGTCGTACCCGGCAACAGGGATCGTGTAACAGCCGGTGAAGCACGTCAGCGGCTTCACCGCCCCGAGCGACGAGTAGCCTTCTCCGGTGGCCCCGAGGTCCTCCACGAGCTTGACCTTGAAGCCGGTGAGCGTTCCATCCTTTTTCACCGCGAGCGAAGCTTCATAGAAGCGATCCCACGCCTGGCCGCTTCCTCCGACCAGATACTCCATACGGTCTTCGATCCACTTCACCGGATGCCCGCCGGCCTTGCGGGAGAGCAATGCGCTAATGTCCGTGCCCCGGTACCCCATCTTGCCGCCGAAGCTGCCGCCGCGCGGATGGCTGATGAGCCGCACCTTGTTCAGCGGCAGCCCGAGCACCAAAGCTCTCCCAACGGCGATGAGCGATGGCGATTGGAATGTGCCGCGACAGGTCACGCTCCCCTCCACCGGATCCCACTCCACGATCACACCGAAGGTCTCCATTGGATTGGCGCCGACGCGATGCCAGCGGAATTTCTCGGTGAAGACGTGGTCGGCATCCCGGAACGCCTGCTCCACTTCGCCCCAGGTGAAGACCTTCTGGAACATGATGTTGTCGGGGTGTTGCTCGAACAGCCGAGGGCTGTCGGGTTGTATCGCCTGCAGTCCATCCACCACCGGCGGCAGCGGGTCGTAGTCCACGGCAATGAGCTCTACGGCGTCCTCGGCGATGTACCGGTTCGTCGCAGCCACCGCCGCGACCGGCTCGCCCACGTAACGCACCTTGTCCGTCGCCAGGCAGTGGGTTCCCCATCCCTCCGGAACGGTGCCGGTCGGGAAGCTCCAGCGCAGCGCGTCTTCACCGGTGACCACGGCCATCACGCCGGGCAGCTGCTCCGCCGCACTGGTATCGACGCGTGTGATGCGGGCGTGCGGGTACGGGCTGCGCAGGATGGCGCAATGGAGCATGCCCGGCAAGCGCACGTTGTCGATGAATTCCGTGCGTCCGGTCACCAGCGAGCGGTCCTCCACTCGTTCGACCGCGCGTCCCACGAAGCGCAGCGCACTCGTCGGCAGATCTTCCATTTTCTTCGGTACGTCCATCGGTGTCCTTTCGTGCAGGCCTTGACTCCCACCGTGCCGGAACGAACAGCCCGGCTATGTTGTCAGACGGCGCAAAAGCAAGTATCACATTCTTATAATTCCAGGGAGGAGAATCACATGGCGGAAGAGCTTCAGGACTATAGTGCGCCTTACAATCCCGACCTCCAGTTCGAGGATTTTTCCAAAGAGGCGCTCATCAGACTCCTCAAGGCATATCGCACGATCTTCGTCGGCCTGATGGGGATGTGGAATACGAATAACCGCAAGCGCATGAGCCTCGAGGAGGCCTTCAACTTGGATGCCGAGGTCTACGAGCGGGTGCTCAAGAAGTTTTATCTCCCGCTGCTCAGAGAGGCGATGAACATCCAGGGCGACGACGTCCTGGCGCTGCTGAAGATCTTTCAGGTCGCGCCGGACGGGGCTGGCAGGGACTTCTACGACTTCGAACGCGACGTCAAGAGCCCGGACCATGTCGTCCTCACGTTCACCCGTTGCCCGAGCCTTGCATACTTTGAAGCGACGGGAACCGACAAGGACGTCCAGTGCCTGTGTGGACCGGGCGGCGTCGAGGACCGGGCGTTCGCCCAGTTCTGCAAGCTCACCAACCCCAATATGACGTCTACAGCCCTGCAGGTCCCCCCACGGAAGGTCAAAGAGGGCATCTGCTGTAAGTGGGAGTTCAAGGTCGACCGGCCCTAACTCACTAGCAGCCCAATCTCCTTTTGCAGCGCTGCCGCGGGGCGCTACTCGTCACCCAGTGGGAGCGCCGAAGATGCCGAGCGCTTGACTGCGCTGGTCGAATCGGCTCACAAGGTCGCCCATAAGAGTGTAAGGCGAACGCATTATGGCTGACGGCGCGCTCCAGGGCATCCGGGTGATTGAGTTGGGCCAAGGTGTGTCGGCGCCCTTCTGCGCCAAGCTGTTCGCGGACTACGGCGCTGAGGTCATCAAAGTCGAGCCGCCGCAGGGTGACATCGCCCGCCGGTGGGGTCCGTTCCCCGGGGACCAGCCGCATCCGGAAAAAAGCGGGTTGTTCTTCTTCCTGAACACCAACAAGCGCGGTGTCACGCTCGATGTCGGCGCGCCTAACGGGCGCAACGGTATGCTCACGCTTTTGGAGCAAGCGAACGTCTTCATTGAGAACAACCACCCGCAGCAGATGCGCCAGTGGGGACTAGATTACGCGGCCATCGCCGCGATCAATCCCGACCTCGTGATGATCTCGATCACGCCGTTCGGCCAGACCGGACCGTACGCTGACTGGAACGGGTACGACCTGAACGCCTTCCACTTGTCTGCCGCCGGGAGCCGCTACTGCGGCCGTCCGAACGAACCACCGCTACAGCATGGCACCTTCTCGGCTGACTTCTTCGGTGCCTACGTCGCCGCCGCGTGGGGCCTCGCCGCCGTCTACGGGCGTGCACGCACCGGGGGCCAACACCTGGACGTCTCGTGCGCGGAAGCCGTGGCCGCGTTGTTCGTCGGTGCGCAGAACATCGGCGGCTATGCGCAGGATCGAAAGTTCGAGACCCGCACGGGTGTAGGCATGCCGCTGGGTGCGCCCGCGACGATCTTGCCATGCAAGGACGGCTACGTGTGGATGATGGCCCTGGAGCCGGGGCAATGGAACGGGCTGCGTGCGGCGATGGGCAACCCCGAGTGGGCCGAGCTGGAGATGTTCCAGGACATGTTCGTCCGCGCCCAGAACGCCGACATGATCTACCCGCTCATCGAGCAGTGGACGAGCGAGCACAGCAAGCAGGAGATCATGGATCTGTGCCAGGCGAACGGTTGTCCTACGACGGCGCTGTTCACCGTCGCCGAAGTGGCGCAGCATCCGCATCTGAAGGCACGACGATACTTCGTGGAAATCGAGCATCCCGTGCTCGGCAGCGTGCGCACCATGGGTGCTCCGATTCGGTTGCCCGAAAGCCCGGGCGGGCCGCGCGCGGCGGCGCCCCTGCTGGGAGAGCACAACGGTGAGGTGTTGGGTGCGCTCAACAAGCCAGCCCTCACCCTGACCCTCTCCCAGGGGGAGAGGGAACTCAAGAGCGCGCCGCCTGTTGCGGGCGCGCGGCCGCTCGCGGGCATTCGCGTGGCCAACTTCGGCTGGGGATGGCTCGGGCCGGTGGCGGGTCAGACGCTCGGTTTCCTCGGTGCCGAGGTGTACAAGATCGAATCCCGCACGCGCGTCGACATCAACCGCACGCTGCCGCCATTTGCCGAGGGCATCCGCGATCCGAACCGTAGCATACAGAACCACGCGTGCTGGGCCGGGAACGGCAGCGTCACCATCGATCTGAAAAAACCCGAAGGGCAAGAACTCGCCCGGCAACTGGTGGCGCAGTGTGACGTCGTCATGGAGAACTTCGGGCCGGGAGTCATGACCAGGCTCCACCTGGGCTACGAGGATCTGCGTGCCATGAAGCCGGACATCGTCATGGCCTCGCTCCCGGCAGCTGGCCTCTTCGGGCCGCTCAAGGGTATCCGCACCTACGGCATGAGCTTGAGCAGCATTACCGGCCTGGACAGCATCACGGGGTATCTCGGCGGGCCGCCGATTCCTGTGGAGAACGCGTTCGCCGACCCGCTCGGTGGCGTCATCAGCGCCCTCGGCGTGCTGCTTGCCCTCAACTACCGCGACCGCACCGGCAAAGGGCAGCACGTCGATTTCTCTCAGCAGGAGGGGGTGATGCAGCTGATTGCCCCCGCGTTCATGGACTACGTCATGAACGGCCGCGTCGCCGGCCCGATCGGCAACCGCCACCCGCTCGGCGCCGCCGCTCCGCACGGCGTCTTCCGCTGCGCCAGCAAAAGCGGGGACGATGACCGCTGGATCAGCCTCGCGGTGCTCACTGAGGACGAATGGCATGGCTTGGTGAGAGCGATGAGCAACCCGGCATGGGCGCAGGCGCCGGAGTTTGCCGATGCCACCCGGCGCGTCACGAATATCGACGTGCTGCACGAACGGCTGTCGGAGTGGACCCGCAACTTCGACGATCGCACGCTGGTGCAGCGGCTGCAGGCCCATGGTGTAGCGGCGGCACCGGTGCTCAGCGTGGCTGACCTGCTCAATGATCCGCACTACAAAGCGCGGGGCACGTTCATCGAGGTGCGACACCCGCTCGGATTCACGGAAACGATTTACGGGGCATACGTGAAGGCCAGCGGGTTCAAGGCTGCCGTGCGGCCGGGCCCGGCGATCGGCCAGGATAACGACTACGTCTTCAAGAAGCTGATGAAGATCACCGAAGAACACTACCGCAGGCTGCTCGACGAGAAGGTGATCTTTTAGCGAGACAGCGATGATGCCGTTAGAAGGAATACGAGTGTTGGACCTTTCACGGTACGCGCCGGGACCGTATTGCACAATGCTGATGGCGGATCTGGGCGCGGATGTGATCGTTGTGGAAGAGCCGCCGGCGGCGGCACGGCGGGTCGATGCCGCGATGGGCGTGAGCGACCGGCACAAGGCGTTTCTCGCCATGTACCGCAACAAGCGATCCGTGGCACTCGATCTGAAGAATGAGGCGATGCGCGAGGCGTTCTTCCGCCTGGTGGACCGAGCCGATGTGGTAGTAGAGGGCTTTCGGCCGGGCGTCACGGCGCGCCTCGGCGTCGACTACGAAACGGTGAGCCGGCGCAACCCGCGCGTCGTCTACTGCTCCATCAGCGGCTACGGTCAGACCGGGCCGCACGCGGGACTGGTGGGGCATGACCTCAACTTCATCAGTCTCGCAGGTGTGCTGGGGATGATCGGTTGGCCGGGCCAGCCGCCGGCGATTCCGGTGAACATCATTGGAGACTTCGCCGCCGGTGGCCTGTTTCCCGCCTTTGCGATTTTGGCCGCGCTGCTCGCCCGCCAACAGACGGGCCGCGGGCAGTACGTCGATATGGCCATGAGCGATGCGGTGCTGTCGCTGGCGTGCCTGGCGACCGGTGACTACTTGGCGACCGGCACGCCGCCGCGCCCGGGCCAGTACTACCTGAACGGCGCGCTGCCCTGTTACAACGTCTACGCAACGGCGGACGACAAGTGGCTCAGCATCGCGTGCATGGAGCCGTGGTTCTGGAAAAAGCTGTGCACCGTCCTCGGTTGCGAGCAGTACGGTGACCAGCAATTCAGTGCGGAGAAATTCCCCGAGATATTTGCTTTCCTGCGGCAGCGCATCAAGGAGAAGACGCGTGACGAATGGTTCGCGGAGCTGACGCAGCAGGAGATCTGCGCCACGCCGGTGTACGGCTTGGACGAAGCGCTCGCGGATCCGCACACGAGCGCCCGCGGGATGCTCGTCGAAGTCGAGGATCCGAAATTCGGTGCCATCCCACAAATCGGGGTCGCACCCAAGTTTTCGGCAACGCCCGGCCAGGTGCGGCGACCGGTGCCGCAGCCTGGGGAGCACACGGAGGAAGTGCTGCGAGACGCCGGCTACTCTGCTGATGATATCGCGCGCTTGACCTGCGGGCAGTGATGCTAGCAGCCTGTCGGACTTGGAAGCCTGCAGCGACCCAACGGGGAGCGGGCCTTAGAAATGATGCTGGCCGCAGGCCCTAGAGCCCAATCTCCCGTTCGAGCGCCTGCAGGTGCAGCGGTGCGGCGCCGAACTTCAGCTCCATGGCTTTCGCACGCCGATAGTAGAACTGCAGATCGTAAGCTTGATCGACGCCGACGCCGCCGTGGAGTTGCTGCGCCAGGAAGGCGACACGCTGGCAAGCATCACTGGTGAAGGCCTTGGCGATGGCAAGCTCCCGCGCCGCTGGCAGCCCGCGGCTCAAGCGTGAAATGGCTTGATAGGAAGTCCAGCGCGCTCCCTGCACGTCGGTGAACATGTTCGCCAGGTGATGCTGCACTGCCTGGAACGTGCCGAGCGGGCGATCGAACTGCACCCGCTCTTTGGTGTACTTCGCGGTGGCGTCCAACTCATGCTGGGCATTGCCTACCATCTCGGCGCACTGGATGGCGGCAGCCTTCTCCAACACCGGCTTGAGCAGCGCAAAGCCGTCGTTCAGTCGACCCATGATCCGATCAGCCGAGACCGGCACGCTATCGAGATCGACCTGGAACTGCTTGTCCGGCGCGATGGTCCTGAGCGGGCTACAACGCACCCCTGCAGCCTTGGCGTTCACCATGAAGATGGAGAGTCCGGCTTCGTCTCCCGCTTTCCCGGCAGTTCTTGCCACCACCAGGATTTCATCGGCAACGGTGGCATACGGCACAAACAATTTCGTGCCTCGAATGACGAGGCCCTCATCTTTGGACTGTGCGGGGACGGATACGAAGCGGAAGTCGTTGGACACCTCGCGCTCGGCGGTGGCCAGCGTTACAATCAGCTCACCGCCTGCCACCTTCGGCAGCACCGATTGCTTTTGTGCTTCCGTTCCGCCTGCCACGAGCGCCAGCGTCGCCATGACGGTGCCAAACAGTGGGCTGTCGAATGCGGCGCGCCCGATCTCTTCGAAGAGAACCGCCAGCTCGAGTAGGCTCAGTCCGACACCGCCGTACTTCTCCGGAATGATGATGCCGGTCCACCCGAGGTCGGCCATCTTCTTCCAGAGCTGTGACGAATGGCCGGAGTCGCTGGCCTCGAGCTTCCGGACCACCGATTTGTCACACTCGGCCGCCAGGAAATCCCGTGCCGTCGTTTGCAGCATTTGCTGCTGCTCGTCGAGTTCGAAGTTCACGCTTTGGCCCGCCGGAACTTCGGCAAGGTAACCTCGGGGGTCACCGCGTCGAAGACCACTTCGACCGGCATATCCTTTTTGATATCGTCCGGGGCCACGTCGACGAGCCAAGTCACCATGCGCACACCTTCTGCCAGCTCGACGACGACAGGGGCGTACGGTGCATCGTCCTTGAAGCCAGGATGCATCGGCCGGCGCACGACCGTCCACGTGAAGACCTTTCCGCGACCGCTCGACTTGGTCCACTCCCACTCCCACGAACCGCACGCCGCGCACATCGCCCGCGGCACGTGCCGCCACTTGCCGCACTTGGTGCAGCGCTGGAAGCGCAGCTCGCCGTTCTTGCAGTGGTTGTAGAACTGCTGTGCCATGCCCTGCATCAGCGGCAGGGGTTTGCTGTACGTCGTGCCGGATTGTTGTGCCATCGCGACCCCCTTGTCCCGAGTCAGAAGTTGGCGGAGTATTTCATCACCTCACCCCAGCCCTCTCCTGGAAGGAGAGGGAGCAAGAAGGTTCCCTCTCCCCCAGGGAGAGGGTCAGGGTGAGGGGGTAAGATGTCTGCGGAGCACATTACTAGTTCCTCAGAATGAGGATGCTGCCATCGCCAAAGTCACCAAACCCCGTCACCAACCCGACCTTGGCGTTCTTGACCTGCCGCTCGCCCGCGTCACCGCGCAGCTGCTTCACCGCCTCGACGAAGTGGTTCATGCCGAGCACGTGCGCTTCCGACAGCAGGCCACCGTGGGTGTTCACCGGCAACTGCCCGCCCAGCTCGATCCGGCCCCCTTCGACGAACGGCCCGCCCTCGCCGCGTTTGCAGAAGCCCATCTCCTCGAGTTGTTGGATCACCTGGAAGGTGAAGGGATCGTAGATCTCGGCGAAGTCCACGTCTTTGGGTGTGATCCCAGCCATGGCAAACGCACGCGGGGCTGCGGAGGTGTGTCCAAGATTGAACATATGCTCGCGGGTCACGATGTCGTCCGCCGGGAACGGCTGGCCTTGCGCGAATCCGGTGATGTAGACGGGTTTCCCCTTCAGGTCGCGCGCCCGCTCGACGGTGGTGACGACGAAGGCGCAGGCGCCGTCCGCTTCCAGCGAGCAGTCCAGCAGCCGGAAAGGATCGGAGATCATCGGCGAGGTGAGGTAATCTTGCATCGTCATGGGCTTGCCCCGCATGAGTGCGGCGGGGTTGAGTTGTGCGTGCTTGCGGCACGCGACGGCAACCGCGCCCAGATGTTCCGGCTTGGTGCCGAACTCGTTCATGTGCAGGCGCGCCATGTACGAGAACCACTGCACCGGCGCGGTCAATCCGTACGGGAAGTAGAAGTCACGCGCCGGCACCCCTCCCGACATGACCGTCGGGTCGGCCGTCACCACTTCGCGTACCCGCCGGCCCGAATACCCGAGCCAGCCGCCTGGAATCAGTGCGTACGTGCACATGCCCGCGTTCACCGCCATGGCCGCGGTGGCAACGGAGGCGCCGGGCGCCGCGCCACCAACATGCAACGTCGCCTGATAGCGCAGGTCCTGGATGCCCAGATGCACGGCGAAATCTTCGGCGATGTTGAGGCTGGCAAACGGCAAGATGCCGTCGATCTGTTTGTTGGTCAGTCCCGCATCGGCGATCGCGGCCTCACAGGCTTTCAGCTGGATGGTGAGGTTCGTCTCCTCCATCCCCTTGCCGCGCGTATACGGCGTCTGACCTATCCCGATGATGCACGTCTTGTCTTTCAGGGAAGTCATTCGTGCTCCCTTCTCTGTCGCCGCTGCCGCCGCGCGTGCGCTCTCTGTCCGTGCCGGTGGTTGCGCTCGAGGGCAACGACAACGTCGCTCACCGAGCCTCGATACGCCGCCACAAAAAGGCGGCTACTCGGCTCGAACGGGTTTCTCACCTTCAATACCGTTCACCCCGAGTAGGAGCCCATCCTTTGGGCTCCGTATCGAGGGGGCAGTCCGTGCGTAATCGCCGATGCTCTCCTCCGTAAGCGACTTTGCCGTGAGCCTTGCATGCGTTTAGCGCCCCTTGAAGTTCGGTTTGCGCTTCTCCATGTAGGAGCGCGGCCCTTCTTTCGCATCTTCGGAGTTGCGGACCCGCTGGAACAGGGCGTTTTCGAGTACGTAAGCGGGTTCGTGATTCCACTGACGCACGGCGATTTCCTTGGCCGTGCGCACCGCCAGCGGCCCGTTCTCGCAAATCATCTCGGCCAGCTCCATAGCGGTCGGCAGCACCTTGTCCACCGTGGGAACCAGCCGGTTCACCATCCCGACCTCGTACGCACGCCGTGCACTGATGGGTCGGCCCGTCAGCAGCACCTCCATCGCTATCCACCATGGGAGGTAACGCGGGAACCGTACGTGCGAACCGCCTGCGGCGATCATGCCCCAGCGCACTTCGCCGAGGGCGAAGCTGGCGTTCTCCGAGGCCACGCAGAGGTCCGTGCCCTGAATCAACTCGAGGGTGGCAAACCCATTGACCGCGGCGATGATCGGCTTGAAAATATCGTGGAATACCCGCTTCGTCGGATCCTCGTTGACCTTGAACCTTCCCGAGGTGACGGCCGGGATCATCGTTTCGAGGTCGCCACCCGAGCACCACGCCTTTTCGCCGGTGCTCGCGAGGATGGCAACGTAGAGATTGTCGTCCTTGTCGAAATCACCGAAGGCGTCGTAGAAGGCGTCGATCATTTCCGGGGTGAAGCAGTTCCGCTTCTCCGCCCGGTTCCATGTCATGACAGCGATGTGGCCCTTCTTCTCGTACAGAAAGTGGGGGGAAGTTCTCATTGTCGGCTCCTTATCACTTTGCGCGTCTCGCCCCAGGCGATACGCCGGGTCACGCCTTTCGTTTCTTGAAGATCGGGATCACCTGCTTGGGTGAGACGTCGAAGAAATCGAGATCGACGGGCATGCCGATGTAGAGTTCCTCCGGCTGGGTGTCGAGCATGTTGGCCACCATGCGCACGGGCTTCTCGTCGTCCATCTCGACCAGCACCACTTCGAAGGGCACCACGTAGAGCGGGTTCACCTCGCGGGTGAAGGTGACGTAACTGTAGATTTTCCCCTTGCCGGTCGACTTCTCCCAGCGCAGGTCGAAGCTCTTGCACTTGTGACACATCGGCCGCGGCGGGTGAAGCCACTCGTGACAGTTGCCGCAGCGCTGGAAGACCAGCTCGCGCCGTTTGATCGCTTCCCAAAACCCTTCTTCGAACGATTCGGCAACCGGCTCGAAGAAGTACTTCACGTATCGTTGGTTCAGCTGCAACGCCATGGCGACTACTTTCCTTTCGTCAGGATGAGCGCGCTCGTCGGCACACCGAGTCCGCCGGTAACCAGTACGCGTTCGGCGCCCTTGATCTGCGTCGTCGAGGTGCCGCGAATCTGCCGCACGCCTTCGGCGATGCCGTTCATGCCGTGGATGTACGACTCGGAGAGCATGCCGCCGGCCGTGTTGATCGGCAGTTGCCCCGTCGGACGGATGCGCTCGCCGCCTTCACAGAACGGCCCGCCCTCGCCCTTCTTCACGAAACCGAGCGCCTCCAGTTGCATGGGCACGAGCGAGGTGAACGCATCGTAGAATTGGGCCACCTGGATGTCACTCGGCTTCATGTCCGCCATCCGGAACAGGTCCTTGCCGGTCTCTTCCATTTCCGGAATGCCGATCTCCGGCCGATAGAAGCTGGTCATGCAGTAGGAGTCCCATCCTGTCGCCTCGCCAACGCCCGTCACGTACGCCGGCGTCTGCTTCAGGTCCTTCGCCCGCTCCGGTGTGGTGACGATCAGTGCGACGCACCCATCGTTCTCCAGGCAGGTGTCGTGGAGGGTGAACGGGTCGCACAGCATGGGCGAGCCGAGGTACTCGGGCATGGTCAGCGGGCGCCCGTAGAACATCGCCCGCGGATTTCTGATCGCGTTCTCCCGGCTGACGATGGCGACGGCGCCGAGCTGCTCCCGTGTGGCGCCGGTCTCGTACATCCACCGCCGCGTGAACATCGCCACCCACGACGTCGGGCTCTGAAAGCCGTACGGCATGGTCATGCTCCAGTGGGAGTCGATCGGGATGTTAGCGGGCCGGCCGTAGCGCATCATTCCGCTGGCCGCGCGGATGGCTCGGAAACAGAGCACGTAGTTCGCCAACCCCAGCGCCACGGCCGCGGCGGCGTGCATGATGGTGGCGCAGCACGCGCCGCCGCCCCACGGGGCTTCCACAAAGTATCTCAGGTTCGGGATCCCCAGGCAGCGGGCAACGTCGGACTCGGTGGCAAACTCGATAGCTGTCGCCCCGGCCGTGCCGAACCGCACGCAGCCATCGATCTGCTCGGACTGGATTCCCGCATCCGCGCACGCCCCCATGGCGGCATCCACCGCCAGGTGAATCTCGCTGCGGCCGGCGTTGCGCGTGAACTCCGTCGAGCCTACGCCGACGATGCACGCTCTATTCTTCAGACTGATTGTCGACTGCGCCATCGATCAAGGCCTCCCTCTCAGCCCTTCGACGGGAGGGCGATGATGCCCGAGCTGGTGACGTGCGGGCCAAGCTGGTTCTCGCCTACGACCGTCACCTCAACTAAGTTCAAGCCGCCTTCCTTGTATTTCTTCGTGACCTTGCCGTTCATGCGCAATTTGTCGTTCGGGAAGTTGGGCACGGCGAGGCTGATGCTCAGCTTCTTCAGCTCGCCGTCGGGCCCCGTCCAGTTGCCGAGGTACGTCCCCACGAGCCCGTTCGTCGTCAGGATGTTCATGAAGATGTCCGGCGCGCCTTTCTCCTGCGCGAACTTCGGATCGTGATGCACCGGCATGAAATCGTGCGACGCCCAGATCGCGCCCGAGACGATCAACGTCGAGTCGAGGTCCCGCGTCTGCTCGGGCAGCTCCTGCCCTTCCTTCACGTCTTCCCAATACAGCTTCGCCATGTGTCGTCTCCTTTGTTCTCACAGTTTGTGAAAATCAGTTCCGCATCCACAAGGCCGTTCGTCCCGAGACCCCGACCCGCGCGGCACGGGTATGTTGGGCCAATGAACCCCCTCCTTACCAAGGAGGGGGAAGGGGGAGGTCGAGATGCCGCGACCTGTTCAACCTCCCCTAGCCCCTCCTTGGTAAGGAGGGGAACCTGTCCGCACATTGTTCGGGGTGAACGGGATGAAAGGCTTCGCTTGGGCACTTCTTCACACGTCCTCAGCCCTGGTAGAGCCGTCTGGTATCCAAGGGTGGCCGATACTTCAGCACCCGGAAGCTCGCCACGCAGATTTCTTCGTCGCGTTGATTGATGAAGGTGTAGATCATGTCGACGTACCGACCCACTCCCATGCGCGTGTAGTGATCGTACTTCGACACGTTTCCCACGGTGAGCCGCGTGCGGATCACGTCTCCCGGTCGCACGGGCCGCAGGTACTCCTGCGTCTGCGCCGTCGCGACCACGCCGTGGTAACCCATCTCGTCGATGATGCCGAACAGCTGGTTATGCGGGTCTTCCTTGAATGGCGGATCGTTGCGCACGAACCGATTGAGCGCTTCCTGCATGGGATCCAGCGACCACGTCTGCACCATCTGCGGTGGCGCGATGATCCCGCCGTACTTGCTCTTCTTGGCGTACTCCTCGTCGGTATAGAGCGGGTTGGCGTCCTGCATCACCTCGCACCAATGGCGGATGTCCGACTCACTGACCTCGTCGTGGCCTTCGTGCCACTCCGAGCTCGCGCCTACCAGGTGGGCGATGCGCGAGTAGTCGAACGCGACTTCTGGTGGCGACGAGAACGGCCGAATCTCGCTTGAGCTTGCGTTGTCCATGATGGATGAACCTCCTCCGAGTCCTGCCTCAGCTCGGCAGTTCCATGCTGCGGAACTTGAGCACTTTGTATTTCTGTGTGCTGACCACGTGGCCGCTACCGTCGAGGAAGGTGTAGTGCAAATCGACCAGATACCCCTTACCGATCTTCGTCGCTTCCTCGCCCTTGGAGAGTCCGGCGACTCTCACCTTGAAACTCAACCGATCGCCGATGCGTACGGGCCGCTGAAACTCCTGATCGAGTCCGATGCCGGCCGTGCAATTGTACCCCGCATCGTCGAGCATCTTCAGCAGCTTCTCGTGTGGCTCGGTCGCCTCCTTGGGAGGCCAGAGCGGCGGCTGGGACCACACCATCGTCATCGTGTGCGGAGCGGTCTTCACGCCTTTCTTGATCTTCTCGGTGTAGTTGGGATCGGGATCACCGAGCACTTCGCACCAGTGGCGGATATCCGATTTACTGACCTTATCCACCGCCTGGATGGCGCGGGACTCCGCTCCCACGAGCTTTGCCGCTTTGGATTGATTGAAACCCATCGTTCTGTTCCTCCTGTCGTTTCCTAGCAGCCTGTCGGACTTTGTAACTCGCAGCGACCCAACGGGGAGCGGTCCCGCCGAACTGACGCTGGCCGCAGGCCCTAGCGCGACCGCGGCATGCCGAGGCCCATGATGGCCACGACGTCCCGCAGCACCTCGTTCGCGCCGCCCCCAAAGGTCAGCAACATCTTCGCGAGATACTCGCGCTCGAGCTTCCCTCCGATGGGGGCCAGCTCGCTCCCCGGCTCCAACTGCCCGAACAGCCCCATCATCTGCAGGCTCAACCCGTGAATGCGCTGGAACAGCTCGGACCCGAAGATCTTGACCATTGACGCCTCGGCAAATGGCGTAACCCCCTGGGCGATCTGCCACGCCACGCGATAGTTCATCAACCTGAGCACCTCGGTGTCCCGCGCCATCTCGGCCAGACGCGTCCGTATCCACGGCACGTCGGCGAGCCGAGCCCCGTCGAGTGTCGCCTGCTTGACCCAGCGGATCATCTCGTCGACCAGTCGTCCGGCGCGCGAATGGGCCACCAGACCGATCCGCTCCATCGCCAACTGGGCGTTGATGTAGTACCAGCCGGCGTTCTCCTCACCGATGAGGCAATCTTTCGGCACGCGGACATCGTCGTAGTACGTGATGTTTGATTTGAATCCCCCCATGATGTGGATCGGGTCGAACGTGAAGCCCGGACTCTTGGTGTCGACCATGAAAATCGAGATGCCCTTGTGCTTCTTCGCGGTCGGATCCGTCCGTGCCGCGAGCCAGATGTAGTCGCAGAAATCCGCCAGGGTGGTGAAGACCTTTTGGCCGGTGATCACATAGTCGTCGCCATCTCTCACCGCTGTGGTCCTGAGCGAGGCGAGATCGCTGCCGGCGCCTGATTCCGTGTAGCCGACGCCGATGTTGAGCCGTCCTTTCAAAATCGGCGGCAGGAACCGTTCCTTCTGTGCGGGCGTTCCCACTTGCATGATGGTGGGTCCGATCGCGTTCAGCGACAGCATGGGGATAGGCAGCGCGTGATACCCGGACACCGCATCGAAGAAGATGTACTGCTCGATGGGCCCCTTGCCCTGGCCGCCATACTCCTTGGGCCAACCGATACCCAGCCAGCCATCGTCACCGAGGCGGTGCAAGCATTTGGTGTACTCCGGCGCGTCCTCCGGACCTCCCGCCTCGGGCTTGTCCTGCAGCTCCGCCAGCAGCGTGGGAGTCACCAGCTTGTCCAGATACTCGTAGATGTCCCGCTGGAGCCGCTGTTGCTCGGGCGTCAGCTCGAAGTCCATGGGTCACGCCTCATCGCACATTGCAATTATGAATGATTGCAACTACCGGACGCCCACCTACTAACAATCCGCAGGCGAGTCAACTCATTTGTCGGGGTGATCGTACCCCCCCAGTCTTGGTGGCGCGGGATCTCCTCGACGCCGAATCGTCTGGCAAGTCGAGATCCCTCTCCCGCGCATCATCTCAGTGCGGGAGAGGGTTGGGGTGAGGGTACAAGCTTCGCCGCGCAGGCTGGCGCCCTCACCCTCCCCTCTCCCACGCGGAAAGAACGCGCGGGAGAGGACAGTAAGCCAGCACCACCAAGACTAGGGTTACGGGTGACCGAACCTGACCGGATGGCTGGAATGAGTTGCCGTTCCGTCTCTCTCGCCCTGATCGCGTGCGCCGGCCGGGCTCGTCATCCGTCTGGACGTCACGCCCCCGATTTGCAATTATCTAGAATTGTCTTTTCAGCAAGCGGTCAGGCCAGTGACTCGCACGGTGTCGGTGATGACTTCGAGAGCGACCAGCAGGATGAAGGCGAAACGGACGCGCGGCAAAGAGCGTCCGAGCCGAGGCCTGCAGGCCGAGCGCAGCGACGAAACCCGGGAGCGCGTGATCAACGCCGCCATTCAATGCATCGCGGAGTACGGCTACAAGCATGCCAGCGTGACCCGGATCGCCGAACGCTCGGGGGTGTCCTGGGGTGGCATCCAGCACCACTTCGGCACCAAGGATGCCATCATCCAGGCGGTGCTCGATAACGCGCTCGACGAGTTCTTGCTGGACAGCCAGCGCATCTCGCCCACCGACGAGACCTTGGAGAACCGCGTCAAGGTGATGGTTGAAGGCGCCTGGCGGCTCATGAACCGCCCGGGGTTTCGCGCGTTTTTCGAGATCACGCTCAGTCACCGCCATGAACCGCCGCGGCGGAACCCGGCGCGCCGCTACCGAGCGCGAGTCTGGAACGTGATCATCGCGGCGTGGGATCATCTCTTCGGGCACCTGAACCTGTCGCAGGAGCGGGTGGAACTGGCGCGTCGCGTGACCTTCACGACGCTGGGCGGGATGGTGGTGGAGTCGATGATGCGCACCGACTCACGCAGCTTCGACGAGCCGCTCGCGGTGTTGCAGGAGAATCTGCTGCGGTTGCTCAGCGCCCCGCACCCCGGGGCAGGGTGAAAACAGATCGGCTGGCATGATCTCATTGAAGCATAAACAGGTTGTAGATCTCGCACCCTGTCCTCCGTTCGATTTCGATACCAGCGTGCACAAACCCGATCATTTTCCGTCGCCGGACAATGCGTGGGTGCCGGGAATTCGCTGGCAGACCATGCTGTGGCAGGGCGAGCGCTTGGGGTTGAAGCTCGAAAACCGTGCCACCCGCGCCGAGCCGCGCATTCGCCTTTCGATCTGGTCCGAGGAGAAATTGGATCGGCAGTTTGTGAACCGTCTGGCTGATGAGATCAACTACCGCTATGGCCTGCAACTGGACCTGACCGAATTCAATCGCCGCTTTCGCGGTGATCCGCAGCTCGGTCCGCTCATTCGCAAGTGGCGCGGATTGCGACCCTCGTGCGCTCCTTCACTCTACGAATATCTGATGATCGCCATCGTCTTGCAGAACTGCACTGTCCGGCGCTCGGTGAGGATGATGCAGGTGCTGCTCGAACACTACGGCACGCTGCTCGCCTACGATGGCAGACAGTTGTACTGCCTCTGGGAACAGAAGAGGATCAATCGGGCGACCGAAGAAGAGCTCCGTGAGTTGAAAGTGGGGTATCGGGCAAAATCCATCCGGCGGGTCACGCAAGCTTTTGTGACCGGCGAAATTGATGAACTGGAACTGCGGAGCAAGTCGCTCGAAGAGCAGCGCGGCGCCTTGCTCGGCCTGTATGGAATTGGGCCCGCTTCCGTCGGCTATATCCTGTGTGACGTGTTCCACCACATGGATGAGCTGAACCATATCTCGCCGTGGGAACAGAAAATATACACCAAGCTGTTCTTCAACCGGAACCCGGAGAAACCAGTTTCGGAAGACCGCTTGCTCCGGCTGTTTGAAAAGCGCTTTGGCCAGTACAAGTCACTCGCCGTGCATTACATTTGGGAAGACCTCTTCTGGAAGCGCAAGAACGAGCACATTGAATGGTTGGAGAAAATGATTCGTTTGTAGCGAAGCCGACGGCGTGCAGGGCAATGGGGGAAGCTGAGATCGATCTTCCTCCGTCATGCTATCCCGGTTTGCCGAGGAAGAAGCGCTCGGGATCGAAGACACGCAGCATGGCGAGTTCCTCGGCCGTCGGGGGTGGGAGTGCCTGGATATCATCGGCCACGCGGAGGTTCCAGCCGCAGCGTTGCTTGATCTTCGCGATGCTGTCTTCGCGGGTGGTGCCGGCGCTGCGGCAGTAGCCGGTCAGCATCAACGTCTCGCCGCCGCGCTTCTCGAAACGCCCCATGGTTGACACCACGCAGCCGACACGGGTTCCCGGACTGGTAATGTAATGCACGCGCTCCACGAAGGTCTTGCGCCGCTGTACGGCGACGACCACCGTCTCTTGCGCGGCGCTGGCGAGATCGTTCGCGCCACCGGAGCCCACGATGAACTGGCCGTCGTCGGCAATGGTCGAATTGACGTTGCCGTATTGATCGACCTGCCCGGCGCCAATCGTTGCCAGACACTGGTTGGTGCCGCCGCACCCGTGCAACCCCAGCGCCTCGAATACGTCGGTCAGCATCGTGGTGGTGGGCAGGTTCCAGTAGTTCAGCAAGAACGGATCACCCGGACGTGGGTCGTGACCATACATGCCCACCTCGGCGGCCAGGGCGAACTCCACGCCGTCCCGGCGCAGAAGGTGTTGCGCCAGCCAGGCCATCAACGCCGCCTGGCCCACACCGGACAGCACGGTGCGGTATCCCTTCACCTTGATGCGCGCCGCAATGGTCCGCGCGCCCTGAATGACCATCTCTTCGATCGTACCGGCCGGCCGGTGCTCGTCCAGCCCCTGCGCGTGCCGCTCTAGCTCGCCGCGCCACGACTGCGGCTGTGCCAAGTGCCGCAAGCGCTGGAGCCGCGGCTCGCCCAACCGGGCAAGGTAATCGCTCTGATCCTTCACTTCGAGGATCCATTGCCGGATCCAGGCATCGTACTGCGCTTCGTCATCCTGCGCGCGCCGGTGCGCCCCCATGAAGTCATAATCGTTGGCGTAGGGAGTGAATTCGGGCATGCCCTCGCAATAGTTGCCGTATGGATGGGAACCGAAGGGAACCTCGCAAACAGCCAACACGCGCGCGCCGGGGACACGCACGAGGTGCGAGTAGCGGCGTACGAACTCGGTCGGCACGATCTTGTGCGCGGTAACGATCACACCATCGCGCGCCGCCAGCGCGCCATAGATGTTCTCCTGATACGGGGGAAAACAGACGGCGTTGCCAGCCGGGTCCGCGGCCCAGGCGTGCACGAAGCTGATGTCCGGCTGGTACGCGCGGATCACCCCTTGCCGCTGGTCCGGATCAAATGGGTCGGGAATCTCAGCGAAGTGGCCGCTCTTGCCGAGCTCTGCGGCCATGGAACTCCCAACGATGGATCGCGTGGTCAGGAACGGCACGCCCATCGCTCCAGCCAGCAGACGCTGGGAGATCGTCAACATCGTCCAGTTCTCGATCTCCAGCTCCTTGCGAGCCAGCGCGCGCGCGATGATCGGGCTCGGGCCTGGAGTAGGATATCCTTCGCCGGCAAACGACACGACCGCACGCTGGAGCAGTCCGAGATGAACCAGCTGGAGATAGTTGCCGCTCAGCGACGAGGAGATGAACTCGAACTGCGGGCGCTTGCCGGCGAACTGCCGGCACAGTTCGTAGAGCGCGGCAACCGGCCGCGACTGGAGACTGCACGGGTTGATCTTCATGCCGGGGCGTGCAAAGCGCCGAATCGCTTCGGTGAGATTCATGCGCTTGTCTTGCGTGCTGTCGTGCACCGGCGCGATCTGGTGCTCGACGATGTCACGCCACAGGCTCATGGCGCCAGCGCATACCATACCCGCTGGCGCTGGTCACCAATGCATCGCTGCGCATCAGTGAGCTTGCAGGGTCGGGTCAAAGTCCCGCGTGCCTCGATACGGCGCCAAAAGAGGGCGCCCACTCGGCATGAACGGATTTGCAGTCTGTCAAAAAGTTCAATCACATCCGTTGGCCCCGAGTAGCAGCCCTTTCTTTGGGCTGCGTATCGAGGGGTAATGCCCGCTCAAGCCTCTATCGGCCGACCTTGACGCAACCCTGGCGAGCTTGCACTTGTCGTCATGTTTGACCACAATCCGCCCGCGTCTGTGAGTCAGAAGGGGTGTCGTAGTGGACTTGCGCTATTCGGAAGCCGACGAGAAGTTCCGCAAGGAATTCCGCAGCTGGCTGAAGGACGCTGTCCCTGCGTACGGTGCTCCGCCGCCACCGCATGACTGGCCGGCCCGCCGGACGTACGACACCGGCTGGCAGCGCAAGCTGTATGAGGCCGGCTACGCCTGCGTCGACTGGCCCAAGGAGTACGGCGGCCGCGATGCGTCGCCGACCGAGCAGCTGGTCTATTACGAGGAAATCGGACGGGCCCGGGCTCCGTACGTCGGCATCAATTTCGTCGGCATCAAACACGGCGGACCCACGCTAATCGCCGAGGGGTCGCCGGAGCAGAAGGCGGACCACATCCCGCGCATCCTGAAGGGCGAGGAGGTGTGGTGTCAGGGCTTTTCGGAGCCCGGGGCGGGTTCCGATCTGGCGAGCCTGCAATCGCGCGCGGTGCGTGACGGCGACCACTACATCGTCAACGGACACAAGATCTGGACCACCTACGCGCAAGTGGCCGACTACGGCGAGTTGCTGGTGCGCACCGACACCGATGCCCCCAAGCACAAGGGCATCAGCTGGCTCATCCTTCCCCTGACGCTGCCCGGCATCGAGATCCGACCGCTCCGCACCCTGGTCGGTGAGGGAGAGTTCAGCGAGCTGTTCTTGGAGGATGTCCGCGTCCCCGTCGAGAATCGGGTGGGAGCGGAGAATGATGGCTGGCGGGTCACCAACGTCACCTTGCGCTTCGAGCGGGGCACCGCCTTTGCCGCCGCGATCTATTCGCAGCAGGAGTTTCTGGCCGACATCGCCCGCGCCGCGCGGCAGGTGACGCGCTACGATGCCCGCGCCTGGGACGACACCGCCTTACGCAAAGAGATCGGGCATGCCCAGGCGGAGCTCGACGCGCTCTGGGCCATGGTCAAGATGGGCGTGTCGGAGATCAGTAAGACCGGCGTTCCAGGAATTGGCGGCGTGGCCGTCAAGTTGCTGTACAGCGAGTTGGATCAGCGCCTCGGCGATCTGGCGATGCGCGTGCTCGGGCGTGCCGGTTTGAGCCGCGACGATGTCGCATCGCTGCCCAGCAAGCGGTTCCTCGCGGTGGCGCTCAAGTCGTTAAGCCTCACGATCGCTGCCGGCACCTCACAAATCCAGCGCAACATCATCGCCGAGCGGATTCTCGGCTTGCCCAAGGAGCGCTGAAGCGCAATGCCGTTAAGGAGCGTCGTGCCAAGATCGCACCCTTCGAGACGGCCGCTGAGAAAATGCGGCCTCCTCAGGGTGAGCGGTAACTTGTTTCGCTACAATACTTTTCCCGCTCATCCTGAGGAGGTGCCTTCTTTTCAGGCGCCGTCTCGAAGGATGCCCGTCACGTCGGACGGCCCTTATCTTACTGGCATTGCGCTGAAGCGCGCGATCCGAGGTGCGAGATGGATTTCCGCGTGACCGAAGCGCAACAAGAGCTGCGGAATGCCGTGCAATCGTTTTGTGAGGCGCGGGTGACCGTCAGCCTGCTGCACGAGCTGGCGACCAAGGAAGGCTTCGACCGATCGTTGTGGAAAGAGCTGGCGGAGCTCGGTGTCTTCGGGCTCCGCCAACCGGAAGCGCGGGGCGGTTCGGGGCTGGGCATGGCCGAGGCCGTGGTGGTCTTCGAGGAGCTCGGCCGGTGTTTGGCGCCAGGTCCGCTGGTCTGGAGTCACCTGGCGGCGGATCTCGTGGACGGTGCCGCCAGCGGCACGGTGGTCGTCGGCGCACTCGATCTGACGGGCGCCTCGCCGGCGCCATACCTGGTGGAACACTGGGCCGCGATCGACGTCTTGCTGCTCTTGAAGCGGGACGGCGTCGAGCGGCTCGATCCGAAAAGTCTGGCGGTTCAGCCCGTGTCGACGCCGCTCGATCCCTTGACGCCGCTGCATCATGCGGATGGGCTGCCCCGCGGCGAGCCCATTGCGGGTGCCGACGTGGCGCGCCGCCTGCGGCTCCAAGGCACGGCACTGGTCGCCGCTCAGCTGCTGGGTATTACTGAGGCGACACTGCAGCTGGCTATCGGCTACGCGAAGATCCGCGAGCAGTTCGGCCGCGCCATTGGCTCGTTTCAAGTGCTCAAGCACATGATGGCGGACATGTTCGCCCGCCAGGAGCTGGCGCGCGCGGCCGTCTACGCCGCCGCGGCGACGCTCGACCGGCCGGAGGTCGGCGACGTGGAGCGCGCCGTCTCGTCGGCCAAGCTCGTTGCCGGCGAGGCGGCCATGAAGAACTCCCGGGCGTGCATCCAGATCCATGGCGGCATGGGATACACGTGGGAGATTCCCGCCCACTACTATTTCAAGCGGACTTGGGTGCTCGAATCCTGGTTCGGCACCACCGACGAACACTCGGCGCGCCTGGCGGAGCAGGTCGCCGCAGGCGTCTAGCCGTGCTCGTACGCTACGGCGGCCGATCGGGAAATCGTCGAGGACGTCCTCACGCGTGGCCGGGCAGCGCCTATTGGAATGAGCGCGAGTACCCCAATGATGAAAGGAGCAGACAATGAAGTATAAAGTGATCCAGTGGACCACCGGCGGCGTTGGCCAAGCATCGGTCGTGGCCATGCTGAATCATCCAGAATTGGAACTCGTCGGGGTGTATGCGCACAGCCCCGAGAAGGTTGGACAGGATGCCGGCACCATGTGCGGCTTGGCGCCGATCGGGATCAAAGCCGCGAACGATATCGATGCACTATTGGCGCTCAAGGCGGATTGCGTAAATTACGTTCCGCTCTGGCCGGACATTGATCACCTGTGTCGGATTCTCGAGTCCGGAACCAATGTAGTCACCGCTGCGAGCTGGATCACCGGCCATAAGCTGGACAAGGAATACAAACACCCGTCAGGCAAGAAGGCCACGCAGCTCATTGAGGAGGCCTGCCAACGTGGTCAAAGCACAATCTACGGCAGCGGCATGAGTCCAGGGCTCGCAAATGTCCTCGGATTAGTGTCGACGGCGGCGTGCACGCATGTGGACCATATAACTGTGACCGAATCAGTCGATGTTTCGAGCCACCACTCAATCGAGACGTGGAAGAGCGTCGGTTACGGCTTACCAGTCGACGACCCCGATGTTCCGAAACTCATCAAGACCGGCACGTCGGTATTTGTTGATGCTCTGTACATGATGGCTGACGCGCTGGGGGTTGAACTGGAAGACGTACGCTTTGAAAACGAGGTAGGTGGCGCCACCGAAGATACCGACTTCGGTTGGTGGCAGATCAAGAAAGGCTGCGTAGCGGCCCAGTTCACCCGCTGGATTGGCATCGTTGGCGGCAAGCCAATGATCGAGCAACATCTGGTATATCAGATGGGCTTCAACACCAAGCCGTGCTGGAAGGTCGAACATGGGTACGTTGTCGCTATCAAAGGATACCCCGACATCAAGACCAAGTTTTCCATTTTCCCGCCAAGAGGTCTCACTGCAAAGGATCCAAAGGAATACCAGCGAATCGGGATGACGCTGACCGGCTTGCCGTTACTGAATGCGATCGGCGAAGTCTGCAAGGCAAAACCGGGTATCCTGACCAGTCCGGATTTACCCGTGAGAGGCATCACGGCTTCCGCACGGCGCCAGTGACAGCACACTGTACCCGACGTTGCATAACGGACGGCGCCTGATGGATGCTGCGATCGTGCGCACCAGGAGGTAATGCTGCGACCGATGCAGCGGAGGGCCGCCGTTGATCGACCGGATGCGCTGGTGATGAGCACGTTGGTGATACGGTTCGACCTAAGGTCGCCCGCGTTCGGCATCCGGTGAGCCGTCCGCACATCGAGAGAACGTCTTCTCAGCGTGCCACGCGCCGGGTCGGCGTGAACGGCAGATCGAGCGTCGACAACAGTCCGGGTTTCGCCGCGCACACCGCGGGGATGGAGTTGACCACGCGCATGGCGGTCGCTGTTACTCCTCCCGTGTTGTGATCCCCGTCGTCTCCCTGCAGGGCGCAGTCCAGGGTGACGGAAGGCGAGCCCTCGATGACGACCCGGTGCACCGAGCGGCCTGGCGGCGGCATGGGCCAGTCGGGCGCAATGTCGGGATGCAGGCGGTTCACATGCTCCGCGACAATGACCGGACGCCCGGCGACCATGCCCTCCACCAGGAAGCGCACGGCGGCTGTCGTCCCCTTCTCCACCCGCATCATCTTCGTCTCGAAGCTCTGCTCGGCAAGTCGCCGGTCGAAGCTCTCGCGGATCTCCTCGAGCGCAATCCCGACGGCGTCGGCCACCATCCGCACCATGCCGCCCCAGCCCATCCGCAGTACGCCCGGGATGGCCAACGGTGGCCGGTAGGTCAGCGGTCGGCCGAAGCCAAAGGCGACACCGGTGAACTCGGGATCGTCGTAGGTCGAGTAGTCGAAGAGCTCCTGCACGCGAACGGAGTCGACGCGCTCGCAGAGGCTCAACGCAGACAGGGGCAAAAGGTCTCCCGAGAAGCCCGGGTCCACGCCGCTGACGAAGAGCGAGGTTCCGCCGCGCCGACACGCCTCTTCGAGCGGGCCGCGCATGGCGGCGTCCGCGTGCGGCGGGTAGACAAGGTAGATGGGTGCGGTGGAGACGACATTCTTGCCGGAAGCGAGCAGCTGCGAGAGATCACTCAAGGTCTGCTTCAGCCGCGTCTCGCCCTTGGCCGTGTAGCACACGCAGTCCGCTTCGAGGGCAAGGATCTTGTAGATATCACCGGTCACCGTTACGCCGGTGCGCTCCGCGAGGCCGCACAGCTCTGCTGCGTCCTTGCCAATCTTGGTCGGGCTGTACGCGTGAACACCGACGAGATCGAGATCCGGATGTTGAATGATGGCGCGTAGCGCGTGGCGGCCGACGTTGCCCGTGCTCCATTGAATGACGCGGTATCGCATGCTCATCGCCCCCTGGGTCACGACTTCCGGGTCTTGCCGTGATGCGCCGCGCGCAGATACCACACTCGGGATCGAGGCAATGGATGGACAGCGGGTGGTGTCGCGTGCGTCACAGAGCCCCCTTCGGCAGCGTGAGTGGCAGATCCAGAGCGCTCACCAGCCCGGGCGGCGCTGCGCAGACATAGGGGATGGCGTTCACGACGCGCATGGCCGTGGCGATCATGCCATCGCGGCTCTGGCTCCCAGCGCCATCGCCGAGATGAAGCTCACAGGTCATGTTCGGCCGCCCCTCGATGATCACCCGGTAAGTGCCATCGTGCTCCGCCGTGGGCCAGTGCGGCGCGATGTCCGCACTCATGCGATTCACGTGCTCGATCACGATGGCCGGCGCGCCCTTTACGACCCCGATGGTTTCGAAGCGGACGGCCCCAACGGTGCCCGCCTCGATGACGCCGGCAGCCACCTCCAAACGCCGGTCGGTCACCTCGCTCTCGAACGTTTCGCGGATCTCGTCGAGCTCGACGCCGAGCGCCGCTGCGATCATCCGCACCGGAGGCCCCCACGCCGAGCGCTGCACGCCGGGAAGGGTGAGCAGCGGCCGGTGCCCGGGGGGCTTTCCGAAACCGAACACCTCGAAGATCGTCGCTTCCACCGGGTAGTCCGCATAGCTGAAGATCTCCTGAGCGCGGACGGATCGCACCTTTTCAGACATGGTCATGAACGTGAGGGGCAAAAGGTCCCCGGCGAACCCCGGCTCGATCCCGCTGCCGAAGAGCGAGGCACCGCCGGCTCGGCAGGCGGACTCGAGCCGTGCGGCGAGCTCGGGCTCCATACCCGGCCCGTAGATCAGTCCCGGGATGGAGGTCGTCACCACATTCTTGCCGGACTCGAGGATCCTGCAGAGCTCCTTCAGGCACGCCTTGACGCGCGTCTCGCCGTGCGCGGTGTAGCACACACAATCGGCGTCGAGGGCGAGGATGGCATCGACGTCGCGTGTCGCCGTCACGCCAACGGGTTCCCGCCCGATGAGCGTCCCGGCGTCCTGTCCCGCCTTGCGTTCATCGTGAACGAGCAGGCCCACAAGCTCCAGGTCGTCCCGCTGCAAGATTGCGTGCAGCGCCAGCTTCCCAACCCCTCCCGTCGCCCATTGAATCACTCGGTACGCCATGATCTGCCCTCTTCACCTCTGTGCGGCTCCACAAGGCTTTCGGCCTGGCACGGGAACTGGTCACCGCATCTGCGCGAGGAGATGTGCCGTGTCGAGGAGTTCCCACGCCTCGATCACCCGCCCGCCGGAGATGCGGAAGACAAAGCTATAGGTGTTCTCGTAATCCCTCCCGCGGATCGTACGGCCTCGGAGCGTGCCCAGTACCGCCGCTGAGTCCGAGTCCGCGACCACCATCGTGGGTTCGAGACTAAGCGTCCCCGCCTGGTAATAGGCGGCCTGTGCGTCCTGGACGAAAGTCAAAACCGCATCGCGCCCCCGCAACGGTGGCCGCTTCGCAAAAGGCGGGAGATGCCAGACGACATCGTCCGCGAGCATGGACGCTAGGGTGGACAGGTCCAGCGCTAGCATCGCCTCGATGAACCGCAGCGCGAACTCACGCATCACAACGCTCCGAATCCAAGCAGGGGCCCGGGCATCAATCCGCCGTCCATGGCAATCGTCGCCCCGTTGATGAACTCGGCCGCCTTACTGCAGAGAAAGAGGCACGCGTCTCCCACTTCCTCGGGCTCCCCGGCTCGCCCCAGCGGTACGGACGAGAAATATTCCTTTTGCTCTGCCGGGTCCTTGGGCAACACGAGATCGCGCATGTGCTCGGTGAGGAACGGCCCGAGCGCGAGGCAGTTGACGCGCACCTTCGGTCCCCACTCGACGGCCAGCGACTTGGTGAAGTGGTTGAGCCCCGCTTTGGCTGCGCCATAGGAGACGAGGTGTGGCGAGCCGGCCGGATGAGAGGCGCCGCTCGATATGTTTATGATCGAGCCTCCCGTCTCCTGTCTCGCCATCTGCCGGTACGCACGGATGGCGAACCACAAGGGTCCCAAAAGATTGTTCTCGATCACGAGCCGATGGAAGAGCGGGGCGACGAATGCCGGATCGATGTCGTCGAGCCGGATCCCACTGGCCTCGGCGGGAACCTTACCGACCTCTTCCACCTTCTTGAGCGGCAGCGCGCCGCCGGCGTTGTTGATCAGGATGTCGAGCCGGCCGAAGTGCTCGACCACTTCCGTCACGAAGGCGTCGATCTCCTTCCAGTGACGGTGGTTACACTTGCGGTGCAACGAACGCTCTCTTGCTCCTTCGATCCCTTCGGCCGCTGGAGGTGCGTCGAGGTTGCGCCGCGAGCAGGTCGCGACGGTGGCCCCTTCCTGAAGAAACCGTCGCGCGATCCCCAGACCGACGCCGCGGTTTCCCCCGGTGACGATCACCACTTTGCCGTCTAGCTGCATGATCACCATCCTCTCGTCGCGTTGCTGGATCGAGCGTAAAATGCCATGGTCCGCTCATGATTACCAACTTCGACGATTACTGCATCCACCAGATCGCCGAGCCGGTGGCGCAGCCGTCGCAGAGCGATCGGAACTTCTACGACCGCTACTGGTTCAACGGCTTCGACCGTGACGGCCGTTTCATCTTCGAGGTCGCGCTCGGCCTCTACCCCAACCGCCACGTGATGGACGCCCACTTCAGTGTGGCGGTCGGCAAGCGCCAGCACGCGTTTCACGCGTCGCGTCGCGCACCCCAGGAGCGCGGCGAGACGGTCGTCGGCCCGCTAGCGGTGGAGGTCGTGCGGCCCATGCGCATCACCCGCGTGCGGCTCGAGCCGAACGACACCGGCATCTCGTGCGACCTGACGTTCACGGCCCGCACCATCCCCAACGAGGAGCCGCGCAGCTTCCTGTACGATGACGGCCACGTCATCCTGCACACCTGCCGGTTCACCCAGTTCGGCATGTGGGAAGGCCACGTCGTCGCCGACGGACAGCGCACCGAGGTGCGCCGGGCGACGACCTTCGGGCTGCGCGACAAGTCGTGGGGCGTGCGCCCGGTCGGCGAGCCGCAGATCGGCGCGCCGGGACGCATGACCACTGAGCCGGGCGTCTATTGGGTCTGGTCGCCGGTGCACTTCGACACCTTTTGTACCCACTTCAGCACCTTCGAGGATCGCGACGGACATCCGTCGCAGCTCGGCGCCGCGATCGTGCCGGCGTATGCCGACCTCGAAGCGATCCCGGCGCTGGAGGAGCCCGGCCTCAAAGAGATGCAGACCGCGCGCCACAAGATCCGCTGGGAGACCGGCACGCGCCGCGCGCACGGGATGGAGCTGGATCTCGTGCCGCCGACGGGCGAGCCGCTGCGCATTGTCGGGGAGACCATCGCTCGATTTCAGATGTTCGGCATCGGCTACCAACACCCAGAGTGGGGCCACGCCTTCTGGAAGGGCGACCTCGCCACCGGGGCCGAGCACTTCGATCACGATGAACTCGACCCGCTCGAGTTCAAGAACATCCACGTGCATCACGTCGTGCGCGCCCGCTTGGGCGAGCAGCAGGGCATCGGCACGCTCGAGACGGTGGTCATCGGCCGACACGCGCCCTCGGGGTTCCAGAGTTTCTTCGATGGCGCGCCGTAAGGTGGCCGAAACACAACAGCCCCTCATCCAGAAGAGCGAACAGCACATGTGTCGCGCTGGCTCGGGCTGATTAACTCGCGGCCTGGGCGAACCACTGCGGGTAGAAGGATTTCGCCACGGAGTCGATGAGTTCGAGGTACAGACCGAACGGGGTCTCGTGATAGGCGAAGGACCACATCTTGCCGTCGGCGTCCATCCCGTGGGTGTGGAGAGGCAGGCCGAGCGCTTCGAGGCGGGCGGATTCGGCTGCCAGGTCGTCTGCCCACACACCGATGTGGTGCCCTTTGAGGTCGCTGCCGGCCACCCACAGGCTGCCTGGAGCTTCCTGGATCAGCTCGACGTGCGCCGGCAAGGTGGAGTAGGTGAGGGAAATGTGCGGGATCTCCACGATGCCGTCGCGCGTCCATAACCTGGTGTCAGGGTAGTCCATTACGGGCGCCCACGTGATGCCCATTGCCTCACCGAGGACGGCCATCGCCCGATCGAGGTCACGAACGACGTAGCCGGTGTGGAAGGCGCGCGCCGTGGGCCCCATAGTTGCGGCCAACAGGCCGAGCGAATCGTTTTCGTGTCTGGTGTCCATGATCGATGCGGTGCGTTCCTCGCGTCAACGCTTCGTTGAGCGCCGGCCGGTGAGCGCGTCGAACTCAAGGTCGCCGAATATTCGCTTGCACAGACCGGAGAAGTCGTCGTGGTCGAAGACCGACAAGCCGCCGCAGACGCTGTAGACCTGCCCGGTGACCCAGCGTGACAGGCTGCTGACGAGATAGAGAACGCTGTCCCCGACCTCCTCGGCGTCACCCGGACGGCCGAGCAACGTTTTGGAAACCACAGTGTCGAGCAGCTCCTCATCGAGCGCCGTGGTGACGCCTTCGCTCATGACCAGCCCGGGCCGAATGCCGTTGACGCGGATGCCGAACGGGGCCAACTCGTGTGCGGCGCACCGCACCAAGGCGTCGAGACCCGCCTTGCTTACTGTGTAGGGCGCCATGTAGAGCGCGGTGTGCAGAGCCGAGGTCGAAGAAATCGCGACGATCGCGCCACCACCGGAGTCCTTCATCGCCAGCGCAGCGTGTTTGATGGTCATGGCCGAGCCGACCACGTTGACGTCGAAGGAGTGCCGCCAGGTGTCGGGAGTCTGGGCGAGAATCGGTCCGGGGCTACCCGAACCGGCATTGGCGACGGCGATGTCGAGGTGGCCGGTTTTGTCGGCGGCCGCCTTGATGGCGGCCGCGACGTCATCCTCCACGGTCACGTCGCAGCAGATCCAACGGATCTCGGCACCCGTGTTGACGTCGGCTTCGAGCGCCCGCGCGGCCGTCTCGAGCACGTCCTTGCGTCGCGCTGCGATGGTCACCGTTGCGCCCGCTTGGAGCAAGCGGCGGGCGATGCCGAAGCCGATTCCGGTTCCGCCTCCGGTGACGAGTGCGGTCTGCCCACTCAGGGCCACGTTGATGCTCACCGTTTCCTACCTGTCGCTGGCGTCTGTCCTCTCCACTACGGGCAACGCATCCGGGGACGAACCGACAGCCGGCGCTACTTTCCAAATCGGGTGAGCGAGGCCGATTCGAACATCTTTGGGTCGAGCGGAATGCGGCGCACGGAGGCCGTGCCCGCGTGCAGCCGTGGCCCCGCGCAGCTGGCCCGGTTGAACTTCAGGGCCTCCACGCAGAAGTATGCCGATGGGCCGTACCAGAGCCATTCCTGTGCTCCCGGCGGCCCCGCGAGGTGGTTGCGTTCCAGCGTCACCGCATAATTCTGCAGGAGTTCGCCGTTCCACGCGTACTTGCGGTTGTACACGCCCCCCCACATCTCCTGGTCGATCCACAATTCGACCTTGCCGTACAAGTAGTACCGGTCGTGGGGCTCCGCCTCGATGACCCACACCTTCCTCTTGATGAACACCGGGTCCGTCGGTGCCCACGCCAGCCCCGTCCAGCCGGGCGTCCGGTACCCCACAGTCGGTGACTCCGGCTCGGGCACCATCAGCCAGCCACCATCCTTATACGGAACTGGTTGCGGCATGTCCGCTGGCAAAGTTGCTGGATCGACGATGGCCAGAGTCTCGCGTTGCCCAACGAACTTCCACGTGAAGTCTTCGACCTTGCCGTCGAAGAACCCGCCGTCGTCCTGTGAAACGTCGGAGCCGTAACTGCCGTCCGACCGGTTTGCCGGGCTTACCGCGCGTACGCGGCGAAGAGCGGGCACATACGCCCAGACGGAGTCACGCTTGTCGGTGTCGCGATAGCGCCAGGCCAGGGCAGCGGTACCATGGAGATCGGCCGGTGACGAGGCCACCGATAGGAACTGCATGCTGAGATTCAGCGGATTCTCCTTCGGCGTGAGCCGAGGCCCTTGACCGTCGTAGAAGAGGAACGTGACGTCCTGAATGGTCTCGCGGTCAACACCCTTGGCATTGAGCACTGCGATGTACGAGCTGTAGGAGGAATTCCCCGAGTTCCTCCAGTTGAGCTGATTGTTCCACACGATCTTCGTCCCTGCCTTGGGATCGTTCGGATCGACGTGTGGGAACGGTATGCCGTAGAGGAAGCCGGGCTGCTTGCCGGTCCGCTTGTCGATAATCCCGCCGCGCTCATCTACGTCCAGGTACTTGGCGTTCTCCACGCTGGTGGCCTCGAAATCGGGGTCCCAATGGTAGCGCTCCGGTGGGGCGGGTGCGATCTTGTTGCGGTACTCGCCACGCTCGTAATGCCTGAGAATCTCCGGTGGCAGCAGGTCCTTGGCAAGCTGCCAGTTGCTTTGATCGAGAACGTCGCCGGCCTTGAGACCCGGAGCGACTTCCTCCACACCGCTGGCGAACAGTGGTGATGATCCGACCAGCGTCGCGACGACTACGAAGCAGACGCCCGCGAGCAACGAATGACGCATGGTTAGCCTCCCACTTTTGACCCACCCGCTAAGCCATCCATCGTGATAAATCAAAGACCAAACGTTGATCGCATCCATAGAGGCTTTGCATGGAGTTGTCTGTCGTTGTTCGCTCAGCGTCCCTCGTAGCGCGGGGGGCGCTTCTGCGCGAAGGCCGCGATCCCTTCCTTGAAGTCTTTGCTCCGCGCGGCGAGCTCCAGGGCGAAGGCCTCGTTGCTGAGGGCATCGCTGAGATCCACATCGAGCGCCCGGTGCATGAGCCACTTGGTGAGGCCCAAGGCGATGGTGGCCGCACCTGCCAGCTCGGTCACGAGCACCTCGGTGGCGGGCTCGAGGTCGGCATCGGGCACGGCCGCATGGACGAGACCCCACTCGGCCGCCCGCCGGCCGTCGATCTCACGACCGAGCAGCAGCACCTCCTTGGCACGGGTCAGGCCGACGAGCCGATGAAGCAGGTACGTACCACCGCTATCAGGGGTGAACCCGCGCTTGACGAAGGGCTCGACGAACCGGGCGGTTTCGGAGGCAATGGTGAAGTCGGAGGCAAGCGCAAGATGACAACCGAGTCCGCTCGCCCAGCCGCGCACGCTGCAAACGATCGGAACTTGGACGTTGAGCATCGCGGCGATCAGGCGATTCGCCCCGCGCGGCATTCGTCGTTGAATGTCCCCAGCGCGGGGCTTTTTGTCGCCCTCGGTGTTGACGGCTACGAGGTCCATTCCCGCGCAAAAGTGCTCGCCTTCGCCGCTCAGCACGATCACGCGCACGTCCTCATTGTCGGGCGCGTTCTCGATCCAGCCGATGAGGTGAGCCAGCATTCCTCGCGTCATCGAGTTCCGCTTGTCCGGTCTTTGCAGGCGGATGCGAAGCACCGGCCCGTCCTGCTGGACACCGAGTTCGGGTATGTCTTCATTCATCGGACTTCCTCGCTTGATCGATTGGCATGGCTTCTGGTGTTGTATCCATCAAAAAGAGCGCCCGGACGCCCTCCTCACTGACCTTCATCGACGCCGTCCGCGGGAGTCTCTCCACAACGCGAACCTCCTTCGGAACCTGATACGTGACGAGATGCTGGCGGGCAAACGCACGAAGCTGCTCGCCGTCGATCGGCGGTGCGCCCTCTTGGAGCTCCACGGCCGCCACCGGAACTTGCCCAAGGCGCGCATCGGCCAAGCCGACGACCGAGGCCTCACGGACGGACGGATGCATTTGGAGCACGTGCACCACCTCGGCGGGCGCGACCTTGAAGCCACCGCGATTGATCACGTTGTCCGCGCGTCCTTTGATCCAGACGAATCCATCCTCGTCGATCGCCGCGAGGTCCGTCGTGCGTACCCAACCCGATCCGCTGCCGAGCTGCGCCGACCGGGCCTCAAGCAACCCCGTCGATCCCACCGGCAGCTCGCGACCGTCATCGGGGTGTACCACGCGCAACTGGCAGCCCGGGTGCGCGCGACCGACGCTGCCGCGTTTGGTGCGCGCCCAGCGACGATGGTCCTCGATGGTCCACCCCGCAACACCCCCGGCGAACTCCGTGGCGCCGTACGACACCAGCACCGGGATGCCGTACTTTTCCTCGAAGGCGACTGCCGTCTCTGGTGGCAACGGCGCCGTGCCCGAGAGGACCGCTTTGATGCTGGAGAGTTCTTCGCGAGCGATGTCGGCGTCCAGCACCATGCGGAGCGCCGCCGGCACGAGGCTGACGGTCTTCGGGTGATGCCGTTTGACCAACTCCAGCCACGGAAGGACGCGGAACCGCTCCAGCAGTGCGATCGGTCGTCCGTCGGTGACACACTGCAGCGTGCGCCACAGCCCGCCGACGTGCACCAGCGGAGCGCTGATGATGGCGACCCCGTGACGCAGCGTCGCGGGCTCGTCATCGCCCTTGCGCCGCTCGTAGTGCGCCGCGCCGGCGAAGGACCGCTCGAGCGCGTCGTAGCTGAGCTTGACGCGCTTCGGCGGACCGGTGGTGCCGCTGGTCAGCATCTCTACGGCGATACCCGGAAGCGGCTCGTGGTGCGGGCCGTCGCCCAGCTGCTCGAGCCCGCGCACCGGCGCAACCGGTGGTCCGGCGCCATCGCTGAGCGCCAGACCGACGCTGCCCGTCATCGAGGCGGCGTCGCGCAGCTCCGGCCGCTCCCACTCGTCGCGCCACGCGAGGATCGCCTGCAGCCGGAGCGCACGCACATCGTCGGCGAGCTTCGCGTCGCCTTGGTGCGGGTTGATGGTGATCACACATCGTCGGGTGGTGAGCACGGCGAGCAATGCGCCCACCAGGCACGGCCGGTTGCGCAGCAGCAAACCGATGGGCGTGCCTGGGCCCAGACCGGCACCGCCCAGCGCATGGTCGACGGCGTCGATCATTGCGGTCAACGCTCCCCACGAGTGCCACACACCTTCAAACTCGACGGCGCCTGCGGCCGGATTGATACGCAACACGTCGCGGATTCGCTCGGAGATGTCCCTCGCCACCGGCAACCCCTCCAAGATTGCTATTCCTCCCCGACGCGTCGTGCGTCGGCGGCGAAGCGATCGGCCAGCATCTGTAGCAAGCCTTGTAGATCGGTTGCGCCGCCGGGCGGGTCGGGGAGCCGCACGGGACCGTGCTGCCGGCTCGGAAGCAGGATCGTGGCATGGCCGGGCGTGGTGACCTCGCCGCGCTGGTTCTCGCCCCACAAATCGAGATCCACGGCGGGGCGGCCGCCTTCCGCGAGATACCTCCGTGTGACTCGTCCGCGCATCCAGTGCGTGTCACCGACGAAGTTGAAGGCGCGAAACTGGCAGTCGAGTTTCCACAACCACGCGTCGTCGCCCATCCAGTCCGTGCACAGGTGAGTCAGCCACGTCTCGCGCATGCGGCCGTAATCGTAGGTGGTCGGGTTGCCGGCTTTGCGTGCGTACGCCGGGTCCCAGTGACAACGCTGCATCGCGTCGGGCACATTCAGCTCGTCGCGGTGATAGAAGCGCGGGAGGCGCTGGCGGTTCTTGTACGCCAGGCGCAGCGCTCCGACGCCGTAGAGGCCCATGCCAACGCCCACGTGCCAGCAGATGATGTCGGTCACGGTGAGTGGACCTTTGACGAGCGGACCCACCTCGTCACTCTCGTTCACTTCCTCCCAGAAGCGGAGCTCAGCGCCGCGCGGTCTCTCGCGCGCGTACTGCGCGTCGATCGCGGCGAGCTGCTCGTCGGTGTAGGGCTCGATGGTGATGGATCGGGACTCGCCCCGCTCCTGCGCCTTCTCGCGCTCGGTGCGGATCATCAGCAGGTACTGCGCCGACAGCAAGGCTTGCTGGTCGTCGCGAAACACATGGGCGGTCCACTCGTGCACCGCGCGTTCAGCGAACCGGCTCTTCTTGTCGAGCACGGCGACCAAGGCGTTTCGCCGGTATACTCGTCGGTTCGCGTGCAGGGGCCGCCACCACTCGCGGGCGCTTCCGGAGTAGAACGCGTGCACGCCGCCCAACGGATCGCCGCGCATCAGTTGCTTCATCTCGGGCGTCAACTCCGACACTTCATCAATGCCGACGAGCGTGTCGCCACCGACCATCGCGGGGGGGGCGATCGGCTCGCCCCAACGGGTCCGTGCCGCGTACGCGGCATCACACCACAGGGGGTTGTCGTCGCCGATGGCGCGCGCGAAGATCCGGAAGGCGTCGGCGTTTGGGCACTCGTAGTGTGGTGGTCGAGGATGGGCCACCGGCACCGCAATCCGTTGCCGCAATCGCGCGATGCCTTCGTCCGTGATTCTCGGAGCGTCACTCCTGGCCATTGATCCTCCCGCGGGGTCGATCGCCCTGTGTCCCGGCGCATGCGCCCGCTTAGTCGACGATCCCCGCGTCACGCAACTCCTGGATCCGCGGCGTGGTGTAGCCAACTTCGCGCAAGATCGTCTCGGTGAACTCTCCAAGCTGTGGGTCGACGTTGCGAATGGCGCCCGGCGTATCCGACATGTGGACCATGATACCCGTCTGGTCGACCTTGCCGCGGGTCGGATGCGTCACTTCCTGAATCATGCCGCGCTGCCGGAGGTGAAGATCGGAGACCAGTTCGGCAATCGAATATACGGGGGCGATACACGTGTCGGCGTGCATCAGCAAGGAGACCCACTCGGCGCGGGTCTTGCTCCGGAAGGTCTCGCGAAATCGCCTGAACATGTCATCGCGTGTCTCGCCCTCAGCGTACTGATGGGGAATGAGATCTTCCAAGCCGATGAGACGGCACAAGTTCTGATAGAACCAGGGCTCGATGGCGCCCACGCTGACGTACTTTCGGTCCTTGGTCTCGTAGATGTTGTACCAGGGATACTGGCCGGTGAGCAAAGTCGCTCCTCTGGTTGGCTCCACTCCGGTGCTGAGGTACTCATCGATCGGCACCGACATCATGCTGACGACACCATCGGTCGCGGCCACGTCGAGAAATTGGCCTTGCCCGGTGCGCTGTCTGGCGACGATCGCCGCCAGGATCGCGATCGCAGCGTGCATGCCACCGCCAGCGCTGTCGGCCACCGTCGCGCCTGGAATCATCGGCGGCCCGTCCTTCAGGCCGGTCATGCCCACCGTCCCCCCAATCGACTGATAGTTGATGTCATGGCCGACCACGTCGCGGTACGGCCCGTCTGCTCCATAGCCGGTGAGGCAGCAATAGATGAGCCGAGGGTTCGCCTCGCGCAGCGCATCGTAGTGCACGCTCAGCCGTTCGGCTGCGGCCGGCCTGATACCGACCATGAGGACATCGGCCCACTGCGTCAGCTTGCGCAACACTTCGAGTCCCGGTTCGCTCTTGAGGTCGAGACCCAGCACCTTCGTATTGCGGCGCATCCCGTACGCCCAAAACGGTGCTTTCCACTGGGTTCGGCCGCGCTTCGCCATCACCGACGCCGCTTCGACGATGCGAACGACCTCCGCCCCAAGATCGGCCAGGATCTTGACGCAGTGGGCGCCCGGACCGACGTTGGTCAAATCGACTACCTTGAGACCTTCCAGGGCCGCGCTCATCGCTTCACTCCCGGCTGACTATGGCCGGTGCAGCTCCTCGATCGACCGCCGCAGCCAGCCCTCGTCCTGCTGCAGCTCGCGTGCACCATCGATGAGAAAAGTGGAGAAGATTCCCTGGCAGCGTTCCTTCACCTTCGACGTGAACTCGTCGCCAACCGCGACGATGGCGAACTCCTCCAGCATCTCGTCGCTGATCAGTCGCGGCATTTCCCGCCACTTGCCTTCGAGCGAGAGCTGATGGAGCTGCATTCCCAGATCCGCCCAACCGTGGAACTTCAGCACCGAATGATAGGTCCGGGTGGAGGAGTAGAACGCGATGCGCTGCTTGACCGCTGCTTTCGCGGCCGCCAGTCCCTCCTGGCTGCGGCTGACGGCCAGAAACGGGCAGCCGACGACGTCGATGTTTGCAGGTTGGCGGCCGGCTTTGGCGCTGCCTTCGGCGATTGCCGGCAGGACCACGTCGCGCGTGTACCGAAAGGTGCACAGCGGATGCAAGCGGATACCGTCGCACAACTCTCCACCCAGACGGCACATGTATGGATTGACGGCCGCGAGGTAGATGGGGATGTGGGGATGCTCGATCGGCCCTGGATTGAAGAACGGCGTCATCATACTGAACTGATAGTGCTTGCCGGTAAAATATGTCGGCTTCTTCGGGTCCTGGAAGCTCGCGAACATCGCCTTGAGACAGAGGAGGTAATCGCGCATGCGCGGGCCCGGCGGTGCGGTCCACGGAGCGGCGTAGCGGCGCTCGTTGTGGCCCTTCACCTGCGTGCCCAGTCCCAACTGAAATCGTCCGCCGGAAAGCGCCTGGAGATCCCAGGCGACCTGTGCGGTTGCCAGCGGGCTGCGCGGAAACGCAATGGCCACGTTGGTCGCGAGGCTGATGCGCCGCGTGTGCTCGGCCGCGATCGCCAGCGGCACGAAGGGATCGTGGCCGGCCTCCGGTACCGTAGCGCCGTCGAAGCCCAGTTCCTCCACCTTGCGGGCCGCCGCCGCGATGGTGTCAACGCGCATTCCTCCCGCGACCGTTCCGGCGTACTGCGCCGTGTCCGGGCTCAACATCGTTGTCTCAAGTCGCATCGTCTCCTCTGTGTCTGCTGAGATGTCGTCGGTTGATTCCGTCTATCCCACGGACCCTGACACTTGCAACCGAGCTGCGGCAGTGTCAGAGAAGACAGCCGCCACTGTACGCCGGTCGCTCTGACTATGGATGCTAGTCTCACTGATGAGCAACACGCGCTGCGCGACAGCATTGCGCGACTGGCGGCGGATCTCGCTCCGCAGTCGCCTGCGAAGCTGCCGCCGCAGGGTGCGGGGGAAGGCGAATGGGCACAGCTCGGTCAGATGGGCCTGTTAGGGATGCGCATTCCCGAGTTTGCCGGTGGAATGCCGGTCTCGGGCGTCGAGGTTGTTCTGGCCGCTGAGGAGCTCGGCAAGCGGCTCGTTCCTCTCCCGTTCATCGGCTCGGCGATTATATCGAGCGACCTGCTGGCCGCTGCCGGGGCGTCCGCCGAGTTGCTGGAGTCACTTGCCAGTGGGCGCGTGCGCTTGACGCCCGTCCTTGACCCCACGCTCGCGCGGCTCGCGTTTCGAAGCGAGCCGGGTGTGGCGTGGGAAGCGAGAGGAGCGGACGCGGGGTTGGTCATCGACCGTGACTCGATGCGATTGGCGGCAGTGCGCCCGCAGGCCGTGCGCCTCAACGCCGTCGATCTGACGCGCGACCTTCGCGTGGTGAATGCGGCGGCTGAGGTGATGGACATCGGAGATCTGGGAGGAGCGCTGCCGGCGGACGCCGTGGACCGAACGCTGGCCTTGACGCTGGCGGCGATTTGCGGCGATCTCGTCGGCGTGATGCAGGCGGCCCTCGATCTCTCGGTGGCATACGTCTCCACTCGCGTGCAGTTCGGCGCGCCCGTCGGAACGTTCCAGGCGGTGCAGCACATCGCTGCCGAGGCCGCGGTGTCGGTCGAGGCCGCGCGTGGGCTGGCGTGGTATGCCGGGTGGGCGGTCGAAGAGCTGGACGCGTCGGAAGCCCTGCTCGCGGCGCGCACGGCAAAAGCCTATTGTTCGGAGCAGGCGCGCGAGGTGACCGAGACGGCGCTGCAGCTGCACGGCGGCGTCGGCTTCACCTGGGAACACATGACTCACGTGCTCGTGCGGCGCGCACTGATCGGCCGCCAGACGCTGGGCGACGAGCACGCGCAACTCGACGCGATCGCCTCATTCCGGGCGGGCGTTCCATTGTGAACCGAGGGAACACGCATGGATTTTCGCGATAGCCAGGAAGAGTGCGACTTCCGCATGCAGTTCCGGAGCTGGCTTGCTGAGCATGCCCCGCGCGAACCGATTCCGGTGGAACCGGATTCGCGGGCGGCGTTCCTCTTTGCCTGGCACCGTCAGCTGTACACAGCCGGGTATGTTGGTCTGTCCTTTCCTGTCGAATCTGGAGGGCGTGGGCTGCCGCCCACCTACGAGGCCATCTTCAACGATGAGCTCGGAGCCGCGGGGGCTCCTTCAGGTCCGGCGTTCGGCCACATCGCCAACGCCATTCGGCTGTACGGCACCGAAGAGCAGAGGCGGCGGCACCTTCCCGGCCTCCTTTCGAGCGAGGTCCGTTGGTGCCAGGGGTTCAGCGAACCGGGAGCGGGTTCCGATCTGGCCAACCTCTCGACGCGAGCGGAAGCGGTCGAGTCGACTGGCGTCGTCACCAGCTACCGGATCACGGGGCAGAAGATCTGGACGAGCGAGGCGATCTGGTCCGACTGGTGTCTGCTCTTAGCGCGAACCGAGCCCGGGTCGCGTCGGCACCACGGCATTTCCGTGTTCTTGGTTCCGATGCGCACGCCGGGCATCGATTGCCGCGCCATCGTGACCGCCAGCGGCACCCGCGAGTTCGCCGAAGTGTTCTTCGACGCTGCGGAAGTGGACGCGGCCAATCTGCTCGGCAAGCCCGGCCAGGGATGGGCGATCGCCATGTCGCTCTTGGGCTACGAACGGGGGCCGGCCGACATCGGTTGGGTGTCGCGCTTTGCGCGCACGCTCGGGATCCTCGAAGGCGAAGCGCGCGCCGGCACCCTCCGGGGAGAGCCGGCGCTGCGCGTATCCTTGGCCAAAGCGTATGTCGATCTCCGCGCACTCCAAGTCCAAGTGCAGCGTACGCTCACGAGCCGCAAAGACGGATCGACACCGGGTCCGGAGGGCTCGATCGACAAGCTGCTGATGACGCGTACCGACCAGAGCCTGCACCGGGCGATGATGGACCTTCGCGGAGCGGCTCCATTGCTCGACGACGGTCTCGACCTCGACCTCTATTTCTGGTCGCGGGCGCAGTCCATCTTCGGGGGCACGTCACAGATCCAGCGCGACATCATCGCGCAGCGTGTGCTCAAGCTCCCCCGCCGCGCGAGCGAGTCCAAAGCGTAACGGTTTGCGGTCAGTGCTCGATCTTCGGCTCGACCCAATTTGGCTCGCGCTTCTCGGAAAACGCCTTGGGACCTTCGAGCTGATCGGGGTGGTCCCACATGGCCATCAGATGTTTGCCCCCGGCCTTCATCGCCGCGGTCAATCCCATTTCCAGTGACTCCCACAGGGCTCGCTTGGAAGCGATCAAGGCGCTGGGGGAGTTCTTCGCGACCTTCTCGGCCAACGCCTGCGCCTCGTCGAAGAGCTTATCCGGCGGGTCCACGATCTGGCTGATCATGCCCAGCTCGTAGGCGCGTTGCGCACTGATGCGTTCGTGCTTCCCGGTCAGGGCCATGCGCATCACCGCTTCAAACGGCATGCGCCGTGCCAGACCGATGGTCTCGTACGCGACCACCTGCCCCACCGACACGTGCGGATCCAAGAAGGTGGCGTTGCTGGCGGCGATGACGATGTCCGCGTCGGCGACGTAATGCAGGCCCCCACCGGCGCAGATGCCGTTGACGGCACAGATCACCGGCTTTTGCACGCCGCAGTGCCAGCCGGTGAGCCGCAGGTCGAAGGTTTTCAGCTTCTCCTCGGCGCGTTTCATCCCGCGTGGGTCAGTGGCAATCTCCTTGACGTCCACGCCCGTGTTGAATCCGCGCCCCATGCCGCTGTTGACGATGACGCGCACGCCGGGATCGGTGTCGAGTTCGATCCAGGCCTGGGCCGTCTCTTCCATCAGCTTGGCGTTCATCGCGTTCAGGGCTTGCGGGCGGTTGAAAATCAGCCAACCCACGCGGCCTCGCTTCTCGACGATGATGGTCTCGTATGTCATTCGGCGCTCCTCCTTTGCGTCGGCCGCCAACGTCTACCACCGGCCCCGGCGCCCGAAAAGGGGAAGAGTCGCTTTCGCCTCGAAGTGGCACGGATGATATCAAGATGGCGGAGTCTACCCCGTCACGAATCAACGTCGAAAACGTGTTCTCGGAGGAAATGTTCGCGGAACTGGTGGAGCTGTGCAGTGACTTCGAGCGGCTATGGAACGCGCCGACAACAGAGGCACGCGACAGAAATCACATCATTGCCTGGCAGCTCTTCATTCTCTCGACTGCTGAAAGGGCCAGCACACGGACAGGGAGCCCGGCCTCGTCCTATGCGGCTGTCCGTGCGATTGATGACTCGACGACCTTCAGCGCCTCCGCCACTTCGTAGGCCGCACCGTAGCCGGGAAGGAAGGTGATGCCCGGCCCGGGATGACACGCGGCGCCGCACAGATAGAGGTCCGGAATCGGCGTGGCGTGCGCCGAGCCCGGAACCAGCAGACGTCCCCCGATCATCTGCTCCGGGTGGATGAGTCCGTGCGTGAAGTCGCCGTTGGTCGCGCCCTGCATGGCCGCAAAATGGTCGGACGAGAAGACGGCCCGCTCGACGATACAGTCGCGCAGATCGGGCAGGAACTCGCTCAGACGATCAAGCATCCGCTCGGCCATCTCATCACGCAGCCTGCCGCGCTCCTCCTTCGGCGCCTCGCAGGGAAAGAAGAAACCGTAGGTGGTCGCGATGTGGAAGCCGGCGGGAGCCAGGCTGGGATCCATCACCGTCGGGATCTGCATGCCCACGGGAGGATGCTCGGGCACCTCACCACGGCGACAGGCTTCGTAGCTCGCCTGCTGGAGCTCGGGGTCGGGCACCAGGGTCGTGTTGAAGCGCGTGCGGGGATCGGCGTTCAGGTGCTCAAAGGGCGGCCCGAAGCGCGGCAGACGCCGCAGCTTGAACAGCAGGTGGATGTAGGCGCCGCGATGCTCGATGCGCTCGATCCGCTGGATGGACGCTGCGTCAAGA